>CAMTVW010000015.1:0-178747 GCA_947085315.1 uncultured Sphingomonas sp. | reverse complement strand
TGCTCAGAAGGGCAGCCGAACGGACCACCGAAGACACTTGGCGACGCATCGGCTCCCTGCTCGACCGCTTCCCGCCAAACGAATGCGCCAGCTACATCCGAAACTCCGGATACGCTTCCACCTAAATGAAATCGACTCTAGCCCCGCAATCTGGCCCCGACCTTCGCGGCCGCCGCGACGATCTTCTCGGAGATCGCCTGCAGGTCGGCGTCGGTGAAGCTCTTTTCGGCGGGCTGCAATACCACCTCGATCGCGATCGACTTCTCACCCTCGCCGACGCCCTGGCCCTGGAAAACGTCGAACAGCCGCGCATCGAGGATCGTCGTCTTGTCGGCGCCGCGCACCGCACGGAGCAGCTCGTCGCCCGCCTTGTCCACGGCGAGCAGGAAGGCGAAGTCGCGGCGCACCGGCTGGAGCGCGGGCGGCGCATAGGCGTCGCGCATGTGGCCTGCGGCGGCACGCCTGGCAGGAACCGCATCGAGGAAGATCTCGGCAGCGACGACTATGCCATCGATGTCGAACGCACGGGCGATTGCCGGGTGCAGTTCGCCGAACTCGGCCAGCACGGTTTTGGGACCAAGCCGCAGCGAACCCGAACGGCCGGGATGATAGACCCCCGCCGACACGGTTTCGAACAGCTGGAGCCGGTCGACCGGCGCGCCGACCGCGCCGAGCAGCGCGGCGGCTTCGGCCTTGGCATCATAGGCGTCGAACGGCTGTGCCTTGCCGCTGCGCCAGTCGCGCGGAGAGCGATCCCCGGCGAGCAGCAGTCCGAGCGTCAGGCTCTCCCGATCGGCAAGATAGCGCCGGCCGACCTCGAACAGGCGGATGCTGCCCGCACCGCGATCGGCGTTGCGGCGCGCCGACGCGATCAGCCCCGGAAGCAATGACGGCCGCATCACCTTCAGATCTTCGCTGATGGGGTTGGCGAGCGTCCAGCCGCCTCCCCCGAACGGGGCAGCTTCGGCCTCGCTGATGAAGCTCCACGTCACCGCCTCGTTGAGACCGCGCGCGGCAGCGGTACGGCGGGCGCGGCGCTCGATCATCTGCGCCTGGGTCGCGGTCGGGCGCGCAACGCCCTCGGCGCGCGGCAGCGGCGTCGAGGGGATATTGTCGATGCCGATGATGCGGACGACCTCTTCGACCAGATCGGCAGAGCCGTCGATGTCGCGGCGCCAGCTGGGCACCGAGACGTTCCACACCGCGTCGATACCGAAGCCGAGCGAGGTGAGGATCGCACGCTGCCTCTCGGGCTCGACGGTCAGCCCGGCGAGCTTCTGGGTCAGCGCCGGATCATAGCGCAGCGCCTTGCTGCCCGAAGGCGGGGTGCCCGCCTCGACGCTCTGGGTCGGCGTGCCGCCGCAGATCTCGACGACCAGCTTCGTTGCTAGCGCGAGCCCAGCCCCCAGAAACTGCGGATCGGCGCCGCGCTCGAAGCGGCTACGCGCATCGGAGGTGATGCCCAGCTTCTGGCCGGTGCGCGCGATATTCTCGGGTGAGAACCAGGCGCATTCGATCAGCACGTCGGTGGTGGGGCCGGTCACGCCGGTCTTCTCGCCGCCCATGATCCCGCCGATCCCGTCGGCGCCCGAGGCGTCGGCGATCACCGTCATCGTCTCGTCGAGGGTGTAGGTCTTCTCGTTGAGCGCGAGCACCTGCTCGCCCGGCTTCGCCTTGCGTGCGACCAGCGGTCCCGTAAGCTTCGCGAGATCGTAAACGTGCAGCGGGCGGCCATGGTCGAGCATCACATAGTTGGTGATGTCGACCAGCGCAGAGATCGGCCGCTGACCGACTGCCCTGAGCCGCTTTGCGAGCCATTCAGGGCTGTCACCGTTGACGACACCCCTCACCACCCGGCCGAAAAAGGCGGGGCAACCCTCGGGGTCATCGGTGCGGATCTCGATCGGGCATTCGCCCTGCCCGGTGATGGTTGGCACGTTCAGCGGCTTCAGGCTTCCCAGACCCGCCGCCGCCAGATCGCGCGCGATCCCGCGCACGCCCATGCAATCCTGCCGATTCGGGGTGATCGCGACATCGATCACCGGATCGGCGATCCCCGCCCAGTCGACATAGACCGCGCCGACCGGCGCGTCGGCAGGCAATTCGATGATGCCGTCATGCGATTCGCCCAATTCGAGCTCGCGCATCGAGCACATCATGCCGCGCGATTCGACCCCGCGGATCGCCGCGATCTTCAGCGTGACGTCGAGACCTGGAACATGGTCACCCGGCCGACCGAGCACGCCAATCAGCCCGGCGCGCGCATTGGGAGCACCGCAGACGATCTGGAGCGGCTCGCCATCGCCCGCGTCGACCGACAGCACCTGAAGCTTGTCGGCCTGCGGATGCGGCGCAGCGGACAGGACGCGGGCAATGCGGAAGACGCCGAGCTTTTCGGCGGGATCCTCGACGCCCTCGACTTCAAGGCCGACCCTGGTCAGCCCCTCGACAAGGTCGGTCAGGCTCGCGTCGGTGTCGAGATGCTCCCTGAGCCAGCTGAGCGTGAACTTCATGCGCCGACTCCTCCCGACAGCGTGGGCACGTCGAGCGCGGCGAAGCCGTAATGTTTGAGCCAGCGCAGGTCGCCGTCGAAGAAGGCACGCAAGTCATCCATCCCATATTTGAGCATCGCGAGCCGATCGATGCCGCAACCGAACGCAAAGCCCTGCCACTCTTCGGGGTCGAGCCCGCAATTGGCGATCACGCGGGGATGGACCATCCCCGATCCCAGGATCTCCATCCAGCCGCCATTGCCCGCCGCCGGATCGCCGCCGATCACGCGGCGGCCCTTTTCCCAGGTGAAGCCGACATCGACCTCGGCCGAAGGCTCGGTGAAGGGGAAGAAGCTGGGGCGCAGGCGCAGCACGATGTCGTCGCGTTCGAAAAAGGCCTTCACGAAGGTCTCGAGCGTCCATTTGAGATGGCCCATATGGATGCCGCGATCGATCACCAGCCCCTCGACCTGATGGAACATCGGGGTGTGGGTGGCGTCCGAATCCGACCGATAGGTGCGGCCCGGCGCGATGATGCGGATCGGCGGCTTGTTCTCCAGCATCGTCCGGATCTGGACCGGCGAGGTGTGGGTGCGCAGCAGCATCTTTTTGCCCCCTTCGCCGTCGGGGAAATAGAAGGTGTCGTGCATCGCGCGCGCCGGATGCGTCTCCGGGATATTGAGCGCGGTGAAATTATGCCAGTCGTCCTCGATCTCGGGGCCGGTCGCGACCGCGAAACCAAGATCGGCGAAGATCTCCGCCAGCTCGTCCATCACCTGCGCGACCGGGTGGACCGAGCCCTGCGCGCTCGTCGCGACCGGCAGGCTCATGTCGAGCGTCTCGGTCGCGAGCCGCGCGTCGAGCGCGGCCGCCTCCAGCGCCGCCTTGCGCTCGGCGATCGCGGCGGTGACGGCCTCGCGCAGCGCATGAATCTTCGGCCCTTCGGCCTGACGCTGCTCGGGGGTCATCCCGCCCAGCGTCTTGAGCAACCCGGTGATCGTCCCCGACTTGCCGAGCGTCGCGACGCGAATCGCCTCCAGATCGGCCAGCGTCGCCGCGCCGGCGATTTCGGAAAGCGCTTCCTGTTCGTTTGCCACTAACCCACCTCGTCATTCCCGCGAAGGCGGGAACCCATATTCTTCAACGCTTCGGGCGAGCCGGACCGAAGCCAAGCCCTTCCGCAAGATCATCCCAACCAGGATTGGACGCCTCGATCAGGTTGGCCTTCCAGTCCCGCCGCCAATTCTTGAGCTGCTTTTCGCGCGTGATCGCGGAGATCATGTCGTCGAACAGCTCGAAGTGGACGAGGCGCGTGACCCCGTAGCGGCTGGTGAAGCCTTTGATCAAGCTTTCCCGGTGCTGGTGTAGCCGGCCCGTCAAGTCCGAGGTCACTCCGATATACAGCGTTCCGTGTTTGCCACTGGAGAGAATGTAGACCGCTGGTTGCTTGTCCATCGCTCCCCTCCTCACCCGTCATTCCCGCGCAGGCGGGAATCCATATTCTCAAAGGCTCGAACCTCTTGCGGTTCGGAGTGTATGGATTCCCGCCTTCGCGGGAATGACGAAGGTTAGAATATGCCGCATCCAAATCAAAAAGGGCGCGGTGACTTGTGCCACCGCGCCCTCCCTGATCTCGTTTCCGAAAGACTTACGCGGCTACGCGCGCGTCTTCGGGCAGGGCGGCCTTGGCCTGGGCGATGATGACCGAAAAGGTCTCGCCCTCATGCATCGCCATGTCGGCCAGGACCTTCCGGTCCAGCTCGACGCCGGCGAGCTTCAGCCCGTGCATGAACACGCCATAGGTCAGGCCTTCGGCGCGAACCGCGGCGTTGATGCGCTGGATCCAGAGCGCGCGGAACGAGCGCTTCTTAACCTTGCGGTCGCGATAGGCGTATTGCCCGGCCTTCTCGACGGCCTGCTTGGCGATACGGATGGTATTCTTGCGGCGGCCATAATAGCCCTTCGCCTGCTCAAGAACTCTCTTGTGCTTGGCGTGGGTGGTCGTACCGCGCTTGACGCGTGCCATTTAGCGGCCCTCCCTTAGTTCAGGCCGTACGGCGCCCACAGCTTCACGCGGGCCGTATCGGCCACGGCGAGAACTGAGGTGCCGCGATTCTGGCGGATATATTTGGCGTTATGGCTGATCAGCCGGTGACGCTTGCCAGCGAAACCATGCTTGATCTTACCGGTCGCCGTGAGCTTGAAGCGCTTTTTGACGCCGCTCTTGGTCTTGAGTTTGGGCATTTTCGTCTCCTGATATGCGACGTTTGCAGACAGCCACGGCAGCCCATACAGCCGGGCGGTCCATCAAATCGCGGAAGCGCGGGCCTATAAGGGGGCCGTGCCGCGATTGCAACCCATGTCGCGCACCGCTCGCGGCGGCTCTCACTGCCGAAACGGAACCGCGCAGACCCACCGGGGGTTTCACCCGGTCATGCCAATCGAACCCCATCCCCTGATCGAGTCGCCAGGCGCCGATTCCCAGCCGGTTTCCGCGCCGCCACGGCGTCGGCATGATCCGGCGAACTGGACGCTTGCCGCCGGCTTCGCGCTGATCGCGACGATCATCGGGCTGGTCGTGCTCGCCTGGTTCATCCTGTTCGTCACCAAGGGCCGGTTCCTGAAGCCCGGCTTCGAATCGATCGCCAGCCGGATGACCGAACGGCAGGTGCGCGTGGCGGGCGACTTCCAACTCTATTTCGACATCATCGACGCGCACTTCGTTGCCGATGGCCTCACGATCTCGAATCCGCAATGGGCGTCGAAGCCCAATTTCTTCGAGGCCCGCCACATCGCCGCGCGGATCAAGACGATCCCGGCGATCTTCGGCGAACGCCGCGCCGAATGGCTGGTGCTCGACGGCGGCAAGGTCGATGCCGAATGGGACAAGCAGAAGCGTAATACGTGGACCTTCGGCGACCCCAACCAGAAAGGCGAGCCCTTCCTGTGGCCGACGATCAACCGGGCCGACGTGACCAACAGCGAAGTGCGCTACATCGACCCTCAGCTTTTCCTGCGCGCGGACATCAAGATCGGCGACATCGCCGCGGGCGAAACCCGGATCGACGGCAAGGTGCCCTTCACCGGCACCGGCACGCTGCGCGACAAGCCCTTCACCATGTATGGCGCGATCCTGTCGCCAAACTCGACCGTCACCTTCGGCCGCACCACCTTCGACATGCACGCGAAATCGGGGGCGACCTATCTCGACGTGAACGGCATCCTGCCAGCCGCGACCCAGATCGAGGGTTCGGACCTCAATGTGAAGGTGCATGGCCCGAATATCCGCCAGCTGTTCGACTTTCTCGGCGTCGCGGCACCCGACACGCGCAACTACTCGTTCACGTCCAAGCTGACCAAAGTCGGCGGCGAATGGCGCTTCACGCGGATCAACGGCCGCTATGGCGCGAGCGACCTGCACGGACGAATGACGATCAGCTTCCCGCGCGATCGCCTGTTCCTCGATGCGGTGCTCGATTCGAACATGGTCGACATCATCGATGTCGGGCCGTTCATCGGCTATGCGCCGGAAGCGCTCGCCAAGCAGGGCGTCCAGGCGGCGGTCGCGCAGACCGGCGGCACCCCGCGCATCCTTCCCGACGCGCCGCTGCGCATCGAATCGATCCGCACCTATGACGCGCACATCCTCTACAAGGTGAAGGATTTCCGGAATCCGAAATTCCCGATCTCCAACGTCAATCTGACCTTCGACCTCGACCACAGCCTGATGAAGCTGTCGCCTTTGACGTTCGATGTAGCGGGGGGGCGTCTGGCGTCGGACATCGTGATCGACGCCCGCGTGCCCTCGGTCGTCACCGACTATGACATCCGTCTGTCGCCAACCCCGATGGGCAAGCTGCTCACCCAGTTCGGCGTCGATCAGGCGGGGACCACCGGCACCGTCAAGGCGCGGGTCAAGCTGCAGGGTACCGGCGACACGCTGCGCGATTCGCTCGCCACGTCGAACGGGCGGATCGCGATCATCCTGCCCAAGGGCGCCTTCTGGACAAAATATATCCAGCTGTCGGAGTTCGATATCGGCGTGTTCGTGCAGAAGCTGCTGCAGGACAAGCTGAAGAAGCCGGTCGAGATCAATTGCGGACTGATCGGATTCACCGTGCGTGGCGGCGTCGCCGCAGCCGACCCGATCCTGATCGACACCGACAAGAATGTGATGACCGCCAAGGGCGGCTTCAGCTTCAAGGACGAGTCGCTCGACCTGAGCTTCCGTGCCGACAGCAAGAAGTTCAGCCTGCTGTCGGGCCAGTCGCCGGTCGGCATCAAGGGCTATTTCGCGGCGCCAGGAATCAACATCATCAGCCCGCAGCTGCTGACGCGCGGCGGCGTGGGCCTGGCGCTCGGCATCGTCGGCAGCCCGCTGGCGGCGGTGCTCGCCTTTGTCGATGTCGGCGATGCCAAGGCGGCGGCGTGCGGCCCGATCCTGGCGGGCGCACAGGCGAGCGCGATGCGGACCAAGAAGGGCAAGCCGCGCGACGATGTCGGCAAGGTCCGCGAGAACCGACAGCAGGCGGGCGACCGCAAGCAGCCGGACAGCCTCGACCAGACGCTGGGCATCAAGAAATAGGCGCAACGCCGCCGCCCCGGCGGCGTTGCGAGCAGAGCGCGATGCCGAGCGGCGTTCCGGGTGCGATTCCCGGGTGCATGGGGTTGTCCATTCGTTTTCTTGTTTTTTCCCGCCGAGCCCTTCCTCCAAAAGCATCCGCCGGGTGGCGGCGGGGCTGGTGGCGCGGAGATAATGGACAGGAAATTCGGGGACACTAGGAAATTCGGGGACACTATACCTATCTCGGCTCCTGCGCCACGTCCTCAATTGAGTATAGTGTCCCCGAATTTGGTGATAGTGTCCCAGGATTTTTCAACGCGATGTCAGCGGCTTCACCTGAGCCTGCACATATGAAGCCCTACCTCAGTTCAGCAGCGCCGCGATCTGATCGATCAGCCGCGCGTCGCCCGCAGCGATCACCTCGCCGGGGCTGTTCGCGTCGAGCGGGCGGCCCTGCCAGTCGGTCATCCGGCCGCCGGCGCCCTCGACCACCGGGATCAGCGCGGCGAAATCGTACAGTTTGAGCCCGGACTCGATCACCCCGTCGAGATGGCCCGAGGCGACGAGCCCGTAATTGTGGCAATCTCCGCCCCATAGCGTGTCGCCGGCCGCCGTGCTCGCCCTTTGAAAGCGCGCGAAATCCTGCGCCGGGAAAGCCGCCGGCGAGGTGGTGCCGATATGCGCGTTGGCGAGCGCCGAACAGCGCCGCGTCTCCGCCGGCACCCCGTTGAACATTGTCACCTGCCCGCGTGCACCCACCCAGCGGTCGCGCGCGATCGGCTGGTCGATCACGCCCAGCACCGGCTGCTGATCTTCGACGAGCGCGATCAGCGTGCCGAACAGCGGGCGCCCGGCGATGAAGGCGCGGGTGCCGTCGATCGGGTCGAGCACCCAGACCCGCGCGGCATCCTCGCGCTCGCGGCCATATTCCTCGCCGATGATCCCGTCGGCGGGGCGCTCGGCGTTGATGATCGCGCGCATCGCCGCCTCGGCCGCGCGATCGGCCTCGGTCACCGGGGAAGCATCGGCCTTGGTCTCGCGCTCGAACCGCGCGCGGAAGAACGGCCGGATCGCCTCGCCAGCCGCCTCGGCGAGCCGATTGGCGAGGATGATGTCTTCGTTGGTCATGGGGGCGTCATCCGCGAGGGCGACGCAAAGCGCAAGTGACGACAATCCGTCGCCCCGGCGGAGCCGGGGCCGCCATATGCTGGGGGCGACGTTGTACCATCGACGATGGCGGCCCCGGCCTCCGCCGGGGCGACGATAGTTTCAGTCGAACAGGCTGGACACCGAGCTTTCGTCGGCGATGCGCTTGATCGCCTCGCCGAGCAGCGGGGCGATGGTGAGGTGGCGGATCTTCTTTGCGTCGACGACGGCGGGGGGGGCGCCGATCGAGTCGGTGATCACCAGTTCGAGCAGCTCCGAACCCTCGACCCGCGCGACCGCGCCGCCCGAGAGGACGCCGTGGCTGACATAGGCGACCACCGCCTCGGCACCCGCCTGGCGCAGCGCGGCGGCGGCGTTGCACAAGGTGCCGGCCGAATCGACGATGTCGTCGACGAGGATGCAGAAGCGGCCCGAGACGTCGCCGATGATGTTCATCACCTCCGATTCGCCGGCGCGCTCGCGGCGCTTGTCGACGATCGCGAGGGGAGCATTGTCGAGCCGCTTGGAGAGCGCGCGGGCGCGGACCACGCCGCCGACGTCGGGCGAGACGACCATGATGTTGCGCCCACCGAAGCGCGCTTGGATGTCGGCGGACATCACCGGGGCCGCATAGAGATTGTCGGTCGGGATATCGAAGAAGCCCTGGATCTGTCCGGCGTGGAGATCGACCGACAGGACGCGATTGGCGCCCGCTGTCTCAAGCAGGTTGGCGACCAGCTTCGCCGAGATCGGGGTGCGCGGGCCGGGCTTCCGATCCTGCCGGGCATAGCCGAAATAGGGGATGACGGCGGTGATTCGCCGCGCCGACGAGCGCTTCAGCGCGTCGATGCAGATCAGCAGCTCCATCAGATTGTCGTTCGCCGGATAGCCGGTCGACTGGATCACGAAGACGTCCTCGCCGCGGACATTTTCATGGATTTCCACGAAGACTTCCTCGTCGGCGAAGCGACGCACGCTGGCGTCGGTCAGCGGCAGTTCGAGATAGGCGGCGATCGCCTTCGCGAGCGTCTGGTTCGAATTGCCGGTGAGAAGCTTCATGGACTGGTCCCCGTGGCGGCATGTGCCGTGATGGGGCGCCTCTTAGTCACAAGGCGCACGCTGGGGAAGAGGGTGGCTCAACCCATATGATCCAACTATGACGCGCGCCATGATCGTCACCCGCTTCGCGCCCTCGCCCACCGGCCGGCTTCATGTCGGCAATATCCGCACGGCCCTGCACAACTGGATGTGGGCGCGGGCGCATGGCGGGCGCTTCCTGCTGCGGCTCGACGATACCGACCTCGAACGATCGACCGACGACCATGCCGTGTCGATCCGCGCCGATCTGGCGTGGCTGGGGCTGGCGCCCGATGACGAGGCGAAACAGTCCGATCGCTTCGCGCTCTATGAGGCGCGATTCGAAGCGCTGCGCGCGCTGGGACGGGTCTATCCCTGTTATGAGAGTGCCGAGGAGCTCGACCTCAAGCGCAAGATTCTTGCCGGTCGCGGCCTGCCGCCGATCTATGACCGCGCCGCGCTCGCGCTCAGCGACGCCGACCGCGCCGCCTATGCGGCCGAGGGCCGCGATCCGCACTGGCGCTTCAAGCTCGACCATGAAACGCCGATCCACTGGGACGACCTGATCCGCGGGCCGCAGCAGCTTGATCCGAAGCTGCTGTCCGATCCGGTGATCCGCCGCGCCGACGGCAGCTGGCTCTATATGCTGCCCAGCGCGATCGACGATGTCGACATGGCGGTCACGCATGTCGTGCGCGGCGAGGACCATGTCACCAATACCGGCCTCCAGCTGCAGATGTTCGCCGCGCTTGGCGCCGCTCCCCCCGCCTTCGCGCATGCGGCGCTGCTGGTGGGCAGCGAGGGCAAGCTGTCGAAGCGGCTCGGGTCGCTCGGCTGCGATTCGTTCCGCGAGGAGGGGATCGAACCGGTCGCGCTGATCGCGCTGCTGGCGCGGATCGGCACCAGCTTGGCCGTGGAGCCGGTCGCCGACCCGGCGCCGCTGATCGCCAGCTTCGACTTCGCCCGCTTCGGCCGCGCGCCCGCGCGATTCGACCTGGAGGAACTGAAGGCGCTCAACGCGCGCATCATCCATCTGCTCGGCTTCGATGCGGTTGCCGATCGGCTGCCGGCGGGGATGGACGCCGCAGCGTGGGACGCGATCCGGCCCAACCTCAACCGGATCGACGAAGCGCACGACTGGTGGGCGGTGGTCGAAGGCGATGTCGCCGCGCCGATCGCCGACGAGGACCGGGCATTCCTGGCCCGGGCCGCCGCGCTGGCGGGCGAGGCCGAATGGAATGCCGGCATCTGGAAGGCGCTGACCGGAGCGCTTGCCAGCGAGACCGGACGCAAGGGCAAGAGCCTGTTCCTGCCGCTCCGCCTGGCGCTGACCGGCCGCGAACATGGGCCCGACATGAACGCGCTGCTGCCGCTGATCGGCAAGGAGCGGGCGGTGGCGCGGCTGAAGGCGGGGGCCTCCTAAAATCCTCCCCGGCACGGGGAGGAACTAGGGAGATTTAGTAGCGGTTCGACGGCGCGATCAGGCCGACCAGTAGATAGAGGATCACGGTCGATCCGACTCCGGCCAGCGCCAGCACGACGGTGAGCACGCGGATCAGCATAAGGTCGATGCCGGTATAGTCGGCAAGACCGGCGCAGACGCCCATGACCTTTCCATCGCTCTTGTTGAGCCGGAAGCTGTTGGTGCGGACGGACATGGCAATTTTCCTTTATCGACAAATGGGGTTCAGAGCATCGCCGGCCGGTCGAACGACACGGACTGCGCGGTGCAGAAACAATTGGCGTTGGCCGGGCCGAGCGCGGTGGCAAGGCAGGTGAGGCTGAACAGCAGCGCACTGCCGACCGCGATCAGGAAGCGCCTGGCGTCGCTCATCTCGTCATGGGTGTCGAACATTGTCTTAGCTCCCTTGTGCCGGCCATCTTCGCGCCGATGCCAGGTTGATTGCAGGAGCCGTGCCAATTGGGAAACAAGTGAAATCAGCCGATTTTCCTGGCGAACCGAGAGGCCGTGCGGGATTGGTCGCCAACGATTGGCGAAAAATGCCAAGCCGGATTAGCAATATTCGCAGCAGCCCCGGGGCGCCGGGGCCGTCCAATGCCGGGCGCCGTGCCCCGGCCCTTCATATCCGGGTTCATGCACTGGCGCGGCGGGCCTTCGCCCCTTATCTAGCGGGCCATGGCCATTTTCCCTCGCCCTGCCCGACCCCGCGCCCTGGTGGCCGACATCAAGGCGTTCTTCCGTCAGCAGGAGCGGCACAAGATCGTTTTCGCGCTGCTGTCGATCATGATGCCCGCGATCATCGTCACCGGCTTCTATGTCGATTCGAAGCGCGACAAGCGTCCGATCCAGATCGTCTATGTCCAGAACTTCAACGGAAACCGGACCGACGCCGAGATCATGAAGCAGAACATCGCCGACCAGAAGATCCTCGACGCCCGGCGAGAAGCGCGGCGCGCCGAATATCGGCGTCTCGCGGACAAGCTCGGCATTGATTATTGAGGGCAATCGTTGAACCGGCCGACATCTGAAGACCGCCGCTGGATGGCGTCGGCGATCGCGCTGGCCGGGCGCGGGCGCGGGCGCACCGCGCCCAATCCCAATGTCGGCTGCGTGATCGTCCGCGACGGGCGACTGCTGGGGCGCGGCTGGACTCAGCCGGGCGGCCGCCCCCATGCCGAAGCGCATGCGATCAGGGCGGCCAGCGACATCAGTGGCGCCACGCTTTATGTGACGCTGGAGCCCTGTGCGCATGTCTCGACGCGCGGCCCTGCCTGCGCCGACCTGATTGTCGATGCGCGACCTGCCCGGGTGGTGATCGGGCTGCGCGATCCCGATCCGCGCACCGACGGCAAGGGCATCGCCCGGCTGGAGGCGGCGGGCATCCGCGTCGTCGACGGCGTCGAGGCCGAGGCCGCGCGCAGCGCGATGGCGGGTTTCCTAACCCGCCAGGCGAAGGGGCGGCCCCATGTCACGCTCAAGCTGGCCGTATCGCTCGACGGCCGGATCGCGCTGCCCGACGGGTCGAGCCGCTGGATCACCGGCCCGGCGGCGCGCGCGCATGGCCATGTCGAACGCGCCCGCCACGAAATGATCCTGGTCGGACGCGGTACGCTGGAGGCCGATCATCCCCGGCTCGACGTCCGCCTGCCGGGGCTGGAGGGGCGCAGCCCGCGCCGCGCGGTGCTGGGCCATGGCGCGGCCCCCGAGGGCTGGACCGCGCTGCGCTTCCCGAGAGACATTGCCGGGCTGACGGACGTCGATCATCTGATGGTCGAGGGCGGCGCGGGCGCGGCGGCGGCCTTCCTGGCGGAGGATCTGGTCGACCGGCTGCTGATCTACACCGCGCCGATCGTCGTCGGCGCCGGACGGTCGGCGATCGGCGATGTCGGGCTCGACGATCTGGCCGACGCGCATGGCCGCTGGCGACTCGTCGAAACGCGGACGCTTGGCAGCGACCGGCTCAGCATCTACGAACGCAGCTGATATGTTTACCGGAATCATCAGCGACATCGGCACGATCAGCGCGGTCGAGACGCGCGGCGACCTGCATGTGCGGATCGCCTGTAGCTATGACACGTCGACGATCGACATCGGCGCCTCGATCGCCTGTTCGGGCGCCTGCATGACCGTGGTCGAGCTGGGCCCCGACTGGTTCGCGGTCGACATCAGCCATGAAAGCGTCTCGCGCACCGCGCCGGGCCGTTGGGCGGTCGGCTCAAGGCTCAACCTCGAACGCTCGCTCAAGGTCGGCGATGAACTCGGCGGGCATATCGTCACCGGCCATGTCGACGGCGTCGGGACGATCGCCTCGCTGTCCGCCGATGGCGATTCGCAGCGCTTCGAGATCCATGCGCCCGCCGAACTCGCCCCCTATCTGGCCGCCAAGGGCTCGATCGCGGTCGACGGCATCTCGCTGACGGTCAACGGCGTCACCGACCAGCCCGACGGCAGCACATTGTTCGCGCTCAACATCATCCCGCACACGGGAGCGGTGACCACGCTGGGCGGGGTCGGGATCGGCGACAGCGTCAATCTGGAGATCGACATTCTTGCGCGCTATCTCGGCCGCATGGAGCAGCTTCGCGCGTTGACCAGAGGATAAATCACATTGTAATGTGATTTATCGATTGAGCAGCATATCGCATTGTGATAGCTCTCCGGCATGAGCACTTCCCTGATCGATCGCATCCGCAACGCCGTCTCCGAGCGCGGGGTCTCGCGCTCGGGCCTCGCCCGCGCCGCCGGCCTCCATCCCAATTCGCTGCGGTCGCTCGACGACCCCGACTGGAACCCCACCGCCGAAACGCTCAAGAAGCTCGAACGCTATATTTCCTATTCGGGGCTGTCGCCGATCGAGGAGATCATCGACGAGGCGCGCAATGGCCGGATGTTCATTCTGGTCGATGACGAGGACCGGGAGAATGAGGGCGACCTGATCATTCCCGCGCAGATGGCGACCCCCGATGCGATCAACTTCATGGCCCGATATGGCCGCGGGCTGATCTGCCTGTCGCTGACCGGCGAGCGGGTCGACCAGCTCGGCCTGCCGCTGATGAGCCGTAACAACGGCACCCGGCATGAAACCGCCTTCACCGTGTCGATCGAAGCCCGGGAAGGTGTCACCACCGGCATTTCGGCAGCGGACCGGGCGCGCACCGTCGCCGTCGCGATCGACTCGTCGAAGGGTCCCGAACATATCGTCACGCCCGGCCATGTCTTTCCGCTCGTCGCCAAGCCGGGCGGCGTGCTGGTCCGCGCCGGCCACACCGAGGCCGCGGTCGATGTCGCGCGGCTCGCCGGGCTCAACCCGTCGGGCGTGATCTGCGAAATCATGAACGATGACGGGACGATGGCGCGGATGGATTCGCTGGTCGAGTTCGCGCGCACCCACAAGCTGAAGATCGGCACGATCCGCGATCTGATCGCCTATCGCCGCAAGCATGACCATCTCGTCGAAAAACGCGCCGAAAGCCGTTTCGAGAGCCGCTGGGGTGGCGACTGGACGATGACGGTCTTCTACAACAAGGCGACCGGCACCGAGCAGACCGCGCTGGTCAAGGGCCATATCGACCCCGAGGCGCCGACGCTGGTGCGGATGCATATGCTGTCGCCCTTCGCCGATCTCTATGGCGAACCGGGTCCGCGCGCCGACCTGATCCCCAAGGCGATGAAGATGATCGACGAGGAGGGATCGGGCGTGCTGGTGATCCTCAACCGGCCGAGCATCAATTTCGCCAGCCGGGCGGTGAAAGCGCGCGAGGATCGCGACGCGTCGGCGATGGACGAGCTGCGCGACTATGGCGTCGGCGCGCAGATCCTTACCGAACTGGGCGTCCATGACATGGTGCTGATCACCAATTCGCATCACACGCTTATCGCGCTGGACGGCTATGGCCTGTCGATCGTAGGGGAGCGTCCGATCCCGTCGGGACTCGTCGAATAGAAAGCAAGAACATGGCCAAGCTGCTCATCGTCGAAGCGCGCTTCTACGATCACCTCAACGATCTGCTGCTCGACGGCGTCCGCACCGCGATCGAAGAGGCGGGGCACAAGCATGAGACGGTCACCGTCCCCGGCGCGCTTGAAGTGCCCGGCGCAATCGCGATGGCGGCCGAGAGCGGGCGCTATGACGGCTTTGTGGCGCTGGGCGTCGTGATCCGCGGCGAGACCTATCATTTCGAGGTGGTATCGAACGAAAGCGCGCGCGGGCTGATGGCGCTGTCGATGGACGGTCTTGCGATCGGCAACGGTATCCTGACCGTCGAGAATGAGGCACAGGCGCTGACCCGTGCCCGGCGCAGCGAAAAGGACAAGGGCGGCGAGGCGGCGAAGGCCGCGATCCGGATGATGGAACTGCGCGAACAATTCGGAGCCTGAGCGCGCGACGAATGCACCGACCGAGCGGGAATCTCGCGCTCGTCCCTTGCGTCATCACCGGCCCAACTCCATCAGCGGTGGATGAACGCTCCCTCGCATCACGGCAGCGGCCCCGTCGCCCGCGCCTATGCGGCGATGGTCGTCGCCAATATCGCGCTTGCCTTTGGGCCCTGGCTGGTGCGGCTGGCCGATGTTTCGTCGCTATCCTCGGCCTTCTGGCGGCTCGCGCTGGCGGCCCCCCTGCTCTTCCTGCTGATGCGCGCGGTTCGCCAGCCGATCCCGCCGCTGTCGCGGGGGATGATGGCGGTGATCGCGATCGGCGGACTATGCTTCGCCGCCGACCTCGGCAGCTGGCATATCGGCATCCATCACACCAAGCTCGCCAACGCCACGCTGTTCGGCAATATCGCCAGCTTCCTGCTCGCGGCCTATGTGCTGATCAGCACGCGCACCCTGCCCGACCGATTCCAGAGCGCCGCGCTGATCCTGGCGGCGGTCGGCACGATGCTGCTGCTCGGCCGCTCCTATCAGGTCGATACGCGTTACCTGACCGGCGACCTGCTCTGCATCCTCGCGGGGGTGCTCTACACCGGCTACCTGCTCGCGATGGGCCGGGCGCGCGGGATGCTGCAGCCGGTGCCGGTGCTGCTGATCTCCACCGTCGCGGGGATGGGGCCGCTGCTGCTGTTCGCGCTCGTCGAGGGCGGCCCCTTCTGGCCCGCCGACTGGACCCCGCTGCTGCTGCTGGCGATCGGCAGCCAGGTGATCGGCCAGGGGCTGATGGTCTATGCCATGGGCCATCTGCCGCCGATGGTGATCGGCCTCGGCCTGCTGATCCAGCCTTTCATTGCCGCGCTGATCGGGAGCCTGCGGTATGGCGAGCGACTCGGCCTGCTCGACATCGTCGGCGGCGTCGCGATCTGCGCCGCGCTGGTGCTGGTCCGTGCGAGCAAGGCCCAGGTCCGAACCCGGTCACGGCCGTCGCGGTGACCGGGTTCCGACCCTAGCCAGCCCGCGCCGGCCAGCGTAGAGTCTCCGTCATGACCGATGCCGCCGACATGACCCTGGACGAACTGCGCGACGCGCTGGCCGAGCGGCTGCCCGGCCATGCGGTGTTCGACGGCTGGAACGATACCGCGCTGGCCGCCGCCGCCGCCGAGCTGGGCATTCCCGCCGACCGGGCGGCGCTCTGCTTCCCCGGCGGCGCGGTCGACATGATCGATGGCTGGTTCGCGGCGATCGACCGCAACATGGCGGCGACCCTCGACGCGCGTGGTGTAACCGGGATGAAGATCCGTGATCGCATCCGCGCCGCGCTCAACGCGCGGCTGGACGAAGCGACCCGCCATCCCGACGCGCTGCGCCGCGCGCTCGCCACGCTCGGCCGACCGGTCCATGCCGCACGCGCCGCCAGGCTGGCGTGGCGCGCGGCCGATGCGATGTGGCGCGCGGTGGGCGACAGCAGCGTCGATGTCGCCTGGTATACCAAGCGTGCGACCCTGACGGCGGTCTATGCGGCGACGCTGATGGCGTGGATGGACGACGACAGCGAAGCCTTTGCCGACACGCGCGCATTCCTCGATCGCCGCATCGACGATGTGATGAAGTTCGAAAAGCTCAAAGCGCAGATCAAGCCCGATCCCGATCGGCTGTTCAGCCCGGCACGTTTCCTCGGCCGGTTGCGCTACCGCCTGCAAGGCTGACCTTAACGCTGGCGTTGGCGCCGGCTTATTGATAATCACTCGCAGCATGACCATCGCCGCCGACCATATGACCCTCGACAAGCTGCCGCTGCGCAGCGGCGGCGCGATCGTGGGTGTCGACTGGAGCCTGCTCAGCGAACGCGACGCCCGCCGCCTGCGCGAACTGGGGGTCGATGAGGGGGTCGAAGTCGAGAAGCTCCACAAGGGTCCGTTCGGAATCGATCCGATCGCCTGCAGGATCGGGCGCATGATCGTCGCGCTGCGGACCGCGCAGGCCGCCGCCATCATCGTGGGCCCCTCCAAAGCCCGATGAATCGCAAGAAGCAATGACCCCGACGCCCCTGGTCGCGCTCGCCGGCAATCCCAATGCCGGCAAAAGCGCGCTGTTCAACGCCCTGACCGGCGCCCGCCAGAAGGTCGGCAATTATCCGGGCGTCACCGTCGAGCGCAAATCGGGGCGGATGTCGCTGGCCGACGGCCGCCCGGTCGAGCTGCTCGACCTGCCCGGCACCTACAGCCTCACCCCGTCGAGCCCCGACGAGGCGGTCACCCATGACGTTCTGCTCGGCGCGCAGGAGGGCGAGCGCCTGCCCTCCGCACTCCTCGTCGTGATCGACGCGACCAACCTCGACAACCATCTCCGCTTCGCGCTCCAGCTGATCGCGCTCGGCCTCCCGACGGTGGTCGCGCTCAACATGATCGACATGGCGGCACGCGACGGGCTGACGATCGACGCCGACAAGCTTTCCGCCGAACTGGGCGTGCCGGTGATCCCGACGGTCGCGGTGCGCAAGAAGGGCATCGAGGAATTGAAGACAGCGATCGGCATGCTCGCCACCGGCGGTGCGGTCCGGGTCAGCGGAAATGACCCCGCGCTCCATCAAGACATGGTCGAGCTGCAGCGCCGCGCGCGCGCGATAGCGGTGGCGGCGACGACCGAGGAAAATTTCAAGCGCCGCTGGACCCACCGCGCCGATGCGGTGGCGCTGCACCCGATCATCGGGCCGATCCTGCTCGCAACGATCCTGTTCGTCATGTTCCAGGCGGTGTTCGCCTGGTCGGCGGTGCCGGCCGACCTGATCGACGGCGGTATCCAGCAGCTTCAGGCGATGGTGGCCGCAACGCTGCCCGACGGCTTCGTCCGCTCGCTGATCACCGAGGGGCTGCTCGCCGGCGTGGGCGCGGTCGTCGTCTTCCTGCCGCAGATCCTGATCCTGTTCCTGTTCATCCTGCTGCTCGAGGCGTCGGGCTATATGGTCCGGGCGGCCTTCATCATGGATCATCTGATGGCGCGGGTCGGCCTGTCCGGACGGGCCTTCATCCCGCTGCTCTCCTCATTCGCCTGCGCGATCCCCGGCATCATGGCGACGCGGACGATCGACGATCCCAAGGACCGGCTGACCACGATCCTGATCGCGCCGCTGATGACCTGTTCGGCGCGGCTGCCGGTCTATGCGGTCGTGATCGGCGCCTTCATCCCGGCGCGCGACGTCGGGCCGGGCATCGGGCTTCAGGGCTTCGTGCTGTTCTGCCTCTATCTCGCGGGCGTGGCCGGCGCGATGGTCGTCGCCTATGTCCTTCGCCGCACCGTCACCCAGGGGCCGCCCCCCGGCTTCATGATGGAAATGCCAAAATATCAGATGCCGATCCTGCGCGACATCCTATTGGGCTTGTGGCAGCGCGCGCTGATCTTCCTGCGCAGGGCGGGTACGATCATCGCCTTCACGACGGTGATATTGTGGCTGCTGGTCTCCTACCCCAAGCCGCCGGCCAATTATGATCTGCCGTCGATCGACTATTCGATCGCGGGGCGCATCGCGAACGCGATCGAACCCGTCTTCCGGCCGATCGGCTTCAACCGCGACATGGCGCTCGCCCTGATCCCGGCGATGGCCGCCCGCGAGGTCGCGGTATCGGCGCTGGCGACGGTCTATGCGATCGACGCCGAGAATGACGCTGTCCAGGAACAGTCGCTGATCGAGCGGCTCCAGGGCCGCTGGTCGCTGCCCACCGCGCTAGCCTTCCTCGCATGGTTCGTCTTCGCGCCGCAGTGCATCTCGACGATCGCGGTGGTCCGGCGCGAAACCAATGGCTGGAAGTGGACCGGATTCATGCTGGCTTATCTATTTGCTCTCGCCTACCTCGCCGCAGGCGTTACATATTGGAGCGCAACAGCTCTAGGTTTGTAGGAGAAAGCCGTGGCAGGCAGCGTGAACAAGGTCATTCTGGTCGGCAATCTGGGCCGGGACCCCGAATCGCGCAGCTTCCAGAATGGCGGCAAGGTGGTGAATCTGCGGATCGCCACCTCCGAACAGTGGAAGGATCGCAATACCGGCGAACGCCGCGACAAGACCGAATGGCATTCGGTCGCGATCTTCAACGAAAATCTCGCCAACGTCGCCGAGAAATATCTGCGCAAGGGTAGCAAGGTCTATCTTGAGGGCCAGCTCCAGACCCGCAAATGGACCGACAATGCCGGGGTCGAGAAATATTCGACCGAGGTCGTGCTCCAGGGTTTCAACGCGGTGATGGTGATGCTCGACGGACCTGGCGGCGGTGACCGCTCGGGCGGCGGCGGCGGCGGCATGGGTGCGGCCGGCGGCGGCGGCGGTGGCGGCTGGGGCGATGACGACGGCTATGGTAGCGGCGCAGGCTTTGGCGGCGGCGGGCGCGGCGGTTCGGCGGGCGGATCAAGTGCCCCCGCCGGGCGCAAATCCGACCCGTTCGACGCCGGCGACCTCGACGACGACGTGCCCTTCTGAACATCTCGTCCGCGTCCGAAACGAGCGTCGGCGCCCGATCCTGAACGGGGCCGGCATCCCGGCGCGATGAGCCCTGCCTAATCAGGGACGAACCGTGGCGGAAACGCCTTATCCGCTTGATCCACAGTGACGGGGGCGTATCTTTCGGCGATGGTAAGGTTGTGCGTTCCGGTCGATCGATGATGCTGTCCACGCCTGTCCTCCGGTCACCGCCATTCCCCGGAACGGCAGCTGCCGTCGCCGCTATCAGCACGACGATCCCCAGCGCCGCTCCGCGCGCAACGCTCTCCGCGCAGGAGATCGAGCGCGCGCGCCGGATCGCGGGGCAGGTCGCAAGCGAGCGAATCGGCGGAGCGTTCTGGAGCCCCGCGCGCACCAATCCCTGGCAGCGCCTTTCGCGTGATGCGCCGGTGGCGGCATCGGGCGACGACGAACTGGGCCTGTTGGGGTGGATCTCGGGCGCCGCGATCGACTGGACCAGTCCCGGCCGCTTCGCGGACATCGCCCGCGACGGCCATCCCGACCCGCTCGAACGCGCGATCACGACCTGGCTGATCGACGCGGTCGAGTATCGCGATCCCTATTCGGGCCGCCCCGTGTCGATCGAGGCCGCGATCGACCAGCTCGCCTTCTGGCGCCAGGTGATCGACCGCAACCGTGGCCTGGCCGCCGCCGCGGGCATCGCGCGGTGGAAGCGCCGCGAGGTCGAAGCGATGCTATGGCCGGGCGAATCGCTCCATTTCGCGCGCGGCACCGCCGACGCGGTCCGCGCGGCGCGCGGCGCCGGCGGCGCGATCGCGGTGTGGCCGTCCAAGGCGCCGCGCGGGCTCGACGCCGAGGCGACGGCGCACGGCATCCCGGTCCATCCGGTCGAGGACGGCTTTCTCCGGTCGGCTGGACTGGGCAGCGACTGCCACCCGCCGCATTCGATCATCCTTGATCGCCAGGGGATCCACCTCGACCCGCGCCGGCCATCAGAGCTTGAGGCGCTGATCGCCGAAGCGAATGACAACCCGGTGCTGATCGCGCGCGCCGAGCGGCTGATGCGCGACCTGATCGAAGGCGGAATCAGCAAATATGCCAGCGGCGGCCGCGCCTATGAGCGCCCCGCCAAGGGCCGGCGGCTCGTGCTCGTCACCGGTCAGGTCGAGGACGATCTTTCGGTGCAGCTTGGCGGCGCGGGCGTGGAGGGTAATCTCGACCTGATCCGGCGTTCCCGCGCGGCCGAACCCGACGCCTATCTGATCTTCAAGCCGCATCCCGATGTCGACGCCGGGCACCGGCGCGGGCGTATTGCAGACACTCAAGCGCTTGAATTTGTTGATTCTGTGGTGCGGGATGTGCCAATGGCATCGCTGCTCGACAGCGTCGATGCGGTCCATGTGCTAACCTCGCTCGCGGGGTTCGAGGCTCTGATTCGCGGCTGCGAAGTAGTCACCCACGGACAGCCCTTCTACGCAGGTTGGGGATTGACGCGGGACCTGGCACCGCCCATTGACCGAAGGCGGGGCCGAAACGTAACGAAGGCGCAACTCGTGGCGGCAACCTTGATCCTATATCCGCGCTATCTCGATCCGGTCACAAAATTGCCTTGCCCCCCAGAAATACTGGTGGAGCGACTGGCGGCGCACCCCGTGCCGCAGGAAACGCTGCTGACCCGCTTCCGGCGGTTGCAGGGGCGATTGCGGCGTGGGTTCGCAGGCGCGGGAGGCAAAGCGTGAAGCTGCACGAGATTGCCAAGCAGAGGTTCCTCTTC
Organism: uncultured Sphingomonas sp.; assembly: GCA_947085315.1. Lineage (GTDB taxonomy): Bacteria > Pseudomonadota > Alphaproteobacteria > Sphingomonadales > Sphingomonadaceae > Rhizorhabdus. The sequence goes on along the minus strand of CAMTVW010000015.1, from coordinate 157,408 downwards.
CTTCAGGGCCCGCCCGGCCCCTTTTTCGACCGCCTTGGCAGCGCGCTGCGCGATCTTGGCCATGCGGTCCATCGAATCAACCTGAACGCCGGTGACGCCTCATCGTGGAACGGTCCTGCGGTCGACTATCGCGGCACGGGAGAGCGCTGGCCCAGCTTCGTCGATGATTATCTGGTCCAGCACGCGATCACCGATGTGATCCTGTTCGGCGACTGTCGTCCCCTCCACAATGCCGCGCGCGGCATGGCGCGGATGCGCGGCGTGCGCGTCCATGTGTTCGAGGAAGGCTATATCCGCCCCGACTGGGCGACGCTCGAACTCGACGGCGTCAATGGCCACTCGACGCTCCCGCGCGATCCCAAATGGTATCTCGACGCGGCACGCACGCTGCCCCCGCTCGCCAAGCGTCCGACGGTGCCGTCACGCTTCCGCCGCCGTGCGCAGGAGGCGACCAGCTATTATGCCCGCACCTCGCTCGGCAAGTGGCGCTTCCCGCATTACAAGTCGCACCGCGACCGGTCGGCCGCCGCCGAGGCCTTGGGCTGGCTGAAGCAGTTCGCACTGCGCAGGCTGCACAACGACCAGGCCGAGGTCGCGATCGCGCAGCTTGAAGGCAAGCGCTATTTCGCGCTGCCGCTCCAGCTGTCGTCGGATCACCAGATCCGCGTCCATTCGCTGTTCGGCACGATGCAGGCGGGCGCATCCTATGTGATCGAGAGCTTCGCGCGCTCGGCGCCCGACGACACCTTCCTGCTCGTCAAGGAGCATCCGCTCGATAGCAGCCTGTTCAGCTGGCGTCGCTTCATCCGGCGCGAGGCCCGCCGGCTCAACGTCGCTGACCGGGTGATGTTCGCCAAGGGCGGCAATATCGACGCCATCGTCAAGAACTCGCTGGGGGTCGTCACCGTCAACAGCACCACCGGCACGCTGGCGCTTGCCAGCGGTATCCCGGTGATCGCGCTCGGCCAGGCGGTGTACAATATTCCCCGCATCACCTTCGAAGGCCCGCTCGATGCCTTCTGGAGCAATCCCACCCCGCCCGAACCGAAGATCTGGGACGCCTTCTCGCGCGTGCTCCAGGCGCGCTCGCTGGTCTATGGCGGCTTCGCCAGCGACGACGGGATCGCGATGCTGGTCGAGGGCTCGATCGCGCGGCTCGTCGCGGCGTCGAAGATCATCGACATATCGAGCCACATGAAGAACACCACCGCGCAAGCGGCCGAGTAGGGCCTTAAGAGCGATGGGGAGGGGGACCGCCCGAAGGGCGGGGGAGGGGTTTTTCACCTCTGCGTCCCCCATGCTTCCCGGTTCCGCCTTCACCCCTCCACCATGCTGCGCAAGGTCCCCCTCCCCGTCCTGCGGACAGGGAGGATCTTCAGAGGCGCCGGAAGATATATTCCTCGTCATACCAGCTGCCGACCTTGAAGCGGTAGTCGCCGACCTTTTCGAACCCGCGCGCGGCATAGACCGCCTGCGCCTTGTCATTGCCCGACCACACGCCAAGCCATAAGGGCCCCGGCCGCGCCAGCGCGAGATGATCGAGCGCGGCGTCGAGCAATTGCTTGCCCAGCCCCAGCCCCTGCGCAGCGCGCAGCACATAGAGCTGATAGAGTTCGCCCTGCGCCTCGTTCGCCTCGGGATGCGGCAGCTTGCACGGCCCCACCTGCGCATAGCCGATCAGCGCGCCATCGGCCTCCACCACCCAGTTGCGCCGGGCAGGGTCGGCCAGTTCGGTGGCGATCACCGGAATTGCGTAAGACGCCTTCTCGAACGTCGCGAGGTCCGCCGGCGGATAGGGAATCGCGAAACCCTCTTCGAGGAAGGTTTCACGAAAGGTGGTGAGCTTCAGCGCGGCAAGTGCCGGGACTTCATCGGGGTGGGCGGGGCGAATGGTGGACATGGGCGACGATTAGCGAACCCCTCCGCGTCATGCCAGCCCGCGTCGGCATGACGATTGGGGGATGGCGCGCACGGCCAAAGAAAAGGGCGCGGAGGTTTCCCCCCGCGCCCATTCCATTGTCTGGTCGAAACAGCTTAGCTGTTTTCGCGCTTCTTGAGCGCCTCGCCCAGGATGTCGCCGAGCGACGCACCCGAGTCCGACGAACCATATTGCGCAACGGCGTGCTTCTCTTCGGCGATCTGCATCGCCTTGACCGAGAAGGTCGGCTTCTTCGACCGATCGAAACCCGTCACCATCGCGTCGAACTTCTGGCCGACCTGGAAACGCTCCGGACGCTGCTCGTCGCGGTCGCGACCAAGGTCGCTGCGCTTGATGAAGCCGATCGCGCCATCGTCGCCGGTCTGGACTTCAAGCCCGCCGTCGGTGATCGCCATGACGGTGACCGTGACGATCGCGCTCTTGTTGAGCTTCGCGCCGTCGGTCGACGTCGGGGCTGTGCTGGCGCCGGCACGCTCGAGCTGCTTGATGCCGAGCGAGATACGCTCCTTCTCGGAATCGATGTCGAGCACGATCGCCTTGACGGTCTCGCCCTTGTGGTGAAGCGCCAGGGCTTCCTCGCCCGAGACGCCCCAGGCGATGTCCGACATGTGGACCATGCCGTCGACATCGTTGTCGAGGCCGATGAACAGGCCGAACTCGGTCGCGTTCTTGACTTCGCCCTCGACGGTCGAGCCAACCGGATGCGCTTCGGCGAAGCTCTCCCACGGGTTGTTGATCGCCTGCTTGAGGCCCAGCGAGATGCGGCGCTTGTCGGCGTCGACCTCGAGGATGACGACTTCGACTTCCTGCGAGGTCGAGACGATCTTGCCCGGATGGACGTTCTTCTTGGTCCAGGACATTTCGGACACGTGGACAAGGCCCTCGATGCCCGCTTCCAGCTCCACGAAGGCGCCATATTCGGTGATGTTGGTGACGCGGCCGGTGAACTTGCCACCGATCGGATATTTGGCGGCGGCGCCTTCCCACGGATCATTCTCGAGCTGCTTCATGCCGAGCGAGATGCGCTGCGTGTCCTTGTTGATGCGGATGATCTGCACCTTCACGACGTCGCCGATGTTGATCATCTCGTTCGGATGGCCAACGCGCTTGTAGCTGAGGTCGGTGACATGGAGCAGGCCGTCAATGCCGCCCAGATCGACGAAAGCGCCGTAATCGGTGATGTTCTTGACGACACCCTCGATCACCTGGCCCTCGGCGAGCGACTGGATCAGGCCCGAACGCTGCTCGGCGCGGGTCTCTTCGAGGACGGCGCGGCGCGACACGACGATGTTGCCGCGGCGGCGATCCATCTTGAGGATCTGGAAGGGCTGCGGAATGTCCATCAGCGGGGTGACATCGCGCACCGGGCGGATATCGACCTGCGAGCCCGGCAGGAACGCGACGGCGCCGTTGAGGTCGACGGTGAAGCCGCCCTTGACGCGGCCGAAGATCACGCCCTCGACGCGGCTGGTGGTGGAGAATTCGGTTTCGAGCTTGTCCCAGGCGGCTTCGCGGCGGGCGCGGTCACGGCTGAGCATCGCTTCGCCATGAACGTTCTCGACGCGGTCGACATAGACCTCGACTTCGTCACCGACGGCGAGTTCCGCCTTCTGGCCGGGCGCAGGCGCGAATTCGCGCAGCGCCACGCGGCCTTCCGACTTGAGACCGACGTCGATGACGGCCATGTCGTTTTCGATGGCGGTGACGGTGCCCTTGACGACGCGGCCTTCAAAGCCTTCGTTTTCGCCGCCGAGGGTCTGATTGAGGAGCGCCGCGAAATCGTCGCGGGTCGGGTTTGCCGAAGTGGCCATAGAGTTAGAGTTCCTGTGCTAGTTTTCCGGCCATCCGGTTGTCTCCGGAGGTCTAAAAGCCTGATAGCTGGAGGTGGAAGCGCTTTGCGCTTCCGCTGAAAGCGGCCATCAGGCTTTCATCGAAAGTTGCGATCTTGATTCACGAGCCGAGCTCATCTCGGCACGATCAAGATCGTGGGCCAGAACCGCCCTATGAACCCCATGTCCATAAGGCATCCATTGGACAACGTCGTTCGCGGCAGGCTTTCCGACAAAGCAGAAAGGCGCGCCAAAAGATCGGCATCGCTGCCGACCCCCTGTCACGCCTGCTTCAGCGACCTTTTCTAGCGGTCTGCCGTTCGGCCTTCCACGAGCGAAATCGCCCGTTGGACGGCCGCGTCTATACTCAGATCGCTCGTGTCGAGCAAGTCGGCATCGTCGGCCTGCCGAAGCGGCGCGGCGGACCGCCCCATATCGCGCTCATCGCGTGCCAGGACATCGGCGAGCACGGCGTCGAACGGCACCCCGGCACCCATGCCCTCCAGCTCCTGGAAGCGCCGCTCGGCACGCACCCGGCTGGTCGCGGTGACGAACAGCTTCGCGTCGGCGTGCGGGGCGATGATGGTGCCGATGTCGCGCCCGTCGAGCACCGCGCCGCCGGCCTGTTCGGCGAACGCCCGCTGGCGTTCGAGCAGCGCGTCGCGCACCTGCGGATGCGCCGATACCAGCGAGGCCGCGGTGCCCGCGACCTCGGTCTTGAGCGCGGGATCGGCGAGCAGCGCCGGATCGAAACCGCAGGCGTGGAGCGCGTCCTGGACATCGCCAGGATCGCCGTCGGCGCGTACCACCGTCAGGCCGACCGCGCGGTAGAGCAGTCCGGTGTCGAGATGGGGCAGACCATAATGGCGCGCGAGCGCCTTGGCGATCGTGCCCTTACCTGACGCGGCGGGTCCGTCGACCGCGATGATCATGCCGCCTCGGCGCCCAGGCCGACCATCAGCGCTGTGAAGCCGGGAAAGCTTGTCGCGACCGGGCTCATGTCGTCGATCGTGACCGCAGCCTTCGATACCAGCCCCGCTACCGCGAAGCTCATCGCGATGCGATGATCGAGCCGGGCGGCGATCGTGGCGCCGCCGGGCAACGGGTCGCCGCCGGTGCCTTCGATGATCAGGCCGTCCTCAAGCTCTTCCACCTGCACTCCGATCGCGCGCAGCCCCTCGGCCATCACGGCGATCCGGTCCGATTCCTTGACCCGGAGCTCCTCCAGCCCGCGCGCGACGGTGCGGCCACTGGCCAGCGCCGCCGCGACGAACAGGATCGGATATTCGTCGACCATCGCGGCGACCGATTCGACCGGGGTCTCTATCCCCTTCAGCTGCGAGTGGCGCACGACGATGTCGGCGACCGGCTCACCGCCGATCTCGCGCGCATTGGTGAATGTGATGTCGCCCCCCATCATCCGCAGCACGTCGAACAGCGCCGCGCGGGTCGGGTTGAGGCCGACATTGGTGACGGTCACCTCCGACCCGGGCACCAGCAGCGCGGCAACGACGGGGAAGGCGGCGGAGGAAGGATCGCCGGGCACGACGATGTGCTGCGGGCGAAGCTCGGCCTCGCCGCGAATCGTGATGATGCGCTCGCCGCCCGCCTGCTCGACCGTCAGCTCGGCACCGAAGCCGCGCAGCATCCGCTCGCTATGGTCGCGGGTCGCGACCGGCTCGATCACGGTGGTGATGCCCGGCGTGTTGAGCCCCGCGAGCAGCACCGCCGACTTGACCTGTGCCGATGCGACCGGAAGGCGATATTCGATCGGCACCGCCGGGCAGATGCCGCGCAGCATCAGCGGCAGGCGCCCGCCGGGGCTGGCCGTCACCTCGGCGCCCATCAGCGACAGCGGCTCGATCACCCGGTTCATCGGCCGCTTCGACAGCGAGGCGTCGCCGGTGAAAGTGGCGGTGATCGCGTGGGACGCGACGAGGCCCATCAGCAGCCGGGTCGACGTGCCCGAATTGCCCATGTCGAGCGCCGCTTCGGGCTGGAGCAGCCCGCCGACCCCGACGCCGCATATACGCCAGACATCGTCGGCGCCGCGCTCTATCCGCGCGCCCATCGCCTTCATTGCGGCCGCTGTGGCCAGGACGTCCTCACCGGTCAACAGCCCCTCGACCCGGCTTTCGCCGACCGCGAGCGCCGACAGCATCAGCGCGCGGTGCGAGATCGACTTGTCGCCGGGAACACCGACCACGCCCTTCAGCGGGCCGGGCGCCGTGAAGCGTGCGGGACGGGGCGAGGTGCCATGCATAAGCGGCGGCTTTTGACAGCGGCGTCCCGCTATGGCAAGGCGCCCGGCGTTTCGGTGGTCCGCTGACTCGGACAGCCGCTTAAGTTTCCTTATTTTTTCGACTGGAGATTCTCTACCGTGGTGAAACCTGAATGGGGCACCAAGCGGACCTGCCCGAAATGCGGCACCCGCTTTTACGATCTTGAAAAGGACAACCCCGTCACCTGCATCGATTGCGGGCAGGCGTGGGAGCCCGATCCGATTCTCAAGTCGAAGCAGCCGATGCCCTTCGACGCACCCAAGAAGGAAGTCGAGAAGGTCGTCGACACCGACCTGTCCGATGAGGATCTGGACATCGACGAGGACGCCGAGGAAAATCCGGACGACGATGTCGATCTGGGCGGCGACGACGATATCGGCCTCAATACCGCCGAGGACGACGACGAGAATTGACGTTGCGCGCCGGGGCCCGCGAAAGCGGCACCCCGGCCCGCATCTCGCCAAAAACCCGCGCCTCATGCTAAAAGGGCTCTTGCGAGCCCCTGCAAGCTGACCTAAAGGGCGCGCTCCGCCGCCGGACCCACCCGGCGAGCCTGGACGAAATGGCACGGGGCCGTAGCTCAGCTGGGAGAGCGCTGCAATGGCATTGCAGAGGTCAGGGGTTCGATCCCCCTCGGCTCCACCATTTTCCTGAAAACCCCCGTTTATCTGGAACGGCAGGTTTCTGATCTATGCTTCGGGAGATCCCGCGGTCGGCGCGGTCGCTGGCGCTGATCGGCCGAGCTGTCCGGCGCACAGGTCTTCGAAGCTCTGCTCGACGAGGGTGACATGGTGCAGCATCGCGGCGTGCGCGGCGGGCGCGTCGCCCGACAGGATGGCCGCGACGACGGCGTCATGTTCGGCCAGCGAGCGCGGCAGCCGGCCTTCCAGATGGAACTGCGCGCGCCGGAACGGCGCGAGCCGCCGGCGGATCGACGTTGCCGTCTCCGCCAGGACGGCATTGTGCGCGCCCTTGTAGATCATCGTGTGCAGCGCATAATTGGCGTCGGCGAACGCGGACGGATCGTTGCGATCCGCAATCCCCTTCATCTGTTCGTGCAACGCCTCCAGCCCGCGGCGTTCGGTGGGGCCCATCGACAGGGCGGACAGCCGGGCGCAGGTCGCCTCCAGCTCACCCATCGCGACGAACAGATCCTCCAGCTGAGCAGGGGTGACACGCGCCACCACCGCGCTTCGCCGGGGGCGCATCTCGATCAGTCCGGTAGTGGCCAATTGACGTAGTGCCTCCCTTACCGGGGTACGCGACACTGAATAGCGTTGAGCGAGAAGCTGTTCGTCCAACCGGGAACCGGGCGCGAACTCGCCGGAAAGGATGGCCTCCGCCAATGCGTCGGCGAGCTTGTCCACCGTCGTCCCGCTCGACACGCACTATCCTTCCGTTCGCGTTGGGCAACCTGCGCGCCCGCCAGGATGGCGGCGCTCGAATTCTTGCATACGAAAATGACGTCCAAGCGACAATCCCATTGCCGACTCAAAAATTGTATGCAAGTCTGATACTGCGCATACAGAATTGTGTTCAACCAAGGTGTGATGCGCGTGTTCGCAAGAGGGGGTGTCTGGGCGCAACCAAGAGGGAGCGACCCAACATGCGAACGATATACAAAGGGGTAACCGCGCTACTGCTGGCTTCGTGCGGCAGCATGGCATCGGCCGAAGGCTGGCAATTGCACGGCTTTGGCGATGTGTCGGTCAAGAACGACTATGTCACGCCGCGCGGCCTGGTGGTCACCACCAAGGGCGTCACGGTCCAGGTTCTGAATGGCCTGGTCGCGGTGGCGCCGAACGGCGTCGTTTTTCATGCCGGCACGTGGGTCGACATCAATCCGGGCTACAGCCGGGCCGACGGCAACATCACCGCCGTCAACGAGTTCGATTATTTCTTCGGCGTCGATTACGACATCCTGCCGAAGCTGAACGTCGGCGTTGAATATAGCGAGTTCATCAGCGGACAGCCTTCAGTGGCGTTCAAGAACGAGCACAACATCGAATTTCACGCCAAATATAAGGACAGCGGCGACAAGGGATTCACCGTCAATCCCTATGCGAAACTGTTCTGGGCGGCCTGGAGCAAGTCCTCGACCGTCGTGCTCGGCAAGGCCGGTGGCACCTTCGACATCGAGCTCGGCGCCGTGCCCACCGTCAAGACCGGCGCGCTGACGCTGTCGGCACCGACCTGGATCACCGTCGGTCCCAAGACCTATTGGGGCACGGGCGTGAACAAGGACGGCAATGTCGGCGTGTTCAGCACCGGGCTGAAGGGCAGCACGCCGATCCCGTTCGCGGGCGGGGCGAATGCCTCGGTCTATGGCTTCGTCCAATATTACAACCTCATCAACGACAATCTGGTCCGCGCCAAGGCGATCCTCAACAGCGGCGCCAACAAGCGCAGCCACCTGCAGTTCGGCGCGGGCATCAACATCGGATTTTAGGAGAGCGACCGGAACGGCGCGGGGGCTCCCGATCGGGAGCCCCCGCGCAACGATAGCGATCGGAGGCGCCATGACGACCCGTGTTCCCGCCCAACCCTATGATTTCGAGCTTCAGCCCGGCACGGCCGCGATGCTGATCATCGACATGCAGCGCGACTTCATGGAACCCGGCGGCTTCGGCGACGCGCTGGGCAACGACGTCTCGCAGCTGCGCCGGACGATCGCGCCGCTAAAGGCGCTGATCGCGGCGGGGCGCACCGCGGGCATGCTGATCATGCACACCCGCGAAGGGCACAAGCCCGATCTGAGCGACCTGCACCACAGCAAGAAGGTGCGCGGCAAGGGCAGGATGACGATTGGCGACGAGGGCCCGATGGGCCGCATCCTCGTCATCGGCGAGCCCGGCCACGACATCATCCCCGAACTCTATCCGATCGCCGGCGAGCCGGTGATCGACAAGCCCGGCAAGGGCGCCTTCTACAACACCGAGCTGACCGATCTGATCGCCGAACATGGCATCACCCAGCTGATCGTGTGCGGCGTCACCACCGAGGTCTGCGTCCACACCACAGTGCGCGAGGCGAATGATCGCGGGATCGACTGTCTCGTCCTGTCGGACTGCACCGGATCCTATTTCCCGGAATTTCATGAAGTCGCGTTGCGCATGATCGCCGCCCAGGGCGGCATTTTTGGATGGGTTGGCGATTCCACGGGCGTCATCGCCGCGCTCACCGCACCGGCGGAACCGGCATGAGTTTGCGTTCAACCGCGATTTCCGAGCCGGCATGCGGACTCGCCCGCCTCGAAATCGCCATGGCAAGGGGGTTTGCATCATGACGAGTGCTTCAAAGGCTGGGCCAGGCCCGGCGAAATTGCCCTGGTGGACACCGGGCGACTGGAATGCCTTTTTCGGCTTCGGCACCAATATCCTCGTCAATGTGCTGGTGCTGACCGGCCTGCTGCGGTTCGTGCTCAAGCTGCCGGACCCGATCATCTTCGGCCGCATCCTGCCCGCGGTGGGGCTGATGCTGTTCCTCAGCACGGTCTATTACGCGCACCTCGCCCGCAAGCTGGCGATCAAGACCGGCCGTGACGATGTCTGCGCGCTGCCTTCGGGAATCAGCGTGCCGCACATGTTCGTCGTGGTGTTCGTGGTGATGCTGCCGATCCTGATCGCCAGCGGCAACCCGATCGACGCGTGGAGCGCGGGCCTGACCTGGGTGTTCGTGCAGAGCTTCGTGCTGATGATCGGCGGCTTCGCGGCGCCGCTCATCCGGCGGATCACGCCGCGCGCCGCGCTGCTCGGCTCGCTGGCCGGCATCTCGCTGACCTTCATCTCGCTCAGCCCGGGCGCCCAGATATTCATGACGCCGATCATCGGCGTCACCTGCCTTGCCGTGATCCTGGCAAGCTGGCTCGGCAATTATCGCTATCCGGGCGGCATTCCGGGCGGCCTGATGGCGATCCTGGCGGGCTCGCTGATCGCCTGGGGCGGCCATCTGCTCGGCTTCGAACTGGGCGGCATCGGCCCCGACAAGGTGACCGGCGCGCTGGCCGATTTCGGCTTCCACCTGCCCCATCCGGCGATCGCCGAAGTGTTCGGCGGTTTCAAATATATCGGCGTCATCCTGGTCACCGCGATCCCGTTCGGCATCTATGACCTGGTCGAGGCGATGGACAATGTCGAAAGCGCCGAAGCGGCGGGCGACCATTTCCCGACCACGCGCGTGCTGACCGCCGATGGCGTCATCAGCCTGATCGGCTGCCTGATGGGCAACCCGTTCATCAACGCGGTCTATATCGGCCATCCCGGCTGGAAGGCGATGGGTGGCCGCAACGGCTATTCGGCGGCGACCGGCGTGATGATGCTGCTGCTCACCTGGTTCGGCGTCATGGCGCTGATGATGGCGATCATCCCGGCCGTCGCACTGCTGCCGATCCTGCTTTATATAGGCATGCTGATCGGTGCCCAGGCCTTCCAGGAAAGTCCGCACAAACATGCGCCCGCCGTCGTGCTGGCGATCGTGCCGACGATCGCGGCATGGGGAACCACCCAGATCAACAACGCGCTGGGAGCCGCAGGAACCGACGCGGGCAAGGTCGGCATGGACGCCCTCGCCAATAATGGCGTGCTCTATGAGGGGCTGTTGATCCTGGGCCATGGCGCCACGCTGTGCGGCATCATCCTGGGGTCGATCGCGGTGATGATCATCGACGGCAAGCTGGTGAAGGCCGCGGCCTTCGCGGCGGCGGGTTCGCTGCTAACCTTCTTCGGGCTGATCCATTCGGAAGCGATCGGGATCATGAAGATGCCGTCGGTGGCCGCGGCCTATCTGGTCGTCGCGATCTTCCTCTACGCCTGCTCGCTCAAGAAGGCGCATGACGCGGCGGCGCTCGAACCCGCGGCCGCAACCGCGTGAGTGCCGGCCGCCCGACTTTGGAGGATGTCGAGCGGCTGGCGGGGATGGCGGGGCTGGAGATCAGCCCCGCCTTTCTCCCGTCGGTGCTGCATAATTTCCAGATCCTGATGGATCAGGCCGCGCTGATCACCGACCGCGCGATCGATCCGATCGTCGAACCCGCGCCGGTGTATCGGCCATGACGATGCTCGACCATCCGATCGATCTCGCCGGGATCGCCACGATCGCCCGCGCGGTGCGCGAGGGACGGCTGTCGGCGGTGCGGCTGATCGAAAACCGGCTCGAGCGGATCGAGCGGATGAATCCGCAGCTCAACGCCTTCACCCGAATCCTGGCCGACCGCGCGCGCCGCGAGGCGGACAAGGTCGACATGATGGTCCGGGAGGGCCGCGATCCGGGGCCGCTTGCGGGCGTCCCGTTCGGCGTGAAGGACAATTACGACGTCGCCGGACTGGTGACGACGGCGGGGTCGATCATCAATCTCGACCGGCCTGCCGCGATCGACGACGCGGTGCTGCTCCAGCGGCTGACCGCAGCGGGAGCGGTGCTGGTCGGCACCCAGAATATGGACGAATATGCCTATGGCTTCACCACCGAGAACGCCCATTATGGCGCCACCCGCAACCCGCTCGACACAGCACGCAGCGCGGGCGGATCGTCGGGCGGATCGGCGGCGTCGGTGGCCGCCTCCCTGTGCGAATTCGCGCTTGGCACCGATACCAACGGATCGATCCGGGTGCCGTCTTCCTTCTGCGGCATTTTCGGGCTGAAGCCGACGTTCGGGCGGCTGCCGCGCACCGGCACCTTCCCCTTCGTCCACGAGCTCGACCATCTCGGGCCGTTCGCGCGCACCGTCGCCGATCTCGCGCTGGTCTATGACATGGTGCAGGGCTTCGATGCGGGCGATGCGGCCTGCGACGATCGCGCGAAGGAGCCGGTCTCGGCGACGCTCGATACGCCGTGGACCGGCAGCGCGGCGCTGCTCGACGGCTGGTTCGACGCGAAAGCCGACGCGCAGGGGCGGGCGGCGGCGGCGGCGGTCGCCCAGGCGCTGGGCGGGACCGTGACCGCGTCGCTGCCCGATGCGCGTTCGGCGCGTGCGGCGGCGTTCGTGATGACCTCGGCCTCGGGCGGCAATCTCCACTTCGAATCGCTGAAGGCGCGCGCCGCCGATTTCGATCCGGCCACCCGCGACCGGCTGCTCGCAGGCGCGCTGCTTCCCGCCAACGCGGTGTTGCAGGCGCAGCGCTTCCGCGCGCTGTTCCGCGATCAGCTGCTCGCGCTGTTCCGCCATCATGACCTGCTGATCGCCCCGGCCACGCCATGCGCGGCGCCGCTGCTGGGCCAGCCGACGATCGATGTCGAGGGACAGGCGCTGCCGACCCGCGCCAATATCGGCCTGCTGACCCAGCCGCTGAGCTTCGTCGGGGTGCCGATCGTGACCGTGCCGGTCGCGGGCACGACGATGCCGATCGGCGTCCAGCTCATCGCCCCGCCGTGGCGCGAGGATGTCGCACTTCAGGCGGCGGCCTTTCTCGAACGCGAAGGCGTGGTTCGCGCGCCTGGAGGATTGCTTTGGTGATCAACGATCCCGCCACACTGGCCGGCGTCACCGCCGCGTTCGACGCCTATGAACAGGCCTTGATGACGAATGACCTCGACGGCCTCGATGCGCTGTTCTGGCCGTCAGATTTCACCGTGCGGATCGGACCGGGCCAGAATCTCTATGGGATCGACGCGATCAAGGCCTTCCGCGCCGCGCGGGTGGGCGGCTCGCCGCCGCGCAGCCTGCTCAGGCGCGTCATCACCAGCTTCGGCACCGATTTCGCCACCGCCAACGCCGAATTCCAGCGAGTCGGAGCGCCGGCGCCGGGCCGGCAGACCCAGACCTGGGTCCGCTTCCCCGAAGGCTGGCGGGTCGTCAGTGCGCATATCTCGATGCTTGGCGAGGGACATTAAATGCCATTGCCTGCCCTGCTGGACCTCGGCGCGCTGCGCGGTCTCTATGCGCGCCACCTGATCACGCCGCATTTGCTGGTCGAGGAGATCGCGGCCCGGATGGACAAGGGCGATCCCGCCGCCTTCATCGCCAAGGCCGGCATCGCCGAGCTTCGCGCCCAGGCCGACGCGCTGATCGCCGCGGCGCCGGCGGTCAATTCGCTGCCGCTGTGGGGCATTCCCTGCGCGGTGAAGGACAATATCGACGTCGCGGGTTTCGCGACCACCGCCGCCTGCCCCGCCTTCGCACACCCCGTCGCGGCGGACGCGGCGGTGGTGGCGAAATTGCGCGCGGCGGGCGCGATCATCGTCGGCAAGACTAATCTCGACCAGTTCGCGACCGGCCTCAACGGCACCCGCTCCCCCTATGGCGCCCCGCGCTCGGTATTCGGTGCCGACTATGTTTCGGGCGGATCGAGCTCGGGATCGGCGGTCGCGGTCGCGTCGGGCATCGTCAGCTTCGCGCTGGGCACCGACACGGCAGGTTCGGGCCGGGTGCCGGCCGCCTTCAACAATATCGTGGGCATCAAGCCAACCCCGGGCCTGTTGAGCAGTAGCGGCATGGTCCCGGCCTGCCGCACGCTCGACTGCGTCAGCATCTTCGCGCTGAGCGTCGGCGACGCGGCCGAGGTGCGGCGGATCGCCGAGGGGTTCGATCCGACCGACGCCTATTCACGGCGGGCGGTGCCGGTGCCGCTGCCGTCCAATGGCCTGCGGATCGGCGTGCTGTCGGCCGCCGATCGCGAATTCTTCGGCGACGAGGAAGCGGCTTCGCTATACGCGGAGGCGATCGAGCGGATGGGCGGGACGATCGTCGAGATCGACTTCGCCCCGTTCCGCGACACCGCGGCGCTGCTCTACCATGGCCCCTGGGTCGCCGAGCGGCTGGCCGCATTCGAGGGATTCGACGTGCCGATCGAGGCGGTCGATCCCAGCGTCGCGGCGATCACGCTGGGGGGCAAGGATGCCACCGCGGTCGACGCCTTTCGCGGCCTCTATGCGCTGGAGGCGCTCCGCCGCCGCGCCGAAACCGAATGGGCCAAGGTCGATCTGCTGCTGCTGCCGACCGCGCCGACCATCTACACGGTGGCGGACATGCTTGCCGCGCCGATCCTGCTCAACAGCCGGCTCGGCACCTACACCAATTTCTTCAACCTGCTCGGGCTTTCCGGGATCGCGGTGCCGGCGGGCTTTCGCGCCGATGGCATGCCCTTCGGCGTCACCCTCGCCGCACCCGGCTTCTGCGACGCCGCGCTCGAACCGATCGCCGACCGGCTTCACCGCGCGGCCCGAACCGGGCTGGGCAAGGATCGCTCCGCGCGCCTGCCCGATGCGCCGGCGGAGGCGCCCGCCGCTTCGGGGCGGCTCGATATCGCGGTGGTCGGCGCGCATCTCTCGGGCATGGCGCTGCACCAGGAGCTGGTGGCGCTCGACGCCCAACTCGTGGCGCGGACCCGGACGACGGGCGATTACCGGCTGTTCGTCCTTCCCGGCTCGATGCCGCCCAAGCCCGGCCTCTATCGCGACCCGGGCTGCGCCGGACCGGGCATCGAGATCGAGATCTGGTCGCTGGCCGCAGCCGATTTCGGCCGCTTCGTCGATCGCATTCCGGCGCCGCTCGGCATCGGCAAGGTCGCGCTCGAAGAGGGTGGACAGGTGAGCTGCTTCCTGTGCGCCGAAGCGGCGCTGAAGGACGCGACCGAGATCACCCATTTCGGCGGCTGGCGCGCCTATATCGCCGCATTGGGGGCGGGACAGCCACAGCTCGCCTGACCCAATATGATCGTCACAGCAAATTCGAACTGCCGCCCGAATATGCTGAAACCGAAATCGCCACCAGAGCTTATCTATGAATCATGAACATCAGCGCGCGGACCGTGAACAAGCAGCTCGAGCAAATCCTCATCGAGCTCGGCGTTGAAAACCGCGCTGCGGCGGCCGCAATCGCCACGCGGATTATCGCTCTTTCGGAATGATCGCGCCGCAATGCCCGGTGCTGACGGTGCCGTAATGGGCGGGCGCGGCGATCCGGCCTTCGCTTCGGGCTTACAGGAAGAAGCTCCTGCCCGACCCCATCGCCCGGCCTCAGCCGATTCGAGCGGGTTTCAGCGGGGTACGCTCGACGCGACCGCCAATGACCTTCGATCCGTATAGCTTCGCAATGCTCATGGCGTCGGCGGCAGTGCTCATCACCACGCGCGTACCGCCCGAATGAAGCCCCTCGATCGCGGTGACACGGACATTGTGCTTGGCGCATCGTCCCAGAATATGTTCCTGGGTGGCGTTGATGTTGATCGCTCTCGACATGATCGTCTCCTATCCGCTGGTTGAGCCCTGAGGCCAAAGAGCGAAGCGCCCGGGGGCGCTTCGCTCTTCATTGTCAGGCGGCCTGCAGATTGACGGCCGAGGTCTTGCCACGACGATCGGTCTCGAGCTCGTACGTGACGCGCTGATCCTTATCGAGCGTGCTCATGCCCGCACGCTCCACCGCCGAAATATGGACGAAGGCGTCGCCGCCGCCGTTTTCCGGCGCGATGAAGCCATAGCCCTTGTCGCTATTGAAGAATTTCACGGTACCAGTAATCATAATGGGTATCCTTGTCCCACGTATGACGGGCATGCTCCAACAGCAGAGCATCCCGGCTTCTTGAGGCTATAAGGGGACAAGTCGCGCTGGCGCGTACATATCCGTCGAACGCGACGTCAGCGCAGCCTCTATCGCACAAAATAGCGAAAACCGAAAGGGGTAACTATCGCAAGGCTTGCCGGGATGTTTTGCTTCCCTGCGCTTGCGGGAATCCACGCGCCGATGCCGCCGTTCACTGGCCGCACCTTGATAGGCTAATCCGCCTTCGGCCGCTTGCGCTGGAGGCCCGATCGCTTGCAGTGCGCGACCAGATCGCCATGCTGGTTATAGGCACGGTGGAGGAAGGTGACGATCCCCTGGTCGGGCCGCGACTTCGAGGGTCGCAGGTCGATCACCTCGGTTTCGACCCGGACCGTATCGCCGTGAAACAGCGGTTTGGGAAAGCGCACCTCGTCCCAGCCCAGATTGGCTACAGCGGTGCCCAGCGTCGTGTCGCCGACCGAGATGCCGACCATCAGGCCCAGCGTGAAGCAGCTGTTGACGATGCGCTGGCCGAATTCGGTCTGGGTCCGGCAATATTCCTCGTCGAGGTGGAGCAGCGCCGGATTATGCGTCATCGTCGTGAACAGGACATTGTCCGTCTCGGTGACCGTCCGCGAGATCGGATGCTTGAACAGCTGGCCGATTTCGAGTTCGTCGAACCAGACTCCAGGCATCACGTCATTCCTTCGCCGGCGGTCGCCGGTCACTGGGGACTGCCGATCCGGCCGCACATGCGGCCGGAAGGGCGGATCAGCTCACATAATGGGCGGTGGTCTTCGCCGCCAGTTCGTCGGCGGTGACACCGGGCGCCATCTCAACCAGCCGGAAGGGCGAGCCATGATCGGGCCGCTGGAACACGGCGAGATCGGTGACGATCATGTCGACGACATTCTTGCCGGTCAGCGGCAGCGTGCATGCCGGGATGAACTTCGGGCTGCCGTCCTTGGCGACATGCTCCATCAGGACGATGATCTTCTTGACTCCGGCGACGAGGTCCATCGCCCCGCCCATCCCCTTCACCATCTTGCCGGGGATCATCCAGTTGGCGATGTCGCCATTCTCGGCGACCTCCATCGCGCCAAGCACGGTCAGGTCGATATGCCCGCCACGGATCATCGCGAAGCTGTCGGCCGACGAGAAGAAGCTCGTCGTGGGCAGCTCGCTGATCGTCTGCTTGCCGGCGTTGATCAGGTCGGCATCGACATCCTCCTCATAAGGGAAGGGCCCGATGCCAAGCATGCCGTTCTCGGACTGCAGCGTGACCGTCATCCCCTCGGGGATATTGTTCGCGACCAGCGTCGGGATGCCGATGCCCAGATTGACATAATAGCCGTCGCGCAGCTCGCGGGCGGCGCGCGCCGCCATCTGATTCCGATCCCAGGCCATTAAACCGCCTCCCTCTGCCGCACCGTGCGGAACTCGATCTTCTTGTCATAGGGCGCGCCGAGCACCAGCCGTTTCACGAACACGCTGGGCAGGTGGATCGAGTCGGGATCGAGGCTGCCGACCGGCACGATCTCCTCGACCTCGGCGATGCAGATCTTGCCCGCAGTCGCCGCCGGGTGATTGAAATTGCGGGCGGTCTTGCGGAACACGAGGTTGCCCGACTCGTCGGCCTTCCAGCCCTTGATGATCGACAGGTCCGTCCGGATGCCGCGCTCGAGGATATAGGTCTCCCCGTCGAACTCCTTGGTCTCCTTGCCCTCGGCGACGAGCGTGCCGACGCCGGTCTTGGTGTAGAAGCCCGGGATACCGGCGCCGCCTGCGCGCATCCGCTCGGCCAGCGTGCCCTGCGGACAGAACTCGACCTCCAGCTCACCCGCCAGATATTGCCGCTCGAACTCCTTGTTCTCGCCGACATAGGAACTGATCATCTTGGCGACCTGGCGGGTGCGGAGCAGCTTGCCCAGGCCCTCGCCGTCGATGCCGGCATTGTTCGAGGCGAAGGTGAGGTTCTTAACCCCCGACGCCACGATCGCGTCGATCAGCCGCTCTGGGATGCCGCACAGGCCGAAGCCTCCCGCGCAGATCGACATGCCGTCGAACAGCAACCCTTCTAGCGCAGCTTCGGCGGACGGATAAATCTTGGACATCGGCATCTCCTCCCGGCCAGCGATAAAGCCATGCACCGATAAACTCTAATTGTTCTTTGTCGGCATTTTCAATAAAAGTTATTTATGAAACGCGTCTCGCTCTATCATCTGGAGACGCTGCTCTGGATCAGCCGGCTGGGCACCTTCGCCGCCGCAGCCGAACGGCTCAACACCACTCAGCCCGCAATCTCCGCGCGGGTCCGCGAACTCGAAAACCAGATCGGCTATGCGCTGTTCCAGCGCGCCGGGCGCAACATGGCGCTCACCGTCCGCGCCCGCCAGCTCGTCAAGGAGTGCGAACCCCTATGGGCATCGATCGAACGGACCCTGCTCCAGGACAGTGATCTCACCGGCGCCTCGGGCACGGTGCGGATCGGCGCGGGCGAGATCGCGGCGGCCACCTGCCTGCCTTTCTTCCTTGCCCAGCTTAAAGCCGACTTCCCCAGGGCGGTGCTGGAGATCGAGATCGACCTGTCGCACAGCATGCTGCAGAAGCTGCTCGCGGCGAACAGCGACCTGATCCTGCTGGCAGGGCCGGTTGCCAGCCCCACCATCGAGACCCAGCCGATCGGCCAGGCCAATCTGATATGGATTGCCAGTCCGGCGACGGCGGAACGCGTTGCACAGGATGAAGCCGGCCAGCCGATGTGGCTGCTCCATCGCCACTCGCCGATCCACGGCATCGCCCTGTCGAAGCTCGATCCGCGCGTCTTTCCCGAATCCGCGATCAACAGCTGCAACAATGTGCAGACGATGATCGATATCGTGCTCGCCGATGGGGGGATCAGCTTCGTGCCCGAACTGATGGTGCAGGACCATTTCGCAAGCGGCAGCCTGGTCCGCCTGTGGCCCGAGCGCAGCCATGCGATCGCGTTCCAGGCGGCGATCCGCTCGCAGGAGCGCGATCCGCTGGTCCGCGCGATCTATGACCGGGCAAAGCTGCTGCAGATCGATTGAAGTGCGGGCCTGTCAGCCGATCATCATCAGGCTGGCATTGCCGCCCGCGGCGGTGGTGTTGATCGAGGTCGAGACTTCCTCCAGCAGCCAGTCGCAATGATAGGCGCAGTCGCGCGCCGGGTCCGCCGCATGGAGCGATATGATCGGGCCCGGCATCGCCGCCAGCGCCTGCGCCGCCGCCGCGATCCGAGGCGCATCGCCTTCCACCAGGGCGGCGGCGAACGGCCCCGCATCTCCGGACGAGAAGGCCGAGGCGACGGCGGCGGGCAACCCGGCGGGAAGCGGCATCCCCTGCACCACGCCGTGATTGCCGGTGGCGAGCACCGCCGCCATCTGCTCGATCAGGCCTTCGCGCGTTTCGGGCAGCATCAGGATACGCCCGCGCGGATGGAGCGCGTAGAGATCGCGCTCGCCGACCGGACCTTCGAGCGTCAGTTCAACCCCCAGCGCCGATTCCTCGCCATAGCGCCGCGCCAGCACCGCGCCGCGCGTGTCGCCCCGACCCCACAGCCAGTCGGCGAAATCCTGCAGCGGTGAGGCGAGATACGGCGCGCGGGCTGCGAACAGCGGCGGGGTATCGACGAGCCGGCCGAGATAGAGCGGCCCGCCCGCCTTCGGCCCGGTGCCCGACAGCCCGCGCCCTCCGAATGGCTGGACACCGACGACCGCGCCGATGACGTTGCGGTTCACATAGAGATTGCCCGCTTTCACCCGCGCGGTGACGTGGGCGACGGTATCGTCGAGCCGGGTGTGCAGGCCGAACGTGAGCCCGTAGCCGGTCGCGTTGATCGCATCGATCAGCTGGCCCAGCCGTTCGCGGCGGAAGCGCAGGACGTGGAGGACCGGACCGAATATCTCGCGCTTCAGGTCCGCCATGCTGTCGATCTCGATGATCGTCGGGGAAACGAAGGTGCCATGTTCGGCCTCGGCGGGCAGCGCCTGCTGCGCGACCCTGCGGCCGAGCGCGCGCATCGCCGCGACATGGTCTTCGATCGCCGAGCGGGCTTCGGCCGAGATTACCGGGCCGATATCGACCGCGAGCCGGTCGGTGCGGCCGATGCGCAGTTCGTCGAGCGCGCCCCGCAACATCCCCAGCGTGCGATCGGCGATCTCTTCCTGCAGGCACAGCACCCGCAGCGCCGAGCAGCGCTGCCCGGCGCTGTCGAAGGCCGAGACGATCACGTCGGCGACGACCTGTTCGGCGAGTGCCGACGAATCGACGATCATCGCATTCTGGCCGCCGGTTTCGGCGATCAGCGGGATCGGTTTGCCCGAGCGCGACAGGCGGGTGGACAGCTGGCGCTGGATCAGCCGGGCAACCTCGGTCGAGCCGGTGAACATCACCGCCGCCGTCTCGGGCGCGGCGACCAGCGCGGCGCCGATCGCCCCGTCGCCGGGCAACAGCTGGAGTGCATCGGCCGGAACGCCGGCGGTGTGGAGCAGCCGCACCGCTTCGGCGGCTATCAACGGCGTCTCTTCGGCGGGCTTGGCCAGCACCGGATTGCCGGCGACCAGCGCGGCCGCGATCTGGCCGGTGAAGATGGCGAGCGGGAAGTTCCACGGGCTGATGCAGACGACGGGCCCGATCGACGTCTGTCGCGGTCCGAAGGTGGCGCGGACCTGCGCCGCATAATAGCGCAGGAAATCGATCGCCTCGCGCACCTCTGCGATGGCGTTGGGCACCGACTTGCCCGCCTCGCGCACGATCAGCCCCAGCAGGATCGGCATGCGCGCCTGCATCGCATCGGCGGCGCGCTCGAGGATTGCCGCGCGATCGGCGGCGGACACCGCACGCCAGCCGCTCGCCCCGGCGCGCGCCGCCGCCGCTGCGGCCTGCCCGGGCGACGCCTCGACCACCGTGCCGACAATGTCGCGGTGATCGGCGGGATTGACTACGGCGCGCGCGGTGCCCTGCCCGTTCTCGGGCGCGGCACGCCAGGGAATCGCGGCGCTTTGCAGAAGCGCGTCCGTTAGCCCCGCCAGCATGCCCTCGTCACAGAGGTCGAGACCGGCTGAATTGCGCCGGTCGGGATAGAGATTGCCGGGCAGCGCGATCTGATCATGATGCGCCCCGGGGTTCGGCATGGCGCGGACGACCTCGACCGGATCGGCGATCAGCTCATCGACCGGCACCGCCGGATCGGCGATGCGGTTCACGAAAGACGAATTGGCGCCATTCTCCAGCAGTCGCCGAACCAGATAGGCGAGCAGCGTTTCGTGTGTTCCGACCGGCGCATAGATGCGACACGGCCGATCGAGCCGGTCCTTCCCCACCACCTGTTCGTAGAGCGGCTCGCCCATGCCGTGGAGGCACTGAAACTCATATTGCCCGATCGCGAAATCGGGGCCGGCGAGATGATGGATCGTCGCAACCGTCTGGGCATTGTGCGTCGCGAACTGGGGGAAGACCGCGTCGGGCGCGGCGAGCAGCGTTCGCGCGCAGGCCACATAGGCGACATCGGTATGGACCTTGCGGGTATAGACCGGAAAGTCAGCGAGCCCGTCCACCTGGGCGCGCTTGATCTCGGCATCCCAATAGGCGCCCTTGACCAGCCGCACCATGATGCGGCGACCGGCGCGGCGGGCGAGGTCGACGATCCAGTCGATCACGAACGGACAGCGCTTGCCATAGCCCTGCACGACGAAGCCCAGCCCGTTCCAGCCCGCCAGGTCCGGATCGAGCGCGAGGCTTTCGAGCAGGTCGAGCGACAATTCGAGGCGGTCGGCCTCCTCGGCGTCGATGTTGAAGCCGATGTCATAGCCCCTGGCGATGCCCGCGAGCTTCCGCACCACCGGCAGCAGTTCGCCCATCACGCGATCGGCCTGCGCGCGGCTATAGCGCGGATGGAGCGCCGACAGCTTGATCGAGATTCCCGGTCCCGCATAGATGCCGCGCCCGTTCGACGCGTTGCCGATCGCATGGATCGCGCGCTCATAGTCGGCGAGATAGCGGGTGGCGTCGGCGGCGGTGGTCGCGGCTTCGCCCAACATGTCATAGCTGTAGCCGAAGCCCCGCGCCTCCATCAGCCGCGCACGCCTCAGCGCCTCGTCGATCGTCTCGCCTGTGACGAACTGCTCGCCCATCATCCGCATCGCGAGGTCGACGCCGCGCCGGATCACCGGCTCGCCGGCGCGCGCGACGAGGCGGGCGAGCGCCGCGCCGAGGCCGCGATCATCGACGCTGCCAACCAGCTTGCCGGTGACGACGAGGCCCCAGGTCGCGGCGTTGACGAACAGCGACTTGCCGCCGCCGATATGCGCGCTCCAGTCGCCGTCGGCGATCTTGTCCCGGATCAGCGCATCGCGGGTCGCGTCGTCGGGGATCCGCAGCAGCGCCTCGGCGAGGCACATCAGCGCGACGCCTTCCTGGCTCGACAGCGAATATTCCTGGACCAGCCCCTCGACCCCGCTGCCGCGATGGCTGGCGCGCAAGCCCATCACGAGCGCCCGCGCGGTCTCACGGATCGCCGCGCGGGTGGCATCATCGAGCGTCGCCGCCGCGATCAGCGGCGTCAGGCATTCGGCCTCGTCGCGGCGACAGGCGGCGGTGACGGCCCGCCGCAGATGCGACGGCGCGCGAACGGCGGGGGCGAAGGCAGCGAAGGGGGGCTGACTTGTCATCGCGGCATGATACAAGATTCCTTCAGGCCGATCTGACCTTTCATAAGCCATTCACTGGGTATTTTCTCTGATAATCCCGACCAAATCAGGTATATGTCATGGAATATAAGGTAGTTTCGGCCGATCTGGATGATTTCGATCGGAAGATTCTCGTCGCGCTTCTGGCCGACGGCCGGATGACAGTCACCGACCTCGCCCGGACCGTCGGCCTGTCGAAGACCCCTTGTCAGGTCCGCTTGCGGCGGATGATCGACGCCGGCGTGATCCGTGGCTTTTCGGCGATCGTCGATCAGGCCAAGCTGGGCATGGACCATGTCGCCTTCGCCGAGGTGAAATTGTCCGACACGCGTGAACAGGCGCTGAAAGAGTTCAATCAGGCCGTGCGGCGAATTGCCGAGGTCGAGGAATGTCATATGATCGCGAGCAGCTTCGATTATCTGCTCAAGGTCCGCACCGCCGATATCCGCCGCTACCGCATCGTGCTGGGCGAGAAAATCTCGAGCCTGCCGCATGTCGCGTCGACATCGACCTTCGTCGCGATGGAAACGGTCCAGGAGAAGGGTGGCTAGCGGCTATCCCGTGACCAGCCCGCGCACCACCAGAACAGCCGCCGACCATGCCATCAGGCCGGCGGTGCCGATCACGATGAGCCGCGTGACAAGCGGCCATTGCTCGATCGGCGGGGGAAGGCCGGGCATCAGGTCGAGCGGAGCGTGGCTCCCCGCATGGGCTGTCATGGCATCCTCTCTTATGTGTTCGTGGACACAGAAGAAAACGGCTCAAACCTTGCGTGGGTCATCGCATCGGTCAGATAGGGGGCAGATCGTGTTCCGCATCAGGCAAAGCGTGAAGGACGGTCATATCCCAATCATCTTCGCCGCGGCGCTCAGCGCGCTCCGCGCGATCCAGCGCTTGTACCTCGCATCGATCAGGCTAAGAACGCGCCATTGAATTTGGACAATCGGAGTATGGCATGAGCGGCAATGAGCGGATCGCGGTGGTCGGTGGAACCGGCAAGCTGGGCGCGGCGATCGCGCGGCGGCTGGCCAAGGCGGGTCGCTCGGTGGTGATCGGCTCGCGCTCGGCCGAGAGCGCGACGGCCAAGGCGGCCGAACTGGGCTTTGGGTTGACCGGAAAGAGCAATCCCGACGCCGCCCGCGACGCCGACATCATCATCGTCACTGTCCCGTTCGATGCACAGGACGCGACCCTTGCCGATATCCGGCCGCATGTCGCAGGCAAGCTGGTAGTGGACACGACCGTGCCGCTGGTGCCGCCGAAGGTCATGCGCGTCCAGCTGCCTGCAGAGGGCAGTGCCGCCGAACGGACGCGGATCGCGCTGGGCGAAGGCGTGAGGGTCGCCTCGGGCTTCCACAGCGTCGCCGCGCACAAGCTGATCACCGACAAGGATGTTGATTGCGACGTCCTCGTCTTCGGCGACGACAAGGCCGATCGCCAGATCGTCGTCGGTCTGGCCGATGCGATGGGCCTGCGCGGGCTGCATGGCGGCGCGCTGGTCAACTCCGCCGCCGCCGAAGCGCTGACCTCGGTGCTGATCTTCCTCAACAAGACCTATCAGGTCGACGGCGCCGGCATCCGCATCACCGGCGAGCTCATCCCGCCGGCCTGACCGGCATAGCCGTGGCGGTCCCACTTTCCGCGCGCCGACGGCCAGGGTCCAGACCCTAAAGATCGAGGGCAGTTACGATCACCTCGATATGATCGCCGCGCTGGCTGAAATGGCCTTTCTCAACCAGCCGCTGGGCGGCCTCGATGATCTGATCGCGCTTGCGCTCGAGGATAATGTTAAGCCCATTGGGCGTCGCATGTTCGGTAAGGTTGAACAGAGCGCCATTGTCGAGCTCGATCACGGCATCGCGGCCATCGATCGTCGCGCGGAAGCGGCGCCGCGAACCGTCTTCCATTGGGGAACCGAGCGTTACCGGCATGGATCAATCCAATCGCCACGAACCGGCCATATCGGCCGGAGTTCAGCGCAGCGCTGTCATCCTACACCCCCGCCGCGCGTAACATTATGATCTGGGTTAAGCTTTTACCGGCCAGGGCGTGCGGATCGCCATCGCCGGCGGGAACGCTACCGTCCCTTGCGACGTTTGTTTCGGGGAGGGCACTGCCATCGCTCGCCGTCCGACGGGCTGATGGCCGAACGAGCGGGGATGATCGTGACCATCGACAAGCTGCTGATGAAACTCCGCCGACGCGATGACGTCAGTGCCGAGGAGGAAGACAGACTGAGACAGCTGGTCGAACCGCCGCAGCGTACAGCGGCGCGCACGATCATCATCCGCGAAGGCGAACCCCTCGATCGATCGACCCTGCTGTGCGAAGGCCTGATGGGCCGCTTCAAGGACATGCGCGACGGCGAGCGGCAGATCAGCGAGCTGCATGTGCCAGGCGATTTCCTCGACCTGCACAGCTTCACATTGAAAAGCATCGATCACGGCATCATCGCCCTGACAGACTGCGTGTTCTGCTGGGCCTCGCACGCCGCGCTCGAGCGGGTGACCGCAGAGCTGCCGCATCTCGGCCGCCTGTTGTGGATGTCGACCAATCTCGACGCCGCGATCCACCGCGCCTGGACGGTGTCGCTCGGCCGCCGCGACGCGCTGTCGCGCACCGCGCATTTCTTTTGCGAGCTGCAGCTGCGGCTGGCGGTGGTCGGCATGGCCGACGATGGCGGCTATGCGCTGCCGTTGACCCAGGTCGATCTTTCGGAGTGCATGGGGCTGAGCGCGGTCCATATGAACCGGGTGCTGCGCGAACTGCGCGAACGAAATCTGGTTACGTTCAGGAGCGGGCACGTGCACATCCATGACCTTGCCGGGCTGCAGTGGATCGCCGAGTTCACCCCCGGCTATCTGTTCCTCGACAAGAAGCCCCGCTAACCGCGGAGGCGCGCGACCGGTTCGTCCTTTCCCTCCGGGGCCGGCGCTCCTATCTAGGCGGCAATGCCGCCCGATCATCCCTCCGCCAGCGTCGCCAATCCCGAACAGGGCCTCGCCACCCTGCGCCGCTTCCTGCCCTATTTGTGGCCGAAGGGGGCGCCCGGCCTGCGCGCGCGCGTCGTGATCGCGATGCTGTTCGTCCTTGCGGCAAAGACGGCGGTGCTGTTGATGCCGTTCGCCTACAAGGCCGCGATCGACCGGATGGCGCCGGGGTTCGAGCCCGGCGTGATGATCGCGATCGCACTGGTCGCCGCCTATGCCGGCGGGCGCTTCGCGGGCGTGCTGTTCGACAATATGCGCAATGCGATCTTCGAACTGGTGGGGCAGGATGCCGCGCGGCGGCTGTCGCTGGAGGTGTTCGGGCAGCTGCACCGGCTGTCGCTGCGCTTCCACCTCGAACGGCGCACCGGCGCGCTCACCAAGATCGTCGAGCGCGGCACCAAGAGCATCGACACGATGCTCTATTTCCTGCTGTTCAATATCGGCCCGACGATCTTCGAACTGACCGCGGTCTGCATCATCTTCTTCGTCAAATTCGGCACGGGGATGGTGCTGGCGACGATGGCGGCGATCGCGGTCTATATCAGCTTCACCCGCCGGGTGACCGAATGGCGCGCGAAGATGCGCCGCGAGATGGTCGAATATGACACCAGAGCGTCGGCGCGCGCGGTCGACTCGCTGCTCAATTACGAGACCGTCAAATATTTCAGCGCCGAGCAGCGAGAGACCGACAATTATGGCCTCGCGGTCGCCGCCTATGCGAAAGCCGCGACCAAGAACGAGGCCTCGCTCGCCGCGCTCAACATCGGCCAGTCGCTGATCACCAACCTGATGATGGCGGGGGCGATGGGCTATAGCGTCTATGGCTGGAGCCGGGGATGGTACACGCCCGGCGACGTGGTCTTCATCAACACGATGCTGAGCCAGCTGTTTCGCCCGCTCGACATGCTCGGCATGGTCTATCGCGAGATCCGCCAGGGTCTGATCGACATGGAAGCGATGTTCAAACTGATCGATACGCCGGCCGAGGTTGTCGACGCGCCCGACGCGGTGCCGCTGGTGGTGAACGGCGGCATGGTTCGTTTCGAAGACGTCCACTTCGCCTATGACCCCGATCGCGAGATATTGAAGGGAGTCGACCTGTCGATCCGGCCGGGCGGCACGCTCGCGGTCGTCGGCCCGTCGGGCGCGGGCAAGTCCACCCTCGCGCGCATCCTCTACCGCTTCTACGAGATCGGCAGCGGCCGGGTGACGATCGACGGGCAGGATATTTCCAAAGTTACCCAGGCGTCGCTGCGGCGGGCGATCGGGATCGTGCCGCAGGATACCGTGCTGTTCAACGACACGATCGGCTATAATATCGGCTATGGCCGCGAAGGCGCGAGCCAGGCCGAGATCGAGGAAGCCGCACGCGGCGCGGCGATCCACGACTTCATCCTGACGCTGCCAAAGGGTTACGACACCCGGGTCGGCGAGCGCGGGCTCAAGCTGTCGGGTGGCGAGAAGCAGCGCGTCGCGATCGCCCGCACCTTGCTCAAGAACCCGCCGCTGCTGATCCTCGACGAGGCGACCAGCGCCCTCGACAGCCGGACCGAGGCCGACATCCAGACCACGCTGCGCGGGGTCGAACAGGGCCGCACCACGATCGTCATCGCCCACCGGCTGTCGACCGTCGTCCATGCCGACGAGATCGTCGTGCTGGAGCAGGGCCGCATTGCCGAGCGCGGCACCCATGCCGAACTGATGACGCGCGACGGCCTCTATGCCGAAATGTGGATGCGCCAGGCGACCGAAGCCGAGGAACGCGAGGCGGCTTAGGATCTGCCCATGCGACGCCGTCATCCCAGCCTGCGCTGGCATGACGAAACAAGGCTCGTTAAGACCGGAATGATGCAGGTCCGGCACGAACTTCGTCCGCTCACCTCGGCTCGCGGGATCGCGGCCTGGTATGTCGTGCTCTACCATATCCGCGAAAGCGCGGGCGGATCGCTACCGCCCTGGCTGATCGACATCTTCGCCAAGGGCTATCTCGCGGTCGACTTCTTCTTCGTGCTGTCGGGCTTCGTGATCTGGCTCAACTATGGCCGGCTGCTGCGCGATCATCGCTGGTCGGGCATACCGCATTTCCTGTGGCGACGGCTGGCGCGGGTCTATCCGCTGCATCTGCTGATGCTGATCGGCGCGGTCGCCTTCGCGCTGGTCTGCCTGCGGACGGGGCGCGGCATGCCGCCCGATTTCACCTGGGACACGCTGCCCTTCCACCTGCTGCTGCTCCAGAACTGGGGCTTCCTGCCGCATCTCGGCTGGAACATTCCTGCCTGGTCGATCAGCTGCGAGCTGGGCGCCTATCTGCTCTTCCCGCTGCTGGTGATCGCGATCGACTGGCAGAAGCTGCCCAGCGGCGCGCTGATCGCGATCCTCGGCCTGTTGATGGCGGGCCTCTGGGCGGTGTTCGCGGTGGCGGGCAAGGATCTGCTCGGCAACGACATCCCGCATCTCGGCCTGCCGCGCTGCCTGTTCGAGTTCGCGATGGGAACGATCGTCGCGGCACTATGGCTGCGCTGGCGCGAGCGGGAGGGACGCATAGCGGTCGTCGCCACCCTCCTCCTGTTCGGCATCGCCGCCAGGTATGCGGGCGCGCCCGAGCCGCTCGCCCTGCCCTTCATCTTCGTCAATCTGCTGCTGGTGCTGGCACTGACCGCCGAGGGGCGCAACCCGATGAAAGGGCGGGTGATCCACTGGTTCGGCGAGATCAGCTACGCCACCTATCTGGTCCACGCGCTGCTTTTCCTGCTGTTCAAAATCGGATTCGTCAGCGACGCGACGGCGGTGCCGCTGCCGCTGCTCGGCCTGTTCCTGTTGCTTGTACTGGCGGCGTCGGCCGCACTCTATCACGGCTTTGAACTGCCCGCGCAGCGGTGGCTGAACCGCCATGGGCCGGAACGGCCGGCCTGAGCCGTCATGGCTCGACACCCCGCCATCATCGGCTAGAAGGGCCCGATGCCCACACCGCTCGAAGCCCTTCACGAAACCTTCGGTTTTTCGCAGTTCCGGGGGCGGCAGCAGGATGTGATCGATCGGGTGATGGCGGGGCGGAACAGCCTGGCGGTGATGCCGACAGGGGCGGGAAAGTCGCTCACCTACCAGATTCCGGCGCTGTGCCGGCCGGGCACCGGGCTGGTCATCTCGCCGCTGATCGCGCTGATGCACGATCAGGTGCGATCGGCCGAAGCCGCCGGTATCCGCGCCTCCACGCTCACCTCGGCCGACGACAATCGCGACGAGACGATCGACCGGCTGCGCGCGGGCGAACTCGACCTGATCTATGTCGCGCCCGAACGCGCCTCGACCGAGAGCTTCCGACGGCTGATCGACCGGGTGCCGCTGGCGCTGATCGCGATCGACGAGGCGCATTGCGTCTCCGAATGGGGTCATGATTTCCGGCCCGACTACCGGCTGCTGCGCGGCCTGCTCGACACGCGGCCCGACGTGCCGCGCCTCGCGCTGACCGCGACGGCGGATCGCCACACCCGCGACGACATCCTCACCCAGCTCGGGATCGAGCGCGACGGGCTGATCCTTGCCGGTTTCGACCGCGCCAATCTGCGCTACGGCATCACCCCGCGCGACGGCGTCGGCCGGCAGCTCGCCCAGTTGCTCGACGAAAATCCGGGGCCCGGCATCATCTATGCGCCGACCCGCGACGCGACCGAGAAGCTCGCCGCGCAGCTTGGCGGATCGGGCCGACCGACCCGCGCCTATCATGCCGGGCTCGACGCAAAGATCCGCGCCGCCAACCAGAACGCATTCGTCGCCTCCGAGGATATGGTGATGGTGGCGACGGTCGCCTTCGGCATGGGCATCGACAAACCAGATGTCCGCTTCGTCGCGCATGCCGGGCTGCCCAAGTCGATCGAGGCCTATTATCAGGAGACCGGCCGCGCGGGGCGCGATGGCGACCCGGCGGTCACCCAGCTATTCTGGGGCGCCGAGGATTTCGCCCGCGCCCGACGGCGGATCGAAACCGATGTCGATGAAGGCCGCCGCGCGGGCGAGCGCCAGCGGCTCAATGCGATGGCGATGCTGGTCGAAGCGCCGGGCTGCCGCCGGGCGATCCTGCTGCGCCATTTCGGCGAGAATCCGCCCCCCGCCTGCGGCAATTGCGACAATTGCCTGACCCCGCCGACCGGGGTCGACGCGAGCGTGGTTGCTCAGAAGCTGCTGTCGGCCGCCTTCCGCACGGAGATGCGTTTCGGCGTCACCCATCTCTCCGATGTGCTGGCGGGGCGCGAGACCGAGAAGATATTGATGCTTGGCCACAATCGGCTGTCGGTGTTCGGGATCGCTGACGAGGGCGAGCAGAAGCTGATCAAGCCGGTCGCCCGCGCGCTGCTCGCGCGCGACGCGCTGCGCGCCGACGATTATGGCGGGCTCAGCTTCGGCCCCGCCGCCAAGGCGATCCTGAAGGGTGACGAGCCGCTCCAGCTGGTACTGCCGCCCGAACGCCAGCGCCGCCGCAAGGCCAAGGCCGGCACGCCCGATTATCCGCACGATCCGCTGTTCGACGTGCTGCGCGCGCTGCGCCGCGATCTTGCCAAGGCGCAGGGCGTACCGCCCTATGTCGTCTTCACCGACGTGACGTTGCGCGAAATGGCGGCGATCAGGCCCGACAGCCTGACTGGCCTGGCGCAGATTTCGGGCGTAGGGGCGAAGAAGCTGGAAACCTATGGCGAAGCATTTCTGGCCGCCATAGCCAGCCATCAGAATTGAGGGAGAAACGCGCCATGTTCCGCAAGATCGACGAGACCGTCTCGGTCGCCCCGCAGATCGCGATCGAGGACGTCCAGGCAGCCGCCGACCAGGGCTTCGCGATGATCATCAACAACCGCCCCGAGCAGGAAGAGCCGGGCCAGCCGAGCGGCGAAGCGATCCGCGAGGCGGCACGCGCGGCGGGAATCGCCTATGTCGCGATCCCGATCACCCCCGGTGGATTCTCGGCCAGCCAGATCGATGCGATGCGCAAGGCACTGGCGGAAGCCGAGGGACCCGTGCTCGCCTTCTGCCGCTCGGGCACGCGATCGACCTTCGTCTGGGCGCTGGCGCGCGGTGGCGAGGGCGACGACCCCGAGGCGCTGGCGGCCAAGGCCGCCGACGCGGGCTATGACATATCGCCGATCAAGCCGCTGCTGGGGCGCAGCTAAGAATTCCCCTCCCTTGGCAGGGAGGGAGATCAGACCCAGTTGACCTTCGCCCACACCGGCAGGTGATCCGAAGCCATCCGTGCCCGCTCGCTGACATGCACCCCGCAGGCGACGAGGTGCAGATCCGGGGTCAGGATGATCCGGTCGAGGCAGCCTACCGGCCGCCGGCTGTGATAGCTGCGCCCTGTCGGCGCGACATGATAGCCGGACGCGAACTCGCGGATGCAGCCGCCGTGGAGCGACCATTCGTTGAGATCGCCCATCAATATCGTCGGCATCTGGCGCTTGCGGCGACGCACCTGATCGATGATCGCGCGGACCTGCCGCCGCCGCCACAGCCCCGACAGGTCGAGATGCATGCCGACGATGCGGAGGTCATGGCCGCCGACATGAAGCTCGGCCATCACCGCGCCGCGCGGTTCGAGCCGAGGCAGGTCGATCGGCGCCTGGTCGATGATCTCCACCGCCTTGCGCACCAGGATCGCATTGCCGTGCCAGCCGATACCGCCCGGGCGGACATCGAACGGTACTGCCCGATATTCGCCCTGCGCGATCAGTTCGGTGGGCAGCGCGCTCTGCCGCGCGCCGAAGCGACGGTCGGCCTCCTGCAGCGCGACGATGTCGGCATGCACCTCGTGCAGCACCTCCAGGATACGATCGGGCCGGCGGCGGCGGTCGGTCCCCAGGCCCTTGCGAATATTATAGCTGGCAACCGTGATCATCTGTGACCCATCAACGACATTCGCTTCCTTACCACGAGGTGTTTGAGCCCCTCTCCTTCAGGGGACGGGCTCAAACACCTCGGCTTGATGCACTGTAACAAAAAAAGGACCGGAGGGTTGCCCCACCGGTCCAAGTGCGTTCGCAGGAGGAACGCCCGGAGGAGCCGTCCCGAAGGACGGCTCCAATTCGTAATCAGTAGTTGTAGGCCCGCTCGCCATGCTCGGCGATATCGAGGCCTTCCAGCTCGGTCTCGACCGAGGGGCGAAGCCCGATGGTCTTGTCGATCAGGAAGAAGAGGATCGCCGACACACCGCCCGAGAGGGCAAGCGTGAGGCCGACCGCCTTGATCTGGGTGATCACCTGGCCGGCCATGTCGTAGGTGCCAGCCACCGCCGGGAAGACGGTATAGTCGAACCAGCCCTGACCACCGAGCGCCGGATCGGCGACAATGCCGGTGCCGATCGCGCCGACGATACCGCCGATGCAGTGGATGCCGAACACGTCGAGCGTGTCGTCATAGCCGAGCTTGTTCTTCACCGTGGTGCAGAAGAAGAAGCAGATGATCGTGGCAACCGCGCCGAGGATGATCGCAGTGACCGGGGCGGCGAAGCCCGCGGCCGGAGTGATCGCGACGAGGCCGGTGACCGCGCCCGAAGCCGCACCCAGCAGCGAAGGCTTGCCATGAACGATCTGTTCGATGATCGCCCAGGCCAGCGCCGCCGCGGCAGTCGCCACGAAGGTGTTGATGAAGGCGACCGCAGTCACGCCATTGGCTTCAAGATTGGAGCCGGCGTTGAAGCCGAACCAGCCGATCCACAGCAGCGAGGCACCGATCATGGTCATGGTCAGCGAGTGCGGAGGCATCGGCTCTTTCTTGTAGCCGGTGCGCTTGCCGAGAACGAGGCAGCCGGCGAGACCAGCGATACCCGCGTTGATGTGGACGACGGTGCCGCCCGCGAAGTCGAGCGCGCCCCAGCTCCAGATCAGGCCGGCGTCGGTCGGAGCATCAGCCAGGAAGTCCGGGCCCGCCCAGTACCATACCATGTGCGCCATCGGGAAATAGACGATGGTCAGCCACAGCACGACGAACAGCATCAGCGGCCAGAACTTCACGCGCTCGGCGAAAGCCCCGACGATCAGCGCCGGCGTGATGCAGGCGAAGGTCATCTGGAACACGACGAACGCGAATTCCGGAATATAGACGTTGTTCGAGAAGGTCGCGACGAAGGTGCTCGCCGTGACGCCGCTCAGGAAAGCCTTGGAGAAGCCACCGAAATACTGGTTTTCGCCACCCGAGGTGAAGGCCATCGAATAGCCCCAGCCAACCCAGACGAGCGCGGCGATCGAAACGATCGCGAGCACCTGCATGAGCACCGAGAGCATGTTCTTGGTGCGGACGAGTCCGCCGTAGAACAGCGCGAGCGCGGGCACTGACATCATCAGCACCAGCGCGGAAGAGATGAGCATCCAGGTGGTGTCGCCCTTGTTGACCATGCCGGCTTGCGCGGCAGCGTCGGGGGCTTTCACCAGTTCCTGGGCCCAGGCGGGTGCCGCGACGAACGCGGATATGGCGAGCGTACCGAAGCCCGTCGCCAATTTGTTATGAAGCGTCATGTTTCCCCCTTTTCTCAGAGCGCGACGTCGTCGGTCTCGCCGGTGCGAATCCGCACCGCCTGCGCGACGTCGAGGACGAAGATCTTGCCGTCGCCGATGGCGCCGGTATTTGCCGACTGCTGGATCGCCTCGACGACCCGGCCCGCCAGGTCGTCGGTGGTAGCCACCTCGACCTTGATCTTCGGAACCATGTTGGTGCTGTATTCGGCCCCACGGTAGATTTCCGTCTGACCTTTCTGCCGCCCAAAGCCCTTGACCTCGGTAACGGTCATGCCCTGCACGCCCAGCCCGGACAGTGCTTCGCGCACCTCGTCCAGCTTGAACGGCTTGATGATGGCAATGACGAGTTTCATTACGCCTCCCTTTTAAAGCCCGGCCCCGCATCGCAATAAGCGTGCCAGATCGATGAATCGCCGGATTCACAGGCTCAATTTTTTTGGAGGTCGGATGGGGAAGCGAACGACTCGGAGAGGGTTTGATTAAAAGTTAAGCCATGCTGTTTTTTTAAGCAGCGTCGGCGAGGGCAGAGCCTTAAAAAGAAGCGACCGGCGATGCCGATCGCCGGTCGCTTGTCCATGGACGGGGCAAGCCACCGCCCGCCGTTGAGAGAGGAAAGCGCTTTAGCGATCAATATGGCGGATTATTCCGCCCGCCACGCAATCCCGGCGGTCGCCTCAATCGGCGAACAGCATCACTTCATTCTTCGCATTGATGATGGCGCCGTCACCGGCCAGTTCGAGCGCGACCGACCTGACGGTCGTGGCATCGTTCGAGGACGCAAAGCAGCCGAAGCACTGATGCCGGTAGCCCTTTTCGCGCAGATATTTGAATAGCCGCTCACCCTTGGTAATCGAATAGCCCACCGATCCGGTCGCCATCTTGCCTTCAAATCCCGCCGCAATGCTGAAGGTTTCGGTGCCGGCCGCCCTTTCGTGGAAGACATACCATTTCCCGAGCACCGTCTGGAAATCATATGGGGCAAACTGAATGCCGCAATACTGGCAACACAGCTCACCCTTTGCGGCAAGTTCTTTCTCATAGCTCATTTTACAACTCCCCCGACGAAATTCATTAGCGAGGGAAAATGTCGCGGACTCCGCAACGATGTCAAACAAAATTGTTTCTTGTCCGAAACTATATGGGGAGGATGGGAATTACCATTCCTTGCTCATTGCGATGGCAGCAGCCTCGCCTGGACGGTCCGCGCGGCCGAGGGCGGCATTGCGCGCGGGGAAGCGGCCATAGGCGTCGATCATCTCACGATGTTTTTGCGCGAAGCTCAGCGATCGTTCGTCACCAAGCGCCGTGAACAGCGCTACCGACCGGTCCTGATCATCCAGCGATTCGCTGTGCTGGAACGGCATAGAGAGGAAGGCGCGTTCCTCAGCTGTCAGGCCATCGTCGAGTCGGCTATCGACCGCGCCCTTCGCGATGGCGAGCGCCAGGCTGTCGGTCGAGAAGGCGTCGGCATGGCCCCGGAACATGTTGCGCGGGAACTGATCGAACAGGATCACTCCGGCAAGCGCCTCGCGGGCCGAGCCGAGGAAGCTTTCGGGCACACGCGGCCGCCATTCGCGCCAAAGATCGGCGAACCGCTCGCTTGCACGCCCGGTCGGTGTCGTCCGAACGCTGCCACCAGCCGTCGACTCCAATCTCGTTGAACAGGAAGCCGAGAATCGCATCGGTCCCCTCGGACGGCGCGGTCATCGCCGGTTCGCCCTGCGCGGCGGCCGGCCGACCAGTGCGCGGATCTGGTCGATATGCTCCTCGACGGTGTGGCGGCCGATCGCGATCAATTCGTCGGCACGCGTGAAATCGTGGATCTCGACATGGCCGACCGGCAGGGTCAGCGCGTAATCGGGTGGATCGAGCGCCAGCGAGTGGCGTGCCAGTTCGGCCATCAGCAGCATCGTGGAGGCACGAACGACCGCCATAGAGGGATGGTTGCGTCCGGGGCGTGCGCGGATCGCGGCGGCGACCCGGCGGCCATGATAGTCCCCCTGCAGGTTGACCGAAACCACCGGCAGCCGGGGGGCGATCTGCCGCGCCGCCGCCACCGGCACCGGCATCACCACCCCGCCATCGACCAGGAAACTGCCGTCCCACTGCACCGGGCGAAACAGGCCCGGAATCGCGATCGACGCCATGATCGCGGGATTGACCGGCCCCTTGTCGATGATCACCGCGCGGCCCGCCACCAGATCGCACGCCACCGCCGCCGCCGGGATCAGCAGCTCCTGGAAGCGGAGATGACCGAATTGCATTTCGAGGTCGCGCAATATGCCGCGTCCGCCGAGCATCGCCCCGGCCCGGAAATGCAGATCGAGATAGGACAGCACGCGAAACCAGTTGGTCGAGCGCGCGACCGCCTCGAGCGGATCGAGCCGGCCCGCCGCATAGGCCACCGCGGCCAGCGCCCCGATCGAGGTACCCGCCACCGCACCGATCGGCACGCGATTGTCGCGCAGCGCCTGCAGGACGCCGATATGCGCCCAGCCCAGCGCGGCGCCCCCACCGAGTGCGAGTGCGATGGCCATCAGCGGACCTTCCGGGGAGGCCGGGCCTTATCGGCGATCTCGGCAAGGAAGCTCGTTCTACGCACGGCCCTTACCTTATTGCATCTATGTTACGCCGCGGTGCCACCCACCGTGAGCGCCGAGATCATCACGGTCGGCTGGCCGACCCCGGCGGGGACCGACTGGCCGCCCTTGCCGCAGATGCCGACGCCCTCGTCGAGCGCCATGTCGTTGCCGATCGCGGTGACCTTGGTGAGGACCGAGGGGCCGTCGCCAATCAGCGTCGCGCCCTTGATCGGCACGGTCAGCTTGCCATTCTCGATCTTGTAGGCCTCGGTGCACGAGAAGACGAACTTGCCGCTGGTGATGTCGACCTGCCCGCCGCCGAAGCTCTTGGCATAGATGCCGTTCTTCGCCCGCGCGATGATCTCGCCCGGATCGTCATTGCCGCCATACATGAAGGTGTTGGTCATGCGCGGCATCGGCGCATGGGCATAGCTTTCGCGGCGGCCATTGCCCGTCGGCGCGACCCCCATCAGCCGCGCGTTGAGCCGGTCCTGGATATATGCCTTCAAAATGCCGTCCTCGATCAGGACGTTGCACTGGGTGGGCGTGCCCTCGTCGTCGATCGTCAGCGAACCGCGCCGGTCGGCGATCGAGCCGTCATCGACAACGGTAACTCCCGGCGCCGCAACCCGCTCCCCGATCCGGCCGGAGAAGGCCGAAGTGCCCTTTCGGTTGAAGTCACCCTCCAGCCCATGGCCGATCGCCTCGTGGAGCAGCACGCCCGGCCAGCCGGGTCCGCATACCACGGTCATCTCGCCTGCAGGGGCGGCAACGGCGTCGAGATTGACGATCGCCTGGTGGAGCGCCTCATCGATCGCGCGGTTCCAGGTCGCGGGCTCGAACAGCCGGTCGTAGAGATAGCGGCCCCCCATGCCGAAGAAGCCGGTCTCGCGCCGGCCATTCTGCTCGACGACGATCGAGACGTTGAGGCGGACCAGCGGGCGCACGTCGAACGCGGTGAAGCCGTCGGGGCGGACGATCTCGACCACGCTCCACGATCCCGACAGGCCGACCGAGACCTGCTGGACCCTCGGATCGCGCGCCCTCGCGGCGGCGTCGATCTCCTGACAGAGCGTCACCTTGCGCGCGAAGGGGATCAGGCCGAGCGGATCGTCGGGGGTGTAGAGGCTGCCATTGGTCCGGCGCGGCGGCGGCGCGCGGCCGGCTTTGGCGGGATCGAGCAGCGTCATCGTCTCGCCCGCGCGCAGGATCGCCGCCTCGCTCAGTTCATTAGCATGCGCGAAGGCGGTGGTCTCGCCCGACACGCCGCGCAGGCCGAAGCCCGCCTGCGTGTTGTAATCGGCGGTCTTCAGCCGGCCGTCGTCGAAGCCGAAGCTCTCCGAGGTCAGATATTGCAGATACAACTCGCCATCGTCGCAATTCTTCAGCGTCTGCGCGGTGAGCCGCAGCGCGGCATCGGGATCGAGCGCGTCGCGATAGAGGAAATGGCGGGGGTCTGCGGGGAGGATCGTCATGGCGCCGATATAGGCGTTCCGTGGTGAACCCCAATAGCGTTATTTTGGCTTATCGCGACGCGATTGGATCAGTGGTGCCCCTCGCCGCCGCCCTGCAGGACGAAGCGCCGGTCGCAATAGCCGCAGTCGGCATGGCCGATGTCGGCATCGATCTCGATGAACACGCGCGGATGGCCGAGCGCGGCACCGCCGGGAATGTCGCTCGCCCCGTCGCAGACGACGCGGGTCGAGGTGACGGTGACGGTCTCGGGGGCGGACGGCTGGCTGCTCATGCCCCGCCGATTAGCAAGCGCGCCAGAGTCGCGCAATGTCGTCGCGCAATCAGCGGTAGCGCCCGAAGCGACTATTCTCGAAGGCGATCGCGACGCTGCCGCTTTCGCCCAGCGGCGCGACGGCCGATCCGAACACGCCGCGCGCGCCGCCAGTGCCGATGAACATGCCGATTTCACCATGGATCTTGCGGCTGCTCCCGTTGATCGCGGGGGTGCCGATCTCGCCGGGCGCGCGGTCTGCGGCCGCCTCCAGCAGCTTCTCCTTCGCCGCCGGGCTGAGCGCGACGACTGTCTCCCCGGCGCCGGCGGCCGACGCCGCGAGGAGCGCGGCAAGCGCAAGACCATATCGTGCGAGGGGGCGATGTGCTGTCATGGGAGCCTTGATGATAGCGGACAAGTGAAGCGCAGGTGAACGAAAAGCACGGCCGGCCGGTGAAGCTGTGGTTCGACGGCGGCGCGCGCCCCAATCCGGGCGCAATGGAGAGCGCTGTCATACTGCGCGGCGTGCCGGACATAAGGCGCGATCTGGGCCATGGCAGCAACGAACAGGCCGAATGGCTGGCGCTGATCCACGCGCTGGAGATCGCCGCCGGGCACGGCCTGCGCGACATCATTCTGATCGGCGATTCGCTGTCGGTGATCCGGCAGGCGAAGGGCGACCAGCCCTGCCGATCGGACGCCGCACGCGCCTGCCGCGCCCTGTATGTCGAAGCCGCGAACCGCTTTTGCAGGGTCCGGCTTCGTCACACCCCCCGCGCGCAGAACCTCGCCGGCATTGCGCTGGAAAAGGCGCGCTGGTCCGTCCCCCTTTGCACAGGCGACGCCTAGCCGCTATGCCGCCCGCCATGAGCGATGCGGCGATAAGTATCCGGGGGCTGTCCAAAGTCTATAAGGGCGGCAAACAGGCGCTGTTCGACGTCGATCTGGACATTCCCCGCGGGCAGATCTTCGGACTGCTGGGGCCCAACGGCGCGGGCAAGTCAACGACGATCAACATCCTCGCGGGGCTCGTCAACAAGACGGCGGGCCATGTCGACATCTGGGGCTTCGACATCGACAAGGATCCGCGCAACGCCAAGGCGTCGATCGGGATAGTGCCGCAGGAGATCGTGTTCGATCCCTTCTTCACGCCGCGCGAGACGCTGGACAATCAGGCGGGCTTCTACGGCGTGCCCAGGGCGAAGCGGAAGACTGACGAACTGCTGCGCGCGGTCCACCTCCAGGACAAGGCCGATGCAGCCGCCCGTTCGCTGTCGGGGGGCATGAAACGGCGCCTGCTCGTCGCCAAGGCGATGGTCCATTCGCCGCCCGTCCTCGTCCTCGACGAGCCGACCGCAGGCGTCGACGTCGAGCTGCGCCAGCAGCTCTGGGCCTATGTGCGCGAGCTCAACCAGGGCGGGGTGACGGTGGTGCTGACCACCCATTACCTGGAGGAAGCCGAGCAGCTGTGCGACCGAATCGCGATCATCAACCATGGCCGCGTGATCGCCAACGAGCCGACCCGCGAGCTGGTCGACAAGGCGCAGGAGAAGGCTGTCTCGGTGACGGTCGACCGCGATCTCGACCGCGCCCCCGACGCGATCTGTTTCGACAAGGTCGAACTGATCGGCAGCCGTACGCTGGTTATCACCTATGCCAAGGACAAGGTGAACGCGGGCGAGGTCTTGGCGGCGGTACAGAAGGACGGGCTGGGCATCGTCGATGTCTCGACCCAGGAAGCCGATCTGGAGGATGTCTTCCTGGCGCTCACGCGGCAATCGTCGGAAGGCCATGCCGGCAAGGCCGGCTAGCAGAATGGCGGAGCATCACTTCGATATCGTCGTGATCGGATCGGGTGCTGCGGGGCTTACCGCGGCGCTCAACCTGGCCGATCGCTTCAAGGTGGGCGTGCTCGCCAAGGCCGGGATCTCGGAAGGATCGACCGCCTGGGCGCAGGGCGGCATCGCCGCGGTGCTGGAGCCCGGCGATACGTTCGATTCGCATATCCAGGATACGATGGTCGCGGGCGCAGGCCTCAACGACCGCAAGGCCGTCGAGTTTGTCGTCGAGAATGCGCCGGTCGCGATCGAGAAGCTGGCGGCGCTGGGCGTTCCGTTCAATCCGGGCGGCGGCGGCGACGACGAGCGCTGGCACCTAACCCGCGAGGGCGGGCACAGCCACCGCCGCATCGTCCATGTCGACGACGCGACCGGCCAGGCGGTTCAGCTCGCGCTCGAAAAGGCGGCGGTTGCCCATCCCAACATCACCCTCTTCCCCGATCGCGCCGCGATCGACCTGATCACCAGCCGGCATGGCGCGCGCTATTCCGGCGACGGCCATGTCTGGGGTGTCTATGCGGTCGACCGCAAGACCGGCGAGATCGAGAGCTTCACCGGCCGCGCGACCGTGCTCGCCACCGGCGGGGCGAGCCGCGCCTATCTCTTCTCGACATCCCCACGCGGCGCCACCGGCGACGGAATCGCGATGGCGTGGCGCGCGGGCTGCCGCGTCTCCAACATGGAGTTCATGCAGTTTCACCCGACCTGCCTGTATAATCTGGAGGTCAAGAATTTCCTGATCACCGAGGCGATGCGCGGCGAAGGCGGCCAGTTGAAGCTGCCGACCAACGGCCGCCGGTTCATGCCGCGCTTCGACAAGCGCGCCGAACTGGCGCCCCGCGATATCGTGGCGCGGGCGATCGATCATGAGATCAAGCGGCTGGGCCTCGACTATGTCCATCTCGATATCAGTCACAAAGATCCGGAGTTTGTAACCGGCCATTTCCCGACGATCCACGCCAAGCTGCTGACCCTGGGCATCGACATCACCAGGGAGCCGATTCCGATTGTGCCTGCGGCGCACTACACCTGCGGCGGGGTGATCGTCGATCTCGACGGGCGCACTGACCTGCCCGGGCTCTACGCGGCCGGCGAGGTCACCCAGTCGGGGCTCCACGGTGCCAACCGCCTCGCGTCCAATTCGCTGCTCGAATGCTTCGTGTTCGGCGACGCCGCCGCCGCGCATATCCACCGCCATTATGACGACATGCCCGCTCCCCCGCCAATCCGGCCCTGGGACGAAAGCCGCGTCACCGATTCGGACGAGGAGGTGATCGTCCAGCATAACTGGCGCGAAATTCGCCGCTTCATGTGGGACTATGTCGGCATCGTGCGAACGACGAAGCGGCTCGAACGCGCGGCGCACCGGGTCGCGCTGCTCCGCCAGGAGGTCGCCGAATATTACGGCAATTTCCGCGTCACGCCCGACCTGATCGAACTGCGCAACCTTGTCGACGTCGCCGATCTGATCGTCCGCTCCGCGCTCCACCGCAAGGAAAGCCGCGGCCTGCATTACACGCTCGATTATCCCGACCTGCTCGACGAGGCTAAGGACACGATACTGGTCCCCTGACGCGGCAGCGCCCGGCGGCGAGCCGGGCATTTATTGCTACCTCAGGGCGGCAATACTTCGACATTCACAGGCCGGATGCGTAGGATAATGGTGATGAGATCCGCCCTTCGCGACTTTCTGGGGACCGAGGCGGCGGGCGGCATCGTGCTGATCGCCGCTGCGGCTGCGGCGTTGATCGTCGCGAACAGCCCGCTCGCCGACAGCTATTTCGCAGCACTTCATGCGCAGCTCGGCCCGCTCAGCCTGCTCCACTGGATCAACGATGCGCTGATGGCGCTGTTCTTCCTGCTCGTCGGGCTGGAGATCAAGCGCGAGGCCCTGACAGGCCATCTCGCCCGCTGGTCCGACCGCATCCTGCCCTGCATCGCGGCGGTGGCGGGGATGGCGGTGCCGGCCGCGATCTACCTCGCCCTGACCGGCGGCGCTCCCGCGCTCGCGCGCGGCTGGGCGATCCCGACGGCGACCGACATCGCCTTCGCGATCGGGGTGCTCGCGCTGCTCGGATCGCGCGCGCCCGCCTCGCTGAAACTGCTCCTGACCACGATCGCGATCGTCGACGACATGGGCGCGGTCGCGATCATCGCGGTCGCCTACAGTGCGTCGATCAGCGCGCCCGCGCTGCTCGCCGCAGCGCTGATCCTGGGCGTCATGCTGCTGCTGGGCCGAAGCGGCGTGCGTGCGCTCTGGCCCTATCTGCTGCTTGCGGCCGGCCTGTGGCTCGCCGTGCTGCTGTCGGGGGTGCACGCCACGATCGCCGGCGTCCTCGCCGCGATCGCCATCCCGGCCGCAGGCGGCGCGACGTCGCCGCTCGAACGGCTCGAACACCGCCTTCATCCCTGGGTCGCCTTCCTGATCGTGCCCATCTTCGGCTTCGCCAATGCGGGCGTCTCGTTCGCGGGCCTCAGCGCGCAGGCACTGCTCGCGCCGCTGCCGCTCGGGGTCGCGGCGGGGCTGTTCCTAGGCAAGCAGCTGGGCATATTCGCCAGCGTCCGGCTCGCCGTCACGCTGGGGCTCGCGCAGAAACCCGCCGGGGCGAGCTGGACCCAGATCTACGGCGTCGCGCTACTGTGCGGGATCGGCTTCACGATGAGCCTGTTCATCGGCGGCCTCGCCTTCGACGACCCGCTGCTGATCGACGAGGTCAAGATCGGCGTGCTGGGCGGCTCGCTGCTGTCGGCGCTCGGCGGCTTCGCGCTGCTGCGCCTGGCGGGCCCCCGCCGCGACTGACGGCCTATTTCAGCTGATCCTTCAGCGCCTTCAGCGCCGCGAACGGCCCGTTGACGACCTCATCCTCGGACAGCACTCCGGCTTCCCTGAGTATAGCGTCGGCGTCGGCCGCGCGGGGGAAGGGATCGAGACTGAGCGCCAGTGTCTCGGCCACCGCTTCCCCGAGATCGACCGCACTGCCTTCATAGTCGATCACGTCGCAATCCTCGGCGTCGATCTCGGCCTCGCCGTCCGCCGCCGCCGGGACGAAGCGCAGCGCGAAAGGCTCGTCGATCGTCGCCGGGACGGCGACACCGCTCGCCACGCACGCCTGTTCGACCGTCGCCCTGATCCGTCCGGTGGCGAGAACCACGTCGCCTTCGCGGCGCAGTTCGGCTTCGGCCGACAGCGCGGCGAGCGAAATCAGCCCGAACCGTTGCACCAGCGCGGCGCGCTCGGCGGGCTCGGCCTCGACCGCCATCGAATGACTGCCCTCGCCGATCATGTCGATCCGCACCGGCCGGGAGAATTCGGGATTCACCGCGACAGCCCTTTGGCGCGAATATCTTCCCAGCGCATCCCGGCCAGCCGCGCCGCGATCGCGCGCAGCCGTGCGGCGACCGCTGCCGGCTTGCCTTCGGCCACCGGCTCGCCGCGCCACAGGTTACGGAGCAGCGCTTCCTCGAACGCGGCGGGATCGCCGATCGCATCGCGATAGACCGTGAGCCGCCCGCCCATCGCCGCGACCATCTTGCCGAGATGCTTGCCGACGACCACGTCGCCGATGCCGATCTGGCGAACCTGGCCTTCCATGTCGTCGATGAACACCTCGATCAGTCGCGCGGCCGCGTCATGGCCCGCCGGGCCCTCGGCCTCGATCCGCACCATCACCAGCGCCAGCACCGCCGCGATCATGTCGAACCGGCCGTCGAGCGTGTCGGGCACGTTCATCTCGGCATACCAGACCGGATCGCGCGCCTCGGCGACCACCGAAGTATAGAGCGGGACCAGCGCCTCACGCGGGTCGGGGCCGAAGCCGAAAAGTGACTTGAGAAATTGCACGCCATGAATTCCCGTTCCGGTTCATCCCGGATTTAGTCGCGCCCTCTATCCTGTGCAGCGATGACTTGCCACTGGGCTGTTCCCGCGCATATTGAGGCGGATCGCGTGGGCCGCAAGGCCGTCATGTTGAGTTTCAAGGAGAAGTCGATGTCCCGGACCCTGTTGCGATCGGCGGCGCTCGCCGGAACGATCGCCATATTGGGCCTGACAGCGGGCTGCTCGCGGATCCGCGACCATAAGGGCTATGTCGTCGATTCGACCCTGATCGGCACGGTCTCGCCCGGCGTCGACAATCGCGAATCGGTCGAAAAGACGCTCGGCCGTCCGAGCTTCGCGGGTCAGTTCGACAAGGACCGGACCTGGTATTATGTCGCCCGCGACACCCGCCAGATCGGCTTCCAGACGCCCAAGCCGTTCGAACAGACCGTGCTCGCGGTGCATTTCGACGAGCAGGGCAATGTCAGCGCGATAGAGCGCACCGGGCTGGAAAAGGTCGCCGATGTGTCGCTGCTGGGCGACAAGACCCCGACCCTGGGCAGCAAGCGCGGCTTCTTCCGCGAACTGTTCGGCAATATCGGCCGGGTGGGCTCGGTTGGGCAGGCCGGCGGCACGGCGGATAACCCGAATTAACTAAAATCCTCCCTGCGCGAAGCGTGGGAGGGGGACCGCCCGTAGGGTGGTGGAGGGGTATTCGACATTTCAGATGTGGTGGTTCTCGAAGCGTAGAGACCCCTCCACAATGCTGCGCATGGTCCCCCTCCCCGTCCTGCGGACGGGGAGGATCTTCAGCGCCCCTCCTGCTTTAGCGGCCGGGCTAGCAGCGCTGCCACGACGTCCTTCACGTTTGCGGCACCCGACAGCAGCGTACAGACCGCATCGACGATCGGCATGTCGACTCCCGCCGCGCGCGCCGCTTCGGCAAGGACCGGCGCGGTCGCGGCGCCTTCGGCCACGGTGCGGCGGTCGTGCAGCAGATCAGCCGCCGGCGTCCCTTCGCCCAACCCCTTGCCGAGCGAGAAATTGCGCGAACTCGTCGACGAGCAGGTGAGGACCAGATCGCCGAGGCCCGACAGGCCCGCCAGCGTCTCCGCCTTTGCCCCGCGCGCCATGCCGAAGCGGGTCATCTCGGCAAAGCCCCGGCTGATCAGCGCGGCACGGGCATTCTGCCCCAGCCCCGCGCCCTCGACAACGCCGCAGGCAATGGCGAGGACGTTCTTGACCGCACCGCCGATCTCGGCGCCGACCACATCCTGCGACAGATAGGGGCGGAAGCCCGGGCGGCGCAGCCGTTCGGCCAGCGCGAGCCCGACCGCCTGATCGGCGCAGGCCAGGGTGATCGCGGTCGGCTGCCCTGCGGCCACTTCATGCGCGAAGGTCGGCCCCGACAACACCGCGACCGGCGCGCCGGGCGCGGCCTGCTCGGCGACTTCGGACATCAGCATCCGGCTCCCCGCCTCGATGCCCTTGGCGCACAGGATGAGCGGGCGCGATGACGGGGGCAGTGCCGCGACCACCGATCGCAGGAACTGCGCCGGGACCACCACGACCATCGCGTCGCAATCGCCGAGCGCCGCGAGGTCGCCGGTCGCGCGGATGCGGTCGCTGAGCGGTACGCCGGGCAGGAACATCGGATTGCCCCGGATCGCGTTGACCGCGTCGACCACCTCGGTCTCGCGCGCCCATAGCAGCACGTCCGAACCGTCGCTCGCGATCACCTGGGCCATCGCGGTCCCCCACGCCCCGCCGCCGATCACGCCCAGTCTCTGATAGCCTGTCGTCATGCCTTCACTCCGGCGCCGCGCGCCTTTTCAGCGCTCGGGTCGAGCGGCCAGCGCGCCCGCGCAGGGACATCCATATCGTCGATCAATCCGGCAGCGAAGCGCTCGACGCCCGCCCAGGCGATCATCGCGCCATTGTCGGTGCAGAGCCAGAGCGGCGGCGCCGCGAAGACGAGCCCC
Source organism: uncultured Sphingomonas sp. (assembly GCA_947085315.1). Taxonomy (GTDB): domain Bacteria; phylum Pseudomonadota; class Alphaproteobacteria; order Sphingomonadales; family Sphingomonadaceae; genus Rhizorhabdus. The sequence goes on along the minus strand of CAMTVW010000015.1, from coordinate 112,742 downwards.
GACCGCTCGGCGAGCGCGGCAAGCGCGCTACGAATCGCCAGGTTGGCGGCGACACCCCCCGCGACGACCAGCGTCCTCACATCATCGAGACTCTCGATCGCGATCCGGGTGCGATCGACCAGGCAATCAACCACCGCCTGCTGAAAGGATGCGGCAATATCCCCGGGTGCGTACAACCCGGTGTCGCGCGCACGCAGCACCGCGCTCTTCAGCCCGGCGAAGGAGAAATGCGGCTCGCCACTGCCGACCAGTGGGCGCGGCAGCGGAACCGCTTTGGGATTACCCAGCCGCGCCGCCGCCTCGACCGCGGGGCCGCCGGGAAAGCCGAGGCCGAGCAGCTTGGCGGTCTTGTCGAACGCCTCCCCCGCTGCGTCGTCGATCGTCGTCGCGAGCCGGCGATAGTCGCCTACCCCGCGCACCAGCAGCAGCTGGCAATGCCCGCCCGAGACGAGCAGCAGCAGATAGGGAAAGGCCAGCGTGGGATCGGCGAGGCGCGGCGACAGCGCATGGCCTTCGAGATGATTGACCGCGATCAGCGGCTTGCCTGCGGCATGGGCAAGCGCCTTGCCGGTCATCAGCCCGACCATCACCCCGCCGATCAGCCCCGGCCCGGCGGTCGCGGCGATCGCGTCGACATCGGCCAGGGTCACGCCGGCATCGGCCAGCGCGGCCTCGACCAGCGGCACCGCCATCTCGACATGCGCGCGCGCGGCAAGCTCGGGCACGACCCCGCCGAACGGGCGATGGGCCTCCTCCTGCCCGGCAAGCCGGTGCGCCAGCACCCGGCCGTCGCTGGTCACCAGCGCGGCGGCGGTCTCGTCGCAGCTCGATTCGATACCAAGGATCAGCGCCATGGACGCGCCCTTAGGCGATCGGCGCGGGAATGTTAACCTGCGCGCGGGACTCTCTCCCTCTCCCCTTCGCGAGAGAGGGCAAGTGCGGGGGTTCCCGCTACCCCGATCGACGGCTAAGGACGGCGCCATGGCCGACATCGTGATCAACCCGACGCCCTGGCGGACCGAGGCGCGCGCGCTGCTGCGGCTGAGCGTGCCGCTGGTGATCGGCAATCTCGGCTGGTCGGCGATTGCGGCGACCGATCTGCTGCTGCTCGGCCGGCTCGGCCCCGACGCGGTCGCGGCCGGGGCGCTCGCGCTCAACCTCTATACCGCCTTCCTGATCTTCGGGGTCGGCCTCGCCACCGCCGCCTCGCCGCTGATCGCCAGCGAGCGCGGACAGCGGCTGCATTCGGTCCGCGATATCCGTCGCACCGTCCGCCAGACGATCTGGGCGGGCGCCGCGATCTGCGTGCCCGTCTGGCTGCTGCTCTGGCATGCCGAGCCGATCCTGATCCTGATCGGCCAGAAGCCCGATCTTTCCGCCAGCGCGGCGGAACTGATGCGCAGCCTGCAATGGGGGTTGCTGCCCTATCTGGCCTATGTGGTGCTGCGCAATTTCGTCTCGGCGCTCGAGCGGCCGATATGGGGCGTGATCGTCACCCTCGCGACGGTGCCGTTCAATGCTTTGGCGGGCTGGGCGCTGATCTTCGGCCATCTCGGACTCCCGGCGATGGGGCTGCACGGCGCCGGGCTGGCGAGCACGTTGAGCTCGGTTTTCATGCTCGTCGGCCTGCTGCTGGTCGTCGGATTGGACCGGCGGTTCCGCCGCTATCACCTGCTGGGCCGCTTCTGGCGTGCCGACTGGAAGCGCTTCCGCACCGTGTGGAAGGTCGGGCTGCCGATCGCGATCACGCTTGGTCTCGAAGTGACCGTGTTCAACGCCGCCGTCTTCCTGATGGGACGGATCGGGCGCGATTCGCTGGCCGCCCATGCCATCGCCATCCAGATCGCGGCGCTGTGTTTCATGGTGCCGATGGGGATCGGCCAGGCCGCGACCGTCCGCGTCGGCTATGCCCATGGCCAGCGCGACGCGGCGGCGGCGGGCCGCGCGGGCTGGCTCGCGCTGGCGCTTGGGACGGCCTTCGCGGTCTGTTCGGCGATGCTGCTGATCGGCGCGCCACGGCTGCTGGTGTCGGGCTTCATCGACGTCGACCTGCCCGCCAATGCCGAGGTCGTGCGCCTCGCCATCGCCTTCCTCGCGGTCGCGGCGCTGTTCCAGCTCGTCGACTGCGCCCAGGCGGTCGCCGCCGGTGTGCTGCGCGGGCTGCAGGACACCCGCGTGCCGATGATCTTCGCCGGCATCGGCTATTGGGTGATCGGCATCGGCGTCGGCACCGGACTCGCCTTCCCGCTGGGGATGGAAGGCGTCGGCATCTGGCTGGGCCTCGCGACCGGGCTGGGCGTGGTCGCGGTGCTCCTCGTCTGGCGCTGGGCGCGTCGTGAGCGGCTGGGGCTGGTGCCGGGATGACACTGCCCTTTTGCTCAGACGCATGCTTCTCTATGGACGGCCCGACATGATCACCCCCGCACCCCTTCGCCCCCTGCGCCTTGGCACGCGCGGATCGCCGCTTGCGCTTACCCAGGCGCGCATGGTGATCGCAGCGCTGCGCACCGCGCATGGCTGGGCCGAGGACGCGGTGGAGATCGTCGCGATCAAAACGAGCGGCGACCGGATCCAGGATCGCGCGCTCGCCGAGGTCGGCGGCAAGGCGTTGTGGACCAAGGAGCTCGATCGCGCGCTGATCGACGGCGACATCGATTTCGCGGTTCATTCGATGAAGGATGTCGAGACGATCCGGCCCGCCGAGATCGTTATCGCCGCGATGCTGCCGCGCGCCGATGTCCGCGACCGGCTGATCGGCGCGACCTCGCTCGCCGCGCTGCCGCAGGATGCCAGGGTCGGCACCTCGTCGCCGCGCCGCTCGGCCCAGGTGCGTCGCGCGCGGCCCGACGCGGCGATCGTGCTGTTCCGCGGCAATGTCGACACGCGGCTCGCCAAGCTGGCAGGCGGCGAGGCCGAGGCGACGCTGCTCGCCGGCGCGGGCCTTGACCGGCTCGGGCGCGCCGAAATCGGGCACCCGATCCCCGTCGAGGAGATGCTGCCCGCACCCGCACAGGGCGCGGTCGGTATCGAAACGCAGGCCGGGCGTGCCGACATGCGCGCGCTGCTCGGTGCGATCGACGATGCGAACACCAATGCCTGCGTCACCGCCGAACGCGCGCTGCTCGCCGCGCTCGGTGCCGATTGCCGCTCGCCGGTCGCGGCGCTGGCGGTACGATCGGGCGCAGGGCTGCACCTGCGTGCCGAGATATTGACCGAGGATGGCGGCGAGTGCCGATCGGGCGAGGCGCTACTGCTCCGGACCGAGGATGCCGCCGCACTCGCGCACCGGCTGCTCGATACCGCGTCGCCCCGGCTGCGCGCGTTGTTCACCGGCGCATGAGCCGCGCCCCGCTGCTGATCCTGCGCCCCGAGCCGGGCGCGAGCATGACCGCCAAGCGGGCCTTCGACGAAGGCTGGCGCCCGGTCGTCTCGCCGATTTTTCGAATCGAGCCGATCGCCTGGGGTTCACCAGCCCCCGACGGCTATGACGCATTGTTCGTCACCAGCGCCAATGCGGTGCGGCAGGCGGGCAAGGCGATCACGGCCTATGCCGCGCTTCCCGCCTATGCGGTGGGCGACGCGACCGCGCGCGCGCTGAAAGCGGCGGGCTTCGCCGATATCCGATCGGGCCGGGGCGACGCCGCGATGATGCTGGAGGCCGCCGCCGAGAATGGCGTGAAGACCGCGCTCCATCTGGCGGGCGAGGATTATCGCGACGTCGGCCATGACGCGATCAGCATCGACCGGCGCTTCGTCTATCGCAGCGCGGCGATCGAACAGTTCGGGGAAAAGGCGCTGAACGCGCTGCGCGAAGGCGGCGGCGCGGTGCTGCTCCATTCGGGCCGCGCGGCCGAACATTTCGCCCGGCTGTGCGAGGCCGCGAAGATCCCGCGCGGACGCATTCGGATCGCCGCGCTGGCGCCTGCGGTGCTGGCCGCCGCAGGGCCCGGCTGGCGCGGGTCGATCGCCGCCGCGAAGCCCGATGACGCCGCGCTGCTGGCGGCCGCCGCGCGGCTGTGCCAATAAGACGGGACGAAGCAGCATTAGAGACGAACCGAGAATGCCCGATCCCGTCGATGCCTATGGTCCGCGCCGCCGCTCCTTCCTTCCGGTCCTGACCGGCCTGATCGCCGCGCTGCTGCTCGGCATGGGCGCGATGGCCTGGCTGTTTCACCGCTTCGACGGCGTCGCCGCAATCGTGAAGCCGCAGCAGCCGGTGGTCATTCCGGCCGAATCCGGGGACCGCCCCGCGCTCGTCACCCTTGCCGCACCGCCGCCACCCGAGATCGTCGAGACGATCGTCGATCAGCGGATCGAGAAGATCGAGGAGCAGGTCGAGGATATCGGCGAGCGCGCCGCCGAGGCGACCAGCGAGGCGCAGCGCGCCGAACGGCTGCTGATCGCCTTCGCCGCGCGCCGCGCGATCGATCGCGGCACCCCGCTGGGCTATCTGGAAGCGGTGCTGCGCCAGCGCTTCGGCAAGATCGAGCCGCAGGCCGTCGCGATCGTGATCAGCGCATCGCGCCAGCCGGTGACGATCACCCAGCTGCGCGACGGGCTCGACGCCTTGCAGCCCCAGCTGGCTTCGGCCGCCGGGGAAGAAGGCTGGTGGGAAGGCGTCCGCCGCGAGCTCGCCGGGCTGATCGTCGTCCGCCGCGCCGACACCCCGTCGAACGCGCCGGTCGATCGCTTCACCCGGGCGCAGGACGCGCTCGCCGCCGGCCAGGTCGACGCCGCACTGCTCGAAGTCTCCCGCCTGCCCGGCCGCAAGGCCGCGTCGGGCTGGATCGCCCAGGCCCGCCGCTACGTCCAGGTCCGCGCCGCGCTCGACCGTATCGAGGGCGCGGCGCTGCTTGAGACGGTGGGCACGCCGAAAAGCTAGGGTTTGTTCCACTGACGTGGAATCGCGGTTCCGGCCCACTCGGGACAGCCGTTTCACCTGATCGAAACGACCTTCACGGCAACCGCGTCGGCGATCGATATCCAAGCCGCATCGGCTGTCCATGCAGGCAGGCCATCCCGCCGCGCCAGGGCCAGGCAATAGCGGTCGCCCAGCGACAGCCCCGCCTGCGCTGTGACGGCCCGAAGGCTTCCGGCAAGGCGTCCCAATCCCTTGTCAGCCGGGACGATATCGATCGGCAAAGGGTCGAGCATGGCATCGACATCACGTTCAGCCATGCCAAGGCGGATGAAATGGCTGACCACCTCGGTATAGTTCACAACTCCGATCCGCGCACCGGCGATGACGTCGGCCACTTTTGCGCCGCCACGTTCATCCCTCAGCATTGCCAGCAGGGCAGACGCGTCCAGCACTACTTCGCTCATTCGCCACTCTCTGCGCGACGATTGGCGAGGAAGGCATCAACCGACGCATCAGTCTTGTCGGCAGTGAATCGCATTGCAATCGCCTGCGCGCGGGCGACAGCTTGCGTGGCCGTGCGGATCACCACGCCGTCTTCGGTTTCTTCTAAAAAGACAGCGCCGCCTTGGCTCAGACCAAGCCGCTTTCGGATCTCTGCGGGCAAGCTCATCCGGCCTGTAGGGGTGATATTAACCTGAACGGCCATGGCTGCTCCCGGCTAAGCTAGAGCTCGCCATTTAGCCGAAAAACAGAACTCTGGCAACAAATCGGATTTATGGCACAAACTAGAGATCGTGGCATATGTAGCAAGACGGATCGCGTGCGCTTTATCGCGACGCAAGGTTCAAAAATCCACCGCGATTCCCTTGCGCTCCCAGTCGCCATAGCGGGTGGGGTCAAGACCGTCGCGGCCGCCATGTTCGGGGGCGGGCTTCACCTCTTCCGGCGCGGGCACAGGCGGATTCGGCGACAGGTGCGCCGGGGGCTTCACATGGGGGGGGCGTTTTCCGGACATCGTTTTCCTCCGGGCCCGCGACCGATTGAACCGCGCGCCATTCTTCCCCACATTGGCGCTGCAAGGAGCGAAGGCAAGCGATGAACATGTTGAAGACGACGATGCTGCTGGCGGCGCTGACGGCGCTGTTCATGGCGCTCGGCTTTACCATCGGCGGGACCGGCGGCGCGATGATCGCACTGCTGCTGGCCGCAGGCATGAACCTCTTCACCTTCTGGAACGCCGACAAGATCGTGCTGCGCATGCACGGCGCGCGCGAGGTCGACGCGCGCAGCTGCCCCGAGTTCGTCGGGCTGGTCGACGGGCTTGCCCGCCGCGCCGGCCTGCCGATGCCGCGCGTCTACATCATCGACAGCCCGCATCCCAATGCCTTCGCGACCGGCCGCGATCCCGCGCATGCGGCGGTCGCCGCGACCACCGGGCTGCTCGGCATGCTCGACCGCGACGAGATCGAGGGGGTGATGGCGCACGAGCTGGCGCATGTCCGCAACCGCGACACGCTGATCATGACGATGACCGCGACGATCGCGGGTGCGATCTCGATGCTCGCCAATTTCGGAATGTTCTTCGGCGGTGGACGTGACCGCGACGGCGGGCAGGTGCTGGCGACGATCCTCGCGATGTTCGTCGCGCCTTTCGCAGCGATGATCGTCCAGATGGCGATCAGCCGTTCGCGCGAATATGGCGCCGATCGCGCCGGCGCCGAGATTTCGGGAAAGCCCCGCGCGCTGGCCTCGGCGCTCGCCAAGCTGGCCAGCGGCGCCGCGCACATCCCCAACCCGGTGGTCGAGCGCAATCCGGCGGCGGCCGCGCTCTACATCGTGCCCGGCATGAAGCGCGGCGGCGACAGCCTGTTTTCGACCCATCCGGCGACCGAGAACCGGATCGCGCATCTGGAGGCGATCGCCCATGAGATGGGTGTACTGACGCCTTCGCCCAATTTCGCGGCGGTGAGCGCACCGCGTCGGGCGATTGGCGCATCGGTTCCGAAGACGAAGCGCCGGGCAAGCGCACTCAACCCGCACCGGCGGGGGTAACGCCGCCCTTTTGGCCGTGAGACGAGGAGTGGATGTACGCCACCGCCTTCAGCCGCTAGGGCACGCCGGTGACATCTGAAACCCCCGGAACCCCCACCCGCCGCGCCGCGCTGCGCCTGCTCGACGCGGTACTGCGTCGCGGCCTCCCGCTCGAAGCGGCAATGGACGGGGCGTGCGGCGATCTCGACCGTTCCGACGACCGGGCCTTCGCCCATGCCATTGCCGCCGAAGTGCTGCGGCGCTCGACCGATCTCGACGCGCTGATCGATGCCGCGACCGAACGACCGCTGCCCGATGACGCCAAGGCACGAATGGTGCTGCGGATCGCACTCGTCCAGGCGCTGGCGATGAACACGCCGCACCATGCCGCGATCACGACGATATTGCCGCTGGTCGATGGCGGCCCGCGCAAGCTGGTCCATGCCGTGTTCACCCACGTGATGCGCGATGCCGCGCTGCCCGATCCGCCGCATCTGCCACCCGCCGTCGCCGAGCGCTGGGCGAAAAGCTGGGGCACCGATGCCGCTGAGGCCGCCCGCCAGTCGCTCAGCGGGCAGCCGCCGATCGACATCAGCCTTAAGCCCGGCCTCGACACCGCCGACTGGGCCGCGCTGCTGGAGGGCGAAAGCCTCGCCCCCGGCCATGTCCGGATTCCCGCCGGTCGCCGCGTCGTCGACCTGCCCGGCTATGATGAAGGAAGCTGGTGGATCCAGGACATCGCCGCCTCGATCCCTGCCAGGCTGCTCGGCGATGGGGGCGGGCGCCGCGCGCTCGATCTGTGCGCCGCGCCCGGCGGCAAGACGATGCAACTCGCGAGCGCCGGATGGACGGTGACCGCAGTCGACCTGTCCGAGGCGCGGATGGAGCGGTTCGCCGAAAATCTCGAACGCACCGGGCTCACCGCCGAACGCCATGTCGCCGACGCGGCGACCTTTGCCGAGGGTGCGCCCTATGACGCGGTGCTGCTCGACGCGCCCTGCTCGGCGACCGGCATCTTCCGCCGTCATCCCGACGTGCTTCACCGCGCGGGGCTACGGATCATCGCCGAGGCCGCCGAGGCACAGGCGCGGCTGATCGACCATGCCGCGCGCCTCGTCGCGCCGGGGGGCGTGCTGATTTATGCGGTCTGCTCGCTCGAGGGCGATGAGGGCGAACAGATCGCCAAGGGGTTCCTTGCGCGCCATGACGGCTGGGCGCTCGCGCCGATCACCGCCGACGAAATGCCGACGGGCTTCACCCCCGACAAGGTCGGACGCCTGCGGGTGCGGCCGGGGACATTGGCGGACCAGGGCGGAGCGGACGGGTTTTTCGTGGCGCGGTTCAGGCGGGACTAAAAATCCTCCCCATCGCAGATGGGGAGGGGGACCGCGCGAAGCGTGGTGGAGGGGCTTTCGACCTCCAGGTCCTGCCAAACCCCTCCACCATCCTGCGGATGGTCCCCCTCCCCATGCTACGCATGGGGAGGATCTGGAGAAGGCCACCTTGCCCCCCTCCTCCGGCCCGGCTAATCGGGGCCATCATGACAAGCCCCCTCATCGCCCCCTCGATCCTCTCCGCCGACTTCGCCAGGCTGGGCGAGGAGATACGCGCGATCGACGCGGCGGGGGCCGACTGGATCCATGTGGATGTGATGGACGGCCATTTCGTCCCCAACATCACGATCGGCCCCGCCGTGGTGAAGGCGCTGCGCCCGCACACGACCAAGGTCTTCGACGTCCATCTGATGATCTCTCCGGTCGATTCCTTTCTCGAGGATTTCGCCAATGCCGGGTCGGACATCATCACCGTCCACCAGGAAGCCGGCCCGCATCTCCACCGCACGATCCAGCGGATCAAGGCGCTGGGCAAGAAGGCCGGCGTCTCGCTCAATCCGGCGACCCCGGCCAAGACGCTCGACTATATAATCGAGGAGGTCGATCTCGTCCTGGTGATGAGCGTCAACCCCGGCTTTGGCGGGCAGAGCTTCATCGAGAGCCAGCTGCGCAAGATCGAGGCGATCCGCAAGATGATCGACAAGACCGGCAAGCATATCGAGCTCGAAGTCGATGGCGGGGTCGATCTCAACACCGCGCCGCGCGTGATCGCGGCGGGGGCGACCGTGCTGGTCGCGGGCACCGCCACCTTCAAGGGCGGCCCGTCGGCCTATGCCAGCAACATCGCGGGGCTCAAACAGGCGTGAGCGACGCGCGATGAGCGATGCTGGCGGGTCCGGCTCCGACGACGGCGTTAAACCCGGCCGGCGCCTGATCCGCGTCGAGCACGACAAGAGCCAGTCGCTTGCCGAACGCCTCGCCGGACGCGTTCATGCGCTGACCTGGCGCACCCCCGTCCACGGCCTGCGGCTGCGCGGCCGCTATCCACTCAAGCTCTACGACGTCCCGCCCGATCCGATCGAAGGGCTGGTCCGGCTCGGCGGAGCGATGCTCGACGGCGAGATATTGTGGCAGGGCGAAAGCGTCCGGATCGAAGATTATGATTTCCGCCCGCGCGCCATGTCGGCGGCGTTCAACGATCATCTCCAGAGCTTCGCCTGGCTGCGCGACCTGAGCGCCGCCGGGCCGCGCCAGCGGGTGGCCCCGATCGCCGAACTGCTCACCCGGCGCTGGCTCGACGCGTTCGGCAAGCAGGTCCATGAAGCCGCCTGGCGGCCCGACCTGTGGGGCCGCCGCATCCTGTTCTGGGGCAGCCATGCGCCGCTGATCATGTCGGCCGACGATCTGCGCGGGCCGGTGCTCAACGCGCTCAGCCGCGGTGCACGCCATCTCGACAACAGCGCCGAGAAGGCCGCGCCCGGCCTGCCGCGCGTTGCCGCCTGGGCGGGCGTGGTCGCCGCAGGCCTGCTGATCCCGGGCGGCGAGTTGCGTCAGATCCATGGCGAGCGGGGCCTCGACCGCGCGCTCGACGGGGCAATGCATCGCGACGGCGGCATCGTCAGCCGCTCGCCGGTCGAACAGATCGACCTTGTCGCGCTGCTCGCGATGCTGCGCCGCTATTATGACATGCGCGGCCAGCGCCTCGCCCCCGCGCTGGCCGATGCACTGGCCCGCGCGGTGCCGCCGCTGCTGGGCCTGACGCTGGGCGATGGCGGCCTGTCGAGCTGGCAGGGCGCGGCCCCGGTCGACGGCGGCCGGGTCGATGCCGTGGTCACCGCATCGGGCATCCGCGCCCGCCCCCAGCGCCAGTCGCGCGAATGGGGTTATCAGCGGCTGTCGGTGGGACATAGCCGCATTGTCGTCGATGCCGCCCCGCCACCGATCTCGCGTTTTGCCAGCCATGCCTGCGCCTCCACGCTCGCGTTCGAACTGTCCGACGGGCCGCACCGGCTGATCGTCAATTGCGGCGGCGGGCGCGGGGCCAACAATGCGCTCCATCCCGATCTCGCTTTTGCGCTGCGCAGCACCGCCGCGCATTCGACCCTCGTCCTCGCCGACAGCAATTCGACCGCGATCCACCCCGACGGCACGCTCGGCAAGGGGGTGACGGAGGTCGATGTCGAGCGGCAGGAGGACATGCATGGCAGCCGCATCGACATGCGCCATGACGGCTATGTCCGGCGCTACGGTTTCGCGCATCGTCGGCAGATCACCATCGGGCCGGGCGGGCGCGAGATACGCGGACAGGATCAGCTGATCCCGGTCGGCCGGCGCGGGCGCGGCCAGTCGGTCGACCATGCGATCCGCTTCCACCTCGCCCCCGGTGTCGAGGTATCGGGTACCGCCGATGGCAGCGGGGCGCTGTTGCGCATCTCGGCGGGCGCGGCGTGGCGCTTCCGCGCCAGCGGCGGCGAGGTCGGGATCGAGGACAGCCTGTGGATCGACTCGCGCGGCCGGCCACAGACCACGCGCCAGCTGGTGATCAGCGGCCGCGTTCCCGACGAAGGGCTCGACGTGACCTGGGTGCTGAGCCGGTCGGACTGAGCCGCGGCCGGATTGCGATGTCGCGCGAATCCGCGCACAGCGGGCCGACGATAGCGAGTGGAGAGGCTGTGATGAACCAAACGGTGATCCTGACGGTGGTGGGCAGCGACCGGCCCGGCCTGACCCGCGCGATCGCCGACGCGGTCTATGCGGCGGGCGGCAACTGGCTCGAAAGCCATCTCTCGCGACTCGGCGGCAAATATGTCGGCTCGGTGCTGGTCGAACTGCCCGCCGGACGGCTGGGCGAACTGGAGGCCGCGGCGCAGGCGATCGACGCGGCGGGCCTCAACGTCGCGATCGTGCCCGCCGCCGAAGCCCCCGCCCGCGCCGGCCAGCCGCTCGGCATCGAGATCGTCGGACAGGACCGACCCGGCATCGTCCGCGAGGTGACGACCGTGCTCGCCGGGCTCGACGTCAATATCGAGGATTTCACCACCGCGATCGAGGACAGCGCCTGGTCCGGCGCGCCGCTGTTCCGCGCGCGGGCCAAACTGCTGCTGCCCGCCGGCGTCTCGACCGACAAGGTTCAGGCAGCGCTCGAACGCATCTCGGCCGAGATCATGGTCGACTTCAGCGTGCAGACCGAGACGGCCTGAGCGCCGCCTCTCACGCCTCCGCCAGTTCCGCCGCGATCGAGCGCAGCGCCTGTTCGAACGCGTCGGGGGGCTGGCCGCCCGAGATCAGGTAGCGGTCGTTGATGATGATCGCGGGCACCGAATGGATGCCCTGCGACTGCCAGTGATGTTCGGCCTGGCGGACAACCTCGGCATAGCGGTCGGACGCGAGAACCTCCGCCGCGGCCTTGCCGTCGAGCCCGGCCTTTTCCGCTGCGGCGACAAGCACCGCCGGATCGGACGGATCGCGCTGATCGGTAAAATACGCCTCGAACAGCGCCCGTTTGAGCGCCTGTTGCCGTCCGCCGCCCTCGATCCCCGCCCAGTGGAGCAGGCGATGCGCGTCGAAGGTGTTGTAGATGCGGCTGTCGCGCCCGTTGTTCATCGTGAAGCCCAGCTCGGCGGCGCGGTCGCGGATCATCGCCTGGGTCTCGGCCGACTGCTCGGGCGTGCTGCCATATTTGCGGCCGATATGCTCGACGATATTCTCGCCCTCGCGCGCCATCATCGGATTGAGCTCGAACGGATGGAAATGCAGTTCGGCCTCGACCGTCCCGGCGGTCCGTTCGAGCGCCTCCTCCAGCCCGCGCAGGCCGATCACGCACCAGGGGCAGGAGATGTCGGAGACGAAGTCGATCTTTACCGGCTTGGGCATGGGCGGCACTCTCTCGCTGGGCCGCCTTCCTACCTCATTCGAGCGCCAGCGCCAATTGCTCGGCGGTGACGGTCAGTTCCTCCTCGCCTTCGCCGAGGCTCGACAGGGTGACGCCGAGCAGCCGCACGCCGAGTTCGACCGGTTCGAGCGGCGCCAGCAGGGCGAGCGCGACCTCCTGAATGCGCGCGGCGTCGGCGATCGGCACGGTGAGCGTGCGCGCGCGGGTGAGGGTACGGAAATCGGCATAGCGCAGCTTGATCGAGACGGTGCGTCCCGCCTTGCCGGTGCGCTCGGCATGGCGTGCTACCGTCTCGCTCGATTCGAGCAGCGCGGCGGCGAGATCCTCATGGCTGTAGAGATCGGTGAAGAAGGTGTTCTCCGAGCCGATCGACTTGCGCACCCGGTCGGGGCGCACCGGGCGATGATCGATCGCGCGAGCGGCGAGGTAGAAATAATCGCCCGACTTGCCGAACTGCTGCGCCAGGAATTCGCGGCCACAGCGACGCAGGTCGGCGCCGCTGTGGATGCCCAGCTTCTCCATCCGCGTCGCGGTGACCGGGCCGATGCCGTGGAAGCGCCCGACCGGCAGCCGCGCGATGAAGGCGAGGCCCTGTTCGGGGCGGACCACGCACAGCCCGTCGGGCTTGTTATGGTCGGAGGCGAGCTTGGCGATGAACTTGTTGTATGAGACCCCGGCCGAGGCGGTGAGCCCGGTCTCTTCGCTGATCCGCGCGCGGATCGCGCGGGCGACGTCGGTGGCGGTGGCGATGCCCTGATGATTTTCCGTGACGTCGAGATAGGCCTCGTCGAGCGACAGCGGCTCGATCAGGTCGGTATATTCGGCGAAGATCGCGTGGATCTGCCGCGATACTTCTCGATAGACGTCGAAGCGCGGGCGCACGAAGACGAGATCGGGGCACATTCGCCGCGCCAGCGCCGAGGCCATTGCCGAGCGCACACCATAACGGCGCGCCTCATAGCTCGCCGCCGCCACCACGCCGCGCTCACGCGTGCCGCCGACCGCGACCGGCCTGCCGCGCAACGCGGGATCGTCACGCTGTTCAACCGACGCATAGAAAGCATCCATGTCGATATGGATGATCTTGCGGCCGCCTTCGACCACGCCATCGCCCTTCGGCGCCAGGTCTGCCCGCTCCATGGAACAAAGCGAATACAGCAGACTGCCCGCCCGCGCCAGAGCAGGATTCGGCGCATTGCCGCGACGATATCGGAACCCACCTCCCTTCCCGGCGTTTTTCAGCGCAATTCCAATGGAGAGTGACCATGGCTATCAAAAGCACGACCAGCCGTCCGCGTTCGACCGGCACCCGCGCCGCGCCGGCCCGCAAGCGCCGCGCCAGCACCGCCGGCACGGCCACCCGCACGGCAAAGCCGAAGACGGTGGCCGAGGAAGCCAAGACGGCGATCCGATCGGTCCGCACCCGCGCCACCCGCGCCGTTAAGAAGGTTCCGACCGACCGCACCACGCTGTCGATCGCGGCGGGCATCCTGACCGGCCTCCTTGCCGCCGGCTATGCGCTGTTCGTCAACCGCGACCGCGTTCGCAGCGCGGCAGCGAGCAGCGGCGAAGCGATCAAGAGCGCCGCGTCGACGGGTAGCGAGAAGCTGAAAAAGGCCGCCGACGACCTGTCGTCGCTGGCGCATGACCGGATCGACCAGGCCCGGGACAACATCACGCGTATGCGCGGGCGGTCCAACGCCACCCCCCCGCAGTCCGACGCCGATGTCGAAACCATATCCATCACCGGCTAGAGTTTATTCCACTGACGTGGAGTGCGGTTCCGTTTCAGCTTCGCGAAACAGACAAACCGCTTGCCTCCGTCCCTTCGCGGGACGGGACGGGCGCAGGCAGATGGCGATGCGGCTTCACGGCCGTGTCGCCATCCTTCATTCTGGCATGATGCGATTCGATCCGACCAGCGACCGTTGGCGCTATGACGTCCGGCTTTTCATCCTGGCCTATGTGCTGGGGATCATCGCGTTCAGCGCGCTGATCCCGTGATCCTCGACGAGGATCAATCGCACGCCTTGTGGAGCAGCCAGGCGAGCCAGGCCGCTCCGATGCTTGCCACCGCGACCATCAGCAGCGTCTCGGCGACCGAGACGCCGGCATGCACCATCCCCGCCAGCAACAGGGTGGCACCGACCATCGCACCCGAATTGACGATATTGTTCGCGGCGACGGTCCGTGCGGTCTGCGACTTGGCGACGGTGGTGGTGAGGAAGGCGTAGAGCGGCACGACGAACATGCCGCCGGCGATCGCGATACCCAGCAAATCGATCAACACCCGCAGCGCACCGCGCAAATCGAGAAAAGCGTCGAGCGAGACCAGCGGCCCGCTGGGAGCCGGCCAGTAATGCGCGGTCCACCACAGGTCGCAGACGAACGCCCCCATCGCCAGCGCCGCGATCGGCGAGCAGCGCGCCGATACAGCGCCGCCCAGGATACGGTTGACCGCGATCGAACCGATCGCGACCCCGACCGAGAAAACCGAGAGGAACAAGGTCGCGACCGCCTGATCGGCGCCCAGCACATTCTTGACCAGCGGCGGGAACTGCGCGGCAAGGATCGCGCCCTGCGCCCAGAAGAAGCTGATGGCGCAGATCGCGAGGAACAGCCGCCGGATATGCATCGTGTCGGACACGAGCTTGATCGACGAGCGGATGATGTGGAAGTCGACACCAGCCTCCTGGACGAGCGGCGGAGCCGACGGCACCTGCCGTCCCGACAGCCAGCCGATGCAGGCGACCACCAGCACCCCGATAGCGGCATGTTCGGACGAGATGATCCCGCCGACGATCGTGCCGGCGAGGATCGCGATATAGGTGCCGGCCTCGACCAGCCCCGTGCCCGGCAGCACCTGATCCTCCTCCAGATGCTGGGGCAGGATCGCATATTTGATCGGGCCGAAAAAGGTCGAGTGCGCCCCCATCGCGAGCAAGGCGACCAGCATTAGCGGGATATTGTGAAGCAACAACCCGGCGGCACCGATGATCATGATCAGTATCTCGGCGGTCTTCACCAGCCGGATGATCTGTGCCTTGTCATGGCAGTCGGCAAGCTGGCCCGACAGTGCGGAGAACAGGAAGAAAGGCAGGATGAACAGCCCGCCCGCGACCGCCGAGAAGGCCGCTTCCTGCGCCGGATCATTATAGATCCGGTAGATCACCAGCATGATCATCGCGGTGCGGAACAGGTTGTCATTGAAGGCACCCAGGAACTGGGTGACGAACAACGGCAGGAACCGGCGCTTGGCGAGAAGCCGGAAAGATGGGGTCATGCGGGGATTCTGCGCCTTATGGGAAGGAGGTAGGCATTGGTCGGCGCCCCCAATAGCCGATAGCGTCAGCCAGGTCCAAGCCGTTAGCGACGCCGCGTGTCGGTTCCGTGACGCGCCAAATCTCCACGAGCAGCGGGAGGGGGGTTATGTCTCGCCCTCAACCGCGCTAGAGATTTCCCGGCAATGCTTACCTTGCCGAACATACTGACGCTGTCGCGCATCCTGGCGGTGCCGATCCTGGTCTTCCTGCTGTGGCCGCAGCCGCGGCAGTTCGAATATGGCCTCGCCTTCGGGCTGTATGCGCTGATGGCGATCACCGACTATTTCGACGGCTATCTGGCGCGCGCGCAGGGGACGGTGTCGAAGCTCGGCGTCTTCCTCGATCCGATCGCCGACAAGATCATGATTGCCGCCGTGATCCTGATGCTGGTGCTGACCCATGACGTGTCGGGCTATGCGACGATCGCCGCGCTCATCATCCTGCTGCGCGAGATCGCCGTCTCCGGCCTGCGCGAGTTTCTTGCGGGGATCCAGGTGTCGTTGCCGGTCAGCCAGCTCGCCAAGTGGAAGACGACCTTCCAGATCATCTCGCTGGGCGCGATCATCCTGGGCAATGCGCTGCCCGAATGGGGCTGGATCGAGGAGGTCGGGCTGTTCAGCCTGTGGGCCGCAGCCGCGCTGACCCTGATCACCGGCTGGGATTATCTCCGCGTCGGCATCAAGCACATGGATTGAGACGGACCGGATGGCGATCGAACTGCTTTATTTCGCCCGGGTCCGGGAGGCGGTCGGCACGAACGGGGAAAGCGTCTCGCCGCCCGCCGGGGTCGCCACCGTAGCCGATCTGGTGAAGTGGCTTGCCGCGCGCGGCGGCGGTTATGCCGAGGCGTTCGCAAACCCCGCGCTGGTCCGCGCCGCGATCGGTGATGTCTTCGCCGAACCCGATACGCCGATCGCCGGTGCGCGCGAGATCGCGCTCTTTCCTCCGGTGACCGGCGGATGAGCGCCGCGACCCTCGTCGGCGGAGCCGACATTCGCGTGCTGGTCCAGCGAACCGATATCGACGTCGGAGCCGAGCTTGCGCGACTGGAGGCGCTGGGCGGCGGCGGGATCGCCAGCTTCACCGGCATAGTGCGCGGCGAAGATGAGCTGACCGCGCTCGAACTCGAACATCATCCCGGCATCACCGTGGCGATGATGACGCGCATCGCCGAGGATGCGGCCGCACGCTGGCCGCTGCTGGGGGTGACCGCGATCCACCGCCATGGACGGCTGCTACCCGGGGAGCGCATCGTCCTGGCCGCCGCCGCATCGCGCCACCGCGCGGCTGCGCTGGAGGCGACCGCTTTCCTGATCGACTGGCTCAAGACCAATGCGCCCTTCTGGAAGAAGGAATATTTCGCTAACGGAACCAGCCGGTGGGTCGTGGCCCGGACAGCCGACGATGCCGCGGCGGCACGGTGGAGCAAACACATATGACGGTGGAAGAGCTGCCAGACCTGCTGCTGGCTGTCGCCGATGGCGACCGCGCGGCCTTTGCCCGCTTCTACCAGCGCACCTCCGCAAAACTTTTCGGTGTGATCCTGCGTATCTTGCCTGAACGCTCAATTGCGGAAGATGCGATGCAGGATACCTATGCGAAGATCTGGCGGAACGCGGCGGGCTATGACGCCCAGCGCGGCAGCCCGATCACATGGGCGGCAACGATCGCGCGCAATGTCGCGATCGACGCACGCCGCCGCGAGCGTCCGGGCGGCCGCATCCGCGACGAGGATTTCGATTTCGACGCGATGAGCGACCCCAATGGCGGCGCGTCGGCCGAGCAGATGGCGGCGCTGCGTGCCTGCCTCGACCGCCTCGATCCCGAGCAGCGTTCGCTGATTCTGGCGGCCTATCTCAACGGCGAGAGCCGCGAGGAATTGGCCGAGCGGCTCGGCCATCCGACCGGCACGATCAAGAGCTGGCTGCATCGCGGTCTCGCCCGGCTCAAGGGCTGCCTCGATGGCTGAGGGCATCGACAACATCGCGGGCGAATATGTGCTTGGCACCCTCGACGCCGCCGAACGCCGCGCGTTCGAACGCCGGCTGCTGACCGATCCGTCGGCGGTCACCGCCGTCGCCGCCTGGCAGGAACGGCTGTCGCCGCTGTTGCTGACGGTGCCCGAGACCGCTCCGCCACCCGCGCTGTGGACCCGGATCGGGGCGAGCGGCGCCCCGGCGAACGACAATGGCCTGTTGCGCCGCTGGCAGATGGCGACCGCGGCGGCCGCGCTGGTCGCGCTGGTCAGCACCGGGGTCGCGCTGCGCCCGCTGCCGACCGCAACGCCCTCATCCGCGCCGCAGCTGGCGCAGGCGCCGGCACGGCCCGCGCAGTTCCGGTCGGTCGCCGCGCTGACCCGGGAAGGCGGCACTCCGGCGCTGCTCGTCACCTATGATCCGGACAGCAAGGACGTGCTGGTGACCCCGGTCAACGTTGCGAGCTACCCAGGCCAGAGCCTTGAATTATGGGCGATCGGCGGCGAGGGCGTGCCGAAGTCGATCGGCCTGATGCGCGACAAGGGCGCGACCGCGCTCGAACAGCTCGGGGTCGACATCGGGAAGGACATGACGATCGCCGTATCGGTCGAGCCTCGCGGCGGTTCGCCGACCGGCCTGCCGACCGGCCCGGTGATCTATTCGGGAAAAATGGTCTCGCTGCCGACAAGCTGATAGAGGCGTCGCGATGCGGATTGCGGCGATTTCGGACATCCACGGTAATCTTGCGGCACTCGATGCGGTGCTGGCCGACATCGCGCGGCGCGGTGTCGACCTGACCGTCAATCTTGGCGATATCCTGTCTGGCCCGCTCGACCCGGCAGCGACCGCCGACCGATTGATCGCACTCGACCTGCCGACGATCCGGGGCAATCATGAGCGGCAATTGCTGACCCAGGACATCGCCGAGATGGGCGAATCGGATGCATTTGCGGCCTCCCGCCTGTCGGATCGCCACCGTAGCTGGCTGGCGTCGCTACCCCTGAGCCTGCGGATCGCCCCCGGCATGCTGCTGTGCCACGGCACTCCGGCAAGCGACTTCGAATATTATCTGGAGCATGTCGATCCCAGCGGCAGCCGCGCCGCGACGCCGGACGAGATCGACGCGCGCACCGGAGACGAGGCGGCAGCGCTGATCCTGTGCGGGCACACCCATATCCCCCGCTTTCACCGCCGTGCTGATGGTGGGCTTATCGTCAATCCGGGATCGGTGGGCCTGCCCGCCTATGCCGACGACCGCCCCTGGCCGCATGTCATGGAATCGGGCGGCGCACATGCCCGCTACGCGATCGCCGAGCGAGCCAGCGACGGCAGCTGGTCGGCGGTGCTGCTGCGCGTCGCCTATGATTCGAACGCTGCCGCCGACACAGCCGAGGCGCGCGGCCGGCCCGACTGGGCGGTGGCGCTGAGAACGGGGCGGATGGGCAACTAAGCCGCCTTTTCTTATCCGTCCCCGCAAGCGGGAGAAGTTAGGGTCCGCATACCAGTGACGCCGACCGTTGCGTTGGCTGTGACGTCAGCGTGCAGGGAATCCACGATTGGCGGCGCGGATCTCGTCCATGCGGACCTGCGCGCGTGCGGCCACCATCGGCTGAAGGGCCGCGATAACCTCGCCAGCGGCGCGGAGAAGATGGCGCCGCAAATAGAGGCGCATGCCGCCATAGTTCACGGCAATATCGTCCTCGAAATCGCAGCCGATGACGTGGTCGCCCATGATCATGGCTCGGGGTGCGTATCCTCGAATCACGTTGAACGCGAAGCGGTTGCCCTCGAAATCGCGTAATCCGCTCGGGATGTGCACGACAGCGTTGCGCATCGCTCGAACAAATTCGGTGACATCCGCCCCCCATGCGGGATCAATATGGTCGTTGAAGGTGATGCGGACTTTATCCATCGCCGCCTTCTGCAGCAAATCGTTCAGTAGGATCAAAGTTTGAGTAACGCCCGCCATCTGAACGGCCGAGTCGGGCGATTCCAAGATGCCGCTTCGGAACAGACGATCTATCATCGAGATTGACGAAGTGATTTCCCCATCGCGCATGAACTCGGCAGCTTCTGGTGCCCTAGCCATATTGTTCCCCCTGTCGGTGCCTCACCCTCGGCCCCTCTCCCCCCTGCGAGAGGGAAGGGTTACTCCGCTTCCCGCAAGGCGTCCGCGAGCAGGTTGAACTCCTTCTCGCGCGGACTGCCCCGGCGCCAGGCGAGCGCGATGCGGCGCGCGGGGTGGTCGGCGGACAGCGGCTTGGCGACGACATTGGTGTTCTCGAGAATGCCCGCCTCGAGCGCCATCGCCGGGAGCAACGTCACCCCCAGGCCATTATCGACCATCTGGACAAGCGTGTGAAGCGAAGTGCCCAGCATCGCCGCCTCGGCGCGCAGTTCGGGCCGGTTGCACGCGGCAAGGACATGGTCCTTCAGGCAATGCCCGTCCTCGAGCAGCAACAGCCGCCGCTCGTCGATCTCGCCGGCCGCGATGGCGGGCGCGGGGCCGTCCATCTCGCCCGCCTGATAGGCGACGAACAGCCGATCGAGGAACAGGTCGACCGATTCGATGTCGCCGCAATGATAAGGTAGCGCCAGCAGCACGCAGTCGAGATGGCCGCGATGGAGCGAATCACACGCCGCGCCGGTGGTCTCCTCACGCAAATAGAGCTTCAGGTCGGGCCAGGCGCTGCGCAGCTTCGGCAGGATGCGCGGCAGCAGGAAGGGTGCGATCGTCGGGATCACCCCCATGCGCAGATCGCCCGACAGCGGCTTGCCGGCAGCGCGTGCCAGATCGCCCAGCTCCTCGGCCTCGCGCAGCACCCGCTGCGCCTTTTCGGCGATACGCAGCCCAAGCGGGGTGAAGCGGACGACGCGGCGGGTCCGCTCGACCAGGGTGATGCCGATCAGCGACTCGAGTTCGCGCAGGCCCGCCGACAGTGTCGATTGCGTAACGAAACAGGCCTCGGCGGCACGGCCGAAATGGCCATGATCCTTCAACGCAACGAGATATTGAAGCTGTTTGAGGGTAGGAAGATAGGTTGCCATTCATCGCCTCCCTCGATCATTGGTCGCGGAATAATCAATTGGAACGCTTAGGTCCAGCCTGCGAAGGAGGCAGCGCAGAATATCCCCGCCTTATAGGAGAATGATTGTGGCCCTTACCGTTGGTGATAAATTTCCCGCCTTCGTCCTGCCTGTCCAGCAGGGCATTGCCGCGCTCCCCGGGGGCGAGACGATCGATACCGGCGAGACCGGTGGCAAGTGGAAGGTGGTGTTCTTCTGGCCGAAGGACTTCACCTTCATCTGCCCGACCGAGATCATCGGCTATGGCGAGCTGAAGAAGGATTTCGAGGACCGTGACGCGGTGCTGATCGGCGCATCGACCGACACCGATTTCGTCCACTTCGCATGGCGCAAGGCCGATGAGCGGCTGGCCGCCTGCGACTTCCCCTGGATCGCCGACAACCAGAAGAAGCTGGCCGACGCGCTCGGCATCGTCGACAAGGATGCCGGCGTCGCCTACCGCGCGACCTATATCGTCGATCCGCACAACGTCATTCAGCACGTCACGGTCAACGGCCTCAACCAGGGCCGCAATCCGCAGGAGGCGATCCGCGTCCTCGACGCGCTGCAGACCGACGAACTGTGCCCGTGCAACTGGAAGGCTGGCGACGAGGTCCTCAAGCCCGCCGCCTGATCCCCGTCAGGCGGTAGCGATGCCGCGCCTCCCCCGAACCGCGCAGCATCGCCCGATGGGGCGTGGAGGATACCGACATTCTCCACGCCCTTTTTTGTCCCCCGAACCACCAGGAGGAGCCGTCATGTCGCTCAAGGATTTCGCCGAAGCGCTGCCGGACTATGCCAAGGACATTCGCCTCAACGTCGGCTCGCTGCTCGGTGACCAGACGCTGAGCGACCAGCGCAAATATGGGCTGCTGCTCGCCTGCGCACATGGCAGCGGTTACCGGCCGATCGTCGAGGCCGCCGAGGCGGAGTGCCTGCCGAAGCTGACCCCCGAGGCGGCCAACGCCGCGCGCGCGGCGGCCGCGGTGATGGCGATGAACAATGTCTATTACCGCTTCGTCCATCTCGCCGCGAACAAGGAATATGGCCAGATGCCGGCCAAGCTGCGGATGAACGTGATCGGATCGCCCGGTATCGAGAAGGTCGATTTCGAACTGTTCAGCCTGGCGGTTTCAGCGATGAACGGATGCGGCCTGTGCATCGACAGCCACGAGAAGGTGCTGCGCCAGCATGGCATCGGCGCCGACATCATCCAGACCGCCGCCCGTGTCGGCGCGGTGATCAAGGCCGCCGCGACCGTCCACGCCACGGCGGTGTAAACCTGAATCCTCCCTATGCGAAGCATGGGGAGTGGGACCGGCAAAGCCGATGGAGGGATGCGCCGCAGGCGCTTCGACGTCGGAATACCCCTCCACCACCCTGCGGGCGGTCCCCCTCCCCACGCTTCGCGCAGGGAGGATATGCACGGCCCTCATAACCCCAGCTTATCACGTACCGCTCAGGAACATCTTTGCAGGCGGGAACGCACCCCCTATATTGGCGTCACCGATGGAGTGGGCCCAGAGGAAGACGCGCATGTTCGATGGACTGATCAACTATCTGGACTCGATCAAGGCGCGCGATCCCGCGCCGCGGTCGCGCTGGGAGGTTTTGCTCTATCCGGGCGTGCTGGCGCTGGGTCTTCACAGGGTCGCGCACTGGCTGTTCCAGGCCGAGCTGTATTTCCTCGCCCGGCTGATCAACCATTTCTCGCGGATGATCACCGCGATCGACATCCATCCCGGCGCACAGATCGGCCGCAACTTCTTCATCGACCATGGCTTCGTGGTGATCGGCGAGACGGCCGTGATCGGCGATGACGTGACGATTTATCAGGGCGCGACATTGGGCGGCACCAACCCGACCAACGGCCAGGGCGGCAAGCGCCACCCGACGATCGGCGACGGCGCGATCATCAGCCTGGGTGCGGCGATCCTCGGCCCGATCACGGTCGGCGCGCGCGCGCGCATCGGCGCCAATTCGGTGGTCACCAAGGATGTTGCCGAAGGCCAGGTGATGGTCGGCATCCCGGCGCGGCCGATGCTGGTTGATGCCAGGGAATATCAGAAGGGTTTCGTCGCCTATGGCACGCCCTGCAGCGAACGCTACGATCCGCAGACCCAGCAGCTGGAAATCCTGCGCTGCGAGTTGGAGACGCTGCGCGGCCGCATGGCGGCGCTGATCGATGAGCGCGATGCGGCGCGCGCAAAGACTGCCGAGGACCGCGAACGCGCTTGATGGGCACGGTCGCTCCCTTTCCGGGCAAGCCGCTTCAAATCGGCTTCGATCGGCTGGAATTGACGCGCATTCTCGATCTCTATGGCCGCATGGTCGCCGCCGGGCTGTGGCGCGATTATGCGATCGACCTGGGCCGCGATGCCGCCTGCTTCGCCGCCTTCCGCCGCACCGCCGAGCGCCCCGAATATCGGATCGAGAAGCGTCCCGAACTGCGCAACCGCCAGGGCATGTGGGCGCTGATCGGCGAGGGCGGCGTGGTCCTGAAGCGCGGTCAGGAGCTCGGCCCAGTGCTCGCGCCGGTCGAACGCCGGCTGATGAAGCTGGTCGCCGAATAGTTCAGGCCGGGACCAGCCGGTCGACGATCGGCAGGCGCTCTGAAAGATCGTGCGGCAGCAGCCCGACCACGAAACGCCGCGCGCCGGTCCAGAAGGCCGAGAGCAGCAGCAACGCCGAACCGATGATCAACGCGGTGAGCCCGAACGACAGATCGACCGCCCCGCTCGATTCGATCAGACTGGACAGCGCGTAGAGGACATAGACCAACGCCGAGACCATCAGCGCGCGGCGGTCAATCGCCAGCGCGACGAAGCCGAGGCCGACATAGAGCAGCAGCACGATCGCCGCCTGCGCGGGGACCGCGGTCCCCTCCAGCATCCCCATCATCGCGAAGATCGGATGAACGATCATCGGCGCGGCGAGCAAATGGAGCCAGAAGGCGACGTCCGAACGCCGCGTGGTGCGCGTGCGATCGCTCATGTCCCACCACATCGCGAGTGCGAAGACGCCGAGCCCGGCAATCATCAGCAGTGACAGATAATGGTCGTTCAGCGCCGGTACCGCCGCGACTGTCAGCGCGAGCACCAGCCCCGACAGCGTCGCCGCACCGGCCGCGACCGTGACCGGAACATGGAAACGGCGCCAATGGAGCCAGACGCCGCCCGCGGTGAAGGCCAGCCCGGCCGCAACGATCAGCGCGATCAGGCGCTCTTCGCTCTGCGGCCAGTTCGCCACATCGGCGAGCATGCTGAACAGGAAACCGAAGCCGACCAGGATTCCACCTGCAAAGGCGAGCAGAAGGATGATGCTGGGCAACGCCATGCGCCGCTCGCGCGTGAAATATTCGGCGAGGCCCCAGGCGGCGGCGGCGACCGTGAAGCCGATGAAGGGCGACGGGCCGCCCTCGGGGGCGAACAGGCGGATCATGTTGCCGATCCAGCCCATCGCGAGCAGCATCAGCACCGCCGCGATCGAGACGAAGATGTCGTTGAAGCCGGTCAGCAGCCGGAAGCTTTCCTCATCGACCGCAGGCATCGAGCGCATCGCGGCGACATGGCTGCGAAAACCCGCCGCCGCCTCGGCGCTGATGGCCCCGGCTTCGACCGCGCCATCGATATCGCTCTCGCTATACATGGACCTCTCCAGATGTGACCGGAGCGGCTTAGCACGACTGTGTTATTATAACAATACAGTCAGAGTGGGCCTTCACTGTCGAGGGCATAGCCCGCCGAGCGGACTGTCCGGATCACGTCGGGCGCGTCGGCGACATTGATCGCCTTGCGCAGCCGGCGGATATGGACGTCGACGGTGCGCGGTTCGATGTCGCTGTCGCGGCCCCACACCGAATCGAGCAGCCGTTCACGCGAAAAGACGCGGCCGGGATGTTCGAGGAAGTGCTTGAGCAGGCGGAACTCGGTCGGCCCCAGATTGATCGGCGATCCGCCGCGCCGTACCCGGTGGCTGGCGGTGTCCATCTCGATATCGGCATAGAGCAGACGTTCGCCGGCAAGCGCCGGCCGCACCCGGCGCAGTACCGCGCCGACGCGGGCGACGAGTTCGCGGGGCGAAAATGGCTTGGTCACATAGTCGTCGGCGCCGGTCTCGAGCCCGCGGACCCGGTCCTCCTCCTCACCGCGCGCGGTGAGCATGATGATCGGCACATTGGCGGTGTCGGGCATGCGGCGCAGGCGGCGGCAGACCTCGATCCCCGATACGCCCTCGATCATCCAGTCGAGCAGGACGAGATCGGGCGGGGTTTCGCGCGCGAGCAGGATCGCCTCCTCGCCGTCGCCGGTGCGTTCGACCTCGAAATCCTCACGCTCCAGATGCCAGCTGACCAGCTCGGCGAGCGCCGCATCATCCTCGACGAGCAGAACCCGCGCACGTGCCATCAAACATCTCCTGCGAGCGGATCTTCGCCCTTGGCGCGCTCCGTCATCTGCTGGCCGGTTGCGGCGAAATAGACCATTTCCGCAACGTTGGTGGCGTGATCGCCGATCCGCTCGATATTCTTGGCGATGAACAGCAGATGCGTCGCCGCCGTGATATTGTGCGGATTTTCCATCATATAGGTCAGCAGCGTGCGGAACAGGCTGTTGTAGAAATCATCGACCGCCTTGTCGCGGGCGGAAACCGCCATCGCCGCCTCGGCATCGCGCAGCACGAAGGCGTCGAGGACATTGCGGACCATCTCGGCAGCGATCCGGCCCATCGCGGGCAGCACCGCCATCGCGTCCATGTTGCGGGCGTCCTGAAGCAGGGCCACGCGCTTGGCGATATTCTTGGCATAATCGCCCATCCGCTCGACGATCCCCGAGATCTTCAGCGCGGCGAGCACCTCACGCAGATCGTCGGCGAGCGGCGCGCGCAGCGCGATCAGGCGGACCACATGACGCTCGACCTCCAGCTCCAGCTCGTCGATCTTGCGGTCGCCCTCGACGATCCTGGCGGCGGATTCGAGGTCGCGATTGACGAGCGCCTCGAGCGATCCGGTGATCGCGGCCTCGGCGCGGCCGCCCATCTCCGAAATCAGCGCGCGAAGCTGTCCCAGATCCTCGTCAAACGCCTTTACGGTGTGTCCCGTCGCCATTCTCTCATTTCCTTCGGGCCCGGCCGGCCGTCACTGCATTGGCGCGGCCTATGTGAGCAGCGTGTTGCACTATGATGACATGGAGTCGGGCAGCATAGCGGGAAATGTGACAGTCACGATCGTCCCCTTACCGACACGCGAAGCGATATCGAGCGACGCGCGGTGGCGCTCGGCGATATGCTTGACGATTGCGAGACCAAGGCCGGTTCCTCCGACCGAACGACTGCGGCCGGGATCGACGCGATAGAAGCGCTCGGTCAGTCGCGGCAGATGCTCGGGCGCGATGCCTTCGCCTTCGTCCGCGACCCGAAGCCGCACCTTGCCATGAACCGCCTCGAGCTGCACGCGGATCGGGCTGCCGGGGCGGCCATATTTGATCGCATTGCCGATCAGGTTGTGGAGCAGCTGACCGATCTGGACCCGGTCGGCGCGAATTTGGGGAACATTGCCGAGTTCGACCCGGATGCGGCCACCTTCGTCACGCATCCCCGACCGGATCACCCCGGCCACCTCGTCGATCACCGGCCCCAGCGCCATCGGCGTTCGCGGTATCGAAAAGCGATCGGCCTCGATCCGCGACAGCGAGATCAGATCGTCGACCAGCTGCTGCATCCGCTTCGCCTCGCCCATCATGATGCCGAGGAAGCGGGCACGGGTGGCGGGATCGTCGGCAGCGTCGCCTTCGGTCAGCGTCTCGACGAAGCCGAGGATGGTGGCGAGCGGGGTCCGCAGCTCATGACTCGCATTGGCGACGAAATCGACGCGCATCCGTTCGGCGACCCAGCTGTCGGTGCGGTCACGCAGTGTCACCAGCTTGGCGCCGCCCGCGATTCGCCGCACGCTCATCGCCCAGCGCCGGTCGGCGTCGCCCAGCCCGGCTATCTCGACCGGGGAATCGGTCTCTCGGTCGGCGGCGACCAGCTCGGCAGCGGCGGGGTGGCGCAGCGCGAGGCGGAAATCGCCCTCGACCTTCTCCGCGCCGAACAGTCGCCGGGCGGCATCGTTGCTGTGGATGATGCGCTGCCGGTCGATGATCAGCAGCGCATCGTCGACCGCGTCGATCACCTCCTGCGTGCGATCGGGCAGATCGAGCACCGGCGCAGGGATCAGCGCGGGCGGCTCACGCGCCGGCGCCGCCGACGTCCAGGTGAAGAAGGCCGCAATGACCCCCACCACCAGCGCCGCGACCAGCGGAGCCGAAAGAGCCCAGGCAACCAGAGCGACCAATGCGAAGGCCAGCGCACTGCGCGCCGCTCTCCGGTTGCTCACCGTGCTGTCCCGGCCGAGGGTCGGCAAGGGTTCATGCTTCATCAGTCCCCATTATATACGAAATGTGAAATCTCTCGGACATAAAAGCCAGCCCCGCGTCAGGGAAAACACGCATTCGCCCCTCGCCTCCTCGCGCGAATGACGGTAGGATGACCGTCATCCTTGTGGGGGGAGTGTGATGCGTAGCGAAGACGAGGCGCCGGAGACCGGCCCGATCGAGCCCAATCCGGGCCAGGACGAGGATCAGCTTCGGACACGGCGCGCGATGCTCAGGATCGGCGCGCTGGGTACCGCAGCGATCGTCACGGTGAAGCCCGGTATCGCCAACGCCGCCGTGTCGGCGATCACTTGTTCGATCCGCGTTCCGCAGAGCAGTCAGGCCGGAAAGTGGATCAAGAAGGACGGCAGCGTCGTGAACCCCAACACCAACAACAGCTTCGACCCGCCCGACACGCCGCTCGCCGGCGAGGACATCAAGAACTCGCTCGCCTATGGCACCCGCTACAGCGGGTACAACCAGAACGCGACCGATGCCTTCAACAACTATATCGAGAGGCTGACCATCGGCAAGCAGGGCTATACCTGCTACTCATCGATCCAGAGCCGCGTCTGACGGCGGAGACATCAAACGGCCGAACGGTGAGCACGCCGATCTATCGCACCGATTTCCTCAGCCACTGCCGAACGCATGCGATCGACGGAATGACGCTGGTCTTCCACCGGCCATCGTTCGCCACCCATTTCGTCGGCAGCCCGGTCCCCGAAATGCTCGCCCTGCTTGCCGAGGCGCCGGCCGATGCGGCAGACCTGTGCATGCGGCTATGTGAACGGCTGGGCCTGCCCAACGACGCCGAGGCGCTTGCCGTGGTCGAGGCGCGGCTGGCCGAACTGATCGGCATCGGACTGGTCCGGGCCGACTGATGCACAGGCTCGATCTCCGCATCGGCCCGATCAGCTATCGGATCGGATCGGCCTGGGCCGGGCCCATCGCCGCGCTCCGCCGGCTCTATGCCGACTATCCGGCGCCCGACGAGGGGATTGCGACGCTCACCGCGCGGATCGGGCCGCCGCACCCATGGCGGCGCTGGTTCCGCCCGCAGGTGGCGATCGGCGGCGACTACAGCCTGGCCGATACGGTGCCGATGGCGCTGCGCCACGGGCTGCTCGCGGCGGAGATGGCGATGAACATGCAGGTCGCACTGGGCGAGCGCCGCCGGCTGCTGATCCATGCCGCCGCGGTCGAAAGGGGCGGCAAGGCGGTGATCCTGCCCGGCGATTCCGGATCGGGCAAATCAACCCTCGCTGCGCTGCTGGGCGAGGCGGGCTGGCGGTTGCTGGCCGACGAGTTCGTGATGATCGACATGGCGACCGGCCTGATCCTCCCCTTCCCGCGCGCGATCAGCCTGAAGAACAGCGCGATCGCGGCGATGGAAGCGCGGATCGCAGATCCCGCGCGGTTCGGCCCGCATCTGTCGGATACGCCGAAGGGCGAGCTGCGCCATTTGCGTCCCACCGCGCAGGCGATCGCACGGATGGACGAGCCCGCGCGGCCGGCGCTGATCCTGTTTCCCTCCTATGGCTTCGATCCGGTCAGCGAAGGCGTCAGCCGCTCCGAGCTGTTCGCCCGGATCACCGAGGGGTCGACCAACTATATCGCACTGGGCCAGCCCGGTTTCGAGATGGTGCTCCGCATGGCCGAGACGATCCCGGCCGCACGCTTCGCCTATCCCAATGGCGATGCCGGCATGGCGATCGTCGAGCAGTTCTGCGCCGAGCTTGGCTTATGAAGGCTTCAGCAAAGCTGAAGCGCGGCACCGGCCCGCTCCCCCACCCGACCTCCCAAACATTGTACCTTGTGGGAGGTCGGGTGGGGGAGCGGGCCGGTGCCGCACCCTCGTGGGAAACGATATGAAGGACGCCCGGCCGCTGGCCACGGCGCTCGCCGATCCGGTCTCGGTGCTCAACTTCGGCGCCGACGACTGGCCCGCGCTGCTCGCCATCGCGCGTGCCGAGCGGCTCGACGGCAGCCTCGCCTATCGGCTGGCCGACCTGCCACTGCCCCAGCCCGTCGCGCTCGCGCTGCAGGATTCGCGCGCCGATGCCGAGTTCGGCCGTACCCAGGCGATGTGGGAGGTCGAGATGGCGCGCCGCGCGCTGGCGCCCATCGGCGTCGCACCGATCCTGCTGAAGGGCAGTGCCTTCGCCTTTGCCGGACTGCCTGCCGGACAGGGCCGGCTGGTTGGCGATCTCGACATATTGGTCCCCCGCGACCGGCTCGACGATGTCGAGGCGGCGCTGCTCGGCGCCGGCTTCGAATGGGCCACCTCCAACGACTATGACCAGGCCTATTATCGCCGCTGGATGCATGAGCTGCCGCCGCTGATCCACCGCGACCGTGGCGGCATGATCGACGTCCACCACACCATCCTGCCACCGACCGCCCGGCGCACCCCCGACGCGGGGGCGTTGATCGCCGACAGCGTCGAGATCGCATCGGGCCTGCGAATCCTGAACCCCGCCGACATGATCGTCCACGCGGCGACACATCTGTTCGGCGATGGCGACCTGGCCGGTGGCCTGCGCAACCTGTGGGACATCGATCGCCTGCTGCGGCTGTTCGCGGCCCGTCCCGATTTCTGGAAAGAG
The DNA here is from genome assembly GCA_947085315.1 of uncultured Sphingomonas sp. Classification (GTDB taxonomy): domain Bacteria; phylum Pseudomonadota; class Alphaproteobacteria; order Sphingomonadales; family Sphingomonadaceae; genus Rhizorhabdus. The sequence continues at coordinate 83,240 of CAMTVW010000015.1, read as the reverse complement.
CTCGACCGCCGCGCGCGGCTGCACGAAATGCGCGAACCGGTGAGCCGCGCGCTCCGCCTGGCCGACCGCCTCTTCGCCACCCCGGTCGACCCCCGGCTGGCGGGCTATGACCGGATGGTCGACGGCCTGTTCATTCGCCGGCTGCTCGGCCGCGACGGCTGGGGCCGGCCGACCCGCCCGCTCAACCGGCTGGGCTTTTATGTTCGGTCGCACTGGATGCGGATGCCGCCGCTGATGCTGGCCCGCCACCTGTGGACCAAGGCCCGCGCCAAATGAACGAGGGGGCGCCAACGATCCGCGAGCTGCCCTGGACCGATCCGGCGATCTGGTTCGCGCGGCTGGCCGACCAGCCCGGAATCGCCTTCCTCGACAGCGCTGCCGAGGGTGATCCGCGCTCGGCGGCGTCCTATATCGCGGTCGATCCGGTCGAGGAGCTGCGCCTTGAAGCCGGATCGATGGCCGATGCCCTCGCGGCGCTGCGCCGACTCCACAGACCCGGCCCGACGGACGGACCGCTGCCTTTCACCGGCGGCCTGATCGGGCTGCTGTCCTATGATCTTGGGCCCGATGCGCTTGGTGTCGCCAGCCGCCATGCGCCGGAGCCGGATTTGCCTGTTCTGATCGTCCGCCGCTATGATCTGCTGATCGGCTTCGACCATCGGGCGCGGCGCTGCTGGGGCATCGCCCGCCCGCGCGACGGGCAGGCGGCCGACGCCCGGCTCAGCCGCCTCCTCGCCGCCGCCGATCGCGCGCCGGCCGACGATCGCGCGCCGCACTGGGCGGAGGAGACCAGCCCCGACGGGCACCGCGCGATGATCGACGCGGTGCTGACCTATATCGGCGCGGGCGACATCTATCAGGCGAACGTCAGCACCCGCTTCACCGCCCCCCGTCCGGCGGGATATGATCCCGTCGCGGCCTATCTCGCGCTGCGCCGCCGATCGCCCGCGCCGTTCGCCGCCTATCTCGATCTGGGCAACGGCAGCGTGCTGCTCAGCGCGTCGCCCGAGCGCTTCGTCCAGTGTGATCCCGCCGGGCGGATCGAGACCCGCCCGATCAAGGGCACCGCGCCGCGCGCTGCCGATCCCGCCGAGGACCGTCGCAACGGCGAACGGCTCGCCCGGTCGGCCAAGGATCGTGCCGAGAATCTGATGATCTGCGACCTGCTGCGGAACGACCTCTCCCAGGTGACGGTCGCGGGCAGCGTCGCCGTCTCGCAGGTGGCGAAACTCGAAGGTTTCGCGTCGGTATGGCACCTCGTCTCGGCGGTGCATGGGCAGTTGCGCGCGGACAGGGACGCGATCGACCTGCTGGCGGCGACCTTCCCCGGCGGCTCGATCACCGGCGCGCCCAAGCGGCGCGCGGTCGAGATCATCGATGCGGTCGAGACGTCGGGGCGCGGCCCCTTTTTCGGCACCCTCTTCGCGCTCGGTACCGACGGGGCGATGGACAGCTCGATCATCATCCGTTCGGTCGCCGCCACCCCCACCCGCCTGATCGCCAGCGCCGGCGGCGGTATCGTCGCGGACAGCGATCCCGCAGCCGAATATGCCGAGCTTCGCGCCAAGATCGATCCGGTGCTGGGCTGAGGCCCGGCGACAGCGAAGTCCCCGACCGGGCATGACAAGAGATTTGGTTGGCATTCCGAAATCCGCGAACGGCCCCGGAACGATATATTGAAAAGGGCGTACCGATCTGTTACATGACTGTGACGGACTGGATGGGATAAGCTGTGGCTGGAGCGAAAAAGGCCGATTGCTGCGACACCGACGCGATGGGGGTCAAGAAGACCGCCGCCACGCGCGTTTTCGAAGCGGCACGGGATCTGTTCTATCATCGCGGTATCCGCGCGGTCGGCGTCGACGAGATCGTGTGCAGGGCCGGAGTCACCAAGCCCAGTCTTTACCGCGCCTATGCCTCGAAAGACGACCTGATCGCCGCCTGCCTGGAGGAGAGCGGCCGCGAGGTCCGCGTCGCAATCCAGCTCGTCCTGAATGAAGCGGGTGACAATCCGACCGATCAGCTGCGCGCTTTGGTCCGCCATTTCGCCCGCAAGGTGGCCGCCCCCGATTTCCGCGGCTGCCCGATGAGCAACACCGCAGTCGAGATTCCCGAACCCGGCCATCCCGGCCGTGCCGTGCTGGAGAGCTGCAAGGCCGACATGCGCGAGGTGATCGTCGGCATCACTCGCCAGCTTGACATCCCCCGCGCCGAGGAACTGGCCGATGGTCTGTTGCTGGTGATCGAAGGCGGTATGTCGGCGCACCATATCTTCGGCAGCCAGGGCCCCTGTGCGGCGATGGTCGCGACCAGTGACGCGCTGATCGACGCCTATATCGGAGCGAAGATCAGGGCCTGACCGTCCTGATGTCCGTCGATTCTTCGCCAACCTCCACCGCCCGCGCCTCGATCGCGCGCAGCATGGTCATGAAACGATCGACATCCTCGCGCGGGAAATTCGCGAAGATCCGCTCCTCGAACTCGAGCGCCTTGGGGGCGACCTCGGCATAGAGCCTGCGGCCCGCGCTGGTCAGCGCGAGCAACCGCGAACGACGGTCCGCGCGGTTCGGCGCGCGGATGATCAGCCCACGATCGACCAGCGCGAGCGTCGCCCGGCTGACACTCACCTTATCCATCCGCGTCGCCGCGCAGATCGCCTGCTGGGTGACGTCATCGCCCTCCGCGACCACCGCGATCACACGCCATTCGGGAATCGACAGGCCGAACAGCGCCTCATAGGCGCGCGAAATGACGTCGCTGACGACGTTCGACGTCACCGACAGGCGATAGGGGATGAACTGATCGAGGATGAGGCCGTTTTGCGTCATGCCGCGTTGGTAACATTTGACACGACTCGTTTCAAACCTCTAATAGTTTCCAATGATACTAGTTGAGAGATCGTCATGACCGATTGCCATCTCGAACCGCATCACAACCCGCTGGGCCTCGACGGCTTTGAGTTCGTCGAGTTCACCGGCCCCGATCCCCAGGCACTCGCGCAGCTGTTCGAGGCGATGGGCTTCACCCATCTCGGCGATCACCGCTCGAAAAATGTCCGCCGCTACCAGCAGGGTGACGTCAACTTCATCCTGAACATGGACGCGGCCGGCCAGGCCGCCGACTTCCGCGCCGCGCACGGCCCTTCCGCCAATGCGATGGCGTTCCGTGTCCATGATGCCGCCAAGGCGCTCGAAAAGGCGGTCAAGCGCGGCGCGACAAAGGTCGAGGGACCGGTCGGACCGATGGAACTCAACATCCCCGCTATCGAGGGGATCGGCGGATCGAACCTCTATCTGGTCGATCGCTACGGCGCGCAGGAGATTTACGACGTCGATTTCCGGCCGGTGCCGGGCGCGGGCAAGGACGACCGCTCGGTCGGCCTCCACACGCTCGATCACCTCACCCACAATGTCCATCGCGGGCGGATGAACCACTGGGCGGCCTTCTACGAGAAGATCTTCAACTTCCGCGAGATCCGCTATTTCGACATTGAGGGCCAGGCGACCGCGCTGCTCAGCAAGGCGATGACCGGCCCCGACGACAAGATCCGCATCCCGCTCAACGAGAGCCAGGACGAGCACAGCCAGATCGAGGAATTCCTGCGCGAATATAAGGGCGAGGGCATTCAGCATCTGGCACTGGCGACCGATGACATCTTCGCGACGGTCGATCGCCTGCGCGCCAACGGCATCCGCTTCCAGACCTCGCCCGACAGCTATTTCGACGGCATCGACGCGCGGCTGCCCGGTCACGGCCATGACGTCGCCGAGATGCGCAAGCGCGGCATCCTGATCGATGGCGCCCCCGAAACCGGTGGTGGCCTGCTGCTGCAGATTTTCACCGAGAATATGGTCGGGCCGATCTTCTTCGAGATCATCCAGCGCAAGGGCAATGAAGGCTTTGGCGAAGGCAATTTCAAGGCGTTGTTCGAATCGATCGAGCAGGACCAGATCCGCCGCGGCGTGGTGAAAATTGGTGAATAATCTCATGCCGTCATCCCCGCGAAGGCGGGGATCCATCATCTCCGACGCTCGAACCTCGCGCGGTTGGGCGAGTATGGATTCCCGCCTTCGCGGGAATGACGAGTGAATGAGGCAGCGGTGCCCGCCTCCTACCTCCCCGGCTTCGGCAACCACGTCTCGACCGAGGCCGTCGCGGGCGCCCTGCCGGTCGGCCGGAACTCGCCCCAGCACGTGCCCTTCGGCCTCTATGCCGAACAGCTGTCGGGCAGCGCATTCACCGCGCCGCGCCATGAGAACCGGCGAAGCTGGCTCTACCGGATGCGGCCCGCGGCGAACCATCCGCCGTTTACCCCTTATGCCCAGCCAACCCTGCTGCGCGCGGCACCCTATGTCGAGGTGCCGGCCAATCCCAACCGGCTGCGGTGGGACCCGCTGCCAGGTCCCGAGGCTCCCGCGGATTTCGTCGACAGCCTCGCCAGCATCGCGGGCAATGACGGGATGGGCGTGCATCTCTATGCCGCCAGCCGCTCGATGGAGCGGCGCGCCTTCTTCAACGCCGATGGCGAATTGCTGATCGTCCCTCAACAGGGCGGGCTGCGAATCGTTACCGAACTGGGCCTGATCGAGATCGAACCGCTCCAGATCGCGCTGATCCCGCGTGGGGTCCGCTTCAGGGTCGAGCTGACCGAGGGTGCCGCACGCGGCTATGTCTGCGAGAATCATGGCAGCCCCTTCCGCCTGCCCGATCTTGGCCCGATCGGTTCGAACGGCCTGGCCAACGCCCGCGATTTCGAGACGCCCGCAGCCTGGTTCGAGGACCGCGACGAGCCGACCGAGCTGATCCAGAAGTTCGAGGGCGCGCTGTGGTCGACGACGCTCGATCATTCGCCGTTCGATGTCGTCGCCTGGCACGGCAACCTCGCCCCCTGCCGCTATGACCTGCGCCGTTTCCACACGATCGGAACGGTAAGCTTCGACCATCCCGATCCGTCGATCTTCACGGTGCTGACCGCGCCCGGCGACACGCCGGGCACCGCCAATTGCGATTTCGTGATCTTTCCGCCGCGCTGGATGGTGGCCGAGGGAACCTTCCGCCCGCCCTGGTTCCACCGCAATGTGATGAGCGAATATATGGGGCTGATCGCGGGCAGCTATGACGCCAAGGCCGGCGGCTTCGCGCCCGGCGGCGGATCGTTGCACAATCGCATGTCCGGGCACGGCCCCGATCGCACCAGCTATGAGAGCGCGATTGCCGCAGACCTCAAACCCCAGAAGATCGAGGAAACTATGGCGTTCATGTTCGAGAGCCGCGCGGTGCTGCGACCCACCCGTTTCGCCATGGAGTGCCCGCAAATGCAGCTCGACTATGATAGCGTCTGGTCCGGCTTCGCCAAGGCGGAGCTGCCGCGATGACGGCCAGGATCGACGAGACCCATGATCCCGCGCTGACCAGCTGGGTGCCCGGCGCCGACGGTCACCGCGATTTCCCGGTACAGAACCTGCCCTATGGCATCTTCTCGCCACCAGGCTCGGACGATGCGCCGCGTCCCGCCGTCGCGATCGGCGACAAGCTGCTCGACCTCTCGGCGATCAGCTGGGCGCTCCCGGTCGAGGTGACCGGCGGCACGCTCAACGCGCTGTTCGCGATGGCGCCCGAGCGGCGGATCGCGCTGCGCCGCAAGCTGTCGGAGCTGCTGTCGCACGACAGCCACCGCGCCGCGCTGGCGCCGCATCTCCATGACATCGCGGCGGTGACGATGCACCTGCCCGCGGCGATCGGCGACTATAGCGACTTCTATGTCGGCATCCATCACGCCCGGAATATCGGCCGCCAGTTCCGGCCCGACAATCCGCTGCTGCCCAACTATAAATATGTGCCGATCGGCTATCACGGCCGGGCCTCGTCGGTCCGCCCGTCAGGCGTTCCGGTGGTGCGGCCGAAGGGGCAGCGCAAGCCGGCCGATGCCGACGTCCCCGTCGTCGGCCCGACCGCGCGGCTCGATTATGAGCTGGAACTGGGGGTCTGGATCGGCCGGGGCAACGACCTTGGCGATGCGATCCCGATCGAACAGGCGGCGGACCATATCGCCGGCTTCTGCCTGCTCAACGACTGGTCGGCGCGCGACTTCCAGGCATGGGAATATCAGCCGCTCGGGCCGTTCCTCGCCAAGAATTTCCACAGCAGCGTCTCGCCCTGGGTGGTGACGCCGGAGGCGCTGGCGCCATTCCGCATCGCCCAGCCGCCGCGCCCCGAAGGCGATCCGGCGCCGCTTCCCTATCTGTCGGACGCCGACGATCAGGCGGCGGGTGCGCTGGCGATCGAGCTCGAGGTCCATCTGCTGACCGCGAAGATGCGCGCGGCCGGCGCCGCACCCCACCGGCTGAGCCGTGGGCCCGCTTCGAACATGTATTGGACGGTCGCGCAGATCGTCACCCATCATGCCTCGAACGGCTGCAATCTCCAGCCGGGCGACCTGCTCGGCTCGGGCACGATCTCGGCGCCGACCGAGGACGGCTTCGGCAGCCTGATGGAATTGTCGCGCGGCGGCGCGCAGCCGGTGCGGTTGGCGAATGGCGAGGAGCGCGGCTTCCTGCTGGACGGCGACGAGGTGATCCTATCGGCCACCGCCCGCGCCGATGGCTATGCGCCGATCGGCTTTGGCGAGTGCCGCGCGGTGATATTGCCCACGCGCTAGAAAAAGACCTTGCGGAACTCCAGCCGGATCACGCGGCCAAGCGGGTCGAGATAGCCCGGCTGGTAGCGCAGCGGCGTCGCCCCGGTCGCATCGCGGACGCGCGTTTTCGAGTCGAAGACATTGTCGATCCGCAGCGAAATGCGCGCGCCGCGCGCCCAGGGCTTGTCCACCAGCGCCGGGATCTGGTTGAGATTGACGAACATCCGCGCGTCGATCCTCGTGCGTGGCGCGAAGCGCAGGTCACCGGCCGCCGAACCCTGAGTGCCATCCACCGTCGTGCCGCTGATCCAGGTGGCGCTGACGCGGCCGCCGAGGCCATTATTCGCGTAAAGTACCTGCCCCTCAATCTCATGGCGCGGCGTACCACCACCAGATCCCAGCGTTTCGCCATTCAGCAGGTCGAGCACAGGCAGCCCCTGCCGGATCAGAACCTCATCCTTGAACCGCCAGTTGTGGAACAGGGTGAATTGAAGCCGCCCGCCCTGTCCACCGCCGAAACCGCCGGCGCCGCGCCGCCCCTGAAGGCCGCCGGGACCGCCGCCTCCACCGCGCTGACGCGCACTTGCACCGTCACCCTGCGCCTGCCCCGCCTCGCGCGCTGCCTGGCCGGCGGCGCGCTGTTCGGCGAAGCGGCGCGCGGTCGCGCTGTTGCGCATCGCATCGATCACGGTCTGCGATGTCTTGAGCCGCTTCGAGAAGGTCAGCCCCCAGCGCAGTTCGCTGCGGTCCTGTCGCGCATAGTTGACCGGGCGCGCGTCGATCCGCAGCAGATTGCCGCCAGCATCGCGGGTGAAGCGATCAGGAAAGGCCGCCTCGATCGCCGCGGTCGGCTCAGGGAAGCTCGCGACCGCATTGCGGATGCGGCTGTTCACATAGTTGGCGATGATCGTGATGTCGGCCTTGAACGGCTTGAGTGTCGCGCCGAGCTTCACCACCCGGCGGCGATCGCCCGACAGGTTCGGATTGCCGCCGCCCAGCTGGGTGATGTCGACAGTGACGCCGCGAACATAGTCGAAGGTCCGCACATCGGGGGTCAGCACCAGCGGATTGCCGAGCTGCTGAATACTGGGCGGATTGCGATCCTCGGCGACCGAGAAGAGCAGGTCGAGGCCCTTGCGCGGTTCCCAGTTGGCGCCATAGCCGAAGCCGCCGAGCGTGCCGAAATCCGAATAGCGGTCGACCGACGCGTTGACGTTGAGCGAGAGGTCGCCGATCGCGGCAAGGATATCGTCGCGCCGGCTGGTGAGCGGCAGGTCGAGGCTCGCGCGCCCGTTGAGATCGGTACGCGACAGATCGGCGGCGGAGACGAGCCCGGATCGCGTCGACATCGAATCGAGGCCAAGCACGCTGATCCCACCCTTCAGGCTGGCGTTGATCGAGCCCGCCGGAAGATTGGCGAGCGCGCCGCTGGCGACGAGCTGGAGGTCGCCGCTGTCGGTCTTGGCGCGGGCACGATCGACCAGCCGCGGGTCGATCAACGCGCCGGGGATCGTCCCGAACGGGTTGAGCGTCGCGTCGCCGGCGTTGAGCGCCGCCTGGAGATCGGCGATGTCGATCCCGCGCACAGTGCGGGTCCGCGTCGTCGAGCGGTCATAATTGCCGGTCAGCGACATGCGCCACTTCGCGACATCCTTGTCGAGCGTGAAGCCGAGATGACCGCCGACGCTCGCGACGCTCTGGGTGAGCGGACGGCCGCCCAGATAGCGCAGCAGGGTCACGTCCTGTCCGAAGGGCGAAAAGGGGCTGGCGGCGGGCAGGGTCAGGCTCGCGCCCGGCAGGCCGCGCAGCGAATCGCTGTCATTGACCGTAAGCTGCGCGTTGACCGTCGCGGCGACGTTGCCGAAGATGTTCCGGGAGTAGACGGTGTTGACGTCGAGCGCCCGGGTTTCGGGCCGGATCGTGCGGAAACGGCCGAGATCGGTGACGTTGGCGCGGTTCGCGGTGCCCGCGAAAGCGGCGAGCGTCTGCGCGCCGTTCGCGGCCGAGGCGGGAACGCCCGCCACGGTGACCGGACCGCCCGCCAGCGCGCCGAGCGCGGGGTCGATCACCGCGCCGAACGGGATGCCGACGATATTGCCGGCCGTGTCGAACGGGCGGCCACCACCGCGCGAGATCAGATCGCGCTCGGCTTCGGTGATCGCCGCGTCGGCCTGGACCTCGATGTTGATGTTGAGCCGCTTATCGCGCTGGATGCGCAGATAATTGACCTCGGTCTCGCCGCTCTCGCCGCCGCCGCGCGTGGCGAGACTGCCCTCGACCTCGCCGGTGATCGCGTTGAAGCGGCGGCGCAGAACGATGTTCACGACCCGCTGGTCGGCGCCGAAGCCATATTTCAGCGCGACCTCCTCGGGCAGGATATCGACCCGCTCGATCGCCTCGGTGGGGATGTCGCGGATCTCGCGGAAGCCCGAGATGCGACGCCCGTTGAGCAGGGTCACCGGCTGTTCGCCGCCCCGCCCCTGACCGCTGCGCGTCTGTGGCGCAAGCTCTTCGAGCAGTTCGGCGACCGAACTTACGCCAAGCGCGCGGACGTCGCCGGCGTTGAGCTGCTGGACCGGCGGGATATCGCCGAGCGCAGCGCCGCGCTCGCGCTGCCCGGTGACGACGATCGCGCCATATTCGGGATCCTCACCCTCGTCCTGAGCGGCGCGATCGACGCGCGCGTCGGCATCGACGGGCTGCGCCTGGCCGATCGCGGTGCCCGACAGCAGCAGGATCGTGAAGGCCAGCCCCCGTTCCGTCCGACATCTCACCTGCACGCAACTGCTCCCACCCTGAATCATTCCGGCCCGGCTCATAGCGCGGAATATTGACGGCGGATGTCAGCGCTGAAATGCAAACAAGCGTTCCGGCGCGGCGTTCCTTCTTCCGGGGAGGCGTTGCATCGTTTACGCTGATGTAAATATCCACGGCAGCGGGGGGCGGCCGATGTTCGAAGGCGTACGCGAGTATCTGACGGGTGCCTATGCACCGCACGGTTATTGCCTGCTCTGGGAGCCCTGGCTGATCTGGACCATGGCCGTCTCGGACGTGCTGATCGCGCTCGCCTATTTTTCGATCCCGATCGCGCTCGTCACCTTTGTCCGCCGCCGCCGCGATGTCGCGTTCGGCGGGATTTTCTGGCTGTTCGCGCTGTTCATCATGGCGTGCGGGCTCACCCATCTCGTGTCGCTGTGGAACCTCTGGAACGGCGCCTATGCGCTGGAGGCGATCATCAAGGCGGTCACTGCGGGCGTATCGGTGCTCACCGCCATCCTGCTCTGGCCGCTGCTGCCCAAGGCGCTGGCACTCCCCTCTCCCGCGCATCTGCGCGAGGCCAATGCCGCGCTGCGCGCCGAAATCGTGGAGCGCGAAAAGGCCGAAGCCGCGCTCATCCAGGCGCGCAAGATGGAGGCGGTGGGCCAGCTGACCGGCGGCATCGCACATGACTTCAACAATCTGCTGCAGGTTGTGAGCGGCAGCCTGGACCTGATCGCCGCGCGCACGATCGATGATCCGCGCGTCCAGCATCTGGCGAGCGGAGCGGTCGGGGCGATCGAGCGCGGCCGCCGGCTGACCAGTCAGCTCCTGTCCTTCTCGCGCGTCCAGCGGATAGAGTTGCGGGCCGTCCGTATTGCCGATCTGCTCAAAGGTTTGAAGGAGTTGCTCGAACGGTCGGTAGGCCCATCGATCGAGCTGCGCTTCGATACTGACGACGCGCCTGAAGGCGTGGTTGCCGACGCGGTCCAGCTCGAACTCGCGCTGCTCAACCTTGCGCTGAACGCCCGCGACGCGATGCCCGACGGCGGCACGCTCACCGTGGCGATCCACCCCAGCCGGGTCGAAGGCCGCGACGATATCGCCGACGGCGATTATGTCGCGATGACCGTTACCGATACCGGTACCGGCATGTCCCCGGAGGTTGTCTCGCGCGTGTTCGAACCCTTCTTCACCACCAAGCCCGTTGGCCGCGGCTCGGGGCTGGGGCTCAGCATGGTGTTCGGCATGGCGCGGCAGAGCGGCGGCGGCGTGACGGTCGAATCCCAGCCGGGCAAAGGAAGCGCGGTCACCATCTACCTACGGAGTTCGGCGGCCAGCGTCGCTCCCCCGCCGGCACCGCGCCAGGCATCGCCACGTGAGCTGAAGGGCATTGCGGGTCTCGACATCATGGTGGTCGACGACGAAGGCGTCGTCCGCGAGGTGGTCGCCGAGATGCTCGCCGAGCTCGGATGCAACGTCACTACCGCAGACAGCGGCGCGCGCGCGATCGAACTGATCGACCGCGCCCCGCCGACCGCGATGCTGCTCGATTTCGCGATGCCAGGGATGGACGGGGCCGAGGTCGCCCGGATCGTGCTGTCGCGCCATCCCGACATGCGGATCGTTTTCGCGACCGGATTCGCCCAGTCCGACGCCATCGACGCGGTGCTCGGCGACAAGGCCATCATCCTGCGCAAGCCCTTCTCGCCGAGCGCGCTGGCGAGCGCGCTGCAGAACGCACTCGCCGCATAGCCGACGCCCCTCGCGCGGCGCTTGATTGCGGCGCCGCGGGGGCACAAGATCACCGCGTGATCCCGATGCCTGCACCATCGCCGCCGCCCGCCGGCCGCGCGCCCGTTATCCCGACCGGGGCGATCCGGCCGCTGATCGCCGTGATGGAGGCCTCCGGTCTCGTGCCCGCCCATGTTCTGCGTCGCGCGGGATTGCGGCCCGACCTGCTCGACGATTCCGCCGACCGGCCGCTTCGCCTGTCCGACTATTTCCGGATCTGCGAGCAGATGGCGCTGCAGGGCGGCGACGAAAGCTGCCATGTGTCGCTGCGCCCGCTGATGGTGGGGACGTCCGAACTCGTCCAGTCGCGGCTGCGCGGCTGTGTGACCATGATCGAGGTGATGGATGTGCTGGCCAACAGCTACAACATCATCCACGGCCACCGCTATAATCAGGTGCAGCGCCGCGGCGGCACGATCAGCTACATCATCGACGATACCGATTTCCCTTATGCATTCGATCCGGAGGACGCCTTTGTCCTGCTCTCGCTCGAGTGCCTGCTGGTCTATGTTCATGTCCTGCTGCTGTCGGTGGCGCCGGAGGCCGCACCGATTCCGTTGCGGTCGATCAGGACGCGGGGCGTGACCGCCGAACGGACCCATCTGGCCTTTCTGGGCGTGCCGGTTCGGGTGGGTGCAGGCCAGTTCGGCCTCGACTATGACGCAGCACTTGAAGGCATCGCCGTATCGGCCGCGGCGAGCCCGGTGCTTGCGGCGCGCACGATCTACGGCGGGGTCGCCGACATGCTCGACCGGCTGCAACCGGTCATCCCAGCAGTACATGATGTGGTGGGACGGGTGGAGCGCGAGTTGGCCGGCGGGCGCCACGATCAGGCGGAGGTCGCGGTGGCACTGGGCATGAGCGTGGCATCGCTGCGCCGTCGGCTCGGCGAGGCCGGCCTGCAGTTTCGCGACGTCCGCGCCCGCTTTCAGAACAGCGTCGCCCAGGCCGCGCTCGAGGACGGCAGCAGCATCGCCGACATCGCCGAAAGCCTGGGATTTTCGGACGGGCGCAGCTTCGCGCGCGCCTTTCGCCAATGGAATGGCGTCGCGCCGGGGGACTATCGCCGTAGCCATAACTGAGCGATTTTGTCCCATAAAAACTGATCCGAACCGTCATCGACAGCAGCCGTCCCGCCCCTATCCTTGAACATGACAAAGCCCGCCGGAGCGGGAATGACAGGAGCAGGGACGCCCGATGGTTCGCCATCTGCCTATCATCATTTCGCTGATCGCCATGGCGGCGCCGATGATCCCCGCATCGGCGGCGACCACGGCATCCGCCGTCGCGACACCCTCCCCCGTCGCGGCGGCGGACCGCTTCATCATGGTCGATGGGGTCCGTTTCCGGGTGCGCGAGGAAGGTCCGCGCCGCGCACCGCCGATCATATTGATCCATGGCTTCACCTTCAGCCTCGAAAGCTGGGACGGCTGGGCGGCTGACCTCTCCCGCGACCACCGGGTGATCCGCTTCGACCTTGCCGGCCATGGCCTGAGCAGCGCCGCGCCGCGCGGTGACTATGGCACGGCGGCGCGGGTAAGGCGGCTGGGCAAGCTGATGGACCGGCTGGGCATCCGGCGGGCGACGATCGCCGGCAACAGCTTTGGCGGCCTCGTCGCCTGGAATTTCGCGGCGGCTTCTCCCGCGCGGGTCGACCGGCTGATCCTGGTCGACAGCGCCGCCTATTCGATCAACGGCGTCACCGAGAAGCCGGTGCCCGTGCCCGAAACGATGCGCGCCCATCTGCTTGATCCCAGCGTTGCCGGGATCGCCTGGTCGGCGGCGAATATCTTCGCCCATCCCGACCGGCTGGGCGCGGCGCGGCTGGACCAGATGCGCGCGATGATCGCACGCAACGGCCCGGCGCTGATCGCCCATCTCGAACAGTTCACGCTGCCCGATCCCGCCGCCGCGCTGGGCCGGATCAAGGCACCGACGCTGATCCTGTGGGGCAAGGCCGACAAGGTCATCCCCGTCGCCCAGGCCGCCGCATTGGGCGCCGCGATCCCGAACGCCCGGGTGATCACCTATGACGAGGTCGGCCACGCCCCGCAGGAGGAGGCGACCGCCGCCACCCTCGCCGACCTCCGCACATTCTTGAACCAGAACAAATAGACAGGGAGAATATCATGACCAATCGGATCAAGGCTTTGCGGCTGCTCGCCGCCGCCACCGCGCTCACCGGCTTCGCGATGCCGCAGGCCGGTTTTGCGCAGAATGCGGAGACGCCCGCCGCCGCCGCCGAGACCGCCGACGATAATAGCGGCGAAATCGTCGTCACCGCGCGCCGCCGCGAGGAAAGCCTGATCGACGTGCCGATCTCGGTCACCGCGATCAGCGGCGACGCGCTCACCCGCACCGGCGCGGTCGACATCACCACCCTGCAGGACAAGACCCCGAACATGACCCTTCAGGTCGCGCGCGGATCGAACAGCACGCTGATCGCCTTCATCCGCGGCATCGGCCAGCAGGACCCGGTATGGGGTTTCGAGCCCGGCGTCGGCCTTTATGTCGACGATGTCTATGTCGCCCGTCCGCAGGGCGCGGTGCTCGACATCTTCGATATCGACCGGGTCGAGGTGCTGCGCGGACCGCAGGGCACGCTCTATGGCCGCAACACGATCGGCGGCGCGATCAAATATGTAACCCGCCGGCTCGGCAACGACTTCTCGGCAAAAGTCCGCGGCTCCTATGGCAGCTATGATCAGCGCGACATCATCGCCTCGGTGACGGTGCCGTTGGGCGAGACGTTCGCGGTCGGCGGCGCGGTCGCCTGGTACAAGCGCGACGGCTATGGAAAGAACCGGACCACCGGCGCCGAACATTACAACAAGGACGTGCTGGCCGGACGCCTGTCGGCCGAATGGACCCCGGGTGATCGGCTCTCGATCCGCGTCGCCGCCGATTACACCAAGGACAAGTCCAATCCCCGCCACGGCTATCGCCTGCTGCCCAACGGAGCGCTGCCCGATTTCCTGCCGCTGGGCGACGAATATGACACCCGATCGGGCATCGGCGACGACAACAAGGTCGTCACCAAGGGCGTTTCCGGCACGATCGAATATGCGATGTCCGACGCTGTCACGCTGAAGTCGATCAGCGCCTACCGCAAGGGCAGCACCGATACCGTGATCGACTTCGACGGCACGCCGGGGCCGGTGCTCGACATCCCGTCCTTCTACAAGGATCACCAGTTCACGCAGGAGGTCCAGGCGCTGATCGAGACCGACAATATTCAGGGCGTGGTCGGCCTTTACTATCTCAACAGTTCGGCGGCGGGCGCGTTCGACACGGTAATCGGCAATGCCAATCTGACGACGCTGACCTCAGGCGATGTCGATACCAAATCCTACGCCGCCTTCGCCGATGTCGCGATCAAGCTCAGCGAGCAATTCTCGGTCTCGCTCGGCGGCCGCTACACCAGCGACAAGCGCGAGGGCACTGTGTTCCGCGCCGATTATCTGGGCCTTCGCTCGCCGCTGTTCGGGCGGCCGACGGCGGTGCCCTTCCGCATCCGCACCGATTACACCAACAGCCGCACCGACAGTAAGTTCACGCCGCGCGTCTCGCTGAGCTTCAAGCCGCGCGAGGACATCAACCTCTATGCGTCCTGGTCGAAGGGCTACAAATCGGGCGGCTTCGACCCGCGCGGCGACGCGATCTTCACCCCCGGCACGGTCAACGGCTACAAGCCCGAGACGGTCACCGCCTATGAAGCGGGCGTGAAGGGCGCGTTCCTCGACCGCACCCTGTTCGTCAACATCGCCGGCTTCTATTCGGACTATAAGGATCAGCAGATCACCACCCAGTTCCTGTCGGGAACCACGGTGGTCTCCTCGGTCGACAATGTCGGCGCGTCGCGCATCTATGGTTGGGAACTCGAGTTCCGCGCGGTGCCCGATCCCGATTTCTCGGTACAGGCGGCGATCGGCTACACCGATGCCAAGTTCAAGGAGTTCCTGACGCTCGACCCGGCGACGCTCACGATCCGCGACGTCGCCGCCAGCCGCAACTTCCAGAACACGCCCAAATATACCGCGAGCGTCTCGGCAACACTGGGCCATGATTTCGACGGCATGGGCCGGGTCACCGTAACCCCCGCGCTGTCGTTCCGCAGCGCCTATTCGCTGTTCGAAATCGCGAACCCGATCCTCGACCAGAAGGCCTATCAGCTGGTAGACCTGTCGATCGTGTGGACATCACCCGACAAGCGCTTCTCGATCTCTGGGCATGGCCGCAATCTGTTCGACCGGAAATACCGCGTCGGCGGCTATAACTTCCCCGGTGCGCTGCTCGGCAATTCGGTCATCGGCTTCTACGGCCCGCCGCGCACCTTCACGCTCACCGGCGAGGTGCGGTTCTGAACGGCTCCGCCGCCAATCAGCCGGGCGGGGTGGCGAAAGCCGCCTCGCCCGCGCTGATGATCGCGATGATGCTGATCGCATACACGCTCAACTTCATCGACCGGCAGATCATCGGCATCCTCGCAGTGCCGATCAAGGCGGACCTCAGTCTGTCGGATGCCCAGCTCGGGCTGATGGGCGGGCTCGCCTTCGCGCTGTTCTACACCGGCCTCGGCATTCCGATCGCGATGTATGCCGACCGGCACGACCGGTCGAAGATCATGGCGGCAGCGCTGTTCCTGTGGAGCCTGATGACCGCATTGTGCGGCTTTGCGCAGAATTTCTGGCAGCTCTTCGCCGCCCGGCTTGGCGTCGGCGTCGGCGAAGCGGGGGGAGTGGCGCCGGCCTATACGCTGATCAGCGACCTCTTCCCGCCCGACCGACGGGCCCGTGCGCTCGCGCTCTATTCGTTCGGCATCCCGATCGGCAGCGCTTGCGGAATCGTCTTCGGCGGGGTGATCGCGACGCTGATCGACTGGCGATACGCCTTCTTCATCGTCGGCTTTGCCGGCATCCTGTTCGCGCCCGTCTTCCGCCGCTTCGTTCACGATCCGCGCGGCGCGGTGCCGGCCACCACGCCCCGGGTCCGGCTCGCTACGGTGCTGCGCACATTGATGGGCAAGCCCAGCTTCTGGCTGCTCAGCCTCGGCGCCGCCTGTTCCTCGATGATGGGCTATGGCCTGTTCTTCTGGCTGCCGAGCTTCCTGGTGCGCAGCTTCGACATCAGCCTGCTCCACGCCTCGCTCGGCTATGGCGCGATCCTGCTGAGCGGCGGGCTCGCAGGCATCTGGCTGGGCGGGTTGATCTCGGACAAGCTCGCAGTCCGCTCCAAAGCCGCCTATGCGCTGCTCCCGGCGGGCGCCTTCGTCGCCACCTTGCCCTTCTACGCGCTGGGCATGTCGGCGGACGTCTTGTGGGTCGCGCTCGCGCTGCTGCTGGTACCGACGGCGCTCGGCCTCGTCTGGCTCGGCCCGGTGATCGCGGCGGTGCAGGGCGTGGTGCCCGCGACGATGCGATCGACCGCCTCGGCGATCTTCCTGTTCGTCAACAACCTGATCGGCATCGGCGTCGGCACCCCGGCAATCGGCTGGCTCTCCGATCATCTGACGGCGCGCTATGGCGACGAGGCGCTGCGCTACGCGATCCTGTCAGGCACGGGCTTCTATGTGCTGGCGACGGTGTTCCTGCTGCTGGCCGCGGTGTGGCTGCCGAGGAACTGGCATCGGGAGTGACGCCCCTCAGAGCGACCCGGACCGCCGGATCGCGCGGGCGGCGAGCAAGAGGTGTATGCCGCCCCACAGACAGAACAGCAGCGCGATCCCGATCCCCCAGGCCAGTCCCCGGCTGCCGCCGATCATGTCGCTGATCGCGCCGATCAGGAAGGTGCCGGCGCCCACCCCCACCAGATTCGCGCCAAGCTGGACCATCGAGACCGCGAGTCCCCGCAGCTTGGGCCCGGCGATGTGGACGATCACCGAATAGATCGGGCCATTATAGGATGCGCTGAAGAAGCCGCAGGCGAACAGGAAGATCGTGACGGTGAACAGATCGGTGGAGGCGACCGTCCCAATGCCCGTGAACGCGGTTAGAAAGGGGATGGTCGCGCCGATCGCGGCGACGCGCGCAGGATCAAATCCGCCGCACCGCCGGTTTACCCAGTCCGCTATCCAGCCAACCGCGAAACCGCCGAACGAGCCGAGCACGCCATAGGCGATCGCGACCGTCAGCCCTGCGCGGCCGATCGGCATGTCGTGCGCGCGGATCAGATATGTGGTGAGCCAGGTGCTCATTCCATAGATGCCCGTCGCGATCAGCACGATCGCGATGATGCAGTGGAGTAGCCCGGGCCGCGCGCCGAGCTGGCGGATGCGCTGCCCGAAGGGCTGCCGCTCGACCTGCGGATCGGCGGGCGCCTCGTCATATTGGCCGCGCCGGGGTTCGCGCACCGTCAGGAACAGGATCGGCGCCAGCAGCAGGCCCGGTATACCCGCAGCGAAAAACGCCCAGCGCCAGTTCGACATCTCGATAATCCAGCCGCCGACGAAGAATGCCAGCGACAGGCCGACGCCTGAGCTCAGATACCAGATCCCGATGACCGTCGATCGCTGGTTCTTGTCGAAATAGTCGCTGAGCAGTGACATGCCGGTCGGCGATCCGGCGGCCTCCGCCGTGCCGACCGCCGCACGCCCGATCAGCAGCGTCCAGAAGCCGGTCGCCAGCGCACACAGCGCGGTGGCGCCGCTCCAAACCGTCAGCGCCGCCGCCATCAGGTTGCGGCGGTTCGAGCGATCGACCGCTATCCCGAACGGGAGCGCGGCGATGGCGAAGAATATGCCGTAGGCGAATCCCGCGAGAAAGCCGAGCTCGCCGTCGCTCAGCCCGAACTCCTTGCCGACCGGCGTGAGCACCAGCCCGATGATCGCGCGGTCAATGCCATGGCAGGTCTGCGACAGGGTCAGGATGGCAAGGACGTACCAGCGATACCAGCCCGCAGGCGTCGGCTGTTCCGAACCAATCGCTCGATGTACGCCCCGCCTGCTCTCCGCCACCCGTCGATCCTATCCTTGACGCCCGATGGCTAGGGAGCGCGGGATGACAATCCCCCTGCCGAAAGGCAGGTCGGGATCAATATCGAAACCGGCATTGCCGCCTTATTGGGAGAAATGAAATGACCGATGAACAGTGGCAGAAGGGTCTTGAGGTTTTCGATCAGGTCTATGGGCCCGGCACGTCCGAGATGGTCAAGCCGTTCAAGGATTCGCCGTTCAATCAGGAGATCGTCGCCAATCAGTTCGGCAACCTCTGGGGTGATCCGGCGCTGTCGATCCGGGACAAGCGACTCATGGTATTGGGAGCGACCACCATGCTTGGCCGGGCCGATCTGATTGAGATTCAGATGACCGGCGCGCTGGTCAACGGTGAGTTCACCGAAGAGCAGCTGGCACAGATACCGCTGTTCATGCTGTTCTATGCCGGGGCGGGCAATACCACTGCGCTGTTCCGCGGCATCGAGGCCGCCAAGGCAAAAGCTAAGCCAAAAGTCGAATAGCGGCAACCGGGCACCTGTCGTAGACCTATCGGCGGACAGGTGGTCGCAACCCTATGCGAGCCTAGAAACGGCGAGATTGGAGGGGCAGACGGATGTTTCAGCCCGAAAGTGACTGGAGAGGGCAGGATCGGGAAGGGGTCGACCTTTTCTCGATCGAGAAGTCATTTTCCAGGGACGACGTCTGTGCGGACATTCGCCGCTTCGACTGGGTATCGCCCAGTAGCGGTATGTTTTCTCCTGCCCGACACTATCTGAACTTCTCGCTGATTCCTCAGACGCGCCCCAGCAGGGTGAGAGCCGAAGGATGGTCGGAAGACCATTATAGCGGCGAGCTTCTCTACCTACCGCCGAACCGATCCTATCATGGCAAACCCGCGCTCGGAGAACGGCGGCTGCTGTGCGTCGCCATGAGCGAGCAATATCTGGGGAACATCCTTGAAACCGCACATGGCGGCGCCGAGTTCACGCCCCACACGAACCTGCGGAGCATCGCGCTGCGCCGGATGCTCGAACTGCTCGCGACCGAGCTCTCCGCTCCCGGCTTTGCAAGCGACGTCCTGATCGAGGCGAGCCTGGTGAGCATCGCGGTGGAACTGGCGCGTGCGATGCAGGAGAAGGATGATGATCGGCTCCAGGCACTGGCGCCGGCATCCCGTCAGATACGGACGATCAACGATTTTATCCTTGGTAATCTCTCGAGCCAGCTGAGCGTGTCCGAAATCGCGCGCGAATGCGGCATGAGCACGCGACACGTCGCCCGGGTTTTCAAGGCGTCCACCGGATCAAGCATTGGCGACTTCGTCGCGCGGAGCCGCATCGCGCTCGCCAAAGACCTGCTCAGCGCGGGCGATGTTCGTATCAAGGAAGTAAGCTGGCGCTGCGGTTTCCAGAGCACATCGGCCTTCTGTGCGGCCTTTCGTGCCGCGACGGGGAAAACACCAAGCGAGTTCCGCCAAGGTGGAGTGCGCTTGCAGTAGCATCGCGGTGTAGCAAAGCTGCCATTTTGTGTCTCCGACCGGCCAACGGCGAGCAGGTATATTGCCCCTTAAATCAGCAGGCCTCTAAGGGGGCGGAACAAAGGGTTCTAACATCCGCGATTACATGCGCGGGTGGGCACGAGCCATCGAAGGGGAGAGATGTTGTGAGCAAGACAAGGTTCCTGTTTTCCAGCGCGATTGCCGGTGCGCAGCTGCTGATGGCGTCGGCCGGCATGGCGCAGACCGCAACCCCCGCCGAAGAAACGGGCGGGCAGATCGAAGACATCGTCGTCACCGCACGTCGGACCGAGGAAAGCCTGCAGCGGACGCCGGTCGCGGTCACCGCGCTGAACGCCGCCGCGCTGACGACCGCGAAGGTCGAGAACGTCCTTGATCTCCAGCGCACCGCGCCTGGCCTCACCATCGCGCGCGGCTCGGCCGGCGGCGACGGCATCGTGTTCGTCTCGATCCGCGGCCAGGGCAATCTCCAGCCGATCCTGTCGAACGACCCGGCCGTCGCCACCTATATCGATGGCGTCTATGTCGCGCGGCCGTCGACGGGGCTGACCGACATCCAGGACATCCAGCGCATCGAAGTGCTGCGCGGCCCGCAGGGCACGCTGTTCGGACGCAACACCACCGGTGGTGCGATCAACATCATCAGCAACGATCCGAACCAGACGATGAGCGCCCGGATCAAGGGCGAATATGGCAATTTCAACACCACCGGCCTGCAGGGGACGATCAACGTCCCGCTGACCGACAAGCTGGCCGTGCGCGTTAACGGCACCTATCTGGAGCGCGACGGCTACGGCAAGACGCTCAACACCCGCCGTGACCTCGCCGACACCAAGAACTACTTCGTTCGCGGCAAGGTCAAATATGAGGATGATGGCTTCGACATCACGCTGAGCGGCGATTATAACAAGACAAGCAACAGCGGGCAGATGGTCGCGCTGCAGGCGATCAACACTGCGGCAATTCCCGTCCCGTCGTTCATCCCGCTGCTCCAGGCCGGCCTGCACACCCGCAACAACTGGTGGGCGAACACCGCCACGGGCACCTCGACCCCGGCCGCGTCGGCGACACTGCCGGCAGACGTTCGCGCGCTTTACGGCCGCGCTCCATTCAACACGCTGGAAGTCTACGGCTTCACCGGCACGCTCAATGTCGAACTGGGCGACCTCAACCTCAAGTCGATCTCGAGCTATCGCCACTCGAAGAATTTCGGCCTGAGCGACACCGACGCCACGGCCGCGCCGCTGCTCGCCACCTTTGCGGCGTCTTCATCGCGCTACATCTCGCAGGAAGTCCAGATTTCGGGCAACATCACCGATGCCTGGAGCTTCATCGCGGGCGCCTATTACGGGCATGAGAAGGGCTTCGAGATCAGCCGTTCGCAGATTTTCGGCGGCCTCATCCGCAACAGCATCGCCGACGCGGTCAACAAGACCACGGGCGTGTTCGCGCAGACCTATTACGAGATCAGCGACACGCTGCGTGCGGTGGGCGGTTTCCGCTACACTTGGGATACGCGCAACACCGTGCTGCACAATCAGCAGGTGCTTGGCCTGCCCGCCAATGCCCCCGTCGCGACGCCGACGGGTATCAACTGCACCGTAACCCCGACCGACCCGGTCACGGCAACCAACTGCAATCAGGCGCAGAACGCGAAGTTCGACTATCCCGCCTGGACGCTGGGCCTCGACTGGCAGGCGACCGAGCAGCTCTTCGTGTATCTGAAGACGAGCGGCGCGGCGAAGGCCGGTGGCTGGAATCTGCGCGCCGGCGGCCTGCCCGCCTTTGCGCCTGAAAAGGTCAGGGACGTCGAACTCGGCTTGAAGGCCGACCTGTTCGATCGGCGCGTACGCTTCAACTCCGCCATTTTCGGGATGGAGAAGAAGAGCAACCAGGCGATCGTCAACGCCTTCGTTCCCGGCATCGGCGTCACCCAGTATATCCAGAACAACGGCACCGTCCGCATCTGGGGCCTGGAGAGCGAGCTGACCGTGGTTCCCTGGGAAGGGATGACGCTGAGCGCGAATGGCAGCCTTCAGGACGGCAAGTATAAGAAGGGATCGTTCAGCGAGGTTCAGATCGTCGCGGGCAGCGGCTGCACCGCGCAGGCGGGCGTGGCGAACAGCTGTCTGGTCGATCTGAGCGATCTGCCTTTGATCCAGCTGCCCAAGAAGCAGATCAACCTCAGCGCGACTCAGAAATATCCGGTTGGCCCCGGCACCCTGTCGGTCACTGGTAACTGGGCCTATATCGGCAGCCAGCACTTCAATACGGTCAAGGCGGCGACGCAGCATAGCGCAGCGGTCAAGGCGCAATATGCGACCGAGAACGCGCTGGGCAAGGTGGGGGGCTATGGCCTGTTCAACGGCCGCATCGCCTATCAGTTCGACGAGCCGAACCTCGAAGTCGCGGTCTACGGCCGCAACATAACCAACAAGAAATATGTCGTGCGCCGCTTCTCCGACCTGTACCGCACGTTGGGCATCGCCGACGAATATGTCGGTTATCCCGGTACTTATGGTGTCGAGGTGACCTTCAACTTCTAACAAAGCCGCCAGACGGCTTGGCGAAAAGCGGGCGATCGAAAGATCGTCCGCTTTTTTCTATTCGGGCAACGGCCAGGGGCCTTTGCCGCCCTCCGCGATGAACCGGTCCGTGCGTGCCGTGACCACGGGCAGCGGCACCGACCCCAGCGACAGGATCATGTCGTGGAAGGCGCGGATGTCGAAACGGTCGCCCAGCGCCGCCTTCGCCCGCGCGCGCTCCTTCTCGATCTGGAGCTGTCCCAGATAATAGGACAGCGCCTGACCCGGCCAGCCGATATAGCGGTCGACTTCGGTGGTCACTTCATGCTCGCTGAGCGCGCTATTGTCCCTGAGGAATGCGATCCCCTGCTCGCGGGTCCACCCCTTCGCGTGAATGCCGGTATCGATCACCAGCCGGGCCGCGCGCCACATCTGGTAGCTCAGCATGCCGAAGCGATCATAAGGGGTCTCATACATCCCCATCTCCACCCCCAGCTTTTCGGTATAAAGCGCCCAGCCTTCGCCATAGGCCGAGACATAGGTGTAGCGCCGCCAGTCGGGCCGCTCGTCATTCTCGGCCGCCATCGACAGCTGCCAGCTATGCCCCGGCGCGGATTCGTGCAGAGTCAGAGCAGCCAGCTGAAAGAGCGGGCGTGAAGGCAGGTTCCAGGTGTTGAGCAGATAGCGATCCTGCC
This sequence comes from uncultured Sphingomonas sp., assembly GCA_947085315.1. Lineage (GTDB taxonomy): Bacteria > Pseudomonadota > Alphaproteobacteria > Sphingomonadales > Sphingomonadaceae > Rhizorhabdus. The sequence goes on along the minus strand of CAMTVW010000015.1, from coordinate 60,385 downwards.
CGCCGCGCCCCGCAGTATAATAAGGCGCGATGTCAGGCGGCACCTCGACAATGCCGAAGCGGCCGCGCGGCATGCGTCCGAACCAGCGCGCCGCCTTGCCGTCGAAGGCCTTGGCGATCCATGCGGCGCGTTCGAGCAGCGCCTGCGGGGTCTTCGCATAAAATTGCGGGTCCGTGCGCAGGAAGCGCAGGAAGGCGGGAAAGTCGCCCGCGAACTTCACCTCCTTCATGATCTCCGCCATTTCACCGCGGATCTTCGCGACCTCGGCCAGGCCGATCGCGTGGATCTCTTCGGGGGGCAGGTCGAGCGTGGTGTAGGCGCGGATCTGAGCGCGGTAATAGGCCTTGCCGTCAGGCCAGCCCTCGGCCGCCAGCCCTTCGCGCAGCTTCGGCAGATAGTCCTTTCGCATGAAACCGAGCAGCTTCGCATAGGCAGGGATGACCTGCGCGCGGATCAGCGCCTCCGCCTCGGCGCGCAGCGCGGCCTGGCGGTCCGCAGGGATCGTCGCAGGCAGCGCCTTGAACGGCTCGTACCACAGCGTGTCTTGCGGCGACTTCGCCTCGGCGATCGTGGCGATCGACGCCTCGCGGCCCGCCATGATCACCTTGGGCGGGGTGAAGCCGCGCTTCGCCCCCGCGCGCATATTCGCCGCATTCTGTTCGAAATAGCGGGGGATATCGCGCATCATCGACAGCAGGTTGCGCGCCTCGGTCTCGCTACGGACCGGCCGGCGGGCATAATAGCCGAGATCCGCCCAGAAGGCGCTGTCCGAGTTGAGCGGCTTTTCGAAGTCGCGGAAGCCCTGGGCGTCGACGAGCGTCTCGATCTGGGCGCGGTAGACGCCATAATCCTCTTTCCGCGCGGACGAGAGGCCGGGCGCAATCGTATCGAGCTGCGCAAGGACGTCACGCCAATAGCCAAGCCGCGCGTCCTGCGTCTTCAGGCTCTCGTCGGGCAGATGCGCGGGGATGCCGCCCTTGTTCGCCTCGGCGCTCTGCTGGGTCTGCTGGCGCCACGCCCATTCCTGAGCGCTGAGCGCGTCGAAGCGCTCGTCGGCGAGGTTGCCGAAGGCCGGGTTGGCAAGGCACGTCCCCATCACGGCTATTAGGATTGCTACTCGCATCGCCGGCCACTCCTGTCTCTGGGAGTTTGGCAAACCTTTAACCGTCATGCCAGCGAAGGCTGGCATCCATGTCTGTTTCCTTCTCAGGCACCGTCTGGCTGTTGAGAGAGATGGACCCCAGCCTCCGCTGGGGTGACGGAAGGGGGTTGAGTGGCGCCGCCGCATCAGGCCTAAGAGAGACGGAATGCGCCGCCTGATCCTCCCCCTCCTCCTCGCCCTCGCCGCCTGCCAGGGCGAACGCGCGCCGCCGCCCGCCGACGGGATCGTTCGGATGGCCGATGACGAGGTAAAAAGCCTCGATCCGCACAAGGGCTCCGATCTCGCGACGATCCGCGTCGGGCAGGATCAATTCGAAGGACTGACCCGGATGACCGGTCGGGGTCTGGCCGAACCCGGACTTGCGAGCCGCTGGACCGCCTCGACCGATGGGCTGCTCTGGCGCTTCACTCTGCGGCACGGCCTGCGCTTCTCTGACGGGGTGCCGATCACCGCGGCCACCTTTGCTACGGTCTTCGCACGGCTGCGCAGTCCCGAGACCGCCTCCTCAAGCGCTTCGCTGTTCGCCAATATCGAAAGCGTCACGTCCGAGGGCGGCGACGTTCTGGTCCGTCTCATCGCACCAATGCCGACCTTGCCCGAGCTGCTTGCGCTGCCCGCGATGGCCGCGCTGCCGGTGCACCGCATCGCCGCGCGCGGCGACGACTGGACCGCCGACCGGCCGCTGGTGACATCGGGCGCCTATCGGCTTACCGAATGGCGGCTCAACGAACGGTTGCGCCTCGAACGCAATCCGCGCTGGCATGGCGGTCGCGCGCCGATCGGATCGGTCGAGTGGCGGCCCGTGACCGATCGGCTGACCGCGCTGCGCAGCTTCGCGGCGGGGGAAGCCGACACCAGCAATGATTTCCCGCCCACCCGCGCAGCGTGGATCGCCGAACGGCGACCCGGATCGGTCCATGTCGCCGCCTATAATGGCAGCTATTATTTCGTCTTCAACACGACCGCCGCGCCGTTCGATGACGTCCGCATTCGGCGTGCGCTGTCGCTGGTCGTCGACCGGGCGTGGATGGCCGAGCGGCTGATCGGCCTCGGCGCGCAGCCTGCCTGGGGGGTGGTGCCTCCCGCTGTCGCGGGCGGGTTGGGCGGCTATCGCCCGGACTGGGCCGGCTGGCCGCTCACGCGCCGGATGCAGGCCGCGCGCACGCTGCTGGCGGAGGCGGGCTATGGCCCGCGCCACCCGCTGATCTTCGACGTCCGCTTCAACAGCGACGCCGATCATCGCCGGGTCGCGGTGGCCATGGCAGCGATGTGGCGGCCGCTGGGGGTCGAGGCGCGGCTGCTCAACAGCGAGGCTTCACTTCATTTCGCGAGTCTGCGCCGCCGCGACTTCGCCTTCGCGCGATCGGGCTGGATCGGCGACGTCGCCGCGCCCGAAAACTATCTGGCGATCCACCGCGCCGACGCCGGCGCGCTCAACTATTCGGGCTATGCGAGCCCGGCCTTCGACCGCGCGCTCGATGCCGCCATGGCCACCCCCGATCCCGATGCCCGATCGGCAGCGATGCGCCAGGCGGAGGCGATCATGATCGACGACGCACCGCTCATCCCGCTCTATTTCTATGTCAGCCGGGCGCTGGTTGCGCCGCGCGTGCAAGGCTGGCACGACAATCCCGCCAACAGCCATCCAAGCCGGACCCTGCGCCTCCAATGAAATGGCCCATATTGATCGTGCTCAGCAGCGCCGTCCTGCTCAGCGGCTGCGGTCGGGGCGGCGACGAGGATCTGGTCGCGGTCAGCGTGATCGGACCGAAGGCGGTGCTGCGCGATCCGGCGAGCGGCACCCCGCGCCATGGCGATGCAGCGCTGCTCGGCGCGGTCGCGCAGGGCCTGGTCCGGCTTGACGCCGCGGGTAATGTCGAACCCGGGCTGGCGATCCGCTGGGCGATCTCGAACGACGGACTCTATTATACCTTCCGGTTGAATCGCGAGCTGGCCGACGCCGAAAAGGTCGCCAACCAGCTGCGCCGGCTGGTGCGCGGCTATCGCGACGGGTTGCTCAGCGCGCGGCTTGATGCGGTACGCGAGATCATCGCGGTGACCCCCGAAGTGATCGAACTGCGGCTGTCGGCGCCGCGCCCTGAGCTGCTGTCGCTGCTTGCCGGGCCCGGCTTCGCGATCCTGATCGGCGGCAGGGGCACCGGCCCGCTGCTGATCGACGGCCCGCCGGGATCCAGCACAACGCTGCGCCCTCCGTCGCCCGATGCCGCGCTGGAGGAGGATGAGGTCGCGCAGGCGCTGGCGAGGCGCCGCATCCATTTGCACGGCGAGCGCGCCGCGCTGGCGGTCGCGCGCTATGCCGGGCGCAAGGCGGCGCTGGTGACGGGCGGAAGTTTCGATGATTTCATCTTCACCCGGCTGGCCGAGGTTGCGCCGCGTGACGTGCAGGTCGATCCCGCGAACGGGCTGTTCGGCTTTCGGATCGCCCGCGCGTCCCCGGTCACCATGGCGCCCGAGATGCGCCAGGCACTGGCGATGGCGCTCGACCGCGCCGCGCTCGGCGCCGCGCTGGGCATACCTGGATGGCGCCCCGCGCTGGAGATCCTGCCGCCAGGCCTGACCGACCTTGCCGAGCCGACCCGTCCCTTCTGGGCGCAGGCGTTCGCCAATGTTCGCGGTTCGGACCGACAGGCGATCTCCCGCCGGACCGCCACGGCGCGGAGCATCGTCGGTATGTGGCGCGCCCGCAACGGTATCGACGGGCCGATCCGCATCAGCCTGGCGATGCCGGCCGGGCCTGGATCACGGCTGCTGTTCGCCGCGGTCCATCGCCAGTGGCGGGCGATCGGAATCGCCGCCGAACGGGTGGGCCCGCGCGATGCGGCAGACCTGCGGCTGATCGACAGCGTCGCCCCTGTCGATCAGGCCGACTGGTATCTCGCCCATTTCAGCTGCGCACGCGGACGGCCGTGCAGCGAAGAGGCCGACGAAGCGCTCGACGTCGCGCATCAGACGACCGACCCGATCCTGCGCGCGCGGATGATCGCCGAGGCCGAACAGCGGCTGACCGCGATCGCCCCCTTCATCCCGATCGCGCAGCCGGTACGCTGGTCGCTCGCAGCACCGGACCTTGCCGGCTTCCGCCTCAACGCGCATGCTGTCCACCCGCTGGCGCCACTGATCGGGAACCAAAAGGCCCGCTGATGCGATCAGTCGGTTGGACCATGGAGTATCAGTGACATGCGACGGCCAACGACCGCCGATTTCGACAGCCTATCCGCGAAGGTGCCCGGCATGGGAAGCGACCCTGCGTCGGTCCGCCGACGCGTGGAAGCGATGGAAGGCCTGCTCGAACGGATGTTCGTCCTGCCGGGCGTCAACAAGCCGATCGGCCTCGATGTGCTGCTCGATTTCATCCCGGTGGTCGGCCCTGCTGCGGCGGCGGCAATGGGCAGCTGGCTGGTCTGGGAAGCGCGCAACCTCGGCATGTCGAAATGGCAGATGACACGGATGTTCGGCAATGTCGGGCTCGATCTGCTGCTCGGCGCGATTCCCTTCATCGGCGCGATTCCCGACTTTTTCTTCCGCTCGAACAGCCGCAATATGAAGATGATCAAGCGCCACCTCGACCGCCATCATCCCGCGACCGCGACGATCGAAGGCGGCGTGGTGGGACGGCGCTAGAGTTTGTTTCAGCGAAGCTGAAACGGCGGTGCCGGCCCGTTCCCGGGGAGGAATTACGTCCGCTTCCGTGCGTCGGCGATCGCTGCCTTGAGCGCATCATAGCCGACCGCACCCTTCATCATCTGGCCAGCGATGACGAAGGTCGGGGTTGCCACCGCCTGGTCGATGCGGCCGGCAAGCTCGACATTCTTGCGAAGCTCGGCCGTCACCTCGGGACCGTCGAGGTCGCTCTGGATGCGGCGGAGGTCGAGGTTCATGCCGCGCAGCACCGCCGAAACCTTGTCGCCATTGGGTGGGCCGGCGGCGAACATCCGCTCGTGGAAGGTCTGGAATGCGCCCTGCCGGGCCGCCGCAAGACCCGCTTTGGCGGCGACCTCGCTGCCCGGCCCGAGGATCGGAACTTCACGCCATACCACCTTGAGCTTTGGATCTTCGGCGATCAGCCGGTTGATGTCGGGCAGGCTCGTCCGGCAATAGCCGCAGGCATAGTCGGTGAACATCACCAGGGTGACGTCGCCCTTCTCCGCGCCCGCCCAGGCTGAGGCGAACGGCGCCTCCAGCTCGGTCTTGATCTCCGCATAGGCGTCCTTGCTCTGCTGCGCGCGGAGCTTCTCCATCGCCTCGGGGATGATCTCGGGATGGGCGAGGATATAGTCGCGGACCACCGCCTCGATCGCCGCCCGGTCCGACGGAATCGGGGCGGTCCCTCGCTGCGTCATCACGGCGGTGCCGATCCCGACCAGCACCGCAGATCCGGCGCCGATCGTCACCGCGAGCCGGTGGTGGCGCTGCATGAAGTCGCGGACGGTCATCTGCGGCGGTCGTTCGCCGTGGCACGCGCCGACAGGGCGATGTCCTCGGCACGGATATAGTCTGGGGTGCCCCGCGGGATGCGCGTCATCGCCGCCTCTGCGCTGGCCATCGCCAGTCGGGTGTCGCCGATCAGCGCATAGCGTTCGGCGGTGGCCAGCTGGGCGCGCGGCTCGTCGCCCAGACGCGAATAGGCCATGCCCAGATTGTACCAGGCAAAGGGATTGTCGCGGTCGCGCGCCACCGCGACCTTGAGCACATCGCGCGCCTCGCCGAGATTGGTCGCATCCTCGGTCGCGATCAGCGCATGGCCCAGCAACGCGGCGATCAGGGGCGCGCCGCGCGACCCCTTCATCGCCAGCCGCAGCGGCCCCAGCGCTTCGGTCGGCTTGCCCGATTCGAGCAGGATCTGCCCCTGGAGCTCGCGAAAATAGGCATCGTCGGGCGCCATCGAAACGAGCCGGTTGACCTCTTCGACCGCGCGGTCGGGATAGGCGCCACGATGCCAGGCATAAGCGCGCGCATAATGGGCGGCCGCGCTGCGGTCGGTCTCGGGATATTTGCGCAGCGCAGAGGTCGGATCGTCCATATAGCCGATCAGCTTGGCCTTGATCCGCGCAAAGCGCGCCTCAACCGCCGGGTCGGTCTTCGTTGCATAGGCCTTGGACCGCATCACGTCGGCCGACAGCGTCGCCTCGCGATCCCCCGACATCGGATGGGTCTGCATGAAAGGGTCGGTGTCGGCATAGGTCGAAGCGTAACGAAACTCTTCCTTGCGCAGCTTCAGGAAGAAGCTGAGCATGCCCTTGCCCGAGACCCCGGCCTTGTCGAGAAAGCCCGCGCCCGCAGCGTCGGCGCTCGATTCCTGGACGCGGTTGAACGCGAGGAACTTACCGAGCGCGGCTTGCTGGCCCGCCATCATAACGCCCATGCCGGCATCGCCGGCGCCAGCCGCCATCGCCGCCGCGCCGATCAGCAGCGAGAGCAGGGTAATCCCCGTCGCCGGACCTGCGCCCTCGCCCTGGCGGATGATATGGCCGCCGGTGATATGGCCGATCTCGTGGGCGATAACGCCCTGGACTTCATTGGCATTGTCGGCCGCCTCGAGCAGCCCGCTATGGATATAGACCGCCTGTCCGCCGGCGACGAAAGCGTTGATCGACTTGTCGCCGATCAGGACGATGTCGACATTGCCAGGCTGAAGCCCCGCCGCAGCGATGATCGGCGCGGAGATTTCCTTGAGGAACGACTCGGTCTCGGCATCGCGCAGGATCGACTGCGCCAATGCCGGCTGCGCCGTCATCGACAGCGCGACGAGCGCCGCGATCAAGGCGCGCAGCAAGCGGCCCGCGCCGATGGTCGAGAAGACGGATTGGCCCATGGTCTTCATCATTCTCCCCGCACGGCTGAACCGCGCGTGAAGCGGAGACGCGGTGGGCCCGCACGCCTGTGCGCGGGCCCACCGATCATAATCAGGCGCCGAAGGTCCGCTGCCACCAGCCGCGGCGCGGCGGGGAGCCGTCATCCTCGTCCGCGTCGGCTTCGGCCGGCTCGGCGGCGGCCGTCGCTTCGACGACTGCAGCGACGGCTTCGGCCGGTTCGGCCGCCGACGCCTTTGCGCGCGCGCGCGACCGGCGCTTGGGAGCCGCTTCGGCAGGCGCATCTTCGGCAGCCGGTTCGATGGCGACCGGCTCGGGCGCCACGGCCTCAGCCACAGGCTCGACCTCCGCCTCGACCTCAACCTCGACCTTCTTGCGACGACCGCGACGCGGCTTGGCCTCCTCGACGGGAGCATCGTCCACGGGCGCAGCTACGGGAGCCGCGAGGGCCTCCTCGGCAGGCGCTTCGACCGGCGTTTCGACCAGATCGGCCTTGCGGGCACGCGGACGGCGACGGCCCTTGGGCGCAGCCTCCTCGACCGGTGCGGCGACCGCGGCCTCGACGGGGATCGCTGCGGGAGCGGGCAGCTCCTCTGCCATGATCGCCCCGATCTGCTCATCACCCTGCTCGGTGGAACCAGCCTCACCGCCACGACGACGACCCGACCGGCGGCCACGACGGCGACTGCGACGCGGTTCCCCGCCATTGCCATCGGCGGATTCCTCGGCGCTCTCGGCCTCTTCGCCGGCCTCGGATGCTTCAGCGCCTTCGCCGCGCTCTTCGCCTTCGCCTTCGCCGCCTTCCTGACCTTCCTGATCGCGGCCACGGCCACCGCGGCGCCGGCGACGGCGGCGACGACGGCGTCCGCCATCACCGTCTTCGCGCTCGCCGTCGTCGCGGCCTTCGGCCTCTTCGCCTTCCTCGGCGGTTTCGAACTCTTCTTCTTCCTCGACCTCGTCCTCGATGTCGTCATCGACCTCGATCGCCATCGGTGCGGGCTGGCGTGGCGCGTGACTGGGCGGCGGGCCGCTCGCTTCGACGCTCATCCGCGCGCCTTCGAGGGTGCCGTCGGAGAGGATCTCGATCACCACCCCGTAGCGCTCTTCGATCTCGGCGAGTTCGGACCGCTTGCGGTTGAGCACGTAAAAGGCGGCTTCCTGGCTGGCGCGCAGCAGCAGGCGCGAGCCCCGGCCGCGTGCGGCCTCGTCTTCAAGCATCCGCAGCGCCGACAGACCGGCCGACGAAGCGGTGCGGATCAGGCCGGTACCCTCGCAATGCGGGCACTGCCGGGTCGAGGCTTCGAGCACACCGGTGCGCAGGCGCTGCCGGCTCATCTCGAACAGGCCGAAGCTGGAAATGCGGCCGACCTGAATGCGGGCGCGATCGTTCTTCAGCGCCTCCTTCATCGCCTTCTCGACCTTACGGATGTTGGAGTTGTTCTCCATATCGATGAAGTCGATGACGACGAGGCCGGCCATGTCGCGCAGGCGCAGCTGGCGGGCGATCTCGTGCGCGGCCTCGAGATTGGTCGCGGTCGCGGTCTGCTCGATATTATGCTCGCGGGTCGACCGGCCCGAGTTGATGTCGATCGACACCAGCGCCTCGGTCGGGTTGATCACCAGATAGCCGCCCGATTTGAGCTGGACGATCGGCTGGTACATCGCGGCGAGCTGATCCTCGACGCCAAACCGCTGGAACAGCGGCACCGCGTCGGCATAGTGCACGACCTTCTTGGCGTGGCTCGGCATCAGCAACTTCATGAACTGTCGCGCCTGGCGATAGCCCTCCTCACCCTCGACGATCACCTCGTCGATGTCGCGATTGTAGATGTCGCGGATCGCCCGCTTTATCAGGTCGCTGTCGCCATAGATCAGCGCCGGCGCAGAGGAGCCGAGCGTATTCTCGCGAATCTCGTCCCAGAGGCGGGCGAGATAGTCGAAATCGCGCTTGATCTCGGTCTTGGTGCGCTGGAGGCCGGCGGTGCGGACGATGCAGCCCATCGTATGCGGCAGGTTCAGTTCCGCCATGATCGTCTTCAGCCGCTTGCGGTCGGCAGCGTTCGAAATCTTGCGGCTGATCCCGCCGCCATGGCTGGTGTTGGGCATCAGCACGCAATAGCGGCCGGCGAGCGACAGATAAGTGGTGAGCGCCGCGCCCTTGTTGCCGCGCTCCTCCTTGACGACCTGGACCAGCAGCACCTGACGGCGGCGGATCACGTCCTGGATCTTGTAGCGGCGGCGCAGGTTCATCCGGCGCTGGCGCAGATTCTCCACATCGTCCGAACCGCCGACCGATTCGCGGCGTCGGCGCGGCGCGCTCGTTTCGCCGCCCTCGCCTTCGGCCTGTTCGTCATGCTGCTCATCGTCATGATCATGGTCGCGATCATGATCCTCGTCGCTTTCGGCATAGTCGACGTCTTCGTCATGCTCGGATTCGCGGGCGCGCAGCGCCTCTTCCTCGGCAGCATGCTCGGCTTCCTCGCGGAGCAGCGCCTCGCGGTCCTCCTTGGGGATCTGATAATAGTCGGGATGGATTTCCGAAAAGGCGAGGAAACCGTGGCGGTTGCCGCCATAGTCCACGAACGCCGCCTGAAGCGACGGTTCGACCCTTGTTACCTTGGCGAGATAGATATTTCCCTTGAGCTGCTTCCTTTCGGCAGACTCAAAGTCAAATTCCTCGATCCGGTTCCCCTGGACGACCGCCACGCGGGTTTCCTCCCGGTGGCGCGCGTCGATTAGCATGCGGGTTGTCATTCAAAGCTCTCCAGGCGCGTGGGCCGGCGACAGGGCCGGCACGGCACGCGCGATATGATGGGGATGAGCCACCGGGCGGCGCGGCAAGCCGCGTCGTGCCCAGAAGCATCATCGAAGGTGAAAGAAGGGTGTTCGCAGCCGTCGCTTCGTCACACCCGGCGCGATGCGCCGGATTGCTGGCGTCGCCGTTCCACGCGCCGACCATGTACTGGCGGCGTAGGGAGCAGGACGAAAAATGACTCATGCGATCGTCAACCTGTTACCCCGTCGCTACATAGCGACGGGAAGGCCGGAGCGGCGCAAGCCCCACGCAAGGCGCGGAAAGCCGACATCCGGACACCGGGTGCTAGCATCCGATCGTCAGCGGGGCAAGCATCACCGTACTGGACAAGCACGGTCCGGCTTTGGTTAAGTGTTGGAGCTGTCGGCGTTTCACGGCCGGCCGGGTATCGCGGGGCCATTTTGCCAGGATCAGCTTTCTGCCAGCGTCTCGCTCATGGCCTCTGCGCCTTGCTGTTGTTCCTGCCCGGCGTGGCTGGCGCGGCAGCGACCGTCACGGCGATCGACATCGGCGCCGCGAGCGTCACCTTGCGATTCGACCAGCCGGTCGCGACCGCGTCGACCTTCACCTTGTCAGGGCCACAGCGGATCGCGGTCGATCTGCCGGGCGCGCGGATGGGCCGGGTCGCGGCAGCAGGCGGCATGATCGCCGCGACCCGCCATGGCCAGTATAATCCCGATACCGCGCGGGTGGTGTTCGAACTGAAGAAGCCTGCGATCGTCTCGGACGCGACCTTCTCCACCGATCATCTCTCGCTCACCCTCGCCCTCAAGCCGGTCACCGAAAGCCTGTTCGGCCGCGCGGTGCGCAAGGGCCGTCAGCTGTTCGGGCTCGACGACGGCAAGGCGGTGAGTGCACCGGCACCGCAGCGCGGCGGCATTACCGTCCCGCTCGATCCGCCGAAGCCGTTGCAGGTCCCTGCGGTCAGCGGCGCGCGCGGTACCAAACGGCCGCTGGTGGTGATCGATCCGGGCCATGGCGGCCATGATCCCGGCTCGGAATCGGGCGACCAGCGCTATCGTGAAAAGGATATCGCGCTGGGGATCGCCAAGGCGATCCGCGACGAACTTGTCGCATCGGGGCGGGTTCGGGTCGCGCTTACCCGCACCGACGACCGCTTCCTGGTCCTCGGCGAACGGCGCGAAATCGCCCGCCGGCTGAAGGCCGACCTGTTCATCTCGGTCCATGCCGACAGCGCGGTCAACCGCGCCGCGCGCGGCGCCAGCATCTACACGCTGTCCGAAGTCGCCTCGGACCGGGTCGCCGCCCAGCTCGCCGCCAAGGAGAACCGCGCCGACATGCTCAACGGCGTCGATCTCGGCGGTGAGAATAGCGAGGTTTCCTCGATCCTGCTCGATCTCGCGCAGCGCGAGACGATGAACATATCGGCGCAGTTCGCCACTGTGCTCCAGCGCGAAATGTCGCCGACCGTCAGCTTCAAGACCGATGCGCACCGATTTGCCGGGCTGATCGTGCTCAAGGCCCCCGACGTCCCCTCGGTATTGCTCGAGACGGGCTATATCTCGAACGACGACGATCTCGCGCTGCTGCTGTCCAAAGAGTATCGCAGCAACATAGCGGTCGGGGTGCGCAAGGCGGTCGAGACCCATTTCGCACGTCGATTGACGGGGGAGTGAACGAAGGATTTCACGTCGCCCCGGCGGAGGCCGGGGCCGCCATGAATCCGGGAGCGACGTTGCCCCCAGCATCTGGCGGCCCCGGCCTCCGCCGGGGCGACGAGTATCGCTCCCACCCTTCCAAACCCTCCCAAAACTGCTAGAGCGCGCCCGTGCCAAAGCTGCCCTCCCTCCGCCTGCCGTTCCGCGAATGGCGCGACCATGCCCGCCAGCTGTGGACCTACCGGAGCTGGCGCTGGTCGGGCTATGTGCTGTGGTCGGCGGCGCTGTTCTGGCTGCTGATGTGGGCACTTTTCGCGCGCGGGCTGCCCTCGGCCGACGCGCTGCTCGCCTATCAGCCCCCGCTGCCCACCAATGTCCGCGGCAATGACGGCGAGCCGATCGCCGATTTCGCGCGCGAACGGCGGGTCCAGCTGTCCTATGCCGAATATCCGCCGCAGCTGGTCGAGGCGTTCCTGGCCGCCGAGGACAAGACCTTCTTCAGCCACCCCGGCATCGACATTGGCGGCCTTGCCGGCGCGGTGTGGGATTATGCGACCAAGCTGGGTAGCGGGCGGCGCGCCAAGGGCGGATCTACCATCACCCAGCAGGTCGCGAAGAACCTGATTGTCGGCGACGATTATTCGATCGCGCGCAAGGTTCGCGAGGCGATCCTGGCGTTCCGGATCGAGGATGCGCTGACCAAGCAGCAGATCCTGGAGCTCTACCTCAATCAGATATTCCTGGGCCGCAACGCTTATGGCGTCCAGTCGGCAAGCCGCGCCTATTTCAAGAAGGACGTCGGCGACCTGACACTGCCCGAGATCGCCTATCTGGCGATCCTGCCCAAGGCGCCGTCCAACTATACCGTCGAGCGACATGCCGATCGCGCGACCGAGCGGCGCAACTACGTACTGCAGCAAATGGCGGAGAATGGCTTCATCACCGATGCCGAGCGCCGGCAGGCGGCGGCGGCTCCGCTGGCTGTGGTGCCGCGCTACTCGCCCCGACCCAGCGTCGGTGGCTATTTCCTCGAGGAGGTGCGCCGCCAGCTGATCGAGCGCTACGGCCAGACCGGCGACGACGGCCCCAACGCCATCTATTCGGGCGGCCTGTGGGTGCGCGCCTCCTATGACGGCAAGGTCCAGGACGCGGCCGAGGGCGCGTTGCGCGACGGGCTGGTCCGCTTCGAGGCAGCGCAGGGCTGGCGCGGACGGATCGCCAAACTCGACGTCAACGGCGACTGGGCGGGCGAACTGGCCAAGCTCAACGTCGGTGCGGGCTATGCCAACTGGTTCCCGGCGGTGGTGCTGTCACGCAATCAGTCAACCGCCGAGATCGGCTTCGAGAACGGCGTGCGCGGCACCCTGCCCAGCTGGGGCGCGACGATGCCCAAGGCCGGGGTCGGCGGCCGCGCCTTCGACTTCCTGAAAGCCGGCGACGTGATCGTGGTGCGGCGCGAGGGCGACAACTGGCAGTTGCGCAGCATCCCGCGCATCTCGGGCGGGATGGTCGTCCAGGATCCGCGCACCGGGCGGGTGCTGGCGATGCAGGGCGGCTTCGATTCGCGCGGCTCATCGTTCAACCGCGCGACCCAGGCGATGCGTCAGCCCGGATCGACCTTCAAGCCGTTCGTCTACGCCTCTGCGCTCGACAACGGCCTGACCCCGGCGTCGATCATCATCGACGGCCCCTTCTGCGTCTTTCAATCGGCGCGGCTGGGCCAGAAATGCTTCCGCAACTTCACCGGCGAAAACGCCGGCCAGCAGACGATGCGCTGGGGCGTCGAGCAGTCACGCAACCTGATGACCGTCCGCACCGCCAGCCAGATTGGCATGGACAAGGTTGTGCGCACCGCCAAGCTGATGGGGATCGGCGATTATCCCCCATATCTGGCCTATTCGTTAGGCGCGGGCGAGACGACGGTGCTGCGGATCGTGAACGCCTATTCGATGTTCGCCAATCAGGGCCGAGCGCTGACCCCCAGCTTGATAGACTATGTCCAGGACCGCAACGGCAAGCTGATCTGGCGCGCCGACAAGCGCGCCTGCGAGGGCTGCAACATGGCGCAGTGGGACGGCAAGGCGATGCCCCGCCCGCCGCTCCTCACCAAGCAGGTGATCGATCCGATGACCGCCTATCAGATGCTCCATATCATGGAGGGCGTGGTCGAGCGCGGGACCGCGACGGTGCTGCGCGATCTGGGCCGGCCGCTGTTCGGCAAGACCGGAACCTCGACCGGTCCTACCAATGTCTGGTTCGTCGGCGGATCGGCCGACATGGTCGGCGGGCTCTATCTCGGCTATGACAATCCCAAGTCGATGGGCGGCTATGCCCAGGGCGGCACGATCGCGGCGCCGATCTTCCACAGCTTCGCGGCGAAGGCGATGAAGGGCATGCCGGTGGTTCCCTTCGCGGCGCCGAAGGGTATCCGGATGATCCGGATCGACCGCAAGACCGGCCGTCGCATCTTCGGCGCCTGGCCCGATGGCGGCTATTACAGTTCGGTGATCTGGGAGGCCTTCAAGCCCGAGAGCGAGCCGCGCCGCACGATCCGCCGCGACGAGGTCGCCAAGCGCCGCACCACCGCCCCCGCGCGGGCGACCACCGACAGCGAGTTCTTGCAAAGTCAGGACGGCATCTATTAGGGCAGCGCTCCGCATCCGTCATCCCAGCGCAGGCTGGGATCTCGTGCGGCAGGGGGACGGTTCTTATATACCGCCCGAGATACCAGCCTTCGCTGGCATGACGACTAGATTTGGAGTTCCGAATATGCGCGCCGAAGCGCAAGCCAGTGTCGACCAGATCAACCAGGCGATGGCGCTCGTTCGCCGCTTTCTGGACTGGGACCGCGCGCTCCGCCGGCTCGACGAGCTCAACAACCGCGTCGAGGATCCGAAGCTGTGGGATGACGCCAAGGCTGCGCAGGAGGTGATGCGCGAGCGTCGCCGTCTCGACGAGGCTGTCAATGCGGTCAAGACGATCGAGCAGGAGTGCTCCGACACCGTCGAGCTGATGGAGATGGCCGAGGCCGAGGGCGACGATGCGCTGGTCAATGACGGCGTCGCCGCGCTGGCGGCGCTGGCCGAGCGCGCCGAAACCGACAAGATATCGGCGCTGCTGGCGGGCGAGGCCGACGGCAATAACAGCTATATCGAGGTCAATGCCGGAGCCGGCGGCACGGAGAGCCAGGATTGGGCGGGCATGCTCCAGCGCATGTATTCGCGCTGGGCCGAACGGCGCGGCTTCAAGGTCGAGCTGATCGACTATCACGCCGGCGAGCAGGCGGGGATCAAGTCGGCAACGCTGATGATCCGCGGCGAGAACGCCTATGGCTATGCCAAGACCGAGAGCGGGGTCCACCGGCTGGTGCGGATCAGTCCCTATGATTCGGCCGCCCGGCGCCACACCAGCTTTGCCAGCGTCTGGGTCTATCCCGAGGTCGACGACGACATCGACATCGAGATTCTCGACAAGGACCTCAAGATCGACACCTATCGCGCTTCGGGCGCGGGCGGGCAGCATGTGAACACCACCGACTCGGCGGTGCGCATCACCCATATCCCGACCGGCATCATCGTCGCCTGCCAGAATCAGCGCTCGCAGCACAAGAACAAGGCTGAGGCGATGAAGCAGCTGAAAGCACGAATCTACGAGCAGGAGCTGCAGAAGCGCGAAGCCGAGGCGATGGCCGGCTACGCCGCCAAGACCGAAATCGGCTGGGGCCATCAGATCCGGTCCTACGTCCTGCAGCCCTATCAGATGGTCAAGGACCTGCGCACCGGCACCACATCGACCGCGCCGTCGGACGTGCTCGACGGCGATCTCGATCGTTTCATGGCCGCCGCCCTGTCGCAGCGCGTCAGCGGTGAAACCGTCGAGGTCGAGGACGTCGAATAGCCTTTCCCGCTGATGTTGAACCACGTCACCGCTCCGGGAATGGTGACAGTCACGGTTCCGAAATGGAAAAAACTTCGCAGTTGCAGCGAGACATGATTGTCTTGACCGATCGGTACGGTTAGCAGGACAACATGCCCGCCGCCCCCTGCGAAGGTCTTGTCCTGCGAACACCTCTGGCGTTTTACCGCTATTGGCCGGTCCTCGTCGTGGGTCTGGCGCTTGCCGGCTGCTCGGCAGAGAAGCCCAAGCCGCCGGCCCCCGAGGCGGGCTTCGTCGTGATGAAGACCGAATCGGTGCCGCTGTTCGTCGAACTGCCGGGCCGGACCGCCGCTTACGAGATGTCCGAAGTCCGGCCGCAGGTGTCGGGCATATTGAAGGCGCGGCTGTTCACCGAGGGCAGTATCGTCCGCGCCGGCCAGACGCTCTATCAGATCGACCCGCGCCTTTACCGCGCCGCGCTCAATCAGGCTGCCGCCAATCTCGATAATGCCCGCGCCCAGCGCGAGGCCGCCGCCGCCCGCGCCGACCGGCTGAAGCCGCTCGCGCAGATCGAGGCAGTGAGCAAGCAGGATTATACCGATGCCAGCGCCGCCGCGCGCCAGGCCTCGGCGGGCGTCGCCCAGACCATGGCGCAGGTCGAAACCGCGCGAATCAACCTGCGCTTTACCGACGTCCCGGCACCAATCAGCGGCAGGATCGGCCGGTCGCTGTTCACCACCGGCGCGCTCGTCACCGCCGGCCAGGCCGACCCGCTGACAACGATCCAGCGGCTCGACCCGATCTATGTCGACATCCAGCAGTCCAGCGCCGAGCTGCTCGCGCTGCGCCGTCAGCTCGCGAGCGGCGGCGGCCGGTCTTCGGCAACTGTCACCCTGAAGCTGGAGGACGGCAGCAGCTATGGGCTGCAGGGCCGGCTGGAGTTCACCGAGGCAATGGTGGATCCGGCCACGGGCTCGGTCACGCTGCGCGCCCGCTTCCCCAATCCGGAGGGGCTGCTGCTGCCGGGCATGTACGTCCGTGCCAGCCTGTCACAGATCACCGCGCGCGACGTGATCCTCGTCCCGCAGCCCGGGCTCAGCCGCAGTCCCAAGGGTGACGCGACCGTCGTCGTGGTCGGCAAGGACGACAAGGCCGAGCTGCGTTCGGTCACCGCCGAGCGCACGGTGGGCGATAAATGGGTGGTGACGGCGGGGCTCAGGCCCGGTGACAGGGTAATCGTCGAGGGCCTGGGCAAGATCAGGCCGGGACAGCCGATCCGCCCGGTTCCGGCCGGCTCGCCACCATTGCCAGCTAAGCCGGGCGGCCCGGGCAAGCCGGGCTGAGCCGCGGGACATGATCTCGCGCATCTTCATCGACCGGCCCATCTTCGCTTGGGTGATCGCGATCATCATCATGCTGCTCGGCGCGGGTGGGTTGATGAGCCTGCCCGTATCGCAATATCCCAATATCGCGCCCCCATCGGTCAATATCCGGACCAGCTATCCCGGCGCTTCGGCCGAGACGGTTGAATCGAACATCACCCAGATTATCGAACAGCAGCTCACCGGCCTCGACGGGTTGCTCTACTTCTCGGCGAGCTCGAACAGCTTCGGCCAGGCGTCGATCACCGTCTTCTTCGACAAGAGCGTCGATCCCGATATCGCCCAGGTCCAGGTCCAGAATAAGGTCCAGCAGGCCATTCCGCGCCTGCCGCAACAGGTCCAGCAGCAGGGGCTGGTGGTCACAAAGTCGAATCCCGACTTCCTGATGGTGATGGCGCTCTATGACGAGAGCGACCGTTCGACCAGCCGCGACATCGCCGATTATCTGATCTCCACGATGCAGGACGGCGTCGGCCGGATCCCCGGCGTCGGCGACACCAATGTCTTTGGCGCATCCTATGCGATGCGGATCTGGATGGATCCGTTCAAGATGGCGGCGGTCGGGCTAATGCCCGAGGACATTATTTCGGCGATCCAGTCGCAAAACGCCCAGGTCGCCTCGGGCCAGATCGGCGGGCTGCCGGCCGATGACAAGCAAATGCTGAACGTCGTCGTGACGTCGCGCACGCGGCTGACAAATGTCGACCAGTTCAAGGCGATCGTGCTGAAGACCCGACCCGATGGAGCGAAGGTCCGCATGGTCGACGTCGCCCGGGTCGAGCTCGGCTCCGAAAACTATGTCACGCTGGGACGGATCAACCGGCATCCGGCGGGAGGCATGGCAGTGCTGCTGGCGCCGGGGGCGGATGCGCTGAAGACCTCCGAACTGGTCCGCGCTTATGTCGATCAGCAAGCGAAGAACTTCCCCGCCTATTACAAGCCCGTCTTCCTCAACGATGCGAGCCGGTTCATCCGGCTGTCGATCGAAGAGGTGGTGATCACCCTGTTCGAAGCGATCCTGCTCGTCGTCCTCGTCATGTTCGTCTTCCTGCAAAGCTGGCGGGCGACCCTGATCCCCGCCGTCGCCGTGCCCGTCGTGCTGCTGGGCACCTTTGGTGTTCTCGCGGTGGCGGGCTTCTCGATCAACACGCTCACCTTGTTCAGCCTGGTGCTGGCGATCGGCCTGCTGGTCGACGACGCGATCGTCGTCGTCGAGAATGTCGAGCGGGTGATGGAGGAAGACCCCGACATCACGCCGCGCGAGGCTACGATCAAGTCGATGGCCGAGATCAATACCGCGCTGATCGCCATCGCACTGGTCCTGTCGGCGGTGTTCCTGCCGATGGCGTTTTTCGGCGGCTCGACCGGTGTGATCTACCGCCAGTTCTCGATCACGATCGTCGCCTCGATGGCGCTGTCGGTGCTGGTCGCACTGGTCCTGTCACCGGCGCTGGCCGCGACCGTGCTCAAGCGGCCCGATCGGGAAAAGCTGATACGGCAGGGCGGTCTGATCGGCCGCGCGCATCACTATGGCGACCGGTTCAACCAGTGGTTCAAGCGGACCTCCGACCAGTATCGCGACATCGTTGCTCGCATCATCGGACGGGCGCGCACCGCGATGATCGCGTTCGTGCTGGTTGTGATCGCGCTCGCCTTCGTTTTCATGCGACTGCCGACCGGCTTCGTTCCAACCGAGGATCAGGGGCTTGCCCAGACCCAGATCGTCCTGCCGCCCGGCGCCACCGCCACCCGCACCGAAGAGGTCGCGCAGGCGATGGAGGATTATTTCGCGAGTGATCCGGCCAATATCGTTAATTACTTCATCGTCCGCGGCCAGAGCTTTGGTGGCCAGGGACAGAATACCGGCCGCGGGTTCATCGGCTTCGCGCCGTGGGACGAGCGCAAGGGCAAGGAGAACAGTTCGGAAGCGATCGCGCGCCGCGCCACTCAGGCGCTGTCGAAGATCCGCGATGCGCAGATCTTCGTGCTGACCCCCCCGTCGATCCCCGGTCTGGGCTTCACCAGCGGCTTCTCGATGGAATTGCTCAATAGCGGCGGGCTCAGCCATGCGGAGTTCCTCGACCGCCGCAATCAGCTGCTCGCCGACGCCGCCGCCGATCCGAGCCTGGCCGCGGTCCGCCCCACCGGGCTCGACGATGCGCCTACCCTGGCGGTCGACTTTGATTCGGAAAAGATCGGTGCGCTCGGCGTCAGCCAGGCCTCGGTCAACCAGACGCTCGCCGCGGCATGGGGCGGCCTGTACGTCAACGACTTCATCGATCGCGGGCGGGTGAAGCGCGTCTTCATCCAGGGCGATGCGCCCTATCGCAGCCAGCCAGACAACCTCGCGAGCTGGCATGTCCGCTCCAGCTCGGGCCAGATGGTGCCCTTCTCGGCCTTTGCGACCACGCACTGGTCGCAATCGCCGAGTGCGCTGACCCGCTTCAACGGGGTTCCCAACTTCACCATCCAGGGACAGGGCGCGCCGGGCAAGAGCTCGGGCGAAGCGATGGAGCGGATCACCGAGCTCGCCGCGAAGCTACCCGGAGTCTCTGTCGCCTGGTCGGGCCTCAGCTATCAGGAGCGGCTGTCGGGCGGGCAGGCGCCGATCCTCTATGCGCTGTCGCTGCTCGTCGTCTTCCTCTGTCTCGCCGCGCTTTACGAAAGCTGGTCGATCCCGCTCGCGGTGATCGCGGTGATCCCGCTCGGCCTGATCGGCGCGACGCTCGCCGTGCTGCTGCGCGGGCTGGAGAACGACATCTTCTTCCAGGTCGGACTGGTCACCACCATGGGGCTTTCCGCCAAGAACGCGATCCTGATCGTCGAGTTCGCCGAACAGGCCGAAAAGCTGGGCAAGCCGCCGCTGGAAGCGGCGCTGGAGGCCGCTCGTATCCGCATCCGGCCGATCCTGATGACCAGCTTCGCGTTCATGTTCGGCGTGCTGCCGCTCGCCATCTCGACCGGAGCGGGCGCGCAGGCGCGCATCGCGATCGGTACGGCAGTGCTTGGCGGGATGTTCACCGCGACCCTGTTCGCGATCTTCTTCGTGCCGCTGTTCTTCGTACTGGTCCGCAAGCTGTTCGGCAGCAAGCACGCCCCGGGCCGCACCGCATGATCCGCGCGCTGACCGCCTCGACCGCATTGCTGGCGCTGGCCGGCTGCAGCTTCGAGCCCGCCTATCGGCGGCCGGTGCCCGCGATCCCGGCGGCGCTGCCTGCGGCCGGACAGACCGGAGAGACGCCACCCGCCTCGCTCGGCTATCGCGACGTCTTCCGCGATCCGAAGCTGGTCGCGCTGATCGACCGGGCGCTCGCCGGCAATCAGGATCTCAAGGTCGCGCTCGCCAATGTCCAGGCCGCCCGCGCGCTGGTGACGGTCGCACGGTCGGATCTGTTTCCGCGGATCGACGGATCGGCCGGCTACACGACCAGCGACAGTTCGAACGAGACGCGCAGCTCGACGGGCAACACCACCGGCGGTGCGGGAAATGGCGCGAGCAGCGGCGGGCGGCGGACCAGCTACAGCGCCGATCTGGGCGCCGCGTGGGAGATCGACCTGTTCGGCCGCCTGCGCAGCCTCAGTAACGCCGCCTTCAACGACTATCTTGGCACCGAGGCCGCCCAACGCGGCACCCGGCTCAGTCTGATCGCAGGGGTCGCCAACGCCTATCTGGCGCTCGCCGCCGACCGCAGTCTGCTCGCGATCGCGCGCGATACCAGCAGGAGCGCCGCGAAGAGCGTCGAGCTTAACCGCGCGCTGCTGAAGGGCGGGGTCGCCCCGCGCACCAGCCTGCGCCAGGCCGAAACGATTCTGGCTCAGGCGCAGGCCGACGAAGCCAGCCTTGAAACGGCCGTCGCGCAGGACCGCAACGCGATCGAGCTGCTGGTCGGGGCACCAGTCCCCGACGACCTTCTCCCCGCGTCGATCGAGAGCGTCGACGGCCTGCTGGCGGAAGCGCCGGCCGGGCTCGACAGCTCGATACTGTTGCGCCGGCCCGACGTGATGGAGGCCGAATATGGGCTGCGCGCGGCCAATGCCCGGATCGGCGCCGCACGATCGGCCTTCTTCCCGCGCATCGGGCTGACCGCGCTGGCCGGCTTCGCGAGCAGCGCGCTGTCCAACCTGTTCCAGGGTAGCGCCTTCACCTGGAGCGTGGCGCCATCGGCGACGCTGCCGATCTTCGACGGCGGCGGCAATCTGGGCAATCTGCGCGTCAGCAACGCCCAGCGCGACCGCGCGGTAGCAACCTATCAGAAGGCGATCCAGATCGCGTTCCGCGACGTCGCCGACGCCCTCGCCCGGCGTGCCACGATCGACCGCCAGATTGCCGCCAGCACCAGCCTCGACGCGGCCGCGCGCGATTCGCTGTTCCTGGTCAATGCGCGCTACCGCGAGGGGATCGATCCCTATCTGAACCTGCTCGATGCACAGCGCACCGCCTATGGCGCCGCGAGGACCCTCGCCAATACCAGGCTGCTCAAGGCGCAGAATCTGGTGACACTCTACCAGTCGCTGGGCGGTGACCAGCAGGTCGATATGATCGGCCGCTGAGCCCCGGCCGGCCGCCAGCTGCAACCTATTCAGCCTCCGGTCAGTTGGTGCCGCCTAACGCAGCCGCATCAGATCAGGATGACAGGCATGAAGAAGATAGTGGCAATATTGGTGCTCGCGCTGTCGGCGGGAAGCGCCGCGCAGGCCGGACTTGCACTGGGCGAACGGCCGATCGCGCGCGGCGAGGTGATCTCGACGGTGAAGAAGCAGTTTGTCGAGATGGACCGCAACCGCAACGGATCGGTGAGCTATGAGGAGTTCGAGGCTTATCGCGAGGTCCAGAACGCCCAACCCGATCGCGGCCGGGGGCTGACCCATATCGGCCGGAGCTGGTTCGACAAAAGCGACGAGGATGGCGACGGCCGGGTATCCGCCGGCGAAGCCCAGGGCCGACCGCTCCAGATGTTCGACATGGCCGACATGGACCGTGACGGCGTCGCCAGCATATCCGAACAGTCGATGGCGGCGCTGTTCATCAAGTAGAGTGCGGTTCGCCTTCGCTGATCGCGTCAGCGCCAGCGCAGGTTCTCGCGGGTCAGATCGCTCACCGATCTGGCGCCCATGAGCTTCATGCCGCGCTCGATTTCGGCGCGCAGATTGCCGATACTGCGTTCAACCCCGGCCTGGCCTGCGGCGGCCAGCGCATAGAGATAGAGCCGGCCGCCCGAACAGGCCTTGGCGCCCACGCTCAGCGCCTTGAGCACATGGCTGCCGCGCGTGATCCCGCCGTCACAGATGACGTCGATGCGGTCGCCGACCGCATCGACGATCTCGGCGAGCTGGTCGAACGGCGCGCGGCTCCCGTCGAGCTGGCGGCCGCCATGGTTCGACACCATGATCGCGGTGGCGCCGATGTCGACCGCGCGCCGCGCATCGGCCACCGACATGATCCCTTTAAGGCAGAACTCGCCGCCCCAGTCGGCGCGGATCGCCTCTGCGGCCTTCCAGTCCATCGACTGGTCGAGCATCGTGTTGAAATAGTCGGCGACCGACAGCGCGATGTCCGACCCTTCGGCGACATGGTCCTTCAGGTTGGACAGTTCGAACTTTTCGCGCAGAAAATAATTGGCGGCCCAGGCCGGACGCATGGCGAAACTGGCCAGACTGGCGAGGGTAAGGCGCGGCGGCGAGGTGAAACCAGTGCGCAGGCAGCGCTCGCGATTGCCGCCGACAATCGTGTCGACGGTCAATGCTATCGCATCGAAACGGGCGGCCTTGCACCGTTCGATCATCGAGCGGTTCAGCCCCTTGTCCTTGTGGACATAAAGCTGGAACATCTTAGGCGAGGATATCTGCGCGCCGATCTCCTCGATCGATACGGTCCCGAGCGATGATATGCCGAACCAGGTGTCCGCCGCCTCGGCCGCGCGCGCCACACCGCGTTCTCCCTGCCAATGGAACAGCCGCTGGAGCGCGGTGGGGGACAGCATCAGCGGCATCGCGATCGTCTTGCCCATCACCGTCGTCCGCATGTCGACGGTCTCGACACCGGCCAGGACGTTGGGGACGAGATCGCAGTCGTCATAGGCGGCAGCGTTGCGACGGCGGGTCAGTTCATCGTCGGCGGCGCCATCGATATAGTGGAATATCGGCCCCGGCAGGCGTCGGCGCGCCAGCCGGCGGAAATCCGACACATTGTGGCAATCGCGCAACCGCATCGGGAAGAGGGCTGCGCCGGGCGCCTTGTCGGACCAGTCCATTCTCCCGCCCCCTTGTCGATCAGCCTTTCAGCTTCACCCGTCGCCGGAAGCTGTGCAGCAGCGGTTCGGTATAGCCATTGGGCTGCGCGACGCCATCGAACACGAGCGCCCGGGCGGCCTGGAAGGCAAGGCTATTCTCCTCATCCCCCGCCATCGGCCGGTAGAGTGGATCGCCGGCATTCTGCGCATCGACCTTGGCCGCCATCCGCCTGAGCGCGGCATCAACCTCCTCGGCCGAGGCGACGCCGTGGAGCATCCAGTTCGCCATGTGCTGCGACGAGATGCGCAGGGTCGCGCGGTCCTCCATAAGGCCGATATCATGGATGTCGGGCACCTTCGAGCAGCCGACCCCCTGATCGACCCAGCGCACCACATAGCCGAGAATGCCCTGGGCATTATTGTCGAGCTCGGCACGGATGTCCTCGGCGCTCCAGTTGGTTCCCGTCGCGACCGGGATCGTCAGCAGCCGGTCGATGCTCGCAACGGGCTCGTCCTGGCGCTCGGCCTGGCGGGCGAACACGTCGACCGCGTGATAATGGGTGGCGTGGAGGGTCGCCGCGGTCGGCGACGGCACCCAGGCGGTGTTCGCCCCGGTCTTCGGGTGCCCGATCTTGGTGCCAAGCATCTCGGCCATGCGGTCGGGTGCGGCCCACATGCCCTTGCCGATCTGCGCCTTGCCCGACAGCCCGCAGGCCAGCCCGATCTGGACGTTGCGATCCTCATAGGCGGCGATCCAGTCGCTGGTCTTCATGTCGCCCTTGCGGATCATCGGACCGGCGCGCATCGACGTGTGCATCTCGTCGCCGGTGCGATCGAGGAAGCCGGTGTTGATGAACATGATACGGTCCTTCACCGCCGCGATGCAGGCGGCGAGATTGGCCGAGGTGCGGCGCTCCTCATCCATCACGCCGACCTTGAGCGTGTGGCGCGGCATGCCGAGCATGTCCTCGATCGCGTCGAACAGACTGTTGGTCAGCGCGGCCTCGGCGGGGCCGTGCATCTTAGGCTTGACGATATAGACCGATCCGGCGGCGCTGTTGCGGAAGCGGCCCTGACCGTTGAGATCATGCAGCGCTATCATGCTCGTGACGATGCCGTCGAGAATGCCTTCCGGCGCCTCCGAGCCATCGGCAAGGAGCACCGCCGGGGTCGTCATCAGATGGCCGACATTGCGGATGAGGCAGATGCTGCGTCCCGGCAGGGCAAAGCTGCTGCCGTCGGGCGCGCTATAGTCCCGGTCGGGGTTCAGGCGGCGGGTCATCATCCGGCCACCCTTCTCGAAACTGTCCTCGAGATCACCCTTCATCAGACCCAGCCAGTTCGCATAGGCGGCGACCTTGTCCTCGGCGTCGACCGCCGCGATCGAATCCTCGAGATCGCAAATCGTGGTCAGCGCCGATTCGAGGATGATGTCGGCGATTCCGGCCGGGTCGTCCCTGCCGATCATATGGGCGTGATCGATCACCAGCTCGATATGCAGGCCATTGTGCCGGAACAGCAGATTGTCGCCTGCGCGACCGACAAGCTGCGCCGGATCGGCAAGCGCGACTTCGCCTCCCGCCCAGTCCGCCCATTTGCCCGAAGCAAGGGGCACCGCGCGGTCGAGAAAATCCTTCGCCCAGGCGATGACCTGCGCGCCGCGCGCCGCGTCATAGCTCTTCCCCATCGCGGTCCCGGGAATCGCGTCTGTGCCGTAGAGTGCGTCATAAAGGCTGCCCCAGCGCGCATTGGCGGCGTTGAGCAGGAAGCGTGCGTTGAGGATCGGCACCACCAGCTGAGGCCCCGCCATGGCCGCGATCTCGGCATCGACATTGGCGGTGCCGACCGTGAAGGGCGATGGCTCGGGCACAAGATAGCCGATCTCGGTGAGAAACGCCTTATAGGCGGTCATTTCAATCGGTTTGCCCGCCTGCGCCTGATGCCAGGCGTCGATCTTCGCCTGGAGCGCATCGCGCACGCCCAGCAAGCTGCGGTTCTCCGGCGCAAAGCGTGCAAAGATCTTGGCCGTGCCTGCCCAGAAGTCGTCCGCGCCGATGCCGGTGCCGGGCAATGCCCGCTCCTCGATGAAGCGGACCAGACGGTCCGCGACCTTAAGCCCTGCCTTGTCGATCATCGCCGCCATCATCGCCTCGTCTGTCGGAAGGCGGCCGCAATAGCGCAGATGCCATTCAAGCAAAATGGAGATAACATTTGAAACATTCGTTCTTACAGAGAACGAATGGATCGCCGCAGAGCCATTCCGCGCGAAAAGCCGAGAAGGGTTTTGCTGCCGCTACTCCCGCGCGCGCCGCAGGATCACATAGAGCGCCCCAGCCCCGCCATGCCTTGGATGCGCGTTGCGGACGGCGGCGATGCGGTTCGCGTGGCGCGAGCTTTGCAGCCATGTGCCGATCGAGGCGCGGATCAGGCCGCGGCGGGGGCGGCCGTCGAAATCGCGGTCATCGTCGCGCGGGGGTTTGCCGGTAATCAGCAGAATGACGCGGATGCCTTCGCCCACCGCCTGATCGAGCGCGCCGTCGAGCAGGCGCCGTGCGCTGTCCAGCGTGTGGCCGTGGAGGTCGATCGTCCAGTCGGGCTGGGTAACGCCGCGTCGCAGCCGCCGGTCCCAGCCGCCGTCGAGGGTGTCCGCGAGCGGCTTCTGTTGCGCGACCGGGGTTGCGGCGGGCACGCGGGGCGGCGGCACACGGCCACGCTTGGCGGCGGGCGCGGGCGGCACGGTGTCCGTCATGGCAATGGGGATCTTCGAGGGCCGACGGGCGATCGGCCTTACCGTCGCGGCCACGCGCTGCCAGAGCGCGTTTTCCTCAGGATCGAGCCGGCGGCTCACGTTGCTCTGTCAGACGCGCGGCGGCAGCGCGGGGAATCAGCAGCCAGGCCTGGCCACGCCCGCTCATCCCGCCCGCGATCAGGCGCGCCTCGTCGCCGGCGCCCCAGAAGGTGTCAAAGCGGTTCGGCCCCTTGATGGCACCGCCGGTATCCTGCGCGACCCACAGGCCGCTCGCCTCGGGCCGGTCGAGCTGGAGGATCACAGGAGCGCCCAGCGGTACGAAGGCCGGATCGGCGGCGACGCTGGTGCGGCCGACGACCTGATAGCCCATCGCGCCGAGCGGGCCGGGCCCGGTCAGTTCGCGGAAGAAAACGAAGCTCTTATTCTCGCGCATGATCGCGTCGCCCTCTTCGGGGTGCTCGCGCAGCCACGCCATCACCCCCTGCATCGAGAGCTGGCCGGGGCCAAGCAGGCCGCGATCGCGCATCAGCTTGCCGATGCCGGCATAATCGCGGCCATTCTGCCCGTCATAACCGATCCGCATCACCGATCCGTCAGGCAGGCGCAGCCGCCCCGATCCCTGGACCTGCAGAAAGAAGAATTCGATCGGATCGGCGGCATAGCCGATTTCCAGCCCTTGCCCCTTCAAAGCGCCATCCTCGATCTCGCCGCGATCGGGATAGGGGATCAGCTTGCCGTCCTTCACCCGTCCGCGAATCTTCTTGCCCTTCAGTTCGGGGAAGAAATCGCCAAGGTCGCCTTCGATCAGGTCGGACGGCTTTTTGTAGACGGGAACTTCATAGCCGAGCCGCGGCGTGCGTGAGCCCGCGATCTCGGGTTCGTAATAGCCGGTCGCGAAAGCCTTGCCGTCGCCGACCTGGATCGGGGCAAGCTGGCTCGCGAAGAAGCTGACCGCATCGCCCTCGGGCCATGCCTTCGCCTCGGCACAGGCCTGCGACCAGTCACCGGACTGTGTAAGCCCGCTCGCGTCGGTCCGGCGCTGCAGGCCGGGGCATGACAGGCGAAAAGCAGTGAGCGCCGCGCGAGCGCTGTCGGGATTGAGGCTGAAGCTGGTCACCGCAGGGCCCGGCTGCACGCCGGCCAAGGCAGCGGTGGCGGGCTTCGCGGGCGCGGGGGCAACGGGAACCGGCGTCGCTGTCGGCGCGGGGACATGCGGCGCGGGCCGGCGATCGGCGACACGCGGTGTGGGGACGACGGTGCAGGCCGAGAGCATCGCCAATCCGGCGAGCCCCGCGCAGAAACGACGGATCACGCCGCCTCGTCGGTTTCGACCAGCGTCCAGTTGGGATCGTCCGCGCGCACGTTGCGGCTGAACGTCCAGACGTCATGCGTCGGCACCGCATCATCGAGCGAGCCGGCGAGGACATTGCCCTCGCTGTCGCGGGTGACGGCGGCGATGTCGGCATCGAAGCGGACCGTGACGTTGGCGGTCTGACCATTCATCCGCGCCTGTTCGATCACGGCATTCTCGACCCGTACCAGACGGTTGTCGAGCTGCTCACCCGCCGCGCGGCGATCGGCGATCGCGGTGGCGAAGGGCTCGAAAACATCCTCGTCGGTCAGCCGGCGCAGCATATCCTCATCCCCGCGCCAATAGGCTTCGAGGATCATCCGATAGGCCGAGCGCGCGCCTTCGAGGAACTGGGCGGGATCGAAGCTGCCGTCGGCGGCCTGGATCGCGCGGACCCCGGCCTCGGCGCGCGGTTCAACCACGGCGGGACGCGCGGGCGCAGTCGGCGGGGCATTGTCGGGAAGCGAGCGGCCGGCGCCGATCGTGGCCGGCGCCGCTTCGGCGGGACGGGCGATCGTCTGTTCATGACCGGTGCGACGACCCAGCACGCTCCACAGCCGGAACGCGACGAAAAGGAACACCATCGCGAGAATGACAATTGTGGTCACCGGGCCTCCATACGCCTGCCTGCACCCAACATAGGGACAATGCCGGCAATATTCAAATGGCGCGGCGGAAATGATCGGCCAGGCCATGCCCCGATATGGGTCGCGACGGGCGCGCGATGCCGCCATTGCCCCGCCCGGTCCCGCCTGCTAGGCGCGTGGCGCATTGCCGGAGCGGCGGGAAGCCCGCCCGCCCGGCCCCAACGGGACAGTGGAAAATTTAACGATGAGCGAAGAAACGGGCGCCCCCGAGACAATGACCAACGGCGAGGATCACCTGCCACAGGTCGTGCTGATCGCCCAGTATGTTAAGGATATGTCGTTCGAAAACCCCAGCGCGCCCGGCATTTACCAGGCGCCCGAGCAGCCCAAGATCGACGTCCAGTTCAATATCGGATCGCAGCTGGCGGGCGACGATGTCTACGAGGTCGCGCTCAAGGTCGAGGTCAAGGCGACCCAGGGCGACCTGACCGCCTATGCCGTCGAGCTGGTCTATGCCGGCCTGTTCGGCATCCGCAACGTACCCGAGGAACATCTTCCGCCCTTCCTGCTGGCCGAAGCGCCGCGCCTGCTGTTCCCCTTCGCGCGCCGCGTTGTCGCCGATGCGATTCGCGACGGCAATTTCCCGTCGCTGGTGCTGGAGCCGATCGATTTCGGCGCGCTCTACATGCAGCAAGCGCAGGAACAGGCCGTGCTGGCCGAATCGCAGCCGGCGGGCGAAGCCTGACAGCGGCGCCCCTCCAGTTCCTCCCTGCCCGAAGGGCGGGGAGGGGGACCGGCGAAGCCGGTGGAGGGGTAATGCGGAGCATTGGAACCAGGGTGGCGCAGCAGGTGAGGTCGCATACCCCTCCACCATCCTACGGATGGTCCCCCTCCCCACCTTCGGTAGGGAGGAACTAGGTCGCCATGAATCTCCTCCGCGCCAGTGCGACGATCGGGGGGCTGACACTCGTCAGCCGCATCCTCGGCTTCGTGCGCGACATGCTGATGGCGCGGTTCGTTGGCGCCGGCTTCGCGTCGGATGCATTCCTGATCGCCTGGCGGCTGCCCAACCTGTTCCGCGCGCTGTTCGCCGAGGGGGCCTTTTCGGCAGCCTTCGTGCCGATGTTCAACCGCACCGTCGCCGAAGCCGAGGCAACGGAGCCCGGCAGCGGCCTGACCATCGCATTGCGCTTCGCCGAAGACGTCCTCTCGGTGCTGCTGCCCTTCCTGATCCTGTTCACCGCGATCATGATCCTGGCGGCGGGGCCGATCGTCTGGGCGATGACCGGCGGTTTTCCCGACGGCGGCCCGGAAAAGTTCGCGCTGGCGACCCAATATACGCGAATCACCTTCCCCTATCTGATGCTGATCTCGCTGGTGTCGCTGCTCGGCGGCATCCTCAATTCGCTCAACCGATTCTGGGTCAATGCGGCAGCGCCGATCCTGCTCAACATCTGCCTGATCGTCGGGCTGGTCTTCTTCCGGGGCAGCAGCGATGTCGAAACGGCGCACACCCAGGCGATCGCGGTCACCATCTCGGGCGTGCTCCAGCTGGGCTGGCTGATCCTCGCCTGCTGGCAGGCCGGGGTACGACTGCGCATCCGCCTGCCGCGCCTCTCGCCCGAGGTGAAGCGCATGCTGGCGCTGATCGGCCCGGCCGCGATCGGCGCGGGCGCAGTCCAGTTCAACCTGCTGATCTCGACCACGCTCGCCGCGCGTTTCCTGCCCGAGGGATCGGTTTCCTATCTCTATTATGCCGACCGGCTAAACCAGTTGCCGCTGGGACTGATCGGGATCGGCGTCGGCACCGCGATGCTGCCCAGCCTGTCGCGCCAGCTGGGCGGCGGCGACGCACGCGCCGCGCTCGATACTCAGAACCGGGCGATCGAACTGGTGCTGCTGCTCACCCTGCCTGCGACGGCGGCGCTGATGGTGTCGGCGACCCCGCTGATCCGCGGGCTGCTGGAACATGGCGCGTTCACCGCCGTCGACACGATCGCCACCGCGCGGGCGCTCGCCGCCTTCTCGCTGGGGCTGCCCGCCTATGTGCTGATCAAGGTGCTGACGCCGGGCTTCTACGCGCGGTCCGACACGAAGACGCCGGTGCGGATCGCAATGCTCGCGATGCTGGTCAATCTGGGCCTCAACCTGATCCTGGTCTGGCCGATGGCGCATGTCGGACTGGCGCTGTCGACCGCGATCTCGGCCTGGGTCAATGCGGGCCTGCTCTACTGGACCTTGCGCCGCCGCGACCATTTCGCGATCGACGACCGGCTGCGCCGCACCAGCATCCGCCTGATCGCCGCGACCCTGGCGATGGCCGTGATGCTGCTGCTGATCAACCCGTGGATCGAGCCGCATACCGGGCGCGGCGTGCTCGAACGGGTCACCGCGCTGTCGGTGATGATCTTCGCGGGGGTGGGCCTGTATTTCGCGCTGGTCTTCGGGCTGGGGGCTTATTCGCTGTCGACGCTGAAGGCACAGTTCCGGCGCCGGCGCTAGCGCTTGACCTCCCCCTCACCGCGCCCCAAAAGCCGCGACATCATGACCCACAAGCGCACAGTCTCGGGCATCCAGCCCACCGGCAACCTGCATCTCGGCAATTATCTGGGCGCGATCCGGCGCTGGGTGCAGATGCAGGACGAGGGCGAATGCCTGTTCTTCCTGGCCGATCTCCACGCGATCACGGTCTATAACGACCCGGCGACGCTGGCGTCGAACATCAGGGAGATGGCCGCCGCGCTGGTCGCCTGCGGGATCGATCCCGACAAGGCGGTGCTGTTCCGCCAGCGCGCCGTGCCCGCCCATGCCGAGCTGTGCTGGCTGCTCAACGGTACGGCGCGGATCGGCTGGCTCAACCGGATGACCCAGTTCAAAGAGAAGTCGGGCAAGAACCGCGAGGGCGCCTCGATCGGTCTCTACGGCTATCCCGTTCTGCAAGCAGCCGACGTACTGCTCTACCAGACCACGCATGTGCCCGTCGGTGAAGACCAGAAGCAGCATCTCGAACTGGCGCGCGACATAGCCGCCAAGTTCAACACCGACTTCAATGTCGAGCTGTTCACCCTGCCCGAGCCGGTGATCGGCGGCCCCGCCGCGCGGGTGATGAGCCTGCGCGAGGGTTCGGCGAAGATGTCGAAATCCGATCCGTCGGACATGAGCCGGATCAACCTGACCGACGACACCGACACGATCATGTCGAAGGTCCGCAAGGCCAAGACCGATCCCGAGCCATTGCCGAGCGAAGTCGAAGGGCTGGAAGGCCGCCCGGAGGCGCGCAATCTGGTCGGTATCTACGCGGCGATGACCGATACGACGCCCGCCGAGGTGCTGGCGCAATTTGGCGGACAGGGCTTCGGCGCGTTCAAGCCGGCGCTGGGCGAATTGCTCGTGTCGAAGCTCGGCCCGATCGCCGAGCGGCTGAACGCGCTCCGCGCGAACCCCGACGAGGTCGATGCGATCCTGGCGAGGGGTGCCGAGAAGGCCCGCGCGCTGGCCGCGCCGACGCTGGCGGCGGCCTATAAGGCGATGGGGCTTTAGCGACTCCCACCCCCCTCTCCGCGCGAGGAGAGGATGATTTTGCCTTCTGCTGGCATTTCCATTCCGCTTTCGACATGAAAGACCGGTAGCCGGGCTGATCCCTGTCCGGGGAGTACCACAATGGCCGCGCTGAACGACACTCCTCTCTGGCTGATCGGCCTGATGATTCTGGCGGGGCTGATTGCTTCGGTCGAGCTCGGCTATCGTGGCAATCTTCGCCTTCGACAACAACGCGGCGAGCCTGCGGAGGAACAGAGCGGTTCCGATCATCTGCTGTCAGCGGTGCTGGGCCTGCTGGCGCTGCTGCTGGGTTTCACCTTTTCGCTCGCGCTCGACCGCTATGAGGCGCGGCGAGAGATGGTGGTGGAGGAAGCCAATGCGATCGGCACCGCGTGGCTCCGCACCCAACTGCTCGAGGAACCCGCGCGCACCGAAATGTCAACGTTGCTACAGCGCTATGCCGATGCCCGCGTGGCCTGGTCGGACGATGACGTCCGTGCGGGAATGGCCACAACGACCCAGCTCCAGCGACAATTGTGGCAGATCGTCGGAACGGCGGTCCGCACCGATAACTCGGCGCAGCTGTCGCGCGCGGTGATGGACGCGATGAACGAGAGCTTCGACGTCGCGTCGGCGCGCTATGCTGCGCGCACGGCGCATATCCCCGAACGCGTGCTCCACGTGCTGCTGCTCTACGCGGGGCTATCGATGGTGATGCTCGGCTATATCCTTGCCACGAGCGGCCGGCCCCACCGCATCGCGACCACCCTACTGCTGCTGTTACTCACGCTGGCGCTGACGTTGATCCTCGACATCGATCGTCCGCGCAGCGGTGCGATCCAAGTGTCGCAGCAACCGTTGATAGACGTACGACAGTCGATGCGTTCTGGGCGCTTTGATTTCAGCGTCTCAGCAAGCGCGACCCCGAAAACCGGAAGCTAAGGCCTATTCCTTGGCCTTCTTCGCCACCGGCTGCTTCACCGGCGCCTTCTTGGCCGCGCTTTTCTTCGCCGCCGGGGTTTTCGCCGCAGCCGCCTTCCGCACGGGCTTCTTCCCCTTGGCCGGCCCCTTCGCCGCCCGCGCCGCAAGCAGCTCCAAGGCCAACTCCAGCGTCATGTCGTCGGGATTCGCGGTCTTGGGCAGGGTCGCGTTGGTCTCGCCGTCGGTGACATAGGCGCCGAAGCGACCCGCCATCAGCTTGACCTCCTTGGCGGTCACCGGGCTGTCGCCGAAGCGCTTGAGCGGCTCGGTGCCGCCGCGCCGCTGGCCTGCGCCGGCAGCGGCCTCGGCCAGCTTGACGACGGCGGCGTTCATGCCGGTCTCGAACACTTCGGCGGTCGATGCCAGCCGCGCATATTTGCCGTCATGGACCAGATAGGGGCCGTATTTGCCGATCGAAGCGGTGATCGGATTGCCGCTCTCGGGATGCGGACCGACCAGTCGCGGCAGTGACAGCAGCTTGAGCGCCCAGGTCATGTCGAGATCATCGCCCGGCACATCCTTCGGGATCGACGAGCGCTTCGCATCCTTGCCGTCGCCGAGCTGGATATAAGGACCGAAACGGCCCGCCCGCTTCGACACTTCGAGGCCCGTCTCCGGGTCGGTGCCGATCACCACCGGGCCTGCATCGGCTCCGGCGTCGGCACTGCCGCCCTGCGCGAAGCGACGGGTATATTTGCACTCGGGATAGCTGGAGCAGGCGATGAACGCGCCGAACTTGCCACCGCGCAGCGACAGACTCCCTTCGTGGCAGACCGGGCACAGGCGCGGGTCGGCGCCGTCGCCCTTGTCGGGAAAGAGATAGGGGCCAAGGAACTCGTCAAGCGCCTTGGTGACCTCGGAAGGCTTCTGCTCCATCACTTCGACGGTCTTGGGCTTGAAATCCTTCCAGAAGGCCTCGAGCACGGCCTGCCAACCCGCACGGCCGCCCGACACGTCGTCGAGGCTCTCTTCGAGCCCGGCGGTATAGTCGTAGCTGACATAGCGTTCGAAGAAGCGCTCGAGGAAGCTCGTCACCAGCCGTCCGCTCTCGGCCGGGATGAAGCGGTTCTTCTCGACCGTGACGTAGTCGCGATCCTTGAGCGTCTGAAGGACCGAGGCGTAGGTCGAGGGCCGGCCGATGCCAAGCTCTTCCATCTTCTTGACGAGGCTCGCCTCCGAATAGCGCGGTGGCGGCTGGGTGAAATGCTGTTCGGCGGTGACCGCCTTCTTCGCGGGCGCATCGCCTTCACGCATCCGCGGCAGGCGGCGCGATTCCTCGTCGCCCTCGTCGTCGCGGCCTTCCTCGTAGAGCGCCAGATAGCCGGGAAACAGCACGACCTGCCCGGTAGCGCGCAACCCGTGCTGGCCCGTGCCGTCGACAAGCTCGGCGGTTGTCCGCTCCATGCGCGCCGAGGCCATCTGGCTCGCGAGCGCGCGCTTGAAGATCAGATCATAGAGCCGTGCATGATCGCCGCCGCCGACCTTGTCCTTCGAGAAATCGGTCGGGCGGATCGCCTCATGCGCTTCCTGAGCGTTCTTGGCCTTCGCGACATATTGGCGCGGCTTGTCGGGAACATAGGAGGGGTCATAGCGCTTCGCGATCGCGCCGCGCGCCTCGGCGATCGCGCCGCCGTCCATCTGGACGCCGTCGGTCCGCATATAGGTGATCGCGCCGTCCTCGTAGAGCGCCTGCGCGATCCGCATCGTGTGGCTCGCCGAAAAGCCGAGCTTTCGCGCCGCCTCCTGCTGCAGGGTCGAGGTGGTGAAGGGCGCGGGAGGATTTCGGGTGATCGGCTTGGTCTCGACCGTCGCGACCGCGAAGCGGCCGGCCTCGACATCGGCCTTGGCGGCATCGGCATCCTTGCCGTCGCCGATCGTCAGCCGCTCGATCTTCTGACCCTTCCAGCGCACCAGCCGGGCGATGAAGGGAATGCCGTCATGCTCCATGTCCGCGGCGACCGACCAATATTCCTGCGTCTTGAACGCCTCGATCTCGCGCTCGCGGTCAACCACGAGGCGGAGAGCGACCGACTGCACCCGGCCCGCCGACTTGGCGCCAGGCAGCTTGCGCCACAGCACCGGCGACAGCGTGAAGCCGACCAGATAGTCGAGCGCGCGGCGGGCGCGATAGGCGTCGATCAGATCCTCGTCGAGCGCGCGGGGATTGGCCATCGCCTCGAGCACGGCGGGCTTGGTGATCGCGTTGAAGGTAACCCGCTGGACATCCTTCGGCAGCGCCTTGCGCTTGCGCAGCACCTCCTGGACATGCCAGCTGATCGCCTCGCCCTCGCGATCGGGATCGGTCGCCAGGATCAGCGTGTCGGCGGTCTTCGCCTCATCGGTGATCGCCTTCAGCTGCTTGGCCTTGTCGGCATAGGCCTCCCATTCCATCTCGAAGCCATTGTCGGGGTCAACCGACCCGTCCTTGGCCGGCAGATCGCGGACATGGCCGTAGGATGCGAGAACGCGGTGACCCGGCCCGAGATACTTCTCGATGGTTTTCGCCTTGGCGGGAGATTCGACGACGACAAGCTTCATGATGTTCCGGCAATCCTCTTACGCACGCGTACACGTACGAGGGTGGCTAGGCGGTGGAAGGGTCGTCAACCCCGCGCGGCGAGTTTCACAGGGACCGCCGTCGATCAGTTGCACAGGCTGATCCGGCCGCCGGCATGTCGCTCTATCCTGCCGGCCAGCTCCAGTTCGAGAAGGATCGTCTGGATGATGGGCGTTACCAGCCCGCTCTGACGGACAAGCTCGTCAACCGGCAGCGGCACCGGCCCGAGCAGATCGACGATCGCCCGGCGCGCGCTGTCGTCGGTATCGACGGGCGGCGTGGGGGCGAAGCCTGGGGAGACGCCAATCGACACGCCGCCAATCGGCGAGAGCAGTTCGATGATGTCGGCGGCCGACTGGATCAGGGTCGCGCCCTCGCGGATCAGCAGGTTACAGCCCTGCGCGCGCGGATCGAGCGGCGAGCCCGGCACCGCCATCACCTCGCGGCCATAGTCCGCCGCCAGCCGCGCCGTGATCAGCGATCCCGATCGCGGCGCCGCCTCGACAACGACCGTGCCCTGCGCGAGGCCCGCGATGATCCGGTTGCGTGACGGGAAGTGCCGGGCCTGTGGCTGCACCCCCGGCGGCTGTTCGGCGATCAGCAGTCCGCGTTCGGCGATGTCGCGCTGGAGGGTGGAGTTCTCGGGCGGATAGACGATGTCGATCCCGCCCGCGATCACCGCCGCAGTGCCGCCCGCGATCGATCCGGCATGGGCGGCGGTGTCGATCCCGCGCGCCAGGCCCGAAACGACCAGCCAGCCCTGTTCGGTCAGATCATGTGCCAGCATGCGGGCGAATCGGATCGCCGCGCCGCTGGCGTTGCGCGCGCCGACGATCGCCACCGTCCGGCGACCGAACAGCGCGGCATCGCCCCGGATCATCAGCGCGGGCGGCGCGGTATCGATCTGATCGAGCAGGTGCGGATAGCCCGCCTCGCCCCGAAACAGATAATAGGCCCCGAGCCCCTCCACGCGCGCCATCTCGCCCGCCGCGATGTCGGCCGTCATGATCTTCGGCGGCGGCCCGCCACCCCGCCGCGCCAGATCGGGCAGCGCCGCGAGCGCCGCCGCGCCACTGCCGAAGCGGCGGATGAGATGCGAATAGGCGACCGGACCGATGCGCGGCGTGCGAATCAACCGCAGTCGGGCAAGCCGTTCCGAACTGTCGAGCGCCTCGGCCAGCTTAGCCCTCGCCGATCCTGGGTTCGGTACCGTCGAGCAGCCGGTTGATGTTGCCGCGATGCTTCCAGACGACGAACAGGGTCATGCCCAGCAGCACGATCACCGCATCGGACTGTCCGCCCGCCGCCGCCCCGATCGGCGCCGCCGCCGCACCCGACAGCCCGCCGAGCGACGAACGCCGGCTGATCGCGAGCATAGCCAGCCAGACCACCGCGAATGCGAGCCCCGCAGGCCAGTAGATCGCAAGCGACACGCCCAGCATCGTCGCCACGCCCTTGCCGCCGTTGAACCTCAGCCAGACCGGATAGAGATGGCCGATGAAGGCCGCGAAGCCCGCCCAGATGGCGATATCGGGCTGGACGGCATGCGCGATCAGCACCGCGGCCGCGCCCTTGGCACCGTCGAGCAGCAAGGTAGCCGCCGCCAGGCCCTTGCGGCCGGTGCGCAGGACATTGGTCGCGCCGATATTGCCCGACCCGATCTGGCGCAGGTCGCCCGCGCCTCCCAGCCGCGTCAGGACGACCCCGAAGGGGATCGAACCAAGCAGATAAGCGCCGATCAACAGCAGCATGGCGGTTGTCGATACCATAGGATTCCATCGCTCCCCAAAGCTGCGCGCACCATAAGCCAAGCCGTTGGGTTCGCAACATGCACTACTGCACAT
Organism: uncultured Sphingomonas sp.; assembly: GCA_947085315.1. Classification (GTDB taxonomy): domain Bacteria; phylum Pseudomonadota; class Alphaproteobacteria; order Sphingomonadales; family Sphingomonadaceae; genus Rhizorhabdus. Next base: position 23,861 of record CAMTVW010000015.1, on the reverse strand, counting down.
AGTTACGGCACCGGCATGACCGGGCGGCGGTTGCCGTGCGCGTTAAGCCGATCTAGATGATGCGCGATGGCCGACAACCGCCCGATCCTGATGTTCGACTCCGGGGTCGGCGGCCTTTCGGTTCTCGCGCCGACCCGCGCTCTGCTGCCGCGGGCCTCCTATGTCTATGTCGCCGACAATGGCGGCTTTCCCTATGGCATCCGCAGCGAAGAGGAGATCGCGGCGCGGGTGCCCGCGCTGCTCGGGCGGCTCGTCGAGCGGCATCGGCCACGGCTCGTCGTGATTGCCTGCAACACCGCGTCGACGATCGCGCTCGCCGCGGTCCGTGCCGCGCTCGACCTGCCTGTGGTCGGTACCGTTCCCGCGATCAAGCCCGCCGCCGAGGCGTCGCTGACCCGCGCGATCGGCGTGCTGGGCACCGATGCCACCGTTCGCCAGCCCTATGTCGATGACCTGTCGGCGCGCTTTGCCGCGGACTGCACCGTGCTGCGCCATGGCTCGGCACGCCTCGTCGAGCTGGCCGAGGCGAAGCTGCGCGGCGAAGCGACCGACCCCGATGACTATCGCGCGGTGCTCGCCGGCCTGCTCGACCAGCCGGGCGGCGACCGAATCGACATGGTCGTGCTCGCATGCACGCACTTTCCGCTGGTTGCCGACGAACTGTCTGCCGCCGCGCCGCGCCCGCTGACCTTCATCGACGGCGGACCGGGGATCGCACGCCGGGTGGCTCATCTGACCGCCGGGCAGGCATGGCCCGAAAAGCCCGAAGGCAGGGCCGTTTTCACGGCACCGCTCGATGTCGGCACGGCGCTGCGGTCGGCGCTGGAGGCGCGCGGCCTCGAAAGCATCGCGATTCTCTGAACAGGATTAAAGCGAATCGTTCTCACTGGAATTTCCCCCGCCGAAGCCGTAAAAGGCGCCCGATTCAGCCCCTTGGCAGAGCGGGGCGTGGGGAGCAGGCCTCTTGGATTACAATCGCGTATTTACTCAGGCGATCGATCGCCTCCACGCCGAAGGCCGCTACCGGGTTTTCATCGACATCCTCCGCAACAAGGGGATGTTCCCCAATGCGCGCTGCTTCGCCGGCCATAACGGCCCCAAGCCAGTGACGGTATGGTGCTCGAACGACTATCTCGCCATGGGCCAGCATCCCAAGGTGATCGCCGCGATGGAGGAAGCGCTCCATGACGTCGGCGCCGGTTCGGGCGGAACGCGCAACATCGGCGGCAACACCCATTATCATGTCAATCTGGAGTTCGAGCTTGCCGATCTGCACGGCAAGGAGGGCGCGCTGCTCTTCACCTCGGGCTATGTCTCGAACGAGGCGACCCTGTCGACGCTCGCCAAGGTCCTGCCCGGCTGCATCATCTTCTCGGACGAGCTCAATCACGCTTCGATGATCGCGGGCATCCGCAATTCGGGCTGCGAGAAGCGCGTCTTCCGCCACAATGATCTCGAGCATCTCGAAGAGCTGCTGGCTGCCGAGGATCCCGAGGTTCCCAAGCTGATCGCCTTTGAGAGCGTCTATTCGATGGACGGCGACATCGCCCCGATCCACGCGATCTGCGATCTGGCGGACAAATATAACGCGCTGACCTATCTCGACGAGGTTCATGCGGTCGGCATGTACGGCCCGCGCGGCGGTGGCATTTCGGACCGGGAAGATGCCGCCAAGCGGCTGACCGTGATCGAGGGTACGCTGGGCAAGGCGTTCGGCGTGATGGGTGGCTATATCGCGGCCGACCAGATGATCATCGACGTGATCCGCAGCTACGCCCCCGGCTTCATTTTCACGACCTCACTGTCGCCGGTGCTGGTTGCCGGCGCGCTCGCCAGCGTCCGCCATCTCAAACAGTCTTCGGAGGAGCGCGATGGTCAGCAGGCCGCCGCAGCCCAGCTCAAGAAGATGTTCGGCGACGCCGGCCTGCCGGTGATGGACACCGTCACCCATATCGTGCCGCTGATGGTGGGCGATCCGGTCAAGGCCAAGAAGGTCTCGGACATCCTGCTCGCGGAATATGGCGTCTACGTCCAGCCGATCAACTATCCGACTGTGCCCCGCGGCACCGAACGACTGCGCTTCACCCCGGGGCCGACCCACAGCGAAGCGATGATGCGCGATCTGACCCAGGCGCTGGTCGAGATATGGTCGCGCATGGAGATGCGGCTGGCTGCATAGTCGCTGGCGCCTCGCGGCGCCCGGCGTTTGATGGCAAAGCAAATAGGCTCACGCTGCACGGAATCGGAACGCGCTGCGATTCTGCAGAATTGTCGTCGGCCTCCTCTCCGGTAACACTCGCCCACGGCGCTGCCCGCAACGGAGCAACGCCGCTGGAGAGGGACATGACAGCCTATCGGCGAATCAGGGTTGAGCCGCTTACCGGCGTGATCGGCGCTGAGGTTTCCGGCGTTCGCCTCACCGCCCCCGACGACGAGACTGTGGGCGAGATCCGGCGCGCGCTCGCCGAGCATTCGGTCCTATGCTTTCACGACCAGCCCATGACGCCCGAGGAGCAGGTCGCCTTCACCGCGCGGTTTGGCGAGCTTCGGCCCAGCCCGCATTATGAGCACAAGCCGGGCTATCCCGACATTCTGATCGTCAAGCGCGAGGCCGACCGGAATGCACTGTCGTTTGGCGGAATGTGGCATGCCGACGAGAGTTTCGTGGAGGTGCCCTGTTGCCTGAGCACGCTCCATGCGGTCGACGTACCGCCCTATGGCGGCGACACTATGTTCGCGAGCTGCGCCGCGGCCTATGACGCGCTGTCGCCGGGCATGAAGGCGCTCTGTGACAACCAGATCCTGATCTACAACGCCGCCCCCTCGCACATCGCCGCGCCCGACGCCGACAAGGGGATGGCCCGGGAAGACATGAAGAGCAGCTTCGTCGGCGACCCGTTCAAGGAGGTCGGGCACCCGCTCGTCAACGTCAATCAGGGGACCGGGCGTCGCCAGCTCTGGGTGACCGGCAAGACCGCCGTCCGCTTCAGCGGCATGACCGCGGAGGAGAGCCGCCCGCTGATCGACTATCTGTTCCGCCACATCACCCAGCCCGCCTTCACCTGCCGCGTGCGCTATCGGAAGGACACGCTGGTGATGTGGGATAATTTCGCGCTGCTCCACATCGCGCTGGGCGATCACAGCGGCTTCCGCCGTGAGCTCAACCGCGTTCAGGTCTGCAACGTCGCGCCGCAGGGTGTCGCATCGGCAACGGCGCTCGCCGCTCACGCCTGACTTATAAAATAGATGGGAATGACAATGGCCGTGATCGCTGGTGAAGCGCCCTGGCGCTACGAGTTCATCGAGAATTGGGCACAACTTCCGCGCGGCGCCGATTTTCACGAGGTCGCCGCCGTCGCCGTGGACAGCCGCGACCGGGTGTTCGTGTTCAGCCGCGGCAACCGGCCGATGATGGTGTTCGAGGCCGACGGCAGCTTCCTCGCCTCCTGGGGTGAAGGCATGTTCACCCGGCCACATGGCCTGCATATCGGCCATGACAACGCGATCTACTGCACCGATCATGGCGACCACACGGTTCGCAAGTTCACCCTCGACGGCACGCTGGAAATGGTGATCGGCGTCCCCGGCGAATCCGCCCCGATGATGAGCGGCGCGCCGCTGAACAACTGCACCCACACCGCTTTGTCGCCGCAAGGGCACATCTATGTGTCGGACGGCTATGGCAATGCGAAGGTCCATAAATATACCCCCGACGGCAAACTGCTCTTCTCCTGGGGAGAACAGGGCTGCCTGCCGGGGCAGTTCCATATACCGCACAATATCTGCTGTGACCGGCACGGCATGGTCTATGTGGCCGACCGCGAGAACAACCGCATCCAGCTGTTCGACGAGCAGGGCAATTATCTGCGCCAATGGAACAATATGGTCCGCCCCAACGGCCTGCACATCGTCGAGGGCGACGAGCCGCTGTTCTTTGTCGCCGAGGGTGGCCCATCGATCGACCAGGACCGATTCCCCTATCGAAACCTGGGACCGCGAATCAGCATCCTCGACGGCGAGGGAAATTTCCTCGCCAGGATCGGTGAGGGCAACCCCGGAACAGGCCCCGATCAGTTCGTCGCACCCCATGGCATCACCGTCGACTCACGCGGCGACATCTATGTCGGCGAAGTCGCCTGCGTCGGTTGGCCGGTGGTCTTCCCCGCGCACCCGGTTCCGTCCGACGTTCCGGTGCTCCGCAAGCTCCGGCGAGTGCGCGACTGAGGCGGCATGAGGCGGCGTCCGGGTATCAGGCCGCTTTCAGATGGTGAACGAAGGCTTGAGCCGCCTGCCGCAGGCTGACCGCATGGCTGAGCAATTGGCCCGCCGCGCCGCGCACCTGCCAGCCGAACTTTCGGCAACGCGGGCACCGGCATGGACTAAGGCGCCAAGGTTATCGAAGCCCTAGCCGCGCCGTCGGTGCGGCGCGATCTTCGACCAATGACTGAACGACGATATGCTTCGTGATCGCATATTGCCCTGCGCGTGCCCTTCCCCTATATCGCCGCTACTTCTCGACATTGGAAACTTTGCCGGGCTCGGGGGCGGAAGCCTCCGGGGCATGAAGTGCTGCGTTACGAACCTGGCCAAAGGACTGTGACTGAAATGGCGGACATCGCCGCGATCGCGAAGCTGATCAAGCCCGAGGCGGAAGCCCTGGGGCTCTCGCTCGTGCGCGTCGCCTTCTTCGGGGGCAAAAGCGATCCGACGCTGCAGGTCATGGCCGAACGCCCCGACACCCGCCAGCTCGACATCACCGATTGCGAGGCGCTGTCGCGGCGCATTTCCGAAAAGTTCGACGCGCTCGATCCGATCGAGGAGGCGTACCGTCTCGAGGTCAGCTCGCCGGGAATCGACCGGCCGCTGACCCGGATCAGCGACTGGACCGACTGGGCCGGCTTCGACGTGCGGGTGAAGCTCGTCGAGCCGCTCGACGGCCGCAAGCAGTTCGAGGGACGCATCATCGCCAGCGATGGCGAATCGGTGACGCTCGGCGTAAACAAGCTTGGTGAGGTGACGGTCCCGCTGGCGCAGATCGCCGGCGCGAAGCTGATCCTGACCGACGCGCTCATCAAGGCCACCGCGCCGCTCTCCACAGAGGGCGTCGATGAGATTGAAGAAATTGAAGACAATGCGCCCGAGCTCGGCGCCGACAAGAATCAAGTAGAAGGATAGACCGCATGGCCACCGCCATTACCGCCAACCGCGCCGAACTGCTGGCGATCGCCGATGCCGTGGCCCGCGAAAAGCTGATCGATCGCGAGATCGTGATCGAGGCGATGGAGGACGCGATCCAGCGGGCGGCCCGCGCACGCTATGGCGCCGAGAACGACATCCGCGCCAAGATCGACGGCAAGTCCGGCGACATGCGGCTGTGGCGCGTCGTCGAGGTCGTCGAAGAGGTCGAGGATTATTTCAAACAGGTCTCGGTGCCCGATGCGCAGAAGCTGCAGAAGGATGCCGCGATCGGTGACTTCATCGTCGATCCGCTGCCCCCGATCGAGTTCGGCCGCATCGCCGCCCAGGCCGCCAAGCAGGTGATCTTCCAGAAGGTCCGCGACGCCGAGCGCGAGCGCCAGCATGAAGAGTTCAAGGACCGCGCCGGCGAGATCATCACCGGCGTCGTCAAGCGGGTCGAGTTCGGCCATGTCGTCGTCGACCTGGGCCGCGCCGAGGGCGTCATCCGCCGCGACCAGCAGATCCCGCGCGAAGTGGTCCGCGTAGGCGACCGGGTTCGCAGCCTGATCCTGAGCGTGCGCCGCGAAAATCGCGGGCCGCAGATCTTCCTGAGCCGCGCGCACCCCGATTTCATGAAGAAGCTGTTCGCGCAGGAAGTTCCCGAGATCTACGACGGCATCATCGAGATCAAGGCCGCCGCCCGCGACCCGGGCAGCCGCGCCAAGATCGGTGTGATCAGCCATGACGGTTCGATCGATCCGGTCGGCGCCTGCGTCGGCATGAAGGGCAGCCGCGTCCAGGCGGTCGTCCAGGAGATGCAGGGCGAGAAGATCGACATCATTCCCTGGTCGCCCGACACCGCGACCTTCGTCGTCAACGCGCTGCAGCCCGCCCAGGTCGCCCGCGTCGTCATCGATGAGGAGGAGGAGCGCATCGAGGTGGTCGTCCCCGACGATCAGCTGAGCCTTGCGATCGGCCGCCGCGGCCAGAATGTCCGCCTCGCCAGCCAGCTGACCGGCAAGGCGATCGACATCCTGACCGAAGCCGACGCCAGCGAAAAGCGCCAGAAGGAGTTCCTGCAGAACAGCGAACTGTTCCAGAACGAGCTCGACGTCGACGAGACGCTGGCACAGCTGCTGGTTGCCGAAGGCTTTGGCGCGCTGGAAGAGGTCGCCTATGTCGAGCTCGACGAGCTCGCCTCGATCGAAGGCTTCGACGAGGAGCTGGGCGCCGAGCTGCAGAGCCGCGCGCAGGAAGCGCTGGAGCGCCGCGAGCAGGCCGCCCGCGAGGAGCGCCGCACGCTGGGGGTCGAAGACGCGCTGGCCGAGTTGCCCTATCTGACCGAGGCGATGCTGGTCACGCTCGGCAAGGCCGGGATCAAGACGCTCGATGACCTCGCCGACCTGGCGACCGACGAGCTGATCCAGAAAAAGCGCGCCGAGCAGCGCCGCCGCCCGTCGAGCGATCGCCCCGAGCGCGACCGCGATCGCGATCAGCGCGAAGAGAACAAGGCCGGCGTGCTGGGCGAATATGGCCTGACCGAGGATCAGGGCAATGAGATCATCATGGCGGCCCGCGCCCATTGGTTCGCCGACGAGGCCTGATAGACCATGCCCTTTGTCGATATCCGCATCGCTGGCTCTGCCACGCGCGAACAGAAGGCCGCCATCGTCGCCGACGTGACGCGGTCGCTGGGCGCGCATCTCGGCAAGCCGGCGAGCGCGGTGCAGGTGACCATCACCGAGCTGTCGACCGAGAATTACGGCGCGGGCGGTCTGCTGGTCGCGGACGGTCCCGCCGCCGCTCGTCCCACGGCCCCTCTTCCCACCGCCATGCGGGAGGTCGCTCCCGCGAATGGCACACGATGATCATCAGAGCGTACCGCTAGCGCCGGACGTCGCATCGGAGGCTCGCCCGCCCCGGCCGGCGAAGCATGTCCCGGAGCGCAAATGCATATTGTCGGCTGATCATGCGCCGCGCGGCGATCTGATCCGCCTCGCGGTCGGCCCCGACGGCCAGATTCTTCCCGACCTGCGTGCCAAGGCGGAGGGGCGCGGCGCGTGGATCGGTGTGGACCGCGCAACGCTGGAAGCCGCGATCGCCAAGGGCAAGCTCAAGGGCGCGCTCTCGCGCGCCTTCAAGACCGGCGACATCACCATTCCAGCCGACTTGCCCGACCGTATCGAGGACGGCTTGCGCCGCGCCGCTTTCGACCGGCTGGGCCTGGAGATGCGCGCGGGTGCGGTTCTTACGGGATCGGACCGGATCGGCGAGGCCGCCAGGCGCGGCCAGCTTCATCTCCTGCTCCACGCCTCTGACGCGTCGGAGGATGGCAATCGCAAGCTCGATCAGGCACTCCGTGTCGGGCTGGATGCGGAGGGCGCGGACCTTCGCGGGGTAGTAATACCGGCCGAGCGCGCCATATTGTCGATGGCTTTAGGACGCGACAATGTGGTACATATCGGGCTGACCGTGCCGGCGTCTGCCGTGCGCGTCGCTGATGCGTTGGGCCGCTGGTGCGGCTTCATAGGACGTTCGGAGAGCGCTTCAGCCTTGCGGAGTCGATCCGCAGGGTCCATCGGCGCTACAAATTTAGAAGTTGAAGTGAAGGGTTCGGTTACCAGATGAGCGATAACGACAAGCCGAAACTGGGGATGCGCGCGCCACTCGGCCTGAAGCGCACGGTGGAGACCGGCCAGGTGAAGCAGAGCTTCAGCCATGGCCGCTCGAACACCGTCGTGGTCGAGGTGAAGCGCCGCCGCGTTCTCGGCCGGCCGGGTGAAGCCGAGCCTCAGGTGATCGAGGAGCCGGCCCCCGTCGCCGCTGCGCCCGCACCTGCCCCGGCCGCCATCGCGCCCGCGCCGGTCGCGCCCCGCCCCGCTCCGCCGCCTGTCTCGAACCGCCCGATGACGCCACTCGAGCGCCGCGAACAGCAGGATCGCCTGCTGCGTGAGGCCGATGAGGCGCGCATGACCGCGCTCGAGGAAAACCGCCGCCGCGAAGAGCGGATGAAGGCCGAGGCGAGCGAAGAAGAGAAGCGTCGCGCCGAGGATAATCGCCGCGCCGAGGAGGCGCCCGAGCGCCCCCCCGTCGAAACCCCTGCCGCGGGCGAGCCCGAGACGGCCGAAGCGCCCGAACAGGCTGCCGCTCCGGTAGCCGCCGATGCCGCTCCAGCGACCACCCGTGGCAACGAGCCGCCGCCGCGCCGCTTCACCCCGGTCGCGCCCGCCAAGCGCCCCGAGCCGAGCCGCCCGCAGTCGCGCGACCGCAAAGGCGACGATCGTCGCCAGTCGGGAAAGCTGACCGTCACCAAGGCACTGGACGACGACAGCGGCGCCCGTGCCCGCTCGCTCGCCGCGCTCAAGCGCTCGCGTGAAAAGGATCGCCGCGCCCATCAGTCGGGCGCCGTCCAGCAAAAGCAGGTTCGTGACGTCGCGGTCCCCGAGACCATCACCGTCGCCGAACTCGCCAACCGCATGGCCGAGCGCGGTGCCGACCTGGTCAAGGCGCTGTTCAAGATGGGCATGCCCGTCACCGTCAACCAGTCGATCGATCAGGACACCGCCGAACTGCTCGTCACCGAGTTCGGCCACAACATCAAACGCGTGTCCGACAGCGACGTCGACCTGGTTACCGACGACGATATCGATCTGGCCGAGACCCAGCAGTCGCGGCCGGCCGTGGTCACGATCATGGGCCATGTCGATCACGGCAAGACCAGCCTGCTCGACGCGCTGCGCGGCACCGATGTCGCCAGCGGCGAGGCGGGCGGCATTACCCAGCATATCGGCGCCTATCAGGTGCAGGTGAAGACGGGTGCCAAGATCACCTTCCTCGATACGCCGGGCCATGAAGCGTTCAGCGACATGCGCGCGCGCGGCGCCAACATCACCGACATCGTCGTGATCGTGGTGGCCGGCGACGATGGCCTGCGTCCGCAGACGATCGAGGCGATCGCGCATACCCGCGCGGCCGGCGTTCCGATGATCATCGCGATCAACAAGATGGATAAGCCTGGCTCGAACCCGCAGAAGGTTCGTGAGGCGCTGCTCCAGCACGACGTCCAGGTCGAATCGATGGGCGGCGAAGTCCAGGAGGTCGAGGTTTCGGCGCTCAAGAAGACTGGTCTCGACGAGCTGATCGAGAAGATCGAGCTCCAGGCCGAACTGCTCGAGCTCAAGGCCAATCCCGATCGCGCCGCCGAAGGCACCGTTGTCGAAGCGACGCTCGACAAGGGCCGTGGCGCGGTTGCGACCGTGCTGGTCAACCGCGGCACGCTCCGGGTCGGCGACATCTTCGTCGTCGGCGCCGAAAGCGGCAAGGTCCGCGCGCTGATCGACGACAAGGGCCGCAACGTCAAGGAAGCCGGGCCTTCGCTGCCGGTCGAGATTCTCGGCCTGTCGGGCGTGCCCAGCGCGGGCGACCAGCTCTCGGTCGTCGAGAACGAGGCGCGCGCCCGCGAGGTCGCGGCCTATCGCGCCAGCGTGATCCAGGCGAAGCGCACCACCTCGGCTCCGGCCAGCCTCGAATCGATGTTCTCGGCGCTGCGCGAGCAGCAGGCGCAGCAATATCCGGTGGTGGTGAAGGGCGATGCTCAAGGCTCGGTCGAGGCGATCGTCGGCTCGCTCAACAAGATCTCGACCGATCTCATCCAGGTGCGCATCCTGCACGCGGGCGTCGGCGGCATCACCGAGAGCGACGTCAGCCTGGCCGCCGCCTCGAAGGCGCCGATCATCGGCTTCAATGTCCGCGCCAACGCCAAGGCGCGCGAGATCGCCACGCGGGACGGGGTCGCGCTCAAATATTATGACGTGATCTACGACCTTCTCGACGAGATCCGCGCCGCGATGGCCGGGCAGCTTGGACCCGAATATCTGGAGCATGTCGTCGGCCGCGCCGAAATCCGCGAGGTCTTCTCGGCAGGCAAGCATGGCAAGGCCGCCGGTCTGCTCGTGCTCGAAGGCTATATCCGCCAGAAGCTGCGCGCCCGCATCCTGCGCGACGACGTCATCATCTATAATGGCTCGATCTCGTCGCTGCGCCGCTTCAAGGACGATGTCCCCGAGGTCCGCGCGGGCCTGGAGTGCGGTATCACGCTGGAATCGACCACCGACATCAAGCCCGGCGACATCGTCGAGACGTTCGAGGTCGAAGAGCGCGAACGGACCTTGTGATCGCTACTTGCCCTCTCCCCTCCGGGGAGAGGGTCGGGAGAGGGGCAGAGCTGACGGGCATCGATGCCCTCCACGTCATGCCCTCTCCCCGGCCCTCTCCCCAAGGGGAGAGGGGGATAGGTTGAAATATGCGCCGTAATGAAACCCCCGAAGGCAAGTCGGTCCGACTGCTCCGCGTCGGCGAGCAGGTGCGCCATGCGCTGTCTGACATATTGATGCGCGGCGACGTCCATGACGACACGCTCGCCAGCCACATGGTCTCGGTGACCGAGGTCCGGATGTCGACCGACCTGAAGCACGCGACCGCCTTCGTGAAGCCGCTGCTCGGCGCCAATGAGGAAGCGGTGATCAAGGCGTTGCGCACCAACACCGCCTATCTGCAAAGCGAAGTCGCGCGGCGCGTGAACACCAAATATGCCGCAAAACTCAAATTCGTCGCCGACGAAAGCTTCGACGAGGGCAGCCATATCGACAAGCTGCTGCGCAATCCGAACGTCGCGCGCGACCTGAACCCGGACAGCGACGAAGCCTAGGGCTTTACCCCACCAGCGCAGCGCCACCGGATTGTGCCCGGGGGGCCTGGCGATCACCGAACCGGCGCGCGGCTGCCAGAAAGATGTGGTTGTCGGCCACCAATATTGTAGCGTTCGACTCACCGTATGTTGGGGGACATGCCTTGGGCCTGGAAGCAATCTGCACCTGTGAAGTGAACGGCCAGGCCGACGAGGCAAAGGTGCTGCTTGAAAGCCGCGAACTGATCCTGCGCGCGCCATTCCGCACCACCGTGCCGATCGCCGCGATGCGGGCGGTGCGGGCCGATGGCGACGCGTTGATGATCGACGCCGGCGACATGACGATCTGCCTCGAACTCGGCGCCACAACCGCAATGAAATGGGCGAAGAAGATCCTGACCCCAGCCCCCAGCCTCGCGCACAAGCTGGGTATCGGCCACGCCAGCCCGGCCTATGTGATCGGCACGGTCGCCGACGAAGCGCTGGCCGACGCGCTCGACGGCCATAGCGCCCCGGCCGACACCGCAACGCTCAGCGTCGCGATCGTCGGCAACCGCGATGAACTCGACGCGGCGCTCGCGGCCCACGCCGTGCTTCCCCGGGGAAGCCATATCTGGGTGATCCATGGGAAGGGACCCAAGGCGGCCTTCGGCGACAATGCGGTCCGCGCCCATATGCGCGCGCAGGGCTATCGCGACAGCAAGAGCTCGGCGGTGTCCGAGGCATTGTCGGCCACCCGCTACGCGCTAGGACAGGGGTAATGGCCAAGCTCTATTTCTACTATGCGGCGATGAACGCGGGCAAATCGACGACCCTGCTGCAGGCCGATTTCAATTATCGCGAACGCGGTATGCGGACCGTGCTGTTCACCGCCGCGTTCGACGACCGGTTCGAGCCGGGCAAGGTCAGTTCACGAATCGGTCTGGCCAGCGAGGCCACCGCGATCGATGAGGATACCGACCTCTATGACGAAGTCGGGATCGAACTGGCCGAAGGACCGATCCATTGCGTGCTGGTCGACGAGGCGCAGTGGCTGACCCGCGCGCAAGTGTTCCAGCTGGCTGCGGTCGCCGACGAGCTGGACATTCCCGTGCTCGCTTATGGCCTGCGTACCGACTTTCGCGCACAGCTGTTTCCGGGCAGCGAGGCGCTGCTCGCCATCGCCGACAATCTGATCGAGCTCAAGGCAGTCTGCGCTTGCGGCCGCAAGGCGACGATGAACCTGCGGGTCGACGCCAACGGCTTCGCGGTCAAGGAGGGCGCACAGATCGAGGTGGGCGGCAACGAACGCTATGTCGCACTGTGCCGCCGCCATTATGCCGAGCAGATGGGATGGCGACGCGGCACTCATATCTGAGGAAGCGCCGAAGAAGGTCGGGAACCCCATGGGCCTGACGCGCGAAGAAGCTATGGCAGAATCAGCCGCGCGGTCGTTTCTCCATCGCAGCTGAGCGTGAAGGTACCCCCGAGCTGGCGCGCGAGCATCCGCGCGAGCTTCACCCCCAAGCTGTCGATCTCGGCCGCATCGAACCCGGGCAGCAGCCCCGCGCCATTGTCGCTGACGCTGAGGTCGAGCCCGCCCGTGCCGGTTCGCGAGGCCCGGATAACGACGCGCCCGCGATCACGATCGGCAAAGCCATGTTCGATTGCGTTGGAGACCGCTTCCGCGACGATCAGCGCAATCGGCACTGCCGCGTCGGGGTCCAGGTCGATTTCGGCGGCCGCCTCGATATGATAGCTCACCCCGGGCTTGCCGCTCGCGTCGATCAGGTCGGCGACCAGCTGATCGAGGAAGGCGACGAGGTGAAGCTGATCGCCGTGCGGATCATAGAGCTGGCGATGTATCCGCCCGATCAGGCCGACCCGCCGCGCGGCCTCGTCGAGCGCCAGCCGCGCCGCGTCGTCGGATATGCTGCGCATCTGCAGCGCCAGCAGCCCACCCACCACCTGCAGATTGTTCGACACTCGGTGCTGGAGCTCGCGGAACAGCAGTTCGCCGCGTTCGGCGAGACCGCGGCTGCGTTCCCGCTCTTCGGCGAGACGGTGGTTGGCACGCTGCATCCAGTCGATCAGCAATATGTCGATCACCACCACCAGCGAGTAGAAGCCGAGCGCAAAGGCGATCCCGCCGTTCATTTTGAACGCATGGAAGGGCGGGATGAAGAAATACCAGGAAAACAGCCCGCACAGCAGCCCCGCCAGGATGCCCGGCCCAACCCCGAACAGGAAGGTCGACAGGATCACCGCAGGGAAGAAGGAGACATAGGGATAGCCCGCCGGCATCACCGGCTGGGCCAGTGTTCTGATGCCAAGCGCGACACAACAAATCAGCGTCGCCGCGCCATAGGTCAGCAGGGGCTGGCCACGGCCAAGCGGCAGTCGCTCCAGGACATTCATGCCCGGCCCCATCAACAACGTCCCCTTGACCCGGTCGACAATAGACCTGACCGCCGCTTCGACATGGCCCCCGCAGCAATGAAGGATGTCTTGCCGAACCCGGTTAAGCCGAACGTAACAGCTTCCGCGCGCGGAGATAGAGTTCGATGCGGTAGAAGCTGAGCACGCCCACCGCGAGCGCGATGAAGATATCGCTGATCAGCATCGCGCCGAAATGCCAGCGCTGGTCACCCCAGAGGACCACCCAGCGCAGCGCCCAGCGGACCAGGAACAGCAGCCCCAGAAACAGCAGCGCGCCGGGCGAACTGCGCTGCATAGGCCGCCCGCTTTCAGGGTCGAGACTGATTTCGACGAACCGCCCGCGCCACCAGCCCAGCAGGCCTCCGGTCGCGAAACCCAGCGCCACCCAGAACCAGCCCAGCCCCGAAGGCGGGAACTGCCAGAAGATCGCGGCGGCGAGCGCGAGAATGACGGTGGGGATGATCCACAGCGTGCCCAGCCGCAGCCGTTGCATCCGGCCGATACGGCGGATGCGCAGCACCAGTGCGAGCATGATCGCCGCGCCCAGTACGCCATAATATATCGGATCACCCTGGTTCATCACGCCTCACGTGAACCCCAACGCAAAAGGGGGAGCGTCGCCGCTCCCCCTTCGCATTTTCCATCCTCCCCCCCAAAGGGGAGGAATGTCCTTAGTCGTCGTCGCGCTTCAGGAAAGCGGGCGCGAACTCGGGCGCGGGGCCGTCGTCATTGCCGCCTTCACGACGCGGGCCGCGATCGCCACGGCCTTCGCCGCGGGGGCCACGATCGCCACCGTCGCGGCGCGGACCACGGTCGCCACCATCACGACGCGGACCACGGTCGCCATCGCGGCGCGGGCCACGATCGCTGCGCGGACCACGGTCGCCACGTTCGCCACCTTCACGCGGCGGGCGCGTGTCGGGCAGTTCTTCGCCGGTCTCCTGATCGACGACACGCATCGACAGGCGAACCTTGCCGCGCGGATCGATCTCGAGAACCTTGACCTTGACCTCCTGGCCTTCGGTCAGGGCGTCGGCGACCTTCTCGACACGCTCGTTCTTGATCTCGGAGACATGGACGAGACCGTCCTTGCCGCCCATGAAGTTCACGAACGCACCAAAATCGACGAGATTGACGACCTTGCCGTTGTAGATCTTGCCGACTTCGGCCTCGGCGACGATGCCGATGATCCATTCGCGTGCGGCTTCGATCTGCGCGGGATCGGACGACGAGATCTTGACGGTGCCGTCATCGTCGATGTCGACCTTCGCGCCGGTGGTGGCGACGATCTCACGGATGATCTTGCCGCCGGTGCCGATGATGTCGCGGATCTTGTCCTTGGGAACCGACATCGACTCGATCCGCGGCGCATGCGCCGACAGTTCGCTGCGGGTGCTGTCGAGTGCCTTGGCCATTTCGCCGAGGATGTGCGTGATGCCCGTGCTGGCCTGCGCCAGCGCGACCTTCATGATCTCCTCGGTGATGCCGGCGATCTTGATGTCCATCTGAAGGCTGGTGATGCCTGCCGAGGTCCCGGCCACCTTGAAGTCCATGTCGCCGAGATGATCCTCGTCGCCGAGAATGTCGCTCAGCACCGCGAAGTCCTTGCCTTCAAGGATCAGGCCCATCGCAATGCCCGAGACCGGGCGCTTGATCGGCACGCCGGCGTCCATCATCGCGAGGCTGCCGCCACACACCGTCGCCATCGACGACGAACCGTTCGACTCGGTGATGTCCGAAGTCAGACGGATCGTATAGGGGAACTCCTCCTTGGTCGGCAGAACCGCGTGCAGCGCACGCCATGCCAGCTTGCCATGGCCGATTTCACGGCGGCCCGGCGCGCCGAAACGACCGACTTCGCCGACCGAATAGGGCGGGAAGTTATAGTGAAGCATGAAGTGCTCGTAGCGAAGGCCGGTCAGGCCATCGATCATCTGCTCGCTTTCCTTGGTGCCCAAGGTGCAGGTCGAGATGCTCTGCGTCTCGCCACGCGTGAACAGCGCCGAACCATGCGCGCGGGGCAGGAAATGCGCCTCGGCGACGATCGGACGAACCGTCTTCGTGTCGCGGCCGTCGATGCGGCGGCCGTCCTTCAGGATCGCGGTACGGACGATTTCGGCCTCGAGCTTCTTGACGAGCTTGTTGGCGGCCATCTGGTCCTGCGGCGCGGCATCGGCGAAGGCAGCCTTCGCCTTGGCGCGCATTTCGTTGAGCGCCGACGAACGGGCCGACTTGTCGGTCAGCTTGTAGGCAGCCTCGATGTCCTTGCCGACCAGCTTCTTGAGCTTGGTCTTGGCGGCGGACAGGTCGGCCTGCGGGGCCATTTCCCACGGGTCCTTGGCTGCCTTCATCGCGAGCTTGATGATCGCGCCGATGACGTCCTGACAGGCGCGATGCGCGAACATCACGGCGCCGAGCATGACCTCTTCCGAAAGCTCCTTGGCTTCGGATTCGACCATCATCACCGCGTCCTGGGTACCGGCAACGACGAGATCGAGCTCGCCTGCGGCGACCTGGGCATCGGTCGGGTTGAGGATATATTCGCCGTCCGCATAGCCGACGCGCGCGCCGGCGATCGGGCCCATGAAGGGGACGCCCGAGATGGTGAGCGCGGCCGACGCTGCGATCAGCGCCAGGATGTCGGGCTCATTCTCGCCGTCATAGCTCAGCACATGAGCGATGACGTTGATCTCGTTGTAGAAGCCTTCGGGGAAGAGCGGGCGGATCGGGCGGTCGATCAGGCGGGAGACCAGGGTCTCCTTTTCGGTCGCGCCACGCTCACGCTTGAAGAAGCCGCCGGGAATGCGCCCCGACGAGAAATACTTCTCCTGATAATGGACGGTCAGCGGGAAGAAGTCCTGCCCTTCCTTGACGCTGCGCGCCGCTGTGACGGCGCAGAGAACGACGGTCTCGCCGAGGGTCGCGAGCACCGCGCCGTCGGCCTGGCGGGCAACACGGCCCGTTTCCAGCGTGAGGGTCTGGCCGCCCCACTGGATTTCTACTTTCTTGGTATCGAACATGTGAGTTCCTTGTCTCCGGACGCCCTATGCGACCGGGGCCTATGCAGGCGGCTGGGCGCTATGCCCCTGGCCACCCTATGGGGCAGACCGCTTTGGGCCTGCCGTGGCGGGATCCTGTGCCCGCCGTCCTGCCCGGTACCGAATTGTACCTGGCCGGAATAAACGAACGGCCCCGTCTTGCGGGGCCGTCCTGAAAATGGGCTTACTTGCGCAGGCCGAGCTTGCCGATCAGGGCAACGTAGCGTCCGGCATCTTCCTTCTTGAGATAATCGAGAAGGCTGCGGCGCTTGTTGACCAGCATCAGCAGACCGCGGCGCGAGTGATTGTCCTTCGCGTGGGTCTTGAAATGGCCGGTGAGGTTGTTGATGCGCTCGGTGAGGATCGCGACCTGGACCTCGGGGCTGCCGGTGTCACCCTCGGTGCGGGCGTTCTCGGCGATGATGGCGGTCTTGCGCTCTGCGGTAACGGTCATTCTTCTTCCTTCGACATCAGGTTAAAGCCGCGCACCACCCAAACCTCGCGGTCATCGGCCTCGACCAGCGCGACGGGCGTTGCGCCATCGATCGCAAGGTTGAGGCCGGTGGGAGCGGCTACCCCGACCAATCGGCGCCCCTCGCGGAGGGCCTTGGCTTGTTCGGGGGTGACGGAGAGAGCCGGGATGTCGTCCAGCGCCACCGTCAACGGCAAAAGAGCCGTTTCAAGCTGCCGCCCCTTACCGAGTTCCTCCAGCTTGTCCAGCGAAATCGCGGATTCCAGCGTGAACGGGCCAGCCCTGGTGCGGCGGAGCATGGTGACATGACCGACGGTGCCAAGCGCAAGCGATATGTCGCGTGCCAGGCTGCGGATGTAGGTGCCTTTGGAGACGGTGGTCGAGAGGGTGACAGAGGCGAGCGGGGCCGAATCTCCTTCTCCCGCTTGCGGGAGAAGGTCGGGATGAGGGGCTTCTTTCCCTTCATCTTCCACCTCCTCCACAACCAGCGAATGGATCGTCACAGCCCGGGTCTTGATGTCGAAACTCTCGCCGGCACGCGCTCGATCATAAGCGCGCTCGCCGTCGATCTTGATCGCCGAATAGGCGGGCGGCACCTGCTCGATCGGCCCGATGAAGCCCGCCAGCACAGCGTCGAGTTGCGCACGCGTCGGCCGCACATCGGAGGTGGCGACCCCAACCCCTTCGGCGTCGAGCGTGTCGGTCTGCACTCCGAAGCCGATCGTGAAGGCATAGGCCTTGTCGGCATCGAGCATCCGCCCCGCCAGCTTGGTCGCCTCACCGAGCGCGACCGGCAAAACGCCGGAGGCGAGCGGATCGAGCGTCCCGCCATGGCCGACCTTATATTTGCCATAGCCGCCGAGCTTTAGCGCGCGCTTGACTGCGGAAACGACCTGGGTCGAGCCCGGACCAACGGGTTTGTCGATGATGATCCAGCCATGCATGGGCGGCGGCTGTAGCCGCACCAAATCGCTCATTCCAGCGAAAGCTGGAATCGCAAGGAAAGGCGTGCGCGGCCGCACGGGCATTGCAGATCGATCTCCGCCGGGCCAGACTGGCGGCCAGCACAAATCAGGGTGAATCGATGACTGACGTTAACTGGGATGCGCCGGCCCGCCTCCATGAGCGCAACGATGGCGGCTCCGACATGTTCTACGATTTCAAGACACTCAAGAGCGGCACGCTTGCCGAGCTCGTCGTGCATGTGATGGCGCTGCCGACCGAAGATCGCCAGCGGGTCGTGATCGATTCGGCAAGCGGATCGATCAACATCCAGGATATCGCGGCTTTGGCGGCTCGACCGGATTTCCCGGGACGCTGAGCCTCAGACCTCCAGCTCCAGGCTGTCGTACGAACATACGACCTCCAGCGGCGCGCGGTTCTTGCGGTTGAGCGCCTCGTAGCGGATCGTCTCTTCAAACAGGCTGTCGATGTCCGCGTCGGTGCTGGTCGGTTCATGGTGGAACAGCACCAGCTTCTTTGCCCCCGCCCCGTGGCACAGGTTGACGGCCATCACATTGCTCGAATGGCCCCAGTCGGCTTTGAGCGTGATGCTTTCGGCGAGCGAGTACATGGTGTCGCAGATCACCAGGTCGGCCTTGTCGAAGAAGGTTTCGAACGCCTCCTTGTCGGTGACATCATCCATCCGATGCTCTGCATCGGTCGAGAAGACCATCGTCTTGCCGCCCTTACGGAATTTCCAGGCGTAGGAGACATGGCTATGGTCCTGCGGCATCAGCTCCACGTCGATCCCGTCGATCATATATCGCTCGCCCGGGGTCAGCACCTTGAACTCGATCCTCGCGCGCAGCCAGTCGAACGCGACCGGGAAGCTGATTTCCTCCTGCTGGCGGCGCAACGCCTGTTCGGCGTCGGCATGGCCCGAATGGATGATGATATGGGCGCCAGGATCGAACGCCGGTCCGAAAAACGGGAAGCCCATGATATGGTCCCAGTGCAGGTGGGACATGAAGAAGTTGAAGGTGCGCGATCGCCCCTGCGCGATCCGGCGGAAGGCGTCATTGCCGAGCTCCCTCAGCCCCGACCCCATATCGAGGATGAAGAAGCTGTCGTCGGCGCCTTCGAGTTCGAGGCAGGTGGTGGCGCCGCCATAGGTATGCGCTTCGGCGAAGCTCAGCTCCTCGTTGACGAAGCGGCGGGCTTCACCCTCGTCGGCGAAGTTGCGGCCCGAAGCCCGCATCAGCGCGCCGACGACCTTGTCCTCGATCGCGCGTGCGCGCGGCGCGACCGGCAGCGATCCGCGCGTGCCCCAGAAGCGGACCAGCATGCCCAAGTCGTTCAGCCTCCACTCGAATCAAGATTGTCGTCGATGTCGAAGATCAGCTGGTAGCGGCTGATTTCAAGCACTTCGCGAAGCGCAGGGCTGGGCCGGGCGAGGATGATCTTCACATCCTTGGTGATCGCCTCCTTGCGCGCGATCGTCAACGCCATCAGTGCCGCCGCTGACATATGTTCGACCTTGGCGAGGTCGACGATGAACACGCCTTCCCCCGCCGCTGCGGCGCCGACGCCGTCGCGCAGATGGCCCAGAAAGGAATCGCGGGCGTCATCATCGATGTCACCTGCCGGATGTCCTATCGGTCCTCGCGCCGATGACGACGCAGCCCATATCATCGAAGCCTCCCCCGCTCCGTCTCCACGCTAAGCTTAGGACCGGATGAGATCGGCTGCAACGGCGGTAATTACCGGCTTGTCAGCAGGTGCTTGACCTGCGGCAAGACGCCTCGCACGATCACGGAAACCCCGCGTTCATT
Source organism: uncultured Sphingomonas sp. (assembly GCA_947085315.1). GTDB lineage: Bacteria > Pseudomonadota > Alphaproteobacteria > Sphingomonadales > Sphingomonadaceae > Rhizorhabdus. The sequence goes on along the minus strand of CAMTVW010000015.1, from coordinate 4,295 downwards.
GGGGTGGATGGCATCGCCGATGTGCAGCGAACGATCCCCCACGATACCCTGCAGGAAGAAGGGGTAGAGCGGGACGCGATATTTTTTAGCGAGCCGATCGTAAATCGGGTTGAATCGACGCGCGTAATCAGGCCCGAGATTGGGGGCGGCGACCATGCCGGTCAGCAGCACCCTGATCTTCCGCCTGCCGAGTTCGGCGAGGATCGCATCGAGATTGTCCCGCGCCCGCGCCGGATCCAGACCGCGCAGCATGTCGTTGGCGCCCAGTTCGACGATGACGAGGTCGGGTTTGACCTTTAATGCGCCCAACACCCAGTTGAGCCGGGCGCGGCCCTGCGCGGTCGTATCGCCCGAAACGCCGCCATTGTGTACTTTCGCTGCGATCCCCTGCTTGCGCAGCGCGGCCTCCAGCTGGGGCGCGAAGCCCTTGCCGGGCGGCAGCCGGTAGCCCGCGGTCAGGCTGTCGCCAAAAGCGAGCACCAGCTTGTCGGCGGCCTGGGCGGCGACGGGGAGAACGAGCATCGCAACGAAGGCGATGGCGGCACGCAACGGGTTCATGCAGCGGACATTGGCATGGGTATCGCGAATGTCACCCCTTATTCCCTCCGCTTCGGGAAGATCGCCTATTGGCGCCGCATGAGCAACGGATAAGGATTGACCGCCCGCCCCTGCCACCATCCCTCTCCGGGCGCCATCGCGTTGATCGCATAATGGAGATGCGGCGCGTCAGGGCTCGCGTCCCCGGTCGATCCGACCGTCGCGATCACCTGCCCCTGAGCGACCTTCTGCCCCTCGGCGAGGCCCGGGGCATAGGCGTCGAGATGGGCATAATAGTCGATCCACTCGCCGCTCAACCGGCGGACATAGATGGTGAGGCCACCGCGCTCGCTGGTGAACAATTTCTCGACCGTGCCGGCCGCTGCGGCGATGACCGGAGTGCCGCGCGGCGCCATGATGTCGATCGCATCATGGACGCGCGCCTCGCCACGCGCGTCGTCAAAAGTATCGCTCAACTGGGCGGCGGCGATCCCCGCGACGGGGATGACGAGCGGACGATGCGTGGCGATGGACACCGGCGCGGCGACGCGGACGGGGGCCTTGCCCGCGGTTGCGGTGGCGGTTGCGGTTGCGGTGGCGGTTGCCGTCGCCGGCTCAGGCCCGCCGTCCCGTCCCGGCAGGTTGAGTACGACGACCCAGCCACCATAGCCGACCACCGCGATCAGCAGCAGCATCGCGATCTTGCGGATCATCGCCCTCTCCTCACCGTCATTCCTATTCCTGGAAGACTGCCGGCGTGCCGGGCTTGACCATCATCGCCAGCCGTGCCGCGTCCCAGTTGGTCAGGCGGATGCAGCCATGGCTCTGGGTGCGGCCGATCGTGTCGGGATTGGGCGTGCCGTGGATGCCATAATGTTTCTTGTCGAGGTCGATCCAGACGACCCCGACCGGCCCGTTCGGCCCCGGCGGCAGCAATGCCGCCTGATCCTTGCTGTCCGCATCCCAGAACAGCTTCGGGTTATAATGGAAGGGCGGGTTGTACGAACGGCCTTGGATCTTCCAGCTACCGATCGGCAGCGGATCATGGCCGCTTCCCATCGTCGCGGGGAATTGCACAACGAGCTTTCCCGCCGCGTCGAAACCGCGCAGCACGCCGTCGGACTTGTCGACGACGACCTTGGCGACCTCGGGCTGGTCGGACCCGACGTTGAGCGTCCACAGCGTCTTGCGCCATTCGGGGCTGATGTCCACCGCATAGTCCTGCTTCGCGGGGATGACGTTGGGAACCTTGATCGACGTGCCCGCGGCGAGCTTGGTCCCCGGCGCATTGAGCGCAGTCAGGGTCGCCTTGGTGGTGTGATAGCGTTCGGCGAGCTTCTCCGCCGCGTCGGCATAGCCGAGCGTCTTCATCTTCGCCTGATCCGTTTCCTTCGCCGGCAGCGGACCGACGAACGGACCTTCCATCGTCTCCTCGCTCAGCTTGACCTCGATCACGGTCGGCATCTCGCGATAGGCGTCGAAGCTCTTGACCGTCGCATCGTCGAGCAGCCCGGTGACTTTCAGGCCGCGCGACTCCTGATAGCCCTTCAGTGCCTTGGCGAAACTCGCGCCCTTCGCGCCGTCGATCACGCCCGGGCCGAAACCGAGCCGATCGAGCAATACCTGAGCGCCGAGCACCCGCTGATCGGGGGCGGCGCTCGCCATGGCGGGCACCAGCAGGGCGGCAAGGATAGCGGTCTTCACGATGCGCAACGGACACTCCTCTCGATCATAACGAGGGGAGAACGTTGCTGAGGCGGAATCTATCCCTGCGCTAAACCTAACGCCGGTCCTTGGTCGCCGAGAAGCGCAGGTCGGGGAACTTGCCCTGGATATAGTTCAGTTCCCACTGATCCTTGGCCATGAACACCGGGGCGCCGTCGCGGTCCTCGGCCATCGCGGAGCGGTGGAGCCCCTTGAAATTCTCGATCGCCTTTTCGTCGTCGGCGGAAACCCAACGCGCGGTGTCCCATGGCGAGGGCTCGAACCCCGCCTCGACCTTATATTCGGCCTGGAGCCGCGAGATCATCACTTCAAGCTGGAGCTGGCCGACCACGCCGACGATCCATTGTGATCCGATCGAGGGATGGAAAACCTGCATGATCCCCTCTTCGGCCATGTCGTTGAGCGCGTTGCGCAGCTGCTTGGTCTTGGTCGGATCCTTGAGCTGAACGCGGCGCAGGATCTCGGGGGCGAAATTGGGGAGCCCCGTGAAGCGGATCATCTCGCCCTCGGTCAGCGTGTCGCCGACGCGCAGCGTGCCATGATTGGGGATGCCGATGATGTCGCCCGGGAAAGCCTCCTCGGCGAGTTCGCGGTTCTGCGCGAAGAAGAGGATCGGGCTGTGCACCGCGATCGTCTTGCCGGTGCCGACCTGATTCAGCTTCATGCCGCGTTTGAACCTGCCCGAGCAGAGCCGCATGAACGCGACCCGGTCGCGGTGCTGCGGGTTCATGTTCGCCTGCACCTTGAAGATGAAGCCCGCGACATTGGGCTCGCCCGGATCGACGTCGCGCGGCTCGCCGGGCTGAGGGCGTGGGCTGGGCGCGAAATCCGCGAGCGCGTCGATCAGTTGCTCGACCCCGAAATCCTTGAGCGCGGATCCGAAATAGACCGGGGTGAGGTCGCCGTTGAGATAGGCGATCTCATCGAACGGCGCATAGCCGACCCCGGCAAGCTCGATCTCCTCGCGCGCCTGGGCCAGGACATATTCGGGGATGATGGCGTCGAGCTGCTGATCGTTGATCCCGGCAACCGAAATCGCATCGCCCTCATAGGCGCCGGTGGCATCGGCCGCCGGGCGATAGATGCGGTCGCGGGCCAGATCGTAAATCCCCTCGAACGTGCCGCCCATCCCGACCGGCCAGCTCATCGGCGCGACGTCGAGCGCCAACGCGTCGGCGATCTCGTCGAGCAGCTCGAAACAGGGACGCCCTTCGCGGTCGACCTTGTTGACGAAGGTTATGATCGGCACCGAACGCAGCCGGCACACTTCGAACAGCTTGCGGGTCTGCGGCTCGATGCCCTTCGCCGCGTCGATCACCATCACCGCCGAATCGACCGCGGTCAGGGTGCGATAGGTGTCTTCGGAGAAATCCTCATGGCCCGGCGTGTCGAGCAGGTTGAAGGTGATCCCGCCGCGCTCGAACGTCATCACCGACGAGGTGACCGAGATGCCGCGCTGCTGCTCGATCTTCATCCAGTCCGAGCGGGCGCGGCGGGTCTGGCCGCGCGCCTTCACCTCGCCCGCGAGATGGATCGCGCCGCCGAAATAGAGGAGCTTCTCGGTCAGCGTGGTCTTGCCGGCGTCGGGATGCGAGATGATCGCGAAGGTGCGGCGGGGGAATTGGGTCATGGCGTGGGTCCGGTGAGCCGAGTCGGCGGACTTGGCTGGGAAAAGAAGGTTAGGCCGGGTTAGGCCAAGATGCAGTCCGCGCGCGGTGCGGCGGGATGCAGTTGGAAAACGCGGCGGGCATGGCGCCGCTCTTGGCAGATGCGGGGCGTGTAGGACAGGGGGGAGACGCTTGTCGGCCTTACCCGCTTGGAACCAATTTTCGATCCTCCCCCGCCAGGGGGAGGTGGCGCGAAGCGTCGGAGGGGGAGGAGACGGAACAGCGGTTCCCCCTTTCCGCCCCCTCCGTCGGGCAAGCGCCAGCCACCACCCCCTGGCGGGGGAAGATCGTGAGGGTCCGAGGCATTGGGTTCAAATGGTGGCGGGCCCCAGCGTCACACTCATTTCGATGCTCTTCGTGCCCCCC
>CAMTVW010000014.1:0-122510 GCA_947085315.1 uncultured Sphingomonas sp. | reverse complement strand
GCGACCCAGCCGGCGCGCGACGTGGGGCTGGACAAGGACGAGATTCCGCCGGTGCTGCTCAGGGCGGTGGAAAATCCCTACGCGCCGCCGCCATCGCGGACCTGCAAGGGGCTCAAGGCCTCGCTCGCCGAACTGAACGCGGTGCTGGGCGAGGATTTCACCGTCGGCGCGAAGGCGAACGAAAATCGCACCGGCAAGATCGCCGAGGCGGTGGGCAAGACCATCGTCAATTCGCTGATCCCCTTCCGCGGGCTGGTGCGCGAGATCAGCGGCGCGGCCCCGGCCGAACGGCGCTTGCAGGCGGCGGTGACGGCGGGCGTGGCGCGACGCGGCTATCTGCGCGGGCAGGCGGCGGCCAAGGGGTGCAAGGCGTAGGGGCGATCCTGCCGCCGCACCTTTAAACACGCTTTCGCCCGGCGCATTTCCCCCTATATGGGCGGCCATGACCGACCAGCCCACGCTCGCCGACCTTCGGGACGAATATGAATTTCTCGACGCGGACGATCGCTATCGGCTGCTGATCGATCTGGGGCGCGGGCTGGAATCGATGCCGGACGTGCTCAAGACCGACGCGACACTGGTGCGGGGCTGTTCGGCGGCGGTGTGGGTCTATCCGACGGTCCGCGACACCGATGGGCCCGGGGCCACCACGCTCCACTTCCTCGCCGACAGCAATGCCGCGATCACCAAGGGGATCATCGCGCTGGTGCTGCTGACCGTACAGGACAAGCCCGCCGCCGAGATTCGCGATACCGATATCGCCGCGCTACTCCTGCCCTTCGACCTGAAGAACCAGCTGAGCTCGAACCGCACCCAGGGAATTCCCAACATGATCGCACTGATCCGGGCGACCGCGGAGCGCTACGCATGAGCCGCCTGATTGCGCTCGCGCTGCTGGCGGCATTGTCGCTTGCGCCCGGCTTCGCCCAGGCCCAGACCGCCGCCGAGACCTATCCGACCGGGCAGCTGACGATCGGCGGCGAAGGCTTCGCGCCCGGCGACGTCGCCGATGCGCGGGCAATGCCCGACATCAACAAGAAGGTCGGCATCATGCTGACCCTGACTCCGACGGCGTCAAAACGGCTGGAGGCGATCAGTGCCGCGCTGGTCGGCCGGCCGCTGATGGTCGCGCTCGACGGCAAGGCGCTGGCGGGCGAGCTGATCCGCAAGCCCGTGGCCGACGGCGTGATCGAACTGCCCGGCCGCTGGACGCTCGACGAGGCCGAGATGCTCGCACGGCGGATGTCGGGCCGGGATCCGCTGCCGGATGATCTGGGACCGCAATAAGCCACATCCGTCATGCCAGCGCAGGCCGGCATCCATGTCCGTGATCTCGCAAGATGCTGTCCGATGCAAGGCGGCTATGTCATGACCAATGGCATGAGCGGCACGCTGTACATCGGCGTTACCGCCGACATTGCCCGGCGCGTCACCCAGCACCGTGAAGCGATGGGATCAGATTTCTGCAAGCGGCATGGTTTGAGGCGGCTTGTCGATGTGGAGCATTATGAGCGGATCGAGGAAGCGATCTGGCGAGAGAACGCCATGAAGGCGTGGAAGAGAGGCCGGAAGCTCAACCTGATCGAGAAGGCTAATCCCGAATGGAATGATCTCTATCTGACGATCATTGGTTGAGAAGAGAGACATGGACCCCAGCCTGCGTTGGGGTGACGATTAAGCGGCACCCTTTCCGCGCGTTGGGCGTTCTCCCCCGGTCATGCAGCGCCGCCCCGTCGACCAGCTTGAAACCATCGACTCGGCCCCCGGCATCGCGCGCATCCGGCGCGGGCGGGGGTGGCGCTTCGTCGCGGCTGACGGATCGACCGTCAGCGACGTCGAGACGCGGATGCGAATCCTGGCGCTCGGCATCCCGCCGGCCTGGCGCAAGGTCTGGATCAACCCCGACGGCCAGGCGCCCGTCCAGGCGACCGGGCTCGATGCGGCCGGGCGCAAGCAATATCGCTATCATAGCATCTGGCGTGAGCGGCGCGACGAAGAGAAATTCGCGGGTCTCCCCGAGTTTGCCAGGCATCTTCCGCATCTGCGCGCTGCGGTTCGCCGCGGGCTCATCAGCGACGATCCGTGGGAACGCGCACGGGCCGCAGCGGTGCGCCTGCTCGACGGCTTCGCAATCCGGGTAGGGTCGGCCGATTCGGCGGCGCGGGGCAGCTTCGGCGCGACCACATTGCTGAACCGCCACGCCCGGATCGACGGCGACGAAATCCAGCTCTGCTTCTACGGCAAGCATGGCATCCGCGCCGAACTGTCGGGCCGTGACGCAGCGTTGGCAGCGGCGCTGGCCGAGTTGAAGCGCGGCGGATCGGGTGACCTGTTCGCGATGCGATCGGGGCTTCGCGTGCGCGCCGCTGATATCAACGAGTGGGTATGCGAGCTCACGGATGGCACCGGTACCGCAAAGACCTTTCGCACCTGGCGCGCCTGCGCGGTAGCCGCCGGGATGTTGTCGCGCGGCCGGCGCACTGCGGTGAAGACGCTGCTGGACGAGGTCGCACGCCAACTGGGCAATACAGCTGCGGTATGCCGCAAATCCTATGTCGCGCCGGCCTTCATCGAGATGGCGAAGGCGGGCCGCTGGATCGAGGCTGCGCCCGCCGAGCCGAAGGCACTGCGCGCGAACGAGCGCGCTAGCCTCGCGGTGCTGACGGGGAAGTTATCCTAAGACGCCGCACGGTCGATCGCAGCCTCGAGCTCTCCCAGCCGGCATGGCTTGCGCAACACGGTGTCGCACAGCTCGGGCGGAAGGACATGATCCATACCGCTGAAAAAGACGACCGGAAGCGCTGGCAATATCCTGCGCGCCAGCGCCGCAAGCTCGATTCCGCCCAACTCGCCGGGCATGTGGACGTCGGTAATAAGGATATCGAAGCGATGGCCGTCAGCGATCGTGCGCGCGGCATGGTCACCGCCCGATGCCTCGATGACGTCATGGCCCAGTTCGCGCAAGAGGTCTGCCGTCACCGCGAGTACGAGCCCGTCATCATCCACGCAAAGGATACGCAACCGCTTCTCCCTGCGGCACTGAAATGATCAGCACCGCAATAGTTTGTTGTCGCATCATCTTACTGACAATGCAGTCAGCAGCAATTTCGTAGGAATACCGTAGCCAACATTCCGCCCGGCACTCAGCGCGGGCGGCGCTCCTCGGCGCTGCGCAGGATCTCGAAAGCGGCCTGCACCGCCTGGAAGCGAACTGCGGCCTCGGCGTTGCCGGGCTTCACATCGGGATGGTTGGCCTTCGCCAGTCGGCGCCATGCGGTCTTCACCGCCTCGAAATCGGCGTCGACCTCCAGTTCCAGCGTCTCGAAGGCGCGCATCTCGTCGCGGCTCCAGCGGCCGTCGCCGGGACCGGCCCAGCCGTAATGCGCCTGTTCGGCATAGCCCGATGAGTCGCGCCGTTCATTGGCCTCGCGCTCGGCGGCCTCCTCGGCTGACAGGCCCGCGAAATAATCCCAGTTGCGATTATATTCCTCGGCGTGCTTCGGGCAGAAATACCAGCGCTCGGGGCTATTGGGCGATTTTGGCGCGGGGCAGTCGCCCGGCTGGTCGCAGCCATGCCGGTCGCACATCCGCACCTTGGTTGCGCCGCGCTCGCTGCCATAGCCACGCCAGCGGGGGAAACCCCAGTCATTCGAACGAGAGGATGAACGCGCCATAAGCGGTTGCTTGTAGCGCGCGGGGACGAAACGGGGAATTGCGGATTTCCGCCATCTCCGGTTTTTCGGGGCGAGGGGCCCAGCGAAAAATATTCCTCCTCCGTAACCGCCTATTTACCGCACCTGTTCTATAGCGATTCGTGTGGGCGGCGGCTTTCGTGTCGGCCACGCTTTTGTTCCGGTTGTATTCGGGAAGTGTTGCGTATGGCGTATTCAGTTCAGCAGGCGGCTGCGCGTGTTCGCGCGGCCGAGACGATCGGCGTTTCGCTTGATGCCGACGGCGGCAAGAGTCACCCCTATATCGCCGGTCAGATTTTCGCCCGTGGGCGGGAGGCGGCGCGTGACCTGGCCGATGCCGTCCACTTCATATCAAGTCTGCACGGGGGGCGTCCCGGTGTGATCGACCTTGCCCTGGCCAGGGCGGGTGCGGGGGCGGCGCGAAGCTGGCTCGACGCGGCGGCCGAGGGTTTCGCCGAGGAGCGCGCCTATCTGATGCGCACCGTTGTCGCGGCGGGCCCCATGCCCAGTACGCCGGGCCAGGACCGCTCGGAGGCGGCGGTTGCGGGCCAGCGACACGCGCTTGAAATGCTGGCGCAGTCGGAACGGACCGGATGTGCGCTCGGTGCGGCGATCGCGCTGGTGCTCGACTGGCGCGCGATCCGCCCGGTGCTCGACGCCGCCGCGCAGCGCTTCGGCGTCACTCTGACGCCGCCCGCCCTGCCCTCCGCGCGGCAGACGCTCGCCATCGCCGACGCGGTCGATTCGGTGGGGGTCGAACGAGCAATCGTGTTCGGCGCCCAACAGCTGCTGACCCAGCATCGCGGCCTGTGGGATCTGCTGGAGGCGCGATCGGAAGCACGGGTGGGAACCTAAAGCATCGCTCTTGCCCTCCTCGGCGCTCGCCCCTATCGCCCTGTGGCGATTTTCAGCGGGAGACGGCGGCGTGCGCTTTGAAGGTACCAGTGACTATATCGCGACGGCAGACCTGAAGGTCGCGGTCAATGCCGCGGTGACCTTGCGGCGTCCGCTGCTCGTGAAGGGCGAACCCGGCACCGGCAAGACCGTCCTCGCGCATGAGATCGCCAAAGCCGCGAACGCACCGCTGATCCAGTGGCATATCAAGTCGACCACCAAGGCGCATCAGGGCCTCTATGAATATGACGCTGTCGCCCGGCTGCGCGACGGCCAGCTCGGCGACGAGCGCGTCCATGACATCGCCAACTATATCCGGCGCGGCAAGCTGTGGGACGCGTTCACCGCGCCCGAGCTGCCGGTGCTGCTGATCGACGAGATCGACAAGGCCGATATCGAGTTCCCGAACGACCTGCTCCAGGAGCTCGATCGCATGTCGTTCGATGTCTACGAGACCGGCGAGACGATCACCGCCAAGGAACGCCCGATCGTCGTCATCACCTCGAACAATGAAAAGGAGCTGCCCGACGCATTCCTGCGCCGCTGCTTCTTCCACTATATCAAATTCCCCGATCGCGAGACGATGCAGGCGATCGTCGACGTCCATTTCCCCGGCATCCAGAAGATGCTGGTGAGCAAGGCGATGGACATCTTCTACGAGATCCGTGAGGTGCCCGGCCTGAAGAAGAAGCCCTCGACCAGCGAACTGCTCGACTGGCTCAAGCTGCTCCTGGCCGAGGACATGCCGCTCGAAGTCCTCCAGTCGCGCGACCCCAAAAAGGCGATCCCGCCGCTGCACGGCGCGCTGTTGAAGAATGAGCAGGACATCATGCTGTTCGAGCGGCTGGCCTTTTTGGCGCGCCGCCAGGGCGTGTAAGGCTTCAGACGCCGGGCGCGGGGCGTCTGGCGTGAGCGCTGCCCGTCATCCGGACGAATGCGGCGATCCCGGATTCCGCTCAAACCCGCGCCCGGTTCACTCGATGGCATTCCCCGCCTTCGTCAGTGTCGTGTCGAATTCCTGTCCTTCGACATGCGCCGCGCCGCCGCGCGTTCGAGCAGGTCGAAATGCTGGCGCAGCAGCGCGATGTTGCGGTCGAAATAGCCGAGATCGCGATAGGTGCGCGCCTGCATCACCGCGCCCTCCATCACCGTCAGCACATATTCGGCCAGCGCCTGAGTGTCGCTGTCAGACGGCAGCCGGTCGCCCGCGGCGTCGAGGCAGCCCCTGATCGCAGTGGTCCAGTTGGAGAAGTTGAGCGCCAGCAGCTCGCGCACCTTCGGATCGGGCTCGTGGATTTCCAGCGCCAGGCTGCCGATAGGGCAGCCATAGGTGCAGTCGGTCATCACCAGATGGTTGCGATAGCCGGCGAGCAGCGCGAACACCCGCTCGATCGGATCGTCGACATCCTTCCACACCGGGTTGAGAAGCATCTCCCAGATACCGTCGCGATACAGTTCGAGCACGCCGACCAGCACGTCCTGCTTGCCGGGGAAGAAATGATAGAGGCTGCCGCTGTGAACCTGGCTGCGGCTGAGGATGTCCGCGACCGAGGTCGAGCCATAGCCCTTCTCCCAGAAGAGCTCCATCGCGGTGAGCAGGATGCGGTTGCGGGTGTCGGCATTCATCCGCTTGATCGGATATTCAACCAAGCGGAATGTCAAGAAGGGTGGCGCGCCGATGTTGGGGTGCGAACGAAGGGCATTTGCGCGATGTGTGTCGGGTGAGAATGAACTAATATCACAACTATCTCTTTTAATTGGATTAATTTGGAAGGATTGGTTGGGCGGGTCTTTCCATCAGCCATGATCTGGTCTAGTAACCGCCGCTGCAGATTGCGGAGGCGACCATGAAGGGTGATGCGAAAGTCATCGAGATACTGAACGAGACGCTCAAGAATGAGCTGACCGCGATCAATCAATATTTCCTGCATTATCGGATGCTTGAGCATTGGGGCATCGATAAGCTCGCCAAGCAGGAATATGCCGAATCGATCGACGAGATGAAGCATGCCGATCGCCTGGCGCAGCGCATCCTGTTCCTCGACGGCCTGCCCAATTTCCAGCTGCTCGGTCGCCTGCGGATCGGCGAGACGGTCGAGGAGTTGCTCAAGGCCGATCTCGCGCTCGAGAATGACGCCATCCCGCAGCTGCGCGACGGGATCGCCTATTGCGAACAGGTCCGCGACTATATCAGCCGCGACCTGCTGCAATCGATCCTCGATTCCGAAGAAGAGCATGTCGATTTCCTCGAAACCCAGTTCGAGATGATCGAGCGGATGGGAATCCAGAATTATGTCCAGCTGCAGAGCAGGGCGGCGGGGGAGTAGGCGTGCGCCGGAATAGCCTGATCGTCGGCTTCGCGCTGGCGATCGCCGCGCCGCTCGCTGCCGAAGTGCCGATCGATCCGGGCCAGACCGCGACGATCCGACTCAGCCCGCAGCGCGAGCTGGCCTATCCGGTGGCGCCGCCGCTCACCCGACCGCCCGCCAATCATGGCGCGATCCTGAGCGTCGAGATCGACGAGCCCGGCCGCTACCATGTCGCGCTGGGCGCCAGGGGCTGGATCGAGCTGATCCGCGACGGCAAGGCGATCCCATCGGTCGGGCACCGTCATGGCGAGCCGGGATCGGGGGTCGTCAAGATCGTCGATTTCGATCTCACCCCCGGCCACCATGTCATCGAGCTTTCGGCGATGACAGCGGGCGAGGCCGTGATCACGATCAGCCGCTGACCCGCCTGATCAGGCAGAAGCCGATCCGGTAGGTCGCGATCCGCTCGCCCGCGTCGAACCGCGCCATCGCGCGGCGCAGCGCGGCGGGCGGCAGCGGGCGATAGCCGGCGGCGGGTGTCCCTGCGCCGATCGCCTTGAGCCCTGTCAGGAACGCCCGCGCATCGGCATGCGCCTGGGGAAAATCGGCGATCGCCACGGTGGCGGCGAAGCCGGGCGGAGCGAGCGCGGCCAGCGCGGCCGCATCGGGATAGGCGGGGATGCCCGATGCGAGCGCTTCGGCGTCGAGCGCCGCACGCCATTCGGCGAAGCTCGCATCCGCCATCGTCGAGAAGGCGAGCAGCCCGCCGGGGGCGAGCCGCGCCGCCAGCCGCGTGACCGCGCCGGGCAGATCGGCGAACCATTGGAACGCCATCCCCGACACGATCAGGTCGAAGCTGCCCAGCGCGGGATCGACCGCTTCACCGTCGATCACCCGATAGTCGGCCGCGGGTCCACCGCCTTCGCGCGCGCGCTCGACCATCGCCGGGGCGATGTCGCTGACCGTCCAGCGCGCCGGGCCGATCCTTGCGGCAAGCGCACGGGTGAGGAAGCCGGTGCCGCAGCCGAGTTCGAGGATGCGCGGATTCGCCGGCAGCAGCTCCGCCACGATCCGCCCGGCGAGCGCCGCCGCCGCCAGAAGCTGGACGCCCGCGGCCTGATCATAGCTGTCCGCGCGCCCGAAGGCGGCCGCGATGCGCGCCCTGCGGTCGGGCATGGTGTCGGTCATCGGGCGGCGACTAGGGCGAGTGCGGCCGCTTCGCAATGGCTGGCGATGCGCCGGACCGCATTCGATTCGACCAAAAGACTATTGATAGTCAGTCGCAATAGCGCTAATTAGCGAATCGAGAGGTATCCCGATGGTCGTCTGCATCTGCAATGCTATTCGCGAATCCGATGTCCGCGACGCCGCCCGCAAGGGTGCGGCCTGTCCGCGCACCGCCTATGAGGCGATGGGACGCCGTCCGCGCTGCGGCCAGTGCCTGCCCTTCGCCCGCTCGATCATCGAAGAAGAGATGGTAGCCGCCTGAGCCGGCGCTCCATCCCGTCTGCCCGCACTCCTCCTCATCCGACCTGCTCCACCGTCAGCGTCCCCGCCGGCACCGGCCGCGCCAGACCCTGCGCGGGTAGCGATCCGTCGAGCCACCCCGCCCAGCCGCGGCGATCGAGCAACACGACCTGGCGGCGATGATAGGGGGCGATGTCGGGGCCGGGCTCGCAGGTCAGCATGGAGAAGGCCTCGCCGCCGAAATCGCCGAGCGCCGGGTCGGTCTTCCACAGCCCGGCGATCGCGAACCAGTCCTGCCCCGTCCAGCGGAACAGCCATTTGTCCTTACGCTTCTTCGCCGGATCGACGGGCGCGGTGAACTCGTAGAATCCGTCGACCGGGAGCAGGCAGCGGCCCTGTCCGGCCGAATTGCGAAACTCGCGCCTCTCGCGGAAGTTCGGGGACACAATACTCAATAGCTTAGCCCTAGTTCGGCCGAGCATGTGACTTGCGTCAGCCTAATTTAGTATTGTGTCCCCGAAATCAGTCGGGATGGGTTTGATCGGGAATGGATCAGATCGGGCAGTTGGGGCGCCGCCTTACTGGAGCGATTTGGTGCCGACGAGTTGATAAAATTCGTGAAGCATCTCGCTGAGCCGCCTCGCGGCCGCTGCAAGTTCGCAATCGGACTGCGTGTATCTGTGGTCGGCGATGTAGTCGTCAAACATGCTCGCTACGGAGAATTTCGGGGACACAAAGAATTTCGGGGACACAATACTCAATGGCTAATGGCTTAGCCCTAGTTCGGCCGAGCATGTGATTTGCGTCAGCCCAATTTAGTATTATGTCCCCGAAATTCAATGTAGTCGTCAAACATGCTCGCTAAAATGGAGCTGGTATGCAGCACCTCATGGGCACTGAATGCGTCGAGCGGTTCACCGCTTTTGATCTCGTTCATGAACTATCCTCAGCGATATAGCACATTTAGGGATTGTTGACCTGTCACCGTAATTCCAGAATCTCGCAAGATTTGCATCCATATCGGGTAATTCTCTCTCCCCTCGCCATGGCAATCGCTTGATCTTGGACTGCCCCCATGCGAGCGATGCCAGCCTCAAGAGGAACTGCGGATGCCCGGGTATTTAGTATCAGTCCTGCAGGAATCTGGTGCCGTCGACGCAAAGTTGAGCACAGATCAGACGAAATTATATCTCTCCCGTAACGGGGACATCGATGTCTTCGATCTCACCACATATGCTAAAACCGCTACCTGGCACATCGGTACGGCGGTCGGCGTATTTTCGGTATCGGAAGACGGGTCTTACTTGCTCGTCTCAGACCCACGGCAACCGCTCCTGTATCAAGTATCGACGCAAACAGGGTCGATTCTGCGGACCTATGTGGGTACCGGCAACGCCTACAGCGATGTCGAGGTGGTCAACAGCACCACAGCACTTGTCAGTAATACCGATGCCTTCTCGCAAGCCCATCCCGAATTGCTCAACCTCCAGACCGGCAATCGCACAGCGCTGACATCGGTCGCGGTCGGCAGCTTTCTTTCTATTGCCGGACGCGAGACTCTTACGGAGGATGGCCATCTTACGTTGATCGCAGATGGCAATTCGTCCGGTGGGCCGTTGCATATCTTTGACGATCGCGTCGGCGCGGTGACGGCAAACGGAGGGCACGGTGCCTTCAATTTTGGCGTTCAGGCAATTAGTGAAGGCGCTAATCTGGTTGTGGTCGGCGAGTATAGCCAGGGAATAGGATTGTTTGACACCAACCTAACCTATCTGAGAAATATAAATCTTGGATTCGTCAACGGGGTTGCGTTCGATCCGTCCGGCCGTGTCGCCTATGTTTACCAGACGGACATCTTTGGCCGTAGCGCCAGCGTCGTTAAATACGATTCGACGCTTTTTAACGAAATCGCACGCTATGCGCTGGGCACATCAAGTACCACCAACTCAGCGAACGTCCGATATGGCGACAATCTCCTGACGACGGACGATGGGCGCTTTCTTGTCACCACCGATCCCGACAAGGGCTCCATCACCCTGATCGACACGCAGAGCACGCTCGGTGGGGATGGCAATGATACGATCACTGGCGCCAATCAGAGCGACTTGATCGGCGGAGGCGCGGGGCATGATGTCCTCTATGGCCTCAGCGGGCAAGACACGCTGGACGGCGGATCGGGCAACGACCACCTCTATGGCCAGTCTCCAACTGGTGGGACCGACGGCACGGACGTGATCCTCGGCGGCGATGGATCGGACTACCTACAGGGTAATGCAGGGAATGACACGCTGGACGGCGGGACCGGATCCGATCGGGTCAATGGCGGCGCGGATAATGACTCGATCGTGGGCGGACTCGGTAACGATACGATCAACGGCAATCTTGGCGCTGATACGATCGCCGGTGGCGACGGCAATGATTATCTTCGTGGCGGCCAGGGTGACGACGTGATCTCAGGCGGCGACGGCGGCGACCTCATTTCCGGCGACAAGGGCGTGGATAGCGTGAACGGCGGCGCGGGCGCCGATCGGTTCGTCTTTGACGGCGGACAGGCGACGATCTCGGGGTCATCGGTCGACGTGGTGCAGGATTATCTCTACGGCACCGATCACCTTCTGCTTGGTTTTGCTCCATCCGCCGTGCTGGCCGGGGGAATCCAATCCTCGTTCGCGGCCGCGCAGACCGCCGCGCAAGGCCTCTTCGACGGTCGTGCCGGCGATCACGAGGTTGCGGTTTTTCAGGTGGGCGCCGACAGCTATCTTTTCTGGGTGGCCGATGCCGGCGGCACGGTAGACAGCGCGGTGCAGCTAGCAGGCGCCGCCGGAGCGATCATCGGAATGACCGACTTCTTGTAGGCAGCGCCGGCGCGAGGACGCGCAACGGAGCGTTATCGCGCCACTACTCCGCCGCCACCGTTTCGCGCTTCTGCTCCAGCAGGGGCTTGAGATACTGCCCCGTATAGCTCCGAGGCTCCTTCGCCACCGCCTCAGGCGTCCCTTCCGCCACAATCTCACCGCCGCGCACGCCACCCTCGGGCCCCAGGTCGATCACCCAATCCGCCGTCTTGATCACCTCGAGGTTATGCTCGATCACCACCACCGTATTCCCCTGCTCGACCAGCGCGTGGAGCACTTCGAGCAGCTTCCGGACATCCTCGAAATGGAGCCCGGTCGTCGGCTCGTCGAGGATGTAGAGGGTGTTGCCGGTTGCGCGTCTCGATAGCTCTTTGGCGAGTTTCACCCGCTGCGCCTCGCCGCCCGACAGGGTGGTCGCCTGCTGGCCGACCTTGACATAGCCGAGGCCGACCTCGGCGAGCATCGCCATCTTGTCGCGGATCGGGGGGACGGCCTTGAAGAACTCGACCGCGTCCTCGACGGTCATGTCGAGGACGTCGGCGATGCTCTTGTCGCGGAACTTCACTTCGAGGGTTTCGCGGTTGTAGCGTTTGCCGTGGCAGACGTCGCAGGTGACGTAGACGTCGGGCAGGAAGTGCATTTCGATCTTGAGCAGCCCGTCGCCGGTGCACGCCTCGCAGCGGCCGCCCTTGACGTTGAAGCTGAACCGCCCGGGCTTGTAGCCGCGCGCCTGGCTTTCGGGGAGGCCCGCGAACCAGTCGCGGATGTTGGTGAAGGCGCCGGTATAGGTCGCCGGGTTCGATCGCGGGGTGCGGCCGATCGGCGACTGATCGATGTCGATCACCTTGTCGCAATATTGGAAGCCGCTGACCTTGTCATGCGCGCCCGCGATCACCCGCGCGCCGTTCAGGCTGCGCGCGGCGGCGGCGTAGAGCGTGTCGATCGTGAAGCTCGACTTGCCCGATCCCGACACGCCGGTGATGCAGGTGAAGGTGCCGAGCGGGATCGACGCGGTGACGTTCTTGAGGTTGTTCGCGCGCGCGCCGTGGACGGTGACCTTCTTGCCATTGCCCTTGCGGCGCTTGGCCGGCACCTCGACCATGCGGCGGCCCGAGAGATAGTCGCCGGTCAGGCTGCCCTCATGGCCGAGGATGTCGTCGAGCGTGCCCTGTGCCACCACATGGCCGCCATGGACGCCGGCGCCCGGCCCCATGTCGACGATATAGTCGGCGGTGCGGATCGCATCCTCGTCATGTTCGACGACGATCACGGTGTTGCCGAGATCGCGCAGGCGGCGGAGCGTGACCAGCAGCCGCTCATTGTCCTTCTGGTGGAGGCCGATCGAGGGCTCGTCGAGGACGTAGAGCACGCCCGACAGGCCCGAGCCGATCTGGCTGGCGAGGCGGATGCGCTGGCTCTCGCCGCCCGACAGGGTGCCGCTGGTGCGGTCGAGGTTGAGATAGTCGAGCCCGACATTGTCGAGGAAGCCGAGCCGCTCGACAATCTCCTTGAGGATGCGTTCGGCGATCGCGTTCTGCTGGCTGTTGAGGTGGCGCGGCATGTCGCGGAAGAAGGCGAGCGCGGGGCCGACCGCGCGGCGGGTGGACATGCTGATGTCCTCGCCCGCGATCTTGACCGCGAGCGCCTCGGGCTTGAGCCGCGCGCCGCCGCACACCTCGCAATGCGCGGCCGACTGATACTTGCCGAGTTCCTCGCGCATCCACGCGCTTTCGGTCGCGAGCATCCGCCGGTCGAGATTGTGGATCACCCCCTCGAACGGCTTCTGAACGTCATAGCTTTTGCGGCCGTCGATGAAGGTGAGGGTGATCACCCGCCCCTTGGTGCCGTGGAGGACGACGTCGCGGACCTCCTCCGACAGATCCTGCCACGGGGTGTCGAGCTTGAAGTCATAGGCGCGCGCGACCGACGACAGCACCTGCATATAATAGGGGCTGGGCGGGTTCGACTTCGCCCAGGGCACCACCGCGCCCTGCTTGATCGACAGCGCCTCGTTCGGGACGACCAGCTGCGGATCGAAATAGAGCTTTTCGCCGAGCCCGTCGCAGGCCGGGCAGGCGCCCTGCGGGGCGTTGAACGAGAAGAGCCGGGGTTCGATCTCGGCGATGGTGAAGCCCGAGACCGGGCAGGCGAATTTCTCGGAAAAGGTGATGCGGTTGGCGGGGACGCCGGCATTCTTCATCTTGCCGCCGGTGGTTTCCGCCTCCGCGAACTGGAAGCTGGCCGGCAGCTCGCGGACGGCGGCTACCCCTCCACCGTCCTGCGGGCGGTCCCCCTCCCCATGCTGCGCATAGGGAGGATTTTCGACGGCATCTTCTAAATCCTCCCCGCGCGAAGCGGGGGGAGGGGGACCACCGGAGGTGGTGGAGGGGTTTTCCGCCATCGCCTCCGCGACGGTGGTGTCGACCAGATCGGCATAAGCGAGCCCGTCCGCCAGCCGCAGCGCGGTTTCGAGGCTTTGCGCGAGGCGCGTCTCGATCCCTTCGCGGACGACCAGCCGGTCGACCACCACTTCGATGTCATGCTTGTATTTCTTGTCGAGCGCGGGGGCGTCTTCGATCTCGAAGCTGACGCCGTCGATGCGCACCCGGGTGAAGCCGTTGCGCTGCCATTCGGCAAGCTCCTTGCGATATTCGCCCTTGCGGCCGCGCACGACGGGGGCGAGCAGCAGCAGGCGGGTGCCTTCGGGCAGCAGCATGATCCGGTCGACCATCTGGCTGACCGTCTGCGCGGCGATCGGCAGGCCGGTTGCGGGCGAATAGGGGACGCCGACCCGCGCCCATAGCAGCCGCATATAGTCGTAAATCTCGGTGACGGTCGCGACGGTCGAGCGTGGATTGCGGCTGGTGGTCTTCTGCTCGATCGAGATGGCGGGGCTCAGCCCCTCGATATGATCGACATCGGGCTTCTGCATCAGCTCCAGAAACTGGCGCGCATAGGCCGACAGGCTCTCGACATAGCGGCGCTGGCCCTCGGCATAGATGGTGTCGAACGCCAGGCTCGATTTGCCCGAGCCCGACAGGCCGGTGATGACGATCAGCTTCTCTCGCGGCAGATCGACGTCGACATTCTTGAGATTATGTTCGCGCGCGCCGCGGACGGAAATATGGGTCAGCATCGGCTAAATGTTCCAGATTTGTTCGCATCGCGCAAGGCGGGAGTGAGCGGCCGGAGCCTGCGGCCGCCAATCTGGGGCGCGGCCGGACGATTCTCAACCCCACGCCGGGGCGATCGGGCGGGTAACCGTAATTAACAAGCTTTCCCGCGCCGGATTTGTTACAATCGCGGATTGTAAGTGGCGTTTGGGGGGCTTTATGGATCCGGAAAAGAAGAAGGATTTCGTCAAGACGGGGCTGATCACCGTCGTCTTCGTGGCGATCGCGCTGGTGCTGCTCAACATGCTGATCGGCGATCCGGCCGCGATGCCGCCGCCGCCCGCGCCGTGACGGGGCACGTTAACCGCCCGTTTACCATGCCGCGCTAGCGCTTGCACCCGGACCGTCGCCGGTCCGGTTGGGAGATCGCGATGCCCGGCATTGGCCGCAAGGAACTGATCCATTCGCTGCTGATCGCGGCGGTGTTCATGGCGATCGGGCTGGTGATGATCGACCGCATGATCGGCGATCCCGCCGCGCTGAACCAGACGATCGAGCTTTGAGCGCGCGCGTCAGCGCGTAGCGCCCGGCGTCCACAGCACATCGCCCTCGCCCGAACGGTTGAGCCAGCGCGCGAGCACGAACAGATGATCCGACAGCCGGTTGATATAGGCGAGCCCGACCGGGTTGAGCCCGACGTCCCCATTCGCCTCAACCGCGGAGCGCTCGGCGCGGCGGCAGATCGCGCGGGCGAGGTGGATCGCCGCCGCCGCCGGATCACCGCCGGGCAGAATGAAGCTGCGCAGCGATTCGAGATCGGCGTTCATCGCGTCGATCTCGCGCTCAAGCCGCTCGACCTGCGAGGGCATCATCCGCAGCCGCATCTCCGACGGGGCAAAATCGGGGCCGGGGGTGGCGAAGTCGGCGCCGAGGTCGAACAGTTCGTTCTGGATGCGCGACAGCTGATCGCGGCCCGGCTGCGGCATGGCGTGGGTCAGCGCGACCCCGATCGCCGAATTGAGCTCATCGACATTGCCGATCGCGGCCATGCGCGGCGCGCTCTTGGGCAGGCGCGATCCGTCGACGAGCCCGGTTTCGCCCGCATCACCGGTGCGCGTATAGATTTTCGTAAGCCGAACCATCGTCAGAAGCTCCACTCGCGTGGAGAGTCGGTGCCGGCCGGCGGTTTCAGCGAAGCTGAAACCGCCATCAGCTACCCCGGCTCATGATCAGCATCAGGATGACGAGGATGATCGCGATCGCCTGAAACGCGATCCGCATCCGCATCGCCTTGTTCTGCTTCAGGCTCGACGCGCTGGGCCCGCCACCTTTCAGATCGGCCTCGCTGGTCCGCAGGAAGGCGATGATCCCGCGCACCAGCATCACGACGGTACCGACCATCGCGGCGAGGATCAGGATGAAGAAGATCGTGTTTCCGCTCATGCGCGCGGTGTAGCGCGGGATGGCGGCGAGGTGAAATGTTTTCCCCACTTCGTCACCCCAGCGAAGGCTGGGGTCTCAGGCGGCATGGACGGAGGTGGGGGTCGCGAGCCACGCATGAGATGCCAGCCTGCGCTGGCATGACGATAGTGGGAGCGGCTGACATGATGTTACTGCGGCCGGCCCCGCAACCGCGCGACCAATTCCCGCGCGTCCACGCCATCCGCGCGCATCGACGCGAGGGTGGGCGAGCCGGCGCGCTTTGCCAGCCGTTCGCCATTGTCGTCGAGCAGCAGCTTGTGATGATGGTAGCGCGGCACCGGCAGGTCGAGCAGTGCCTGGAGCAGGCGATGGACGTGGGTCGCGGCGAACAGGTCCTGCCCGCGCACCACGTCGGTCACGCCCTGCGCGGCGTCGTCGACGGTGACCGCGAGATGATAGCTGGTCGGCGCGTCCTTGCGCGCGAGGACGACGTCGCCGTGGATCGCCGGGGTCGCGACAACTGTGCCGGCGCGGGCATCGTGCCAGTCGAGCGGTCCTGCGATCGCCGCCGCCCGCGCGACGTTGAGCCGCCAGGCGTGCGCCTCGCCCGCCGCGATCCGGGCGATGCGCTCGTCCTCGCCCAGCCCCCGGCAGATGCCGGGATAGAGTGCCCCGTCCGGACCGTGCGGGGCGGCGACGCTCGCCGCGATCTCGGCGGCGATGCGCGCGCGGGTGCAGAAACAGGGATAGACGAGCCCCGCCACGCCGAGCCGATCGAGCGCGTCGGCGTAAAGCGGCAGGCGCTCGGACTGGAACAGCGGCTCCTCGTCCCACTCCATCCCCAGCCAGCGCAGATCGTCGAATATCCCCGCAATATGTTCGGGGCGGCAGCGGATGGGGTCGATATCCTCGATGCGGAGCAGGAACCGGCCCCCCGCCGCGCGTGCCAGATCATGCGCGCGCAGTGCCGAATAGCCGTGGCCGAGGTGGAGGCGTCCGGTCGGGCTGGGCGCGAAACGGGAAATTACATTTTGGGTCACGCGGACTCTTGACGGGGAGTCAGTGGAAATGCTGTCATGCCCATGTCACGCTTTCAGGCGAAAGGGTGGCCACGAGGGCGCGGCCGGTTCGGCCATAGGCGTTCCGGTGTGCGAACGGAAGGTCAAGGGCTGGTACCGGGTGGGTTCTCCATCTCGTGCGGGAGGCCCTGGTTCGTTCATGTACCATTCCGATCTCATGCGACATCCGGACAGTTGCCCGGCGCTCGTGCTCAACGCCGATTACACGCCGTTGAGCTATTACCCCTTATCGCTGTGGAACTGGCAAACCGCTATCAAGGCGGTTTTTTTGGAACGGGTCGACATCGTCGACCAATATGACCGCGAGGTCCGCAGCCCCAATCTGACGATGAAGCTGCCCTCGGTGATCGCGCTGCGACAATATGTGAAGCAGTCCGAACATCCCGCCTTCACCCGCTTCAACCTGTTCCTGCGCGACCGCTTCTCGTGCCAATATTGCGGGTCGCTGTCCGATCTCACCTTCGATCATGTCATCCCGCGCGCGCAGGGCGGGCGCACGACCTGGGAAAATGTCTCGACCGCCTGCGCGCCGTGCAACCTGCGCAAGGGCGGACGCACCCCGCAACAGGCGCATATGCGGCTGTTCGAGCCGGCCTTCCGGCCGACCAGCTGGCAGCTCCAGGAAAATGGCCGCAGCTTTCCGCCGCATTATCTCCACCAGAGCTGGCGCGACTGGCTCTACTGGGACGTCGAACTCGACGCCTGACAGGTTCCAGCTTAGCTGAAGCGGCGGCACCAGCCCGCTCCCACTTGCTCCTCTCAGCGCCGACGACTAAGTAGTTTTACTATATGTGCTCGACGGGGGGGCGTCACCGGGGGGTGGCGGCGAGGATCGGGGAAGGGTTGCGTCATGTTTTCGTCCGAGGTCTTCGTGCGTGAGGGCAAGTCGCGCCGTCAGGCTCCACGCCACATCGCCGGTTTTGACAGCCATGTCGGCCCGGCTTCTGCGACGGCGCGTTCGCCCTGCCGGATCATCGACATTTCGAGCGGCGGAGCGCGGCTGCGCCTCTATCAGGATCTGCCGCCCGAAACGTCGATCCGGCTGGCGCTGCCGGGCAAGGGGCTGGTCGACGCGCATATCGTCTGGGCCGATGGCCGCGAGGCCGGCTGCCGGTTCGATCGTCCGCTCGACGAGGCGACCGTATTGCGCATCCAGGCCGATGCGACCGAGCGCGGCGGACGGGCCTGAACAATCCGCTCACCCTGAGGAGGGCTGAGCTTGTCGAAGCCCGTCTCGAAGGGCGTCCTTCGCTACGCCCCTTCGGCTTCGCTCAGTGGCTACTCAGGATGAGCGGCTTAGCGAGCGAACGTCACCCCTTGTCCGGCAGCTGATCCAGTATCTCGTGCAGCGCGCCGAGGCATTCGGCGCCGAGCGCCTTCGAGCGCTCGGGCGACCAGCCGCGCTGGGGGTCGGGCAGGTCGCGATTGTCCTTGAACGGCATTTCCAGGGTCGCGGCGACGCATCCGAAGCGGTTGGCGAGCTGGTTGGTCGACATCGACAGATTGGCCTTGCCCTTGCCCGCCACCGGATAGCCGACCCTGGTCTGGAAATCGGGGGTACGGCGCGCGAGCGTGTCGCGGAACAGGTGAAACAGCCGGCCCTGCTCCTCGGTCCAGTTGGGGATGCCCTCGAACCCCGCGATGAAGGCGTGCGGGATCGCCTCGTCGCCGTGCACGTCCATCGCGAAATCGACTCCGGTCGCATCCATCCGCGCGAGGACATGGAACACCTCGGGGCTCTGCTCGAGGGTGGGGCCGTGCCATTCGCGGTTGAGGTTCACCCCGGCGGCGTTGGTGCGCAGATGGCCGCGCCGCGACCCGTCGGGGTTCATATTGGGGACGATGTGGAAGGTCGCACGCCGGCGCAGGCCGCGTGCGACCGGATCGTGCGGATCGGTGAGCCGGTCGAGCACGCCCTCGATCCACCATTCGGCCATTGCTTCGCCCGGATGCTGGCGCGCGTAGAGCCACACCTGCTTCGGTCCCTCGCCCAGGGTCAGCAGGTCGATATCCTGCCCGTCGAGCGTCGCGCCGAGCCGATCATGGGTGACGCCCGGCGCGGCGGCGCAGCGCGCGACCAGATCCTGATGCCGCTCGATCGAATAGGGCGCGAAATAGGCGAGCCAGACGCTGTCGGCTTCGGGGGTGAAGGCGATGATCAGGCTGCCGTCCGAATAGCGCGTCGCCACCCGGAACCAGTCCTGCCGGTCGATCGAGGCGCAGGCCTTGTAATCCTTCCAGCCGTCGGGATAGGCGGCGCCCCCGGCATTGACGATGCGCAAGGTGACGGGGACGCCCTTCGCCCCGGTCAGCCGGAAATGGAACCACTGGTAGAAGTCGGACTGATGGTCCCAGGCGATGGCGAGATCGAAGGTCGCGCCGCTTTGCCGCTGGACGACGATATTACCGCTGTCGAAGCCGCTGGAGATGGTGATGCTGTCGAAGCGCGAGATGTGACCGTCGTTCATCGGGTCGTGATAGTCTCTCCGGACTGGCCGGGAAAGTCCCGGAACAGCGCGGCGGCGAGGCGGGCGACCGCGGCCTCGGGATTGGCGGCGGGACTGCCGTCGCGCGCGCTGGTCTCGGCGCGGCCTTCCCAGATCACCGTACCTTCGGAGCGCCGCTTGAGCTGGATCGACAGCCGGGTCAGCACATCCATCGGCTGCTTCGTCTTGCCGATCGGAAAGCTCAGCGATCCGCCCAGCCCGACGCTGCTGCCGCCATGCCAGCCGCCGCCGCTGCCGCCACCGATCCCGATCGAGACCGACGAACCGCGCGCTTCCCCGGCCGGGCGCCAGGCGCGCTCGACATCGGTGACCGCGACCAGTTCGGACCGGGCGAGATCGGGCGCCGTGCCGAAGCCCAGCCGGTCGAACTCATGCTGGACGATCCGCGCATAATTCTGGAACTCGAGGTCACGCGCGCGCGTCGGATCGCGCGGCTCGACCGCGAGCTGGCCCGGCGCGATCGGCTGGCCGAGATGGAAGCGCGTCACGCGGGTCTCCGAACCCTGGGTCGCGCAGCCGGCAAGGGCGAGCGATGTCCCGATCAGCAGGGCCTTGGACAACAGGGAATTGGACAGCATGAAACGCATCCTCTCATCGATGGTCACATCGAAACGCGGCAGCAACGAATTGGCTGCATTATATTAGCTGCATGGATTGTGAACTGTTCCTCGTTCAATCGTCACCCCCAGCGAAGGCTGGTCTCAGGAGCCCAGCGCGCTCCCTCATCTCCCGAGATGCCAGCCTTCGGCTGTGCCGAAGTTTATCCTGAGCGCCTGCAAGGCAGCCGAAGGGCTGGCATGACGAAAGTGGCGGACAAAAGGAGAGTGACTTGACTCATTCCGGTGATCCCCATAGGGGAGCGCCTCGTTTTCCAACCTATCAGCTTAGAAGGCAGGCGCGTTCAGCCATGAAGATCCGCAACTCGCTCAAGTCCCTGAAGGACCGTCATCGCGACAACCGCGTGATCCGTCGTCGTGGCCGCACCTATGTGATCAACAAGACCAACCGCCGCTTCAAGGCGCGCCAGGGCTGATCACGCCTTCGGGTGCGCGCCACACAGGCGCCGTCATCTTCGATGTCGGCAATGTGCTCTACGACTGGAATCTCCGGCAGTTCTTCGCAGGGCTCGTGCCACCGCACGAGCTCGAACTGTTTCTGCGCGACGTCGTCACCATGGACTGGCACGGCCAGCATGATGCCGGCCGTCCCTTCGCGGAGACCAGCGCCGAGCATATCGCGCGCTGGCCGCGCTTCGCCGAGGCGATCGCCGCCTTCGGCCCCCGCTTCTCCGAGACCGTGACCGGGCTGCTGCCGGGCATGGGCGAGATCGTCCGCGATCTCCACGCGGCCGGCGTGCCGCTCTACGCGATCACCAATTTCAGCCATGAATTCTGGCCGCCGTTCCGCGCGCGCGAAGCGGCGATCTTCGACCTGTTCACCGACATTGTCGTGTCGGGCGAGGAGCGGCTGGTGAAGCCCGACCGGGCGATCTACCGGCTCGCGCTGCGCCGCTTCGGGCTGGCCGCGAACGAAGCGATCTTCATCGACGACCGCGCCGAGAATGTCATCGCCGCGCAGGCGTGCGGGATCATCGGCCATGTGTTTCGCGATGCGCCCGATCTGCGCGCGCGGCTCGAATCGATCGGCCTGCTATAGCGCCCCGGGCGTTCCCGCGTCGCCTCACCCGCCATTTCAACCACGGCCCGCTTGATCCAGGTCAATGCACGCGCACCGCGCGTCGTCACAAGCTCCGCCGACAGGAGGGGTATCAGCATGGCGGACATCGAGGCACGGCAGACGCCGTTCGACATGATTGGCGGCGCTGTGATGGTGCAGACGATCGTCGATCGCTTCTACGATCTGATGGCCGAGCAGCCCGCTTATGCCGAGTTGCGTGCGCTGCATAAGCCCGATCTCACACCGATGCGTGCCTCGCTGGCCGGCTTCCTGAACGCCTGGCTGGGAGGACCGCGCACCTGGTTCACCGAAAATCCGGGCAAATGCATGATGTCGCTGCATGGCGCGATTGCGGTTACGCCGACGACGGCGCGGCAATGGGCCGATGCGATGCGGCTGGCCGTCGCCGACAGCGCGGTCGATCCTGATATCGGCACACGCATGTCCGATGCTCTGGAAGGCATGGCGATGGGGATGGTCCGTCCAGCGCCGACCGGAGGCTAGAGTTTGTTCCACTGACGTGGGACCGCCGTTTCAGCTTCGCTGAAACAGACTCTAAGGCAGCGCGCGATGCGATGATCGGTCAGGCCGATCACATCCATAGCCCCGTGACCATCGCTGTTGATCTTTCAGGAGGATTGTGCGCGGATCATCCGGCGCCCGGCGGGGGCGCGAAGCACAGGGCCGAGCATGATCAGCAGCGCTTTCAGGGACGACCTTCTCGCCGGCAAGACCGCCTTCATCGCGGGCGGCACCAGCGGCATCAATCTGGGAATCGCCAAACGCTTCGCCACCCTCGGCGCGAAGGTGGCGGTGCTCGGCCGCGATCCGGACAAGGCGCGCGCGGCGGCGGCGGCGATCGGCCATGGCGCGATCGACCTCGCCGCCGACGTGCGCGACTATGATGCCGTCCGAGCGGCGATGGAGCGGGTCGCCGCCGCCTTCGGCCCGCTCGACATCGTCGTGTCGGGGGCCGCGGGCAATTTCCTCGCACCGGCGCTCGGCATGTCGGCCAAGGGGTTCAAGACGGTGGTCGATATTGACCTGCTGGGGACCTTCAACGTGTTTCGCGGCTGCCACGATCTGCTCAACCGCCCCGGTGCTTCGCTGATCGCGATCACCGCGCCGCAGGCGGTATCGCCGATGCCGCTGCAGGCGCATGCCAGCGCCGCCAAGGCCGGGATCAACCAGCTCGTCCGCGTGCTGGCGATGGAATGGGGGCCCGATGTGCGCGTCAACGCCATCTCGCCCGGCCCGATCGCCGATACCGAGGGCATGGCGCGGCTCGGCCCCGAAGCGACGCAGCGCGCCGAGCATGACCGCCACATCCCGCTGCGCCGCTGGGGCGAGGCGCATGAGATCGGCGAGGGCGCGGCGTTTCTGTGCAGTCCGTCGGCGGCCTATATCACCGGCGCGATCCTCGACATCGACGGCGGCTGGTCCCTCGGTGGAGCGCAGCTGCCCGCTTCGGCGTGAGGGCCGGGCCCGAGCCTCCGCCCCCGGCCACCGGTGCGCCGCGCCAGGGTGATGTGGTCGAGGATCGCCAGGCGCGAGCGCTTCCGCGCGCAGGCATGGAGTATGTTCCACTGACGTGGAGCGGGCCGCCACCGCCGTTTCAGCTTCGCTGAAACAGACTCCAGCCGCAAGAAAGGGGACCATTTTTTGACTGCGGTCAAAGCGCGCCTGTCGCGACCCTGCAACAATTTCTCCATCAGGACGTGGAGATTGCGACATGATCGGCTTTTTCGGGGATCATTTTTTCATCATTCCGCTGGCAGGCGCGGCACTGTTCATGGCGGTTGTCGGCTTCGTCAGCATCGAGGACGCCTTTCGCAACCGCTGATCGGTTTCGGCTCGTCCGAAAACGGCGGCGCCCTTCGCTCCCCGCTCTGGGGCGCCGCCGTACTTTGTCTCCTGGATCTGCCTGGCGTCGGCCAAGCGTCATAGCCCTTGAGTTCATCGCCCATGCGTCGAACGACGTGGTAATCGCGATGAGCAGGAGGTTGCGCAATCGGCTATCACATATCGAAGAAGTCGACCTCGCCCGTAGTCAATTGATAATAGGCTCCGACCACTTTGAGCGTTCCTTCCGCCTGCGGCCTCAAAAGCAGCGGCGAGGCTTCTTCACGCAGCTGGCGGGTGACGCGGCGGACATTGTGCCGCACCGCGCAAGCGAGATCGTCGGGCGCTTCGCGGCGCGCTTCGAGCACCGCGGGGATGATCGGTTCGATCATCTTGCCGATATTGCCGGGATAGCGCCAGTTGTCGCGTACCAGCGTCATCGCCGCATCGACCGCGCCGCAGGCTTCATGCCCCATCACGACGATCAGGGGCACCTCAAGCACGGCCACGGCGAATTCGAGGCTCCCCATCGCTGCGGTATCGAGCGTGTTGCCCGCGTTCCGGATAATGAACAGTTCGCCGAGTCCACGCCCGAACAGCAGTTCGGGCGGGACGCGTGAGTCGGAGCAGCTGACATAGGCCGCGAAGGGCCGCTGGCCGCCGGCGAGCCGGAGCCGTGTCTCCCGATCGGTCGGCGCGCGGATCGGCGTATCGTTGAGGAAATCGCGGTTGCCGGCGCGGAGCAGCGCGAGGGCCTCATCAGACGTCATCGATGACATTCGGTACTCCCTTGTTTCCGGTTGTTGTCGCCTGGGGCGCCGTCTTCCACAGCGACCAGGCAATGCCGGTGCCGAGGATCGCGAAACTGATTCCCAGTGAGATGCTCGGCGGTATCTTTTCGATACCGAGCAGATCCGCCGCGAAGATCTTCGAGCCGATGAAGATCAGCAGCAGGCTCAGCGCATATTTGAGATAGTGAAAGCGCTCGACCATCGCGGCAAGCGCGAAATAGAGGGCTCTCAGGCCGAGGATCGCGAATATGTTCGACGTGTAGACGATGAAGGGATCGGTGGTGATCGCGAAGATCGCCGGCACCGAGTCGACCGCGAAAATCACGTCGGCGAACTCGATCATCACCAGCGCCAGGAACAACGGCGTCATGAACCAGGCAGCCTTGCCGGTCGCGTCAGCTTGCCGGACCCAGAAGCGCTCGCCGTGCAGCTGGTCGGTGACGCGGAAGTGGCGCCTGATCCAGCCCAGCATCCGCCAGCTCCCTATGTCTGTCGGGCTGTCGACCGACTGCCACATCTTCCAGCCGGTGAAGACGAGGAAGGCGGCGAAGACGTAGAGCATCCATTCGAAGCGTTCGACCAGCGCGGCGCCCGCGGCGATCATGATCGCGCGCAGCACGATCACGCCGAGGATGCCCCAGAACAGGACACGATGCTGGTAGAGGCGGGGAACCGCGAAATAGGCGAAGATCATCGCGATGACGAAGACATTGTCGATCGCGAGGCTCTTCTCGACGACGAATCCGGTGACATAGGCAAGGCCGGCACTGGCGCCCTGCTGCCACCAGATCCAGCCGCCGAAGGCCAGGCCGAGGGTGATATAGAAGGCCGATAGCGAAAGGCTCTCGGCGACTCCGATTTCGCGCTGCCTGCGGTGCAGGACGCCGAGGTCGAGCGAGAGCAGGGCGGCGACGATGAGGAAGAAGGCCAGCCACATCCATATGGGTGTGCCGAGCCATGCCATGACAAGAAAATCCATACGGACCCCAGCTAGGAAGAGGTTCGCGGTCCGACATCATGGCCGCCCCGAAGGGCGGTCATCAGAGGGGCCCGGTACCGCCGGTTGGGGCAGCTGGTCGCTGCCGCCGGGTTCAGGCGCGGTGCGGCAAGAGATGGCCGGCGAGCCGGTCCTTGACCGCGAGCCGCAGCTTCTTGAGTCGCAGCAGGCGGAGCCAGCTCGGCGCCTTGCGGCGCAGCTCGCTTCGAATTTCGCGATCCAGCCGGGTGTGGATCACGCTCAGACGATAAAGAGTCGGGTTCATGCCTCGCTCCTGTTCGATGTTGCATCGATCGAGCAGGCCGGTTGCCTCTGTTTCCTGATCAGCACCGAGCCCATTCGATGCGGTCCGACATCGCGCCTGCCTGAGCAGGCGCCAGAGGGGCCCGGTACCGCAGTCTCGATTTAGGGGGACTGCCGGAATGTTCAAGAGCGAGGCGAAACGAAAATTTCGGGGGCAGATCATGCGACGGTGCCAACGGCCGCCGCTCAGCTGCTCAGGCATAACCCTTCAGCTCATCGCCCGTCAGCCGGACGACATGCACCATGTTGGTCGAACCCGGCGTGCCGAACGGGACGCCCGCGACGATCACCACGCGGTCGCCGGCCTTGGCGAGCCTGTGGCGCAGCGCCATGCGCTTGGCCTTGGCGACCATTTCCTCGAAACTCGCCACGTCCCTGGTGCGGACCGCGTGCGCGCCCCACAGCAGGCCGGTGCGGCGCGCGGTGGCGAGGCGGGGGGTGAGCACCATCAGCGGCACCGACGGGCGCTCGCGGGCGATGCGCCGCGCGGTCGATCCCGACAGGGTGAAGCAGATGATCAGGCTGGCCGACACCGTCTCGGCGATCTGCGCGGCGGCCTCGGCCAGCGCGTCGGCGGTGGTCGCGTCGGGGTGGGTCTGGGTGAAGTGGAGCCGCGCGGCATAGCCGGGGTCGGCCTCCACCGACATCGCGATCGCGTTCATCATCGTGACCGCTTCCTCGGGCCACAGCCCGCTCGCCGATTCGGCCGACAGCATCACCGCATCGGCGCCGTCATAGATGGCGGTCGCGACGTCGGACACCTCGGCGCGGGTCGGGCTGGGCGACTGGATCATCGATTCGAGCATCTGCGTCGCGACAACCACCGGCCGGCCCATTCGCCGCGCCGCCTCGACGATGCGCTTCTGCATCGGCGGCACCTGTTCGGGCGGCAGCTCGACCCCCAGGTCGCCGCGCGCGACCATCACCGCGTCGGACAGCTCCAGTATCTCCTCAAGCCGCTCGACGGCGGCGGGCTTTTCGATCTTGGCGAGCAACGCCGCCTTGCCGCCGATCAGCGCGCGCGCCTCGGCGACGTCCTCGGGGCGCTGGACGAAGCTCAGCGCGATCCAGTCGGCGCCCTGCTCGCAGGCGAAGGTGAGGTCGTGGCGGTCCTTGGCGGTCAGCGCGGCCATCGGCACGATCACGTCGGGGACGTTGAGCCCCTTGCTGTTCGACAGCGCGCCGCCAACCTCGACCAGCGTCTCGATCCGGTCGGCATGGACCTTGCGAACGCGCAACACCAGCTTGCCGTCGTCGAGCAGCAGCCGGGTGCCGGGCTGGAGCGCCTCGAAAATCTCGCGGTGCGGCAGTTCGACCCGGCTCGCGTCTCCCGGCGTCGGATCGCGATCAAGGACGAAGGGCCTGCCGGTTGCGAGCTGGACCGGGCCGTCGGCGAATTTGCCGACGCGCAGTTTCGGGCCCTGCAGATCGAACAGGATGGTCGTCGCGCGCCCCATCTCCTTCTCCAGCGCGCGGATCGCCTGGATGACCGGCACCTTATCCTCATGGGTGCCGTGGCTCATGTTGATCCGGAAGGCGTCGGCGCCCGCGCGGAACAGCCTGGCGATCATCTCGGGCGAGGCGCTGGCCGGGCCCAGAGTCGCAAGCACGCGCACCTTGCGCTGACGGGGGGATATCTGGCTGTCCACACGGATTCCCTAGCTGTTTTTGCCGGATCGGAAGTCGTTCACGGGATAGGAGCAACGCGCCGGAGCGCAAGTCTTTCTGTCGCCGCAATGTCATCATCCGGCGCTTCGCCGATTCCCCGTTGAGCCGTCGCGCGGCTGCCTCTACAGCCACGCACTCACCGATTTCCGAGGGACCAGCGAATCATGGCCGAAGCCGACACGACCGAAGACAAGGGCAGCATCGCCGCGCAGGAGCTGCGCCTGTTCGTCGAACGGGTCGAGCGCCTCGAGGAAGAGAAAAAGGGCATCGCCGACGACATCAAGGACGTCATGTCGGAGATGAAGGGCCGCGGCTATGATACCAAGATCGTCCGCAAGCTGATCTCGATCCGCAAGAAGAAGAAGGGCGAGCATGAGGAAGAGGCGATGGTCCTCGAAACCTACATGGCCGCGCTGGGGATGATTTAGGTTTTTGTTTTAGCCCTCAAACGCCGGGCGGCCAGCCTCCGCTGGCCTTGGCTTCCTCGCAATAAGCTCGGGCGGCCGTTCGGCCGCTCCTCGGCTTCGCCTCCCACCACCGCCGAGCTCGGCGTGGGGCGTGACAATCCTTCCCTAGAGCTCGGCATCGGAGCCTGCTAAGGCTCCGCAAGGCCAAGGGCCGCCCGAGCTTATTGCGAGGAAGCCAAGCGAACCGGATGGTTCGCGCCCGGCGTTTGAGGGGCCAAAACAACGATGTCCACTTTCCAGCTCGACACCGCCACCAGCCGCGCCAATCCGACGCCGGCGCCGATGAAGCGGCTGACCGTGCCCGCGATCCGGGCCGCCAAGGGCAAGACCCCGGTGGTGATGCTCACCGCCTATACGATCCGCATGGCGCAGATCCTCGATCCGCATTGCGACATGCTGCTGGTCGGCGACAGCCTGGGCCAGGTGATCTACGGCCTGCCGTCGAGCATCCCGGTCAGCCTCGACATGATGATCGCGCATGGCGCCGCCGTGGTGCGCGGCAGCTATCACAGCCTGGTGGTGATCGACATGCCGTTCGGCGCCTATGAGGAGAGCCCCGCCCAGGCGTTCCGCTCGGCCGCGCGCATCCTGAAGGAGACCGGCGCCGCCGCCGTCAAGCTGGAGGGCGGCGAGGCGATGGCGGAGACGGTCGCGTTCCTCACCGCGCGGGGCATCCCCGTGGTCGGCCATGTCGGGCTGACCCCGCAGGCGGTCAACGCGCTGGGCGGCTATGGCGCGCGCGGGCGCAGCCAGGCCGAATATGCCAAGCTGATCGGCGATGCGAAGGCGATCGCCGGGGCCGGCGCCTTTGCGATCGTGGTCGAGGGCGTGGTCGAGCCGCTGGCAATCGAGATGACCCATGCGATCGACATACCGACGATCGGCATCGGCGGATCGGCGCAATGCGACGGCCAGGTGCTGGTGATCGACGACATGCTCGGCATGTTCGACCGGGTGCCGCGCTTCGTGAAGAAATATGAGCAGCTGTCCGACCGCATCGACGCCGCCGTTGCGGCCTATGCCGCCGAGGTGCGCGACCGCAGCTTCCCGACGATCGAACAGACCTATCAGCCGAAGGCTTAACAGGGCGACCTTCGCTCAATCGACGTCATTCCCGCCCTTCGACTGCCCTGCAGGCGCTCAGGATAAACTTCAGCCAAAGGCTGAGGCGGGAATCCATATTCTCTGAAGCTCGAACCTCTTGCGGTTTGGAGCTTATGGATCCCCGCCTCCGCGGGGATGACGATCCAGGGGAGGATGCGGCCCATTCACGGGCCGTATCTATTGACTATGGCACCGCGCCTTTGAGCCCGCTAAGAGGGCCAGCGTTATAGTTTCCGGAGAAGATGCTTGGCCTCCACGCCACCCACCGAAGATGCCTTTGTCCGCGAAGTCGATGACGAGCTCCGCCGCGAGCAACTGCAGTCGATCTGGCAACATTATGGGCGGATCGCGCTGGGCGTCGTCGTCCTGTTCCTGGTCGCCTTCGCCGCCTTCCTGTGGTGGCGCGCCGAACAGGTGAAGACGGCCGAACGGCAGGGCGAGGAGATGGGCGCGCTGATCGCCGACATCCAGGCGAACCGCAAGACCGACGCCAATGCCAAGATCGCGAAGCTGATCGCGGAGGGCCGCCCGGGCTACCGCACCGGTGCGCTGCTCACCAAGGCCGCGCTCGCCGCCGAGGCGGGCGACAGCAAGGGCGCGATCGCCGTCTATGCGCAGATCGCCGCCGACGAGGATGCGGCGCAGCCCTATCGCGATCTGGCGCTGATCCGGCAGACGCTGCTTGAATATGACGGCCTGACGCCCCAGCAGGTGATCGACCGGATGAAACCGCTGGTCGTCGAAGGCGGCGGCTTCTTCGCCACTGCCGGCGAGCTGACCGCGCTCGCGATGCTCCAGCTGGGCCGCAGTGCGGAGGCCGGGCGCCTGCTTGCCCAGGTCGCCCGCGACAAGGAAGCACCCGCCACCACGCGTGCCCGCACCGCACGCCTCGCCACCAGCCTCGGCGTCACCGTCGAGCCGGATGCCACAATCAAGGATTGACCGAATGAACCGCAAGCATATCGCCCTGGCCGGGGCGCTGGCGCTGTCGACCATGCTGAGCGGCTGCGGCCTGTTCGGGGGCGACAAGAAGCCCAAGACTCCCGTTCTGGGCCAGCGCATCGCGGTGCTGACCGCCGAGACCGGCGCCGAGGTCGATCCGACGCTGGAGGTTGTGCCCGTCACGGCACCGCCCGCACAGGTCAACAGCGAATGGGCCCAGCCCGGCGGCAACGGCGCCAAGGCGATGGGTCATGTCGCGCTGGGCGATGCGCTCTCGGTCGCCTGGACCCGCAACATCGCGGGCTCGTCGAAGAAGGCGCGGCTCGGCGCCGGGCCGACGATCGGCGCGGGCAGGGTCTATGTCGTCGATGTCGACGCGCGCATCCTTGCTTTCGACCTCAAGACCGGCGCGCCGGTCTGGACCCAGGCCATGTCGGACAAGGGCGGCAACAAGTCGGCACTGTTCGGCGGCGGGGTCAGCTATAATGACGGCAAGGTCTATGCGACCAACGGCGTCGGCGATGCCGCCGCGTTCGATGCCGGCACCGGCAACCTGCTGTGGAAGGTCCGCCCCGGCGGCCCGCTGCGCGGCGCGCCGTCGATCGGCAACGGCGCGATCTATGTGATGAGCCAGGACAATCAGCTGTTCGCGCTGAAGGAATCGAATGGCGAGCAGATCTGGCAGGCGAGCGGCAGCCTGGAGAACGCCGCGGTGTTCGGCGTCGGCGCGCCCGCGATCGGGCAGGGCACCGTGGTCGCCGGCTTCTCGTCGGGCGAGCTTTCGGCCTATCGCTACGAAAATGGCCGCGCCGTTTGGCAGGATTCGCTGTCACGGACCAGCATCAGCACCTCGGTCGCCAGCCTCGTCGATATCGACGCCTCGCCGGTGATCGACCAGGGCCGCGCCTATGCGGTGGGCCAGGGCGGCCGCATGGTGGCGATGGACATCCTCACCGGCCAGCGGCTGTGGGAGCTCAACGTCGCGGGGATCGAGACCCCCTGGGTCGCGGGCGAATGGCTGTTCGTGGTAACCGATGACGCCAAGCTGCTGTGCATCGCGCGCAACAGCGGCCGCATCCGCTGGATGACCCAGCTCCAGCGCTATCAGAACGACAAGAAAAAGAAGAAACCGCTCGGCTGGTCGGGCCCGATTCTGGCCGGCAACCGGCTGATCGTCACCAGTACGCGCGGCGACATCGTCAACCTCGCGGTCGGCGACGGCAAGGTCGGCACATCGTCGAAGCTGGGCGACACGATCTATCAGGCGCCGATCGTCGCCGAGAACATGATGATCGTGATGACCGACGACGGGAAGATCGTAGCCTATAGATAGCCGCTGGCGCGGCGGCCCTCAAACGCCGGGCGCTCGCCATCCGGCTCGCTTGGCTTCCTCGCATAAGCTCGGGCGGCCGTTCGGCCTTGCGGAACGCTGCGCGTTCCGACGCCGGGCTCCAGGTCCCACCTGCGGACGCTCGACGTCGTGAAGGCGTGACGTGGCGGCCTATTCGCTCTATGGGCCCTCCCCATGAAGCATAAACCCGTGGTCGCGATTGTCGGCCGACCGAATGTCGGCAAGTCGACCCTGTTCAACCGCCTTGTCGGCAAGAAGCTCGCGCTGGTCGACGACCGGCCCGGCGTCACGCGTGACCGGCGCGAGGGCGAAGCGACGTTGATCGGGCTCGAATTCACCATCATCGATACCGCCGGTTTCGAGACCGACGATCCGCTGACCCTGCCCGGCCGGATGCGCGCGCAGACCCAGTCCGCGGTCGAGGGCGCCGATGTCGCGCTGTTCATGGTCGATGCGCGTTCGGGGCTGATGCCGCTCGACGAGGAGATCGCCCGCTGGCTGCGCAGCGAGTCGACGCCGGTCGTCGTCGTCGCCAACAAGGCCGAGGGCAAGGCGCAGGAGGGCGGCGTGTTCGAGGCCTATAGCCTTGGCCTCGGCGATCCGATCCCGCTGTCGGCCGAGCATGGCGAAGGGCTGGTCGACCTGTTCGAGGCGTTGCGGCCGCATATCGACCGCATCGACGAAGAAATTTTCGAGGAACATGGCGACGAGGAGGATGAGGAGAACGGCCCGCTCAAGCTCGCCATCGTCGGCCGCCCCAATGCGGGCAAGTCCACCCTGATCAACAAGATCCTCGGCGAACAGCGGATGATCACCGGGCCCGAGGCCGGCATCACGCGCGATTCGATCGCGATCGACTGGGACTGGAAGGCGCCCGACGGCCAGATCCGCCCGATCCGGCTGATCGACACCGCCGGCATGCGCAAGCGCGCCAAGGTGCAGGACAAGCTGGAGAAGCTGTCGGTCGCCGACGGGCTGCGCGCGGTCGATTTCGCCGAAGTCGTGGTGCTGCTGCTCGATGCCACGCTCGGGCTCGAATCGCAGGATCTGCGGATCGCCGACAAGGTGCTCCAGGAGGGCCGCGCGCTGATCATCGCGCTCAGCAAATGGGATGTCGCGGCCGATCCGCCATCGCTGTTCCAGGGGGTGCGCACCGCGCTCGACGAGGGGCTGGCGCAGGTCAAGGGGCTGCCGCTGCTCACCGTCTCGGGTGAAACCGGGCGCGGGGTCGATCAGCTGCTTCAGGTCGCGCATGAAACCCGCGACGCCTGGTCGAAGCGCGTCTCGACCGGCCAGCTCAATCGCTGGTTCGAAAAGGCGCTGGAGGCCAATCCGCCTCCCGCCCCGGGCGGAAGGCGGATCAAGCTGCGCTACCTGACCCAGGCACGCAACCGGCCGCCGACCTTCATCCTGTTCGGCACAAGGGTCGACGAGCTGCCTGAAAGCTATCGCCGCTATCTGGTCAACGGTATCCGGCGCGATCTCGGCTTTGGAGCGGTGCCGGTCCGCCTGACGGTGCGCGCGCCGAAGAACCCGTTCGACTGAGCTGATGACGCGGGTCGACGCGCGCGGCATGCGCTGTCCCTGGCCCGTCATCCGGCTCGGGCGGGCGATGCGTGAAGGGGTGTCACAGGTGCTGATCCTCGCCGACGATCCGATCGCGCCAGGCGAGATCGCGGCGCTCGCGGCCGCGCGGGGCTGGTCGGTCGTCGCCGCCGATGAGGCCGATGGCTGGATCGTCGCGAACAGGGTTCGGTAACAATCATCCGACCAATGTCTAAGGCCGCTGTCCCGCAACCTTGGGCATGGCCTTCAATATTCAGGGAAATTCCCTAGTCGTGCGGCATGTGGCGGTAACCGGACGTTTACGACCCTGTCATATTATCAGGCCCGGGCAGCCAAGGCGGCGAGCGGGAACAGACTATGGTGCAGACCAGTAACGGCGTGGTGAACTGGACGACCTTCGGCCAGACCCGTGCGCTGATCGGAAACGAGTTCAACAAGATTCTCGGCTATTATCGCGACGATGCGGCCAAGTGCGTCGTCGCGGTCGAGCAGGCCTACAAGCTGCGTGACGCGGTCTCGATGGTCCGTCCGGCGCATACGCTAAAGGGTGATTCGCTCCAGTTCGGCGGTGAGGCGCTCGGCCGGCTTGCCGAACAGATCGAACATAGCGCACGCCGCTGCGTCGAGGAGCATAGCGCCCCCGACAAGCTCGACATGGAAATCCTGCGGCTGCGCCCGCTGCTGATCGAGACGCTTTCCCATTTCGAGCGCGAGCTGAGCAAGGCCCCGGTCGCGCCGCTCCGCCGCCCGGCGGTTGCCGCCGGATTCGGCCGCAAAAGCCTCTGACCGCATTCCCCTATAACAGGGCTGCCCCCCGATCCGGCGATTGGGGGGCAGTATTGATTCGCCACTCGCTTTATCCGCTGTTGCGCAGCGCGGTCGCGATCGCGTTGATCGAAAGCTGGATGCCCTCGCGAACCCGCGGGTCGTCCTCGCCCGCGCGGTGGCGCTTGAGCAGTTCGATCTGGAGCAGGTTGAGCGGCTCGATATAGGGCAGCCGCAGCCGGATCGACTGGTCGAGCGACGGATTTTTCTGGAGCAGCCGGGTCTGCCGCGTGATCGAGAGCAGCGCGTCCTGTGCCTTTTGCCAGCCGTCGCGGATGCGGCCGAAGATCGCCTGCCCCATCGCCGCGTCCTCGACCAGCGCGACATAGCGTTCGGCGATGTCCATGTCCGATTTGGCGAGCACCATTTCCAGATTGGCGAGAGTCGACTGGAAGAAGGGCCAGGCCTCGAGCATCTCGCGCAGCAGGCCGATATCGGTGTGCCCCTTCAGGCCGTGGCCGACCCCGTACCAGCCGGGCAGCATCACCCGCGCCTGTGCCCAGCTGAACACCCAGGGAATCGCGCGCAGATCCTCGATCCGGTCGCTTTTGGTGCGGCTGGCGGGGCGCGATCCGATCTTGAGGTCGGCGATCTCGGCGATCGGGGTCATCTGGCGGAAGAAGGTGCGGAACCCATCGGTGTCATAGACCAGCCCGCGATAGGCGTTGAACGCGGCGCCCGAAATCTCGCCCATCGCCGCGAAGAAGCGCTTCGCGTCGGCGGGCTTGAGCGATGCCTCTTCGAGGCTCGCGATCAGCGTTGCCGATGTCATCGCTTCCAGATTGGCGGCGGCGCTCTCGCGCGTGCCATATTTGGCGGCGATCACCTCACCCTGCTCGGTGATGCGGATGCGGCCCTGCACCGTGCCGTGCGGCTGGGCGAGGATCGCCGCGAAGCTCGATCCGCCGCCACGCCCCACCGCGCCGCCGCGGCCGTGGAACAGCTGGATCGCGGTCCCCGCCGTGGCGAACACGTCCTTCAGCGCGCTCGACGCTTCGTGCAGGCTCCATACCGACGTGAGATAGCCGCCATCCTTGTTCGAATCCGAATAGCCGACCATCACCTCCTGATGGCCGCGCGCGGCGGTGACCGCGGCGACCTCGGGCAGGCCGAACCATTTGGTCATCACCTCGGGTGCGCGTTCGAGATCGCCGATCGTCTCGAACAGCGGCACCGCCATGATCGCGGCGGTCGGCGGATCGCCGGGGACATAGAGCCCGGCTTCCTTGAGCAGGATGTTGACCTCGAGCAGGTCCGAGACATTGTCCGCCTTGGAGATGATATAGGTGGTGATCGCCTGTGGGCCGTAGAGGCGATGCGCCTCGGCGGCGGCTTCGACGATCGCCAGCTCGGACAGGGTTTCCTCGCCATAGGCGCCGAACGGCGTCCGCAGCAGCCGCTTCGATGCCAGTTCGGAACGGAGCAGCGTCACCCGCGCATCCTCGTCGAGCCCGGCATAGTCGGCCTCGACCCCGGCGACCCTGAGCAGTTCGGCGATGACCCGCTCATGGACGTCGGCGTTCTGCCGCATGTCGAGTGTGGCGAGATGGAAGCCGAAGGTCTCGACCGCGCGGATCAGCCGGCCGAGCGCGCCGCTGCCCGCCAGCGATCCCGCGCCGGTGTGGTTCAGCGCATGCGCGATCTCGACGAGATCGGCGCGCAGCGAGGCGGGGTCCTCATAGGGGCCGCCTTCCGCGCTGGTCGCGGGGTGACGCGCGGGCAACCGGCCGGTCAGCTGCTGATAGGTCTTCGACAGGCGCGAATAGATGCCGGTGAGCGCGCGGCGATAGGGTTCGTCGCTGCGGGTCGAGCTCTTGTCGCCCGACGCCTCGGCAAGCTTCTCAACCTCCCAGGTGACCTCGGCGAGCTCGGTCGAGATCGACAGTTCGGCGCCCAGTTCGTGGAGTTCGCGCAGATAATAGCCGATCACCGTCTCAGCCGCGCGCGACAGTGCGAAGCGCAGCGAATCGGCGTTGACGAAAGGATTGCCGTCGCGGTCGCCACCGATCCAGCTGCCCGGACGCAGGAAGCTCGCCGGGCGGTGGCCCAGCGCGCGCTGCCAGCGCGAATAGAGCGCGGGCAGGGTGGGCAGGAAGATGTCGCGCAGATAGGCGAGCGCGGTTTCGACCTCGTCGGCGACGTAGAGCTTCTCGCGGCGCAGCGGACGCGTCTGCCACAGCAGCGCGATCTGGCGGTAGATCGCCTGGTCGATCAGGTCGCCGTCGCGGGTCTCGACCCGGCCGATGTCCTTCAGGATCATCAGTTCGGAGATCTTGTTGCGATGATCGATCATGCTCTTGCGCCGCACCTCGGTCGGGTGCGCGGTCAGCACCGGCGCGATCAGCGCCTTGTCGAGCATCTCGACGACCTCGGAACGCGAAATGCCCTCGGCCTCGAGCCGGTCGAGCGCCGCGGCGACGTCGGCGCCAGGCTCGGCCGCGACCCCCTGGCGATCCTCGGCGAGGTTAGCGAGCATCGAGAACAGCATGAAGCCGCGCACGAAGGCGAGCGTGTCGTCGAGAGTAAGCGCATCGAGCCCCGAATCGATTTCATGCGATCCGACGATCCCGCGCGCGCGATCGACCGAGGCGGAGCGGATATATTCGATCCGGCGGAACAGCGCTTCGCCGCCATAGGCCTTGATCACGTCGCCAAGCAGCCGACCGAGGAAGCGGATGTCGGGATTCTGGGTGATCGGCGGGGCGCTGGACATGGGATCGATGCTGCGCCGCAATATTTTATCGGTCAATCCCCGATTAGGAGAACAATTCCCCCAGGAAGGTCTTCATCGCCTGCCAGCTGCGCCGATCGGCATCGGGGCTGTACATCCCCTCGCGCGCCGGATTGGTGAAGGCGTGGACGGTGTTGCCATAGCTGTGGACCTGCCAGTCGGCACCGGCGCCGGTCAGCTCCTTTGCCAGACCCAGCACCGTCTCGGGCGGGTCGAGCGGGTCGTCCCAGCCGTGGAGCACCAGAATCTTCGCCCGGATGCCCGCATTGGCGAAGGGCGGCGCGTCATACAGGCCGTGGAAGCTCACCACCCCCGCGACATCGGCGCCGCTGCGCGCGAGATCGAGCACGCATTTGCCGCCGAAGCAGAAGCCGATCGCCGCGACCCGGGAAGGATCGGCGGGGGCGCCGAGGCCGCGCGCGGCCTCCAGCGCGGCCAGCAGCCGATCCCGGAGCAGGCCGCGATCGGCGTTGAGCGCATCCATCCATGGGCGGGCCTTGTCGATATTGGTTGTCCATTTGTCGACGCCGTAGAGATCGATCGCCACGCCGACATAGCCGAGTTCGGCGAGGCTGCGCGCCTTGCCCTCCTCGAATCCGCTGCGGCCCATGACCGTGCTGGCGATCAGCACGATCGGGCGCATCGCATCGTTTGCCTGGTCCCAGGCGACATAGGCTTCGAAAGAGACACCGCCATGATTGTAACGGAGCGGCTTGGTGGCGATCGACATGGCGGGAACTCCGGGCTGTGAGGGTGGCCTTTTTCGCCCCTCACGCCGCCAATGCAAGGGTGACAGAAAGCCGATCGGCCACTAAGAGGCCCCTTCCGCCGCGAAGGAGCGCCTTTCAGCCGCTCCGGTCATTGGTTGCCGCGATTTCCGAGCCGGCGGCTATGCCACCCGCCTCGAAATCGCTCAGGGAGAAAGAATGCCCAAGCTTGTCCTGATCCGTCACGGCCAGTCGGCCTGGAATCTCGAAAACCGCTTCACCGGTTGGTGGGATGTCGACCTGACCGACAAGGGCGTCGACGAGGCGAAGGCCGCGGGCGCGCTGATGGCCGCGAAGGGCCTCGATTTCGACATGTGCTATACCAGCTTCCAGAGCCGAGCGATCCGCACGCTCAACCTCGCTCTGGAGGTGATGGGG
Organism: uncultured Sphingomonas sp.; assembly: GCA_947085315.1. Taxonomy (GTDB): domain Bacteria; phylum Pseudomonadota; class Alphaproteobacteria; order Sphingomonadales; family Sphingomonadaceae; genus Rhizorhabdus. Next base: position 85,763 of record CAMTVW010000014.1, on the reverse strand, counting down.
CGGCTCTGGCTTCCGGTCGAGAAGGACTGGCGGCTGAACGAGCGCCATTATGGCGGACTGACCGGGCTCAACAAGGCCGAGACCGCCGCCAAGCATGGCGATGCGCAGGTCAGGATCTGGCGGCGCAGCTTCGATATTCCGCCTCCTGTGCTGGAGGCGGGCAGCGAGTTCGACCTGAGCAAGGACCGCCGCTATGCCGGCATCGCGATCCCCTCGACCGAGAGCCTGAAGGACACGATCGCGCGGGTGCTGCCTTATTGGGAGGCGCGGATCGCGCCCGACCTGAAGGCGGGCAAGCGGGTGATCATCTCGGCGCACGGCAATTCGCTGCGCGCGCTGGTCAAGCATCTGTCGAACATTCCCGACGACGAGATCACCGAACTGGAGATCCCGACCGGCCAGCCGATCGTCTATGAGCTCGCCGACGATCTCACCGCGAAGGATCGCTATTATCTTTCGGAGCGCTGACAATTAATTCCTCCCGTGCATTTGCAGGGGAGGGGGACCGCCCGTAGGGTGGTGGAGGGGCTTCTTTGACGTCGCGCACGCCCCTCCACCGCCTTTGGCGGTCCCCCTCCCCGTACCGGGGAGGAACTGAGAGGGAAGAATGGCCGAAAAACCGTTGATCGGGATCATCATGGGCAGTCGATCGGACTGGGAGACGATGTCCCATGCCGCGGCTACGCTCGGCGCGCTCGGCGTGCCGCATGAAACGCTTGTGGTCTCGGCACACCGCACCCCCGACCGGCTCTATGACTATGCGAAATCGGCCGCCGGCCGAGGCCTCCAGGCGATCATCGCCGGGGCGGGCGGCGCTGCGCATCTGCCCGGAATGGCCGCCGCGATGACCCGGCTGCCGGTGCTCGGCGTGCCGGTCGAATCGAAGGCGTTGAAGGGTATCGACAGCCTGCTCTCGATCGTCCAGATGCCCGGCGGAATCCCGGTCGGCACGCTCGCGATCGGCAAGCCCGGTGCGATCAACGCCGCGCTGCTCGCCGCGGCGATGCTCGCCAATAATGACCCCGCTCTCGCCGGCCGGCTCGACGCCTGGCGCGCGAAGCAGACCGCCGATGTCGCGGTCGAGCCGTTCGATTGATCGCATGATCCCGCCCGGCTCGACGATCGGCATCATCGGCGGCGGCCAGCTGGGCCGGATGCTCAGCATCGCCGCCGCACATCTCGGCTATCGCTGCGCGATCTACGCGCCCGAGCCCAGCGGCCCCGCCGCCGACGTCTCGGCGCGCTGGGTGCAGGGCAATTATGATGACAATGATGCGCTGCAGGCCTTTGCGGCCACGGTCGACATCATCACCTATGAGTTCGAGAATATCCCGGTCGGGCCCCTGGAAGGGTTGCGTGCACCGCTGACGCCGCATCCCCGCGCGCTGGCCGTCGCGCAGGACCGCGCGACCGAAAAGGCGTTTATCTCGGCGATCGGCGGGCATCCCGCACCCTGGGCGGTCGTGTCGAGCCGCGAGGATCTCGACGCCGCGCTGGCGCAGATCGGCGCACCCGCGATCCTGAAGACGCGACGCTTCGGCTATGACGGCAAGGGCCAGGCGCGGCTGAAGGACGCCGCCGACGCCGACGAGGCCTGGGCGGCGATCGCCTGGGCGCCCGCGGTGCTCGAAGGCTTTGTCGATTTCGAGCGCGAATTCTCGCTGCTCGTCGTGCGCGGTGCCGATGGCGCGATCGCAACCTGGGACCCGGTGCTCAACGTCCATGAGGACGGCATCCTCGCGCTGTCGATGGTCCCCGCCGAGATCGCGCCCGAAACGGTCGCGACCGCGACCGCGCTGGCCGAGCGGATCGTCACCGAGCTCGACTATGTCGGCGTGCTCGCGATCGAATATTTCGACACCCCGGCAGGCCCGGTGTTCAACGAGATGGCACCGCGCGTGCACAATAGCGGCCACTGGACGATCGAAGGCGCGGTCACCTCGCAGTTCGAGAATCATATCCGCGCGATCTGCGGCCTGCCGCTCGGATCGTGCGCGCGGGCGGCGCCCCGGGTCGAAATGCGCAACCTGATCGGCGCGCAGGCGGCCGCATGGGACCTGATCCTGTCCGATCCGGCGGCGCACCTCCACCTTTACGGCAAGGGACAGGCACGCCCCGGCCGCAAGATGGGCCACGTCACGAAACTATTCTGGGATTAGGGCCTAACCCTGATCAGCCGGTGGCAGCTGCCGGAAGATCCTCGGCACCATAGATGAGGTTCGCGCGCGCATAGAGTTCGCTGATCTGGCCGACGGTCAGGCAGATGCGCTCCGAATGACCATCCTCGAGCGCTTCGGTGAGGACGAACATCCCGTCACCCATATGGTCGACTGAGATAGCCGGCGCATCCTGGTCGAAATGATCGACCAGCCTGAAGCTCATCTCTTTCATATGATTGCACCCCCGTAACGCCAATGACTCCCCCAGTCACTTCGGCGAGTCATATCCAAGACCAGTGCGATTTAGAATAGGGGAAGGCAAATAATCTTGGCTGTACAGAGACTTTGTTGTCGTGGCGAAATAACTTGGCGCGAGCGGCTATATATTTCGTTTTACTGATGAAGACTGGGTTGTGACCGGATTGTGCCCGGTAAAGGCCGAAACCGATCGCTCCTTGGCGCGACGGACGAAGCAATGCACATAAGCCACTGCTCAGGGGAGGCTGCATGCTGATCTATCGTTTTCTGACCGGGGTCGATGATTCGGCCTTTTGCCACAAGGTGACGAAGGCGCTGTCCGAAGGCTGGCAGCTGCATGGTTCGCCCAGCTACGCGTTCGACGCGGCTAAGCAGTGCATGATGGTGGGGCAGGCGGTGACGAAGGAGGTCGCTGATCAGCCCTATGATCCGGACAAGAAGCTGATCGATTATTAGGTATTGCGCGGCCCCGGCCTCCGCCGGGGCGATCCAATACCTTACCCCCGCCGCACACCGGTCATCTCGGCCCGGCCGAAGGCGCCCATCGTCACCGAGCCGGTCAGCCGGTCGCCCATGACGATCGCCTTGCCGACCAGCGTCATCGGCATCGGCTTCGTCGTCGGCATCTTCCAGACCAGCCGGTTGCCTTCGATGCGGCCGTCGACCACCGGCAGTTCGCCGATCTCGGCGACGTTGCTGCCGGTGAAGCGGTCGCCGTCGCGAACGATGGTGAACACCGACACCTGCTCGCCAAATGACGCGCGGGTGATGCAGTCCCAGATTTCCTCATTGCCGGGCATGCTCATTTGCCGGCGACGACCTTCTCGACCGGCAGGCCGAGGCCCTTGAGCTGGGGCTCGACCTGGGCGGCATCGCCGACCACCACCCAGATCAGCTGGTCGGGCCGGATCGCGGCGCGTGCGGCCTCGTCCATCTGGGCGGCGGTCATCGCGCGGTAGCGGCCGGGCAGCTTCTCATAATAGTCATCGGGGCGCTGGAGCGTATCCATCGTCACCAGCGCGCCGAGCAGGTCGTTCGAGGTCTCGAACGATCCCGGCAGCGACAGGATCTGGCCGTTGATGGTGCGCTCGCGCTCCTCGGCATCGACGCCCTTGTCGGTCAGGAACGCCTTCATGTCGGCGAGTGCCGCGGCGATCGACGCGCCGGTCTTGTCGGTCTGGACAGGGGCGACGAAGTAGAAGGGCATCGTCTCGCGCAGCATCGGCGACTGGCTGAACGCGCCGTAAGCCCAGCCCTTGGTTTCGCGCAGGTCCATGTTGAGCCGCGACAGGAAGCTGCCGCCAACCACCTCATTGGCGGCGAGCAGGGTCAGCGGATCGTCGATTCCGCGCAACGGCAGCAGATGCCCCGCCATGATGTAGCTTTGCGGGCTTTGCGGCCGGTCGATCAGCACGATCCGCGCGGGACGCGCCATCTTGTCCGATCGGAAGACCTTCATGCCCTTCGGCGTGGCGGGCTTCGCCCATTGGCCGAAGCGCGCTTCGAGCAGCGGCTTCAGCTCCGCCAGGTCGATGTCGCCGGTGACGAAGATCCGGGCATTGTCGGGCCGCAGCCAGCCCTGATGGAAGGCGAGCAGGTCGGCGCGGGTCACCGCCTTGACGCCCTCCTCGGTGCCCGATCCCGACAGCGGCACGCCATATGGGTGCGATGCGCCGAACAGCAGCGGCGGCAAGGTTCGCCGGGCGATGCCGCGCGGCTGGGCGTTTTCGGCGGCGATCCCGGCGAGGATCTGGCCACGCAGCCGCTCGATCTCGGCGGGCGCGAAGGTCGGCCGCTGGACGATGTCGGCGAGCAGGTCGAGCGATGGCGCGAGGTTCGCCTTGAGCGCGAACATCGAGACATTGGTGCGGTCCATCGTCGCCGATGAGCTGATCTGCGCACCAAGCCGTTCCTGCGCCTCGGCGATCCCGGTCGAATCGAGTTTGCCCGCGCCCTCGTCGAGCAGCGACAGCATCAGTCCCTGCGTACCCAGCTTCGCTTTGGGATCGGCGGCATTGCCCGCGTCGAAGGCGATCGAGACGCGCACCGTCGGCACTGTCGTCCGCTTGGCGAAGACCACTTCGATGCCGTTCGACAGCGTGGCGCGCTCGATCGCCGGGAAGGTGAGATCCTTGATCGCCTCCACCTTCGGCGGCGAGGAACGGTCGACCGCCTGGAGCGGCGCCATGCCGGGCGCGGGGGCGCCGCCCTCGAACCGGGGATCGCGATAATAGCGCGGGCTCATGCCACCACCTTCACCGCCGGCGATGCTGCCCCCTGCGACCGCCATGTCGGATGCGGTGCGCTCGCCGGGCTCGACGACCAGGCGATAGGCCGGGCGCGTCATCCATTTGCCGAGCGCGGCGCGAATGCTCTCGGGGGTCGCCACCGCAGCGGCGGCAAGGTCTTTCTTGTACTTCTCCGGATCGCCCGAATAGACCGCGCCCTCGGCCAGCGTCACCGCCTTGCCGCTGAAGCCGCCCACTGTTTCGAGCCCGGCGATCTCGCTGGCGACCTGTCTGGTCGCGGCGCGCTTCACCTCGTCGGCGGTCGGCCCGGTCTTGATGAAGGCGGCGATCAGGTCGTCGAGCTGCTTCGCGACCAGCTTCGCATCAACCCCCGGCTTCACATCGGCGGTCACCTCGATCAGCGAGATTTTCTCGAACTGCTGCACCCCTGCCGTCACCGAAACCGCGGTCTTCGCCTTGCGCACCAGCGCATTGTCGAGCCGCGACGAGGCGAGCCCGCCCAGCACGTCCATGCCAAGGTCGAGCGGGATCAGATCGGGATCGTTGAGCCCGGGCACCACCCAGTTGCGATAGATGCGGGTCTGCGCGACCCGGTCCTTCATCAGCTGATCGACCGGCGCCTTCAGGGTCGGGACCGGCACTTCGGCGCGCGCGGTCTCCGGGCCCCTGGGGATGTCGCCGAACCATTTCCGGACCTTCGCCTTTGCGGTCGCCGCGTCGATATCGCCGGCCAGCACCAGCACCGCGTTATTCGGGCCATAATGGGCGCGGAACCAGTTTTTCACGTCTTCGAGGCTGGCGCTATTCAGATCGTCCATCGAGCCGATCGTCGAATGACGATAGGGATGGCCTTCGGGGAAGAGTGCGGCAAGCTGGGCATATTCGACAAGGCCGTAAGGTTCGTTGTCGCCCTGGCGCTTCTCGTTCTGGACGACGCCGCGCTGGTTATCGAGCTTGGCCTTGTCGATCGCGCCGAGCAGATGGCCCATCCGGTCCGATTCGAGGAACAGCGTCATGTCGAGCGCGCCGGTCGGCACCGTCTGGAAATAGTTGGTGCGGTCGAACCAGGTGGTGCCGTTCAGGTCGGTCGCGCCGATCGCCTCGAGCGGCTTGAAGAAATCCTCATTCGCATTTTCGGACCCGTTGAACATCAGATGCTCGAACAGATGCGCGAAGCCGGTCTTGCCCTTCGGTTCGTCCTTCGATCCGATATGATACCAGACCGACACCGCGACGACGGGCGCCTTGCGGTCGGTATGGACGATCACGCGCAGGCCGTTGTCGAGCGTGAAGCTCTCATAGGGGATGTCCACCGCCTTCACGAGCGCGGCGACGGTGGCGGGTTCGGCGGCCAATGAGGGCGTGGTCAGCGAGGTCGCGAGCAACAGCGCGGCAATCGGACGGAACAGGGTACGGCGCATGCGGGAACTTCCGTATTGGGGAGGGATTGCCGATCACTCTACCCTGTGAGGCCAAGGGTGCAATATGCGTGCAATACGCTGGTCGAACCGCGAGGACGGTTGATCGGTGTTCCCAGCGGGGAGGACCGAAAGAGATTCATCCAATACAATCTTGTGTTGTAAAATTACCACACCATATGATGCGGATCAGAAACAGGGATCAGCCATGAACCTCGAAAAATTCACCGACCGCGCCAAGGGCTTTCTCCAGGCGGCGCAGACCGTCGCGATCCGGATGAGCCATCAGCGTATCGCTCCCGAACATCTGCTGAAGGCGCTGCTCGAAGACGAACAGGGCATGGCCGCCGGGCTGATCAAGGCCGCGGGCGGCGACGCCGCCGTCGCGCTGCGCGCCACCGACGCGGCGCTGGCGAAGATTCCCGCCGTCTCCGGCGGCGGCGCCCAGCAGACCCCGGCCATCGACAATGATCTCGCCCGCGTCCTCGACCAGGCCGAGCAGGTCGCGCAGAAGGCGGGCGACAGCTATGTCACGGTCGAGCGGATGCTGCTCGCGCTCACGCTTGTCACCACCAGTCCGGCGGGCAAGGCGCTCGCCGAGGCCGGGCTGCGCACCGAGGCGCTCAACAGCGCGATCAACGAACTGCGTGGCGGGCGCACCGCCGATACCCAGTCGGCCGAGGACCGTTACGATGCGCTCAAGAAGTTCGCGCGCGACCTGACCGCGGTGGCGCGCGAGGGCAAGCTCGATCCGGTGATCGGCCGCGACGAGGAAATCCGCCGCACCATCCAGGTGCTGGCACGGCGCACCAAGAACAACCCGGTACTGATCGGCGAACCGGGCGTCGGCAAGACCGCGATCGCCGAAGGGTTGGCGCTGCGCATCGCCAATGGCGACGTCCCCGATGGCCTGAAGGACCGCAAGGTGATGGCGCTCGACATGGGCAGCCTGATCGCCGGCGCCAAATATCGCGGCGAGTTCGAAGAGCGGCTGAAAGGCGTGCTCGACGAGGTGAAGGGCGCCGAAGGCCAGATCATCCTGTTCATCGACGAGATGCACACCTTGATCGGCGCGGGCAAGTCCGAGGGCGCGATGGATGCGAGCAACCTGCTCAAGCCCGCGCTTGCGCGCGGCGAACTGCATTGCATCGGCGCCACCACGCTCGACGAATATCGCAAGCATGTCGAGAAGGACCCGGCGCTCCAGCGGCGCTTTCAGCCGGTATTCGTCGGCGAACCGACCGTCGAGGACACGATCTCTATCCTGCGTGGGCTCAAGGAGAAATATGAGCTGCACCACGGCGTGCGGATCACCGACAGCGCGCTGGTCGCGGCGGCGACGCTCAGCCATCGTTACATTGCCGATCGCTTCCTGCCCGACAAGGCGATCGACCTGATGGACGAGGCCGCATCGCGGCTGCGCATGGAGGTCGAATCGAAGCCCGAGGAGATCGAGAATCTCGACCGGCGGATCATCCAGCTCAAGATCGAGCGCGAGGCGCTGAAGAAGGAAACCGACGCGGCGTCTAAGGACCGGCTCGACGCGCTCGAGTCCGATTTGGTCGAGCTTGAGGAACAGTCGGGCGAGCTCACCCAGCGCTGGCAGGGCGAGAAGGACAAGATCAACGCCGAGGCCAAGCTGAAGGAGCAACTCGATGCCGCCCGGATCGAGCTCGATCAGGCGCAGCGCCGGGGCGACCTCGGCCGCGCGGGCGAGCTGAGCTATGGGGTTATTCCCAATCTCGAAAAGGCGCTCGACGAAGCCGCCGGGGCGACCGTGGGCGCGATGCTGCGCGAGGAGGTGACCAGCGAGGACATCGCCGGGGTCGTCGCGCGGTGGACCGGTATCCCGGTCGAACGGATGCTGGAGGGCGAGCGCGAGAAGCTGCTGGCGATGGAGGGAGAGCTCGGCAAACGGGTGATCGGCCAGAAGGACGCGGTCGACGCGGTTGCGCGCGCGGTGCGCCGTTCGCGCGCGGGCCTGCAGGACCCCAACCGGCCGCTCGGCTCGTTCCTGTTCCTCGGCCCGACGGGTGTCGGCAAGACCGAGCTGACCAAGGCGCTGGCCGAATTCCTGTTCGACGATTCGGCGGCGATGGTCCGTATCGACATGTCCGAGTTCATGGAGAAGCATTCGGTCTCGCGGCTGATCGGCGCGCCCCCAGGCTATGTCGGCTATGAAGAGGGCGGTGTGCTGACCGAGGCGGTGCGCCGGCGACCCTATCAGGTGGTGCTGTTCGACGAGGTCGAGAAGGCGCATGCGGACGTGTTCAACGTCCTGCTCCAGGTGCTCGACGACGGGCGGCTGACCGACGGGCAGGGCCGCACGGTCGACTTCTCGAACACGATCATCATCCTCACCTCGAATCTCGGCAGCCAATATCTGTCGAACCTGGGCGACGGGCAGGATGTCGATAGCGTCGAGGACCAGGTGATGGAGATGGTCCGCGCGCATTTCCGCCCGGAATTCCTCAACCGGCTGGACGAGATCATCCTGTTTCATCGGCTGGCGGCCGAGCATATGGGGCCGATCGTCGACATTCAGGTCGGCCGGGTCGGCAAGCTGCTCAAGGACCGCAAGGTCAGGCTCGACCTCAGCGACGGCGCGCGCGCCTGGCTGGGCCGGGTGGGCTATGATCCGGTCTACGGTGCCCGGCCGCTCAAGCGCGCGGTGCAGAAATATTTGCAGGATCCGCTCGCCGACGCGATCCTGCGCGGCGACGTGCCCGACGGATCGACGCTCAGAATCGACGAGGGCGACGGCAAGCTGGAGTTGACGGTGGGATAGAGACAGGCGTCGCCCCGGCGGAGGCCGGGGCCGCCAGCGGCTCCTGACGCACCGTCGCCGCGCAAGCTATGGCGGCCCCGGCCTCCGCCGGGGCGACGATGGATCAGGCTTTCGCCAGCACCTCCGCCAGCCACTCCGGTTCCGCCTGATCGGCGTCATAATATTCGAAGATCAGGTGAATCCGGTCGCTGGTCCCGCGATTCTCGACCGCGTGGACGGTCATGTTGTTGACCTCGGCGGCTTCGCCTTCGGGCAGCATATGGTCGATCCCGTCGATCAGGAAGCTGACCCCGTCATTGGTCTGCAAGGGCACATGGATCTTGTGCGGCCATTTGGCGGCGGGGTTGGCGTCGCGGTGCGGCTTGATCGTGCCGCCGCCGGGCATCCGCGCGAGCATGATCCTCGGGAAGACGCCGTGGGCATAGCCATAGCCGGCGACCGCCTGCGCCAGCACCGGCTCTATCAGCGCGCGCCACTCGGCCCAGTTCGGCCGGTCATAATCGCTGCGCCAGTCGCGCAGGTTCGCGACGAAGCGGAAGACGATGTGCCGGGTGCTGTCGAGCGCTTCGAAGCGGTTGGGCTTGTCGGCATTCTCACGGTCCCATTCGGTCTCGGGGATGGCGAGCACGGCGTCGCGCAGCGCGGCGATATCGACCGGGCCGAGCCGGCGGACCGACAGCGTCTTGCGCGGATTGGCGGTGATCGCGGCCATCAATAATCATAGCCGAACAGGTCGAGGTCGCGGGCGTAGCGCTTCGCGACCCCGTCGATCAGTTCCTGGTCATAATAGTCGCGATAGTCGCCGCGCTTCGAGCTGTTGACCCGTTCGAGCGCGGCGGAGGCGATGCCGATCCGTGCCGCGATCGCGTCATAGCTTGCCTGCATCGCTTCGACCTTGCCGATCATGTCGGCCTGGACCGCGCCGTCGGGGCCGGTGACGAAGCGGTGCTGCGGCCAGAAGACCATGTGGTTCTCAGGGGGCGCCGTGAACAGGAAATGGCGCATAACGCCCTGCGGATCGCGCTCGAAACTGCCCTGTTTGCTCGTCGCGAACGAGCAGTAGGAGATGAAGCGGTCGAACGGATTGCGGACGAAGGCGAACTTCACATAGCCGGCGAAGGCTTCTTCGCCGAGGAAAGGGCGGACCTCCTCGAAGCTCAGATGGCCATGGCCGACCGCCGCCAGCTCGGGCCAGGGGAAGCGCTTCTCGACGATCAGCCGCGCCTGTTCGACATCGTCGGGGCCCATATGCCCGCGTAGCGCCTGACGCACCGAATGGGTGCCGGTCTTGGGAACCGCGGCGAAGATGAAGCGGTGCTGGTGCGATATGATCATGGCGGTCAGCCGGCGGCGGCGAGCGCGGCCTGGGGTCGGACAGGGGGCACCGCGACCATGAAGATCAGCTCGCCGAGCGCACGATCGAGCGGCACCCGGTTCGACAGCAGGATCGCCGAGGCGCGCAGGGTACGCAGCTCGTCCCTGATCGCCTCGATCAGGCGGCGATAGGCCGGCAGTCCGCCGGTGCCGCTGCCATGTTCGGCCCAGACCGCCATCCAATTGCTGGTGAAGCGTTCGAGCCGCAGCGCCACCGCGTCGGTGGCGGGGCCGGTGGGGGCAAGCCCGAGGAGATAGTCGACATGACAGCGTATCTCCCAGCCCGACATGATCTCGGGCAGGTTGACCTGCTCATAGGCGATCGGCCCCGCCGTCGCGCCCGGCGCGACCAGCACCGATTCGGCGTCGCCGCGCTGCGCCGCCTCGACCAGATCCCACAGCCGCTCGCCGCCGACCGTGTCGAGGACGAGATGGACGCGCTTGGCGCTGCCGGCGTTGCGGACACGGTGCATCTGGAAGGTGTCGAACACCCAGGCCTCGCCCGCCGCCATATGGACGGTCTCGCCGCCGGCGGTGAAGGATACGCCGGGTTCGGTGACGATCGGGACATGGACGCGCAGATGGGTGCGCCAATAATAGCCGACGTCGACATGTTCGGGCACGTCGGCGCCCGCCGCCAGCCCCATCAGCCGGCTGCGCCCCCAGACCGCGCCGAGATCGGCCATGATCTGCATGATATAGGGGCAGGCGCGCAGCGCCTCGGTAGGCGCCATCGCGCCGGCAAAGCCGTTCGAGACGGTGCCGCCCGGCGTGATCAGCGGCACCGCATCATTGCCGGGCAGCTTGCCGGGATGCGGCAGCCATGCCGATGGCGGCAGCGCCGCGATTTCGGCGGCAAGGCTGTCGGCGCAGTAGCGCCGGGGGAGTTTCAGCAGGGGTCGGTCGAGGCGCATAGGGTCCTGTTCTGTCGAGGCGCCCGTCGTCGCCTGTGCTCATGCAAAGGACAGCGTCAGTTGCGCCGCGTTTCGATGAGCGGTGCCTTCATCTCCTCGAACGACCGGCGGTTTTCCTCGGCGATCTTGTCCCACTGCGCGACCGTATGACAGGTCTTGGTCCGGAAACGGGTTCCGGTCATCGGCCGGGACTGGCACACGATCTTGTCCTCCTGGCGCTCCTGTGCCGCCTGCGTGCCCGAGACTTCGGCCTGTATCGGGCCGGCAGTGAGGCCGGTCACCATCGAAGCAACAATCATTGCACCGAAAACACGCATGTTCAGCTCCAGCATCGTTGCGTTCACATTTATCAGCGCGTCCGGGCCTTAGCAACTCTAGCGGCGGGACGTCGGCATCTGCCAACGGCATGGCGAAGTGCCTGTGCGTTGGTTAAGATCGCGATTGATGGATTATGGATTCAGCATCGGTCCCGAGTTGGACGTAGCGGCACTGCGAACCGTCTTCGCCCGGACGGGGCGGGTTGAAATCGGCGATTTTCTTGCCGCCGGGGACGCCGCGCGGCTCCGCGCGCATCTCCTCGGGCGCGAAGACTGGACGCTTGTTCTCAACGCCGGTGACGCGGTTTACGAGATTCCGCGCGAGGGTGTAGGACAGCTTTCGGAAGAGCAGCGGGTTGAGCTTGACCGGCGAGTGATCGCGGCGGCCCGGTCCGGGTTTCAGTATCGCTACGAGAGCATTCGCGTGCCGGACGATCCGGCCGCCCGCAGCGATGGCGATACGTTGCTCGATGCCTTCGTTCGCTTCATGTCGTCGCGCCCGGTGCTCGATGTGATCGAACAGATCAGCGGGCTCGACGGGCTCGATTTCGCTGATGGTCAGGCGACCGCCTATTCGGCGGGGCATTTCCTCACGGAGCATGACGATGATGTGGCGGGAAAAGGCCGGCGCGCGGCCTATGTGCTGGGTCTTTCACCGGTCTGGCGGGCCGAATGGGGCGGGTTGCTGATGTTCCATCGCGCTGACGGCCATATCGAGGAGGCGTTTGTGCCCGCCCTCGGTGCGCTGCGCCTGTTCGCGGTGCCCGCACGGCATAGTGTCAGCTATGTCACCCCGCTCGCGCCAGAGCCGCGCCTGTCGGTCACGGGCTGGCTGCGGTCGCGCGGCTGATCCGCCCTATGCGTCCCCTCCCCCAGCTCACCCTGAGGAGGGCCGAGCGGGAGATTTTATTCGAGGTCATAGCCATAGCGCTCGATCCAGGGCGTGAGCACCGGCAGCGCATATTTCATCTGGTCGCGGTATCGGGTCCAGCGTCCGCTGGCACGCTGATAGAGCCCTTCGGTGACCTGGGCGTAACTGGGCGTGCGGATGAACCCCCGATTTCGCGCCGTCTCCTGATGGTCGAGCGCCGCGCCGTCCCATGACAGGCCGAGGAAATCGACGAGCGGCCGCAGCACGGCTTCGGGATCGCTGATCATATCCTCATAGCGAAGCATGTGCATGTCGATCGGAAAGATGGTGCGGCAATGCTCCCAATAGCTGAATATCCGGTCATAGGTCCGGCTGGCGTTGCTCAGGTCGAGGAAGCTCGACATCGCTTCGGTCGGCTTGAAATTCTGCATGTAGCAACTGAGCACGACATCGCAGGGATGCCGCATCGCCAGGATGATCCGAGCATCGGGAAACAACCGATGGATCAGCGGGACGCGGATCATCGAAAGCGGATTCTTGTCGATGACAAGCTTGCCCGGCGCGGGTGGCGACTGGGCGTCGAGCTTTTCAAAATAGCGCGCCCGCAGACCGCGCACTTCCTCGGCTCCGAGCGCCGCGATTCGCGTGAAATCGCCGAGTTCATTCGACAGTTCCTCGAGAATGGGGACTTCTTCGAGCACATGGGTCGCGCCGTTGCCCATGAGCATCGTATCGAGCAATGTCGTTCCCGATCGGGGAAAGCCGACGATGAAGGCGGGGCTGGGCCGATCCGGCGCCGATGCGACGGCGGACCAGCGCGCAAACCATTCGGGCGTTGTTTCTTTCTGGAGCCGCTCAATGCCGCGCTGATAGGCGCCGCGATCGACGCCGATGCCCAGCGGGCTCTGCGCCATCGTCCGGTTCATCTCCTCGAAGGCCGCGAAGGCCTCCTCGATCCTGCCGAGGCGATCGGCCAGCTGGCCGATGAACTGCGCCAGCATCGCGGGATGGATTGCGGTGGTCTGGATGGCTCGCGCGCACTCCAGGGCTTCCTCGGTCCGTCCGGCACGGCTCAGCGCCAGCGCGCGCAGATAGCGAGATTCACCGCTGTCGGGGCTGAGCCGGCTCGCTTGTTCAACGATGGCCTCAAGTTCTTCGAGACGATTGGCCTTTTCAAGCAGGACGCCCAGATTGAGCAGCGCCGGCAGCGAGGCGGGATTGGCCTGCAACGCGAAGCGAAAGGCCTGTTCGGCCTTCTGCGGATCCGACAGATCGGAAAAGGCGAGCCCCATCGCGACGAAGATCTTCGGGTCGCGGGGATCGAGCCGTGCTGCCGCGCCCAGCGCGCGCAGGCCAGCGGTGGGATGGTCGATGCTCGTCAGGGTGCGGCCAAGCTCGATCAGCGGAAGGGGGTCCTGTGGCGCAAGCAGGGCGGCCTTTTCGAGGATCAGGCAGGCATCCTCATGGCGGTCCATCGAGATGAGCACCCGCCCCATGTTGAGAAACACCAGCGACGATTGATCGTTCAGCTGGCGGGCTTGCTGCAGCGCCGACAGCGCGCCTTCGAGATCGCCCATTTCATGGCGGGTGTTGCCCAGATTGTTCCAGCTTCCGAAGTCGTCGGGCAGGTCGTGCACGATCTGCTCGTACAGCGCGGCCGCTTCGTCGAGGCGGCCTTGCGCCTTCAGAATATCGGCGCGCATGCGACGCAGTTCGGGCAGGTCGCCGGCCTGCGACTGTTCGCACACGGCCAGCGCCTCGTCCGCCGCGCCTGATGAGAACAGCGCCTTGGCAAGATTCAGGCTATTGTCGGCGACGTCGGCGCCGTGGGCGATGGCATTGCGGAAGAAGCCCGCACTGCCGGCGAAGTCGCCCGCTTCGCTGCAGATCACCCCCATCAACTGCAACACCGACGGGTTGCGCGGCTGCACCTTGAGCAGCGCGTCGCCATGCGCGCGGGCCGTCGCCACGTCGCCACGCGACAGCGCCGTGAGCGCACCGTTAAATCGATCTGAAAGCGACGTCATAATGGCCTTGATATGAAAAAGAGGGCGGGAATCCTATCCCCGCCCTCTCGATCAGTTTGTGTTCGCGAAGACTTAGAACTTCAAGCGCGCGGACACATAGGCGCGGCGACCGATGACGTCATAGGTCGACGGATCGGTGCCCGACTGGACGTTCGGCGCGTATGACGGCGGCTTCTTGTCGAACGCGTTGTTCAGACCAGCCCGCAGGGTCACCTTGTCGATCGTCACTTCGCCCGCGAAGTCGAAATACCACACGGTGCCAGGACCGGTGAAGTTCTCACCCACGAACTGGACCGCCGCGCGGTTCTTCATCGCGTCGATATAGCGGATACGCGAGCTGAACGTGAACGGTGCGATGTTCAGCGCGGTGTTGAACGTGCCCTTCCACTTCGGGAAGCTGGTGCCGAGACCAGCGCCGAAATAGGAAGCGGTACCCGAATAATCGGTCTTCAGACCACCGAGACCCTCAACCTTGTAGTCGATCAGATAGTTGAGCAGGAGGTTGAAGTTCAACGAGGCATTTGCCTCGAGGAACGGCGTCGGCAGCTTGTAGCCAAGCTGGACGTCGATGCCCGAAGTCTTCACGCTGCCCTGGTTGATCGCCTGGAAGTAACCCGTCGCAGGATCGCCACCGAGCGCCACCGGCAGATAGATGCCCGTGATGTTGTCTCCCGAACGCGCCAGGCCCTGACAGAAGGGGCTGGCAGCACTCAAGCCGGTGTTGATGTCGTTATAGCCATAGCAGGACGCGATGATCTCGTTCACATCCGGGCTGAAGATCGTGTCCTTCACCTTGATGTTGTAATAATCGATCGATCCGGTGAAGCCCAGGGCGTTGAACACCGCGCCGAAGGTCATCGTGTCCGATTTTTCAGGCTTCAGGTTCGGATTACCCGTGACGGTCAGGAACGCCTGAGCGCCCGGAGTTGCCACGAAGGTGCCGATCGTGCCGGCAGAAACGCCGGTCGCCTGGCAGAGCGCAGCGGCCGTGGCGCCCTTGGAGGTACGGAAGTTGGTCCCGTTCGAGCAGGGATCGAAGATCTGCGGGAAGCTGCCGCCACCCGAGAACAGTTCGCCGAAGTTAGGCGCACGCACCGAATGCTGGTAGCTTGCGCGGAAGCGCAGTTCGCGGACCGGAGCCCAGGTCAGCGTGCCGCCATAGGCCCAATCCTTCGAGGGAGCGCCGTTAACGCCGTTCTGAACGTCGTTGAAGTCGCTCTTCGAATGACGCGCGGTGAGCGAGAGCTCAAGCGAGTCGGCCCAGGGTGCGTCCTTGGCGATCGGGATCAACAGTTCGCCGAAGAAATCGAGGAACTTGTTGGTGCCCAGATCAGGCGTGCTGGTGTTGAAGCCCGCGATCGGACCGAACAGCGCGCCCGGATCGAACGCATAGCGGAACTTGCGCTGCTCGGCGCCCAGGATCATCGACACCGTGCCGGCCGGCAGTTCGACCAGGTCGCCCTGGACATAGGCCTGCGCAACCTTCTGGGTGAAGGTCGTCTTGGTGAAGCCGACTTCGTCAACGAAGTCGACGCACTGCGGCGAGAAGGGCTGGATGCCGAACGGGTTGAAGCCACCCGCGCAGAGGCTGGCGCCGCCATCGGCGGCTTCGAGCAACTGCTGCACCTTCTGGACGTTGACGTTGCCCTTGGCGGCCTGATCGATCGTGGTCTTGCCGTACGAATAATAGGCTTCGTAACGCCAGCCGGGGACGATCTCGCCGCGGAGACCGGCCAGGCCCTGCTTGACCTTGTTGGTGAACGACTGTTCGCGCAGGCCGGTGCCGAGGAAGCGGTAGCCAATGCGGAGACCTTCGGCAGCGCCGCTGCCCGTGAGCAGCGGATCATCGCCGGTACGCGAATTGAGCAGCGCGCGAATGTCAGCCGAGATGAACGGATTGGTGGCAGGAACCACAAAACCGGTGATGCGCCTGCCGGCCGCGACCAGTGGCGAACGGGCGTTGAGCGCCGACTGGGTGCTGGTGGGATCGACGATGCCGGTGCTGACCGGCGTCGGCGCAAGCGCGGTCGACGACTTATATTCGGTGTAACCGCCCTGAGCGAAGAATTCGAAATTGTCGCTGAACTCATAGTTCGCCTGCCCGAAGGCCGACTTACGCTTCAGCGGGAGAACGAGCAGGTTCACAATGTCGAAGTTGTAGCTGTAGAAATCAGGGAAATAGTTGAGGTTCGGATTGGCCGGGCTGTCGAGCGCGTAGCGGAAGTTCGTGACATCGCGCGGGTTGTTGAAGGTGCCGCGGCCGAACAGCGTGCCGTCGGAGTTGAAACCAAGCAGGGTCGGGGTCGGAATGTCCTTGGCCAGTGCCCCATAACCCGTGAACAGCGCCGTCACCGCCGCCTGCGAGAAGGGGTTGGTCGCGCTGTTGGTCGGCGAGCCGGTCGGGAACGAGCCCGTGGTCGACGTCGCCTGCGACGCAAAGGCGCGCTGCGCCTTGATCAGGCCCTGACGTGCCGAATATTCGCCCGAGATCGCGATGTTGCCGCGGCCCTCGTTGAAGTTGATGCCGGCAGTGGCGCTGAGCTGATATTCGCGGGCGTCCTTCTTCGGAAGGGCATTCGAATAATTCGCGAACAGTTCGAGGCCGTTATAGTCGGGCTTGGTGATGATGTTCACGACACCCGCGATGGCGTCGGCACCATAAGCCGCGCCCGCGCCGCCGGTCGTCACGTCGATGCGCGAGATCAGGCCCTGCGGGATGGTGTTGAGATCGACCGTCTGGTTCGACGCCGACACCATCGGGCGGCGGCCATTGATCAGGACGAGGTTGCGGTTCGAACCCAGGCCGCGAAGATCGATGTTCGACTGGCCGTTATTGCCCGGATTGTTCGAGGTCGACGTGCCGGCGGGATTGACCTGCGGCAGCGTGTTCAGGAAGCTCTCGAGCGTGATGTCGGCGTTCTTGACGACCTCTTCGCCGGTCACGACCGCGACCGGGCTGTTCGATTCGAGGTTCGGGCGAACGATGCGCGAGCCGGTGACGATGATGACGTCATCGGCTTCTTCAGCGGCCGGCGCACTTTGCGCATTGGCGACCGACGAGCCGAAAACCATTGCAAGCGCGACCGCAGCCACGCTCGTGCTCATGCCGTAACGGCTGAACTTCTTCTGAGTAATAGTCACTTTCCAGTCCCTTTTCTGGAGAGAGCGGAGCATTCGCCCCGGCCCAACCTTTGCGAATTGAGAGGCGCTGGCACACCTGCCCATTTCGATCCGGCATGACGGTGATGTGCAAGAAATGCGATCAGACTGTAAAGCGGAGGTTCATTCGCCGGACATGTTGCAGGCGCGATGTCGTATTTATGCAACAGTCACGAAATCTCGTTGCACTATCCAGGCACCGGACTGTTACAATGTTTCAACATCAACCGAATCCGGCCAGATTATGTGCCCGGAACGACATTGTTTCTGGCCGCAGCGCCGCTTTTCGCGACCGCAGCTCCGGCTACGGATCCCCCGCGGCGGTCCCAGGCGTTCGACAAGCTGTTCGATTGCCGGGCCATCGTGGAAAAATTCGCTCCGCAATCTTGCCATGACGGCTATTTCCAACGCGGCATCGCTCCCGCCAGCGGCGCCGGATCGATCCGCGCATCGTGCCATTTGACCGCCCAGTGGAGATGCGGCCCCGTTGCGCGGCCGGTCATCCCGATCGCGCCGAGCGTGTCGCCCTGTCTGATGCTCTGGCCGACCGCGACGTCGATCCGCGACAGGTGCAGGAAGGCCGAATTGAGTCCCATGCCATGGTCGATCATCAGCAGATTGCCCTCCAGCGAGAAGGGCGAGGCGGCGGCGAGGATCACCACGCCGTCGGCGGGCGCGACGATCGGCGTATCGGCCGGGCGGGCAACATCGACTCCCGAATGATAGGCGCCGGGTTCGCCCGCATAGATGCGCTGCGATCCGAACACCCCGCTGATCCGGCCGGTCACCGGCCAGATGAAGCGCTGTCGCCAGCCTTCGCTTGGCGAAGATAGCGCGCGGGCGGCTATGATCTGGTCGAGCTCGATCTTGCGGCGAGCGAGGAATTCGGGGGTCGGGGTGGTGCCGCGCGGCAGGGTGGGCAGCGATTCGATCTGCCATCGGCGCGGCGCGACCGTCAGGTTTTGCCGCAAAATCGTGCCGTCGACTTGTTCCGCCTCGATGCGCGCCAGCGGCCCCGCGTCCCGGTCGAAGGCGATGATGAAGCGACCGTCGGTCGCGAAGCCGACCGGCTTGCCGTCAACGCTCAGGCTTTGCGTGCCGGTCGGCAGGGTGCCGCTCGCCAGCCCGCCCTGCTCGATCGCGCCCGACAGGGCGAAATCGGCATTGTCGACGATGCGGGCGGGGGCGGGCGATGCGGGGATCGGGGCCTGCCGGACGATCGCGGGCGTGCAGCCTGCGAGCAGCAGCGGGAGAAGGAAGGTCCATGATCGACCGGCGAGCGTGCTGCTTCCCCCCTCACCTAAAGAGGAGGGGCTTTCACCGGATGCCCTCAATCCGCCTGCTCCGCCTTGGTGGCCTCGACCGCGCTGGCATAGGCCTGCTGCCGCACCACGCTCCAGTAGCGCAGCTCGTCGAGCGCTATCGGTGCGCCCGATATCGCGCAGATGACGTGGTCGCCCGGCACCAGCACGCGGAAGCCGTTGGCGAGATAGTTGAGCTTGGCGAGGCGGCCGGCGTTCATCAGCATATGTCGTTCCTTTGCGCTCGATATAGGTCGCGCAGCGCCGGTCAGAAAAGGTCCTGCTGGCGCGTGGCACTCTGTTCGGGGCCCTTCGGTTTCGCATAAGCGGGCCTAGCGCCATTCTCAACCTGCGCGTCGACCAGCCCATCGGCGAAGTGGAGCGTCAACAGCCCCGCCGCCTTCGCCTCGGCGGCTCCGGTGAGCACCCCGCCGCCGCGCTTCTCGACGCGGACATAGCCGCGTGCGAGCGGCTTGTCGGGATGGAGCTGCCCGGCGATCCGCCACAGCCGGTCGAGTGCGACATGGCCCTCGTCGATCTTCGCGCGGATCGGCCTGTCGCTGAGCCGTACCGCCGCCAGCCGCTCCTTCGCACGTTCGAGCTTGCGATCGAGCAGGGCGGGACGCAGCGCCCCCGCCGCCTGGGCGAGGTCGCCGCGCGCATGCGCGATGCGCTGGCCGAGTGCGCGGGGCAGGCGTTCGGCAATGTCGTCGAGCCGCTGCTGCTGACCCGCGAACAGGCTGTCGAGCGCGGGGAAGCGGTCGGCGACCGCCTCGAAACGCTCGCCGGCGCGCTCGCGGTAGCGGCGCGCCAGCCGTTCGGCGCGCGCACCCAGTTCGCGAACATGATGGGCGAGGTCGGCGCGCACCGGCACCGCCATCTCGGCGGCGGCGGTGGGGGTCGGCGCGCGGCGGTCGGCGGCGAAATCGGCCAGGGTGGTGTCGGTCTCATGGCCGACGGCGGAAATGACGGGGATCGGTGAGTCGGCGATCGCGCGGACCACCTCTTCCTCGTTGAACGCCCAGAGATCCTCGACCGAACCACCGCCGCGCCCGACGATCAGCAGGTCGGGACGCGCAATCGGCCCGCCTTCGGGCAGCGCGCCGAAACCGCGTACCGCGCGGGCGATCTGCGCCGCCGCGCCCTCGCCCTGGACCGCGACCGGCCAGAGGATGACATGCGTCGGGCAGCGGTCCTCAAGCCGGTGGAGGATGTCGCGAATCACCGCGCCGGTGGGCGAGGTCACCACCCCGATGACCCGCGGCATGAACGGCAGCGGGCGTTTGCGGCTGTCGTCGAACAGCCCCTCGGCGGCGAGCATCCGGCGGCGCTGGTCGAGCAGCGCCATCAGCGCGCCCTGGCCCGCCAGTTCCAGCCGGTCGATCACGATCTGATATTTGGAGCGGCCCGGATAGGTCGTCAGCTTGCCAGTCGCGATCACCTCGATCCCGTCCTCGGGGCGGAAGCGCATCGCCGCCGCCTGGCCCTTCCAGATCACCCCGTCGATGCAGGCGCGATCGTCCTTCAGGCTCAGATAGCAATGGCCCGAACTGTGCCGCTTGAACCCCGAAATCTCGCCGCGCACGCGGACATGGCCGAACGCCTCCTCGACGCTGCGCTTGAGCGCGCCCGATAATTCGGTGACGCTGAGCGCGGGTGCGTTGTCGCCCGGCGCCTCCTCGGCTAACAGGCGGGGCCCGTCGCTGTGGGGTTCACCGGGGAGAAGTTCGTTCATGATCGTCCTGCTGCTGGGATCGGGGGGCCGCGAGCATGCGCTGGCCTGGAAGCTGTCGCAATCCGAACGCCTCACCAAGCTCTTCGCCGCACCCGGCAATCCCGGCATAGCCGAATGCGCCGAATGCGTCGACCTTGACCCGGGCCATATCGAATCGGTGCTGGCCTTCGCGCGCGAGGAGAATGTCGGGCTGGTCGTGATCGGCCCCGAAGCGCCGCTGGTCGCGGGTCTTGCCGACCTGTTGCGCGAAAACGGCATCCTCACCTTTGGGCCGAGCAAGGCCGCCGCGCAGCTCGAAGGATCGAAGGGCTTCACCAAAGATCTGTGCCGGCGCGAAAATATCCCCACAGCCGCCTATGGCCGCTTCAACGATGCCGGATCAGCCCGGTCGGCGCTCGACAGCTTCGGGGTTCCGGTGGTGATCAAGGCCGACGGTCTGGCGGCGGGCAAGGGCGTGGTGATCGCCGAGAGCCGCGCCGAGGCCGAGGCCGCGATCGACGACATGTTCGGCGGCAGCTTCGGCAGCGCCGGTGCCGAGGTGGTGATCGAGGAATATCTGACCGGGGAGGAAGCGAGCTTCTTCGCGCTCACCGACGGCAAGACCGTGGTCCCCTTTGGCTCGGCGCAGGATCACAAGCGCGTCGGCGACGCCGATGTCGGGCCCAATACCGGCGGCATGGGCGCCTATAGCCCCGCCCCCGTCCTGACCCCCGAGCTGCAGGCGCGGGCGATGAAGGAGATTGTCGAGCCGACGGTGCGGGCGATGGCGGCGGCGGGGATTCCCTATTCGGGCGTGCTTTATGCCGGGCTGATGCTGACCACCGAGGGGCCCAAGCTGATCGAATATAATGCCCGCTTCGGCGACCCCGAATGCCAGGTGCTGATGCTGCGGCTGGAGGATGATCTGGTCACCCTGCTGCTTGCGGTGGCGGAGGGCCGGCTCGACGAGCTGCCGCCACCCAGCCTGTCGCCGAACAGCGCGCTGACCGTGGTGATGGCGGCGAAGGGCTATCCCGGCACCCCGGCCAAGGGCGGCGCGATCCGCCAGATCGCCGAGGCCGAGGCGAAGGGCGCGAAGGTCTTCCATGCCGGTACCGCGATGTCGCAGGGGGGATGGCTGATCGCCAATGGCGGGCGGGTGCTCAACGTCACCGCGATCGGACAGGATATCGCCGAGGCACGCGATACCGCCTATGCGGCGGTCGACGCGCTCGATTTTCCGAGCGGTTTCTGTCGCCGCGACATAGGATGGCGCGAACTGGCACGGCTGCGGAACGCCTGAGACGCTGCCGCATTGGTGAGCTGCATAGAGAATTGAAGGACGAGGCATGTCGAACACCACCCTCATCATCGCGGCGATCGTCGCGATCCTGGCCGTTGTCGGGCTTGTCCTGCTGCTGCGCCAGCCGACCCAGCGCGTATCGCTGTCGGACAGCGCGCCGCCGCCGCCCACCGCAAAGCCGGCGCCGCGCGAGGGCCATGGTCTGGCCGACAGCGCCGCTGCAGCGGTGCTCGACGTCTCAACCCCGTTGCTGGGGATCGATGCCCATCCCGACCTGCCGGCCGATGAACTTACCCGGATCAAGGGGCTCGGCCCCAAGGCACAGGCGGTGCTGATCGGCATCGGTATCCGCCGCTTCGCCCAGCTCGCCGCGCTAGATCCTGCGCAGGCGGCCGAGGTCGACGGCCGGCTCGGCGCCTTCAAGGGCCGCCTGTTTCGCGATCGCTGGGTCGAACAGGCGCGCTATCTGGAGCAGGGCGATACCGCGGGATTCGAGAAGGAATTCGGGAAGCTGGGGTAAGCTAACCCATTCCCTTCAGCGCGGCGAACTTCTTCACCGCCGCCGCCGGGCCATCGGGGTGGTTCCACACCGCGCCCGACACCGCGAGGAAATCGGCGCCCGCCGCGATCAGCGGCGCGGCGTTGTCGGGGGTGATCCCGCCGATCGCGACGCTCGGCAGTTCGAACAGCGTCGCCCACCAGCCCAGGATCGACGGGTCGGGCCGGTGCTCGGTCTCCTTGGTGCTGGTCGGATAGAAGGCGCCGAACGCGACATAGTCGGCGCCGGCTTCGCCCGCCTCCATCGCGAGGTGGCGGCTGTCATGGCAGGTGACGCCGATCTGCGCGTCGGGGCCCAGCACCTGCCGCGCCTCGCGCGGATCACCATCGTCCTGGCCGAGATGGACGCCGTCGGCGCCGAGCCGCTTGGCGAGCCCGATCGAATCATTGACGATGAATGCCACGTCGCGTGACGCGCAGACCGCCTGGAGCGGGCCCGCCAGTTCGGCGATGCGGTGGTCGTCGATCCCCTTGAGCCGCAGCTGGAAGGCCGCGACCGGCCCGGCGTCGAGCGCCGCGGCCAGCGTCGCCGCGAAGCTCGCATCAATCGCGGGCGGCGAGATCAGGTAGAGTTTGCAGTCGCCCCGGCGTTCGTCGCGCTCGAAGCGGTCGGCGAAATTGGGGTCGAGGCTGAGGGACTCGCTGTCGTCGTCGAAATCGTCGGTCATGGAGGGTTCCTACCCTAAGACCCTCCCTATGCGTAGCATGGGGAGGGGGACCACCGAAGGTGGTGGAGGGGTATTCCTAACCAGGGGAGCAGCGCGGGTGGAAAGGGCGCAGACCGCTCCACCAGCTACGCTGGTCCCCCTCCCCGTCCTTCGGACAGGGAGGAATGTCAGCCCGTCTTCTTCGTCGACGCGGTGTAGATCTCGTCGATCGCGCCGCCGAGCGAGGCGTTGAATTCGTCGTCGCTCATCTGGTGGCGCAGGTCTTCGAGCAGCGCGCGGCTGAAGCTGGCGATGATGCCCTTGTTCTTTGCCAGTTCGACGCACGCCTCGGGGCGGGCGAAGCCGCCCGACAGCGCTACGACGCGCAGCACGCGCGGATGCGCGACCAGCGGATCGAACAGGCCGGGCTTGGCCGGCAGCGACAGCTTCAGCATCACCTTGTCGTCGCCGGTCATCGCATCAAGCGCCTTGAGCGTCTCTTCGAGCAGAATCTGGTCGGCGGCGGCGCGCTCGGGGCTCTTGATGTTCACCTCGGGCTCGATGATCGGCATCAGTCCGGCGGCGAGGACCTGCCGGCCGACCTCGAACTGCTGCCTGACGATCGCGGCGATCCCGGCGCGGTTGGCGAGGTTGATCACCGAACGCTCCTTGGTGCCATAGACACCGAGCCCCTTCGCGCGGGCGAGCAGCGTGTCGAGGCCGGGATTCGGCTTCATCAGCTGGACGCCGTCCTTTTCGTCCTCGAGCCCCTTGTCGATCTTGATGAAGGGAACGACGCCGCGCGCGATCAGCGCCTGCGGGGTCGGCTTGCCGTCGACCTGGCCGTCCATCGTCCGCTCGAACAGGATCGCGCCGATCACCTTGTCGCCGGTGAAGGCGGGCGAGGTGATGATCCGCGAGCGCATGTCGTGGATCAGGCCATACATGCCGGCCTCATCCGACCAGGCGCCTTCCTCGATGCCATAGCCCTTGAGCGCCTTGGGGGTCGATCCGCCGCTCTGGTCGAGCGCGGCGATGAAGCCGTTGCCGCCGGCGATCTTGCTGGTCATGTCCTGATCGAGCATCTGCCCTGTTCTCCTGCTTGTGCATTGGTGCGCCGGACGGCGCGGTTCGTTCCGTTCAGGCTTCGAGTGCCCTGACGCCGGGCAGCTCGCGGCCTTCCATCCACTCGAGGAAGGCGCCGCCCGCAGTCGACACGAAGGTGAAGTCACCGGCGACGCCGGCATGGTTGAGCGCCGCGACGGTATCGCCGCCGCCCGCGACCGAGACCAGCGTGCCGCCCTTGGTGAGCGCCGCCGCGGTCTTCGCGAGCGCGACCGTCGCGGTGTCGAAGGGGGCGATCTCGAACGCGCCCATCGGCCCGTTCCACACCAAGGTGCGGCAGGTCTTGAGCGCGTCGCCCAGCGCCTCGACCGCTGCGGGACCGACGTCGAGGATCATCTCGTCGGCGGCGACCTCATGGACATTGACGATGCGGACCGGCGGGTTGGCGCGGAATTCCTTCGCGACCACCACGTCATAGGGCAGGTGGACGATGCAATCGGCCTGTTCGGCGGCCTCGAGGATTTCGAGCACGGTGTCCTTCAGATCATGCTCGCACAGCGACTTGCCGACATCGACCCCGCGCGCGGCGAGGAAGGTGTTGGCCATGCCGCCGCCGATGATCAGATGATCGACCTTCGCGACAAGATGCTTGAGCACGTCGAGCTTGGTCGACACCTTGGCGCCGCCGACCACCGCGGCAACCGGATGCTCGGGCCGGCCCAGCGCCTTTTCGAGCGCGACCAGTTCGGCCTCCATCGACCGGCCGGCATAGGCCGGCAGCAGATGCGCGAGCGCCTCGGTGGTGACATGCGCGCGGTGCGCGGCGGAGAAGGCGTCGTTGACATAGAGGTCGCCGAGCCGGGCGATCGCCTTGGCGAGCTCCGGGTCGTTCTTCTCCTCGCCCTTGTGGAAGCGGCTATTCTCCAGCAGCGCGATGTCGCCTGGCGCCAGCTGGGCAACGGCTTCCTCGGCCTGTTCGCCGCAGCAATCGCCGATGAAGCGCACGTCGCGGCCCAGCACGTCGCGGAACGCATGGGTGACGAGCGCGAGGCTCATGTCGGGGTTACGGTCGCCCTTCGGCCGTCCGAAATGCGCCAGCACCAGCACGATCGCGCCCTTGTCGGCGAGTTCGGCGATCGTCGGCGCGGCGGCCCGCAGGCGGGTGTCGTCGGTGACCCGGCCATCCTCCATCGGCACGTTGAGGTCCTCGCGGACGAGGACCCTCTTGCCGCGCACATCGCCCAGATCGTCGAGTGTCTTGAACGCCATTTTCAATCCTCAAGTCTTACATCGTCGCCAAGCGCGATCGCGCCGGCCTCGATCACCGTGCAGTTGCGTCCGCCGCGCCATTCGGGGCGCAGCGCGATCTGCAGCCCGTCGGCCACCGCATCCATCCGCCGGCACGGATCGCATTCGCCGGTGATCTCGAACAGCGCCGTGCCGATCCGGACCCGCGCCCCCGCTTCGCGCGGCAGGGCGATCCCCTCGACCAGCAGGTTCGCTCGGCGCTGCTCCCAGGCAACCGGTGTCCCCAAATCGGCCAGCGCCGCCATCCAGTCCTCGGCCAGAATGATCGTCACCTGGCGCTTGTTGCGGCCCGGCTTCATCGCGCCGCGATAATCGCCCGCCACCCCGGTTTCGAGGCCTATCTTCGCGTGATCGAGCACCTCCATCACGCCGTAGGGACGGTCCTTGCGGGCGATGCCGATCAGGCGGCCGGGCATGCCCGCCTCCTCGCCACTCCGGCGGAGGCCGGAGCCGCCACCGGCACACGCGCGCTCTTCACTCTGGCGGCCCCGGCCTTCGCCGGGGCGACGAGATGGAAGAGCGCAGGCATCGTCAGATCAGCTTGCCGATCGCGCCGGCGGTGTCGACCATGCGGTTCGAGAAGCCCCATTCATTGTCATACCAGCTGAGCACGCGGACGAGCTTGCCTTCGATGACAGAGGTCTCGAGGCTGTCGATCGTCGACGAATGCGCGTCATGGTTGAAGTCGATCGAGACCAGCGGCTCGTCGGTATAGCCGAGCACGCCCTTGAGCGGGCCCGACTCGGACGCCGCCTTGAGCAGTGCGTTGACCTCTTCCTTCGTCGTGTCGCGCGACGGGGTGAAGGTAAGGTCGACGACCGAGACATTCGGGGTCGGCACGCGGATCGCCGAACCGTCGAGCTTGCCCTTGAGCGCCGGCAGCACTTCGGCGACCGCGCGGGCGGCGCCGGTGGTGGTCGGGATCATCGACATCGCGGCGGCGCGGGCGCGGCGCGGATCCTCGTGGATCTGGTCGAGGATCTTCTGATCGTTGGTATAGGCGTGGATCGTGGTCATCAGGCCGCGCTCGATGCCGATCGCCTCGTGCAGAACCTTGGCAAAGGGGGCGAGGCAGTTGGTGGTGCACGACGCGTTCGAGACGATGATGTGATCGGCGGTCAGCTTGTCATGGTTGACGCCGAACACGACGGTCAGGTCGACCTCCTTGCCGGGGGCCGAGATCAGCACGCGTTTCGCGCCGGCATCGATATGCGCCTGACCGCCCTTGCGGTTGGCGAAGAAGCCGGTGCACTCCAGCGCGATGTCGATGCCCTGCGCCTTGTGCGGCAGCTTCGCCGGGTCGCGCTCGGCGGTCACATGAATGCGCTTGCCGTTGATGATCAGATCGTTGCCGTCGACGTCGACGGTGCCGCTGAACGCGCCATGGACCGAGTCGCGCTTGAACAGCAGGGCGTTCGCCTTGGCGTCGGCAAGATCGTTGATCGAGACCAGCTCAAGGTCGTGATCGGTCCGCTCAAGGATCGCGCGCGCCACGTTGCGCCCGATGCGCCCGAACCCGTTGATCGCAACTTTCACCGCCATTGCCGATACTCCTGTTTTAGTTGAGCGCCCCGATGATCTGCGGGGCAAGCTTGTCGGCCGTCAGGCCGAAATGATCGTAGAGCGCCTTGACCGGGGCCGAGGCGCCGAAGCTGTCTATGCCGAAGCGCAGGCCCTTTCGGCCGACATAACGTTCCCAGCCCATCGTCGTGCCGGCCTCGATCGAGACGAGCAGAACGCCCTCGGGCAGCACCGAGTCGCGGTAGCTGGCGGGCTGCGCGTCGAATCGCTCCCAGCTCGGCATCGAGACGACATCGGCGCCGTGCCCGGCCGCTTCGAGCTGCTTCGCGGTGGCGAGCGCGATCTCGACCTCGGAGCCGCTCGCGATCAGCACCGCCTTGCGCGGGCCCTCCGCCGCCTTGAGGCGATAGGCGCCCTTCGCGGAGAAATTCTCGCTGATGTCGGTGCGCAGCTGCGGCAGGCCTTCGCGGGAGAGCGCCAGCAGCGACGGGCCATCGGCCTTCTCCAGGCTCAGCGCCCAGCATTCGGCGGTTTCGATCACGTCGCACGGGCGATAGACGTCGAGGTTCGGCATCGCCCGCAGGCTGATCAGATGCTCGATCGGCTGATGGGTCGGACCGTCCTCGCCCAGCCCGATCGAATCATGCGTCATCACATAGATGACGCGCGCCTGCTGGAGCGCCGAGAGACGGATCGCGCCGCGGCAATAGTCGGAGAAGACCAGGAAGGTGCCGCCATAAGGGATCACGCCGCCATGCAGCGCCATGCCGTTCATCGCGCAGGCCATGCCGAACTCGCGGATGCCGTAATAGAGATAGCGCCCCGCATAATCGTCGGCCGTGAACGGCGCCTGGCCCTTGGTCCTGGTGTTGTTCGATCCGGTCAGATCGGCCGAACCGCCGATCGTTTCGGGCAGCTGATCGTTGATCGGCGCCAGCACCATCTCCGACGCCTTGCGGGTCGCGACCTTCTGGGGGGTGGCGATCAGATCCTTCAGATAGGCGTCGAGCGAGAAGCTGTCGGGCAGCTTGCCCGCCATCCGCCGTTCGAATTCGGCACGGTCCTTCGATGCGACGAGCTTGGCTTCCCACGCGCTGCGCACCGCCGAGCCGCGCGAGCCCGCTTCGAGCCAGGCGGCCCTGACGTCATCGGGGATGATGAAGGGCTCGGCGCTCCAGCCGAGAAAGCCGCGCGCGGCGGCAACCTCGTCGGTGCCCAGCGCCGCACCATGCGTCGCCGAGGTGCCCTGCTTGTTGGGCGCGCCATAGCCGATGATCGTGGTGCACTGGACGATCGAGGGACGCGGATCGGCCTTCGCCTCTTCGAGCGCCTTGTTGATGCTTGCCGGGTCATGGCCGTCGCATGCGACGGTGTGCCAGCCGGTCGCCGCATAGCGGGCGAGGACATCCTCGGACGAGCTCAGCGAGACCGCGCCATCGATGGTGATTCGGTTATCGTCCCACAGGACGATCATCCTGCCGAGCTTGAGATGTCCGGCGAGGCCGATCGCCTCATGGTTGATGCCTTCCATCAGGCAGCCGTCGCCCGCGATCACCCAGGTGCGATGATCGACCAGATCGTCGCCGAACACCGCGTTCAGGTGGCGCTCGGCGATTGCCATGCCGACGGCGGTGGCGACGCCCGAACCGAGCGGGCCGGTGGTCGCCTCGACCCCGGCCAGTTCGAAATTCTCGGGGTGGCCGGCACACGGGCTGTGCAGCTTGCGGAAATTCGCGATGTCCTCGATCGTCGGGCGCGCATAGCCGGTCAGGTGGAGCAGCGAATAGATCAGCATCGAGCCATGGCCCGCCGACAGGACGAAGCGGTCGCGGTCGGCCCATTTGGGCTGGGCGGGATCGAACTTCAGGTGGCGGGTGAACAGCTCGGTGGCGACATCGGCCATGCCCATCGGCATGCCGGGATGCCCCGAATTGGCGGCCTGAACGGCATCCATCGAAAGCGCGCGAATGGCATTGGCGAGCTGCTTCGATGCAATCGTCATGGAACAACCTTCTGCAGACCGGCGGGATCGAGCGAACCAAGGATTCCTGTTCGCGCGGACCCTTTGTCGTGCCGAAGCGATATCGTCAACCATAGCGAGGGTGTTTCAGCGGCGCCGCGCTCCACCTTAGTGGAGCCACAGCAAGCGCGCTTGCTAGCCCGAATGAGGCTGCTATTCCTGCGAGTCGATGACCGACCGTAGACTGATATTGGCGCTTGGCCGCCTTGAACGCGCGATCTCCCGCGTCGAAGCGGGTATCGAGTCCGCGCCGCCGTCGTTCGGGCATGACGAGAACGAGGCGCTGTTCCGTCTCGCCGAACGGCACCGCACGCTGCGCGAGGCGACCGAATCGGCGATCGAGCGGATCGACCGGCTGCTGGGGGGGCGCTGATGGCCGATGTCGATGTCCAGGTGGCGGGCCGCCGCTACAAGTTGAGCTGCCGCGACGGCGAGGAGGATCATCTCCGCGCGCTGGTGCGGATGGTCGACATCAAGGCCGAACAGCTGACCGGCGCGCTTGGCGACATGACCGAGGCGCGGACCCTGTTGTTGTCGGCGCTGCTGATCGCCGACGAACTCAACGACCTGCGCGGTGCGGC
The DNA here is from genome assembly GCA_947085315.1 of uncultured Sphingomonas sp. Taxonomy (GTDB): domain Bacteria; phylum Pseudomonadota; class Alphaproteobacteria; order Sphingomonadales; family Sphingomonadaceae; genus Rhizorhabdus. The sequence goes on along the minus strand of CAMTVW010000014.1, from coordinate 56,211 downwards.
CGCAGTGACCCGCAACGAAAGCAGCGTCGAGCCCGACCCGGCCTATGCCGTCGCGATCGAGCGCATCGCCGAGCGCGTCGAACGGCTGGCCGACCAGCTGGAGCGGCAGGGCGGGTAGTCCCCCGACCACCCCATCCCCATCGGTCACGACGGAGGGCGCAAGGGAGCGGGGAAGAACCCACTCTTGAGGAAATCCCGTTCGTCACCTACATATGTCGATGGCGGGTACTGCCCGGCACGAGCTGAGCGAACATCCCTGAGGCGATTCACATTCCTAGGGGGCTGTCCCTGTTCGGACCCTGGTCCGATGCATATGGTCCCCACCTGATGCTACTGGCGTCAGAGGATATTCCAGATACGACCATGGCGGTCCCGCCACCCTTCCGCCCCGGCCTGCGATGATGGCCCCGATGACGGCCAATCCCGCGAAGGCCGCGCTGCGCGCCGAATTGCGCGCGGCACGCGACGCCTTCGTGCGCGATCTGGGGCCCGGCGAACGCGCCCGGCTGGAGGCGCGCGCCGCCGCCAGCCTCTCCCCCTTTCTGGCCGGTGCCGGCTGTGTCGCCTTCTATCAGGCGGTCGGTGCCGAACCGGGCTGTGACCCCGCAATTGCCGCTGCGGCGGCCGCCGGAATCACGATCGCGCTGCCCCATGTCGAGGCGCGCGACGGTGCCATGCGCTTCCTGCGCTGGGCGCCCGGCGACCCGCTTGTCCGCGGCTGGCGCGGGCTGCTCCAGCCGCCGGGCGACGCGCCCGAGATGCGACCCGACGTCGTTGTCGTCCCGCTGCTCGGATTCGACTCGGCACTGGTCCGAATCGGTCAGGGCGCCGGCTTTTACGATCGCGCGCTTGCGGTCCTGTCGAACGTTAGAAAAATCGGATTTGGCTGGTCGGTTCAGCAACGCCCCGCCATAGCCTGTGACCCATGGGATGTGCCGCTCGACGCGGTCGTCACCGAGGCATTTGTGATCGAAGGAAGGCCTCTCCAATGACCGAGCCAAGCTGGCGGAAGCCCATCGGTATCCTACTGATATTGCTGATCATCCTGGCGTGGGCGGTGACCGTTGCCAGCGCGGCGCCGTGGATCGGCCGGTTCCACACGCTGGTCCAGGCGGTGATCTATGTCGTCGCGGGGGTCATCTGGATCCTGCCATTGAAGCCGTTGCTGGCCTGGATGGAGACCGGTAGCTGGCGTCGCTGACCACGTAAAAATACGGTGGCATTAACCGGTTGTATCGAATCTCGCGCTATCCACACTCGTCGAGATCAGGGGTGGTGCAACGGTGCGCGAAGAAAGAATCGCCGAAAAATCAGCTGAACGCGACGAATGGCGCCGGCTCTATGATATGATCGGCAAGCTGCTGTTCGATCATGGTCTGGAGCCTTCGCCGGCGAATTTCGAGCTGTGCCACCGCTACCTGTCGGGCCGCGACAACGAACTCAACGCGCTGATCGACAAGGCGATCGCCAAGGATGGCGGTCTGAGCGAGGCGGTGGCCGCCGCGATCTCGGCCAAGCTCGATCCGGGCCTGTCGACCGACGAATTGTCGCGCATGGCGATTGATGCGCAGGGCTATCTCGAACAGATGTCGACCATCCTCTCCAGGTCGGGCGACGATGCGCGCGACTATGGCGAGGCACTGGCGCAGGAGGCCGAGGGGCTGGAAGCCAATGCGTCCCCCGCGCTGACCGTCAGGACGCTGGTCGAGCTCACGCGTTCGATGATCGACAAGGCGCAATCCGCCGAAGAGGATCTGCGCCGCACCGAGATGCAGATGAGCGCGATGCGCAAGGATCTCGCCGCCGCGCATCACAAGGCGAACAGCGACCCGCTGACCGGCCTGCCCAACCGCCGCGCGCTCGACCATCATCTGCGCGCCGCGTTCGAGAATGCGCGCCGTGCGGGTTCGCCGCTTGCGCTGGCGATCTGCGACATCGACCATTTCAAGCAGTTCAATGACACCCACGGCCATCAGATCGGCGACGAGGTGATCAAGTTCGTCGGTTCGTCGCTCGGGAGGGTCGCCAATGGCGATGTCTTCGTCGCGCGCTATGGCGGCGAGGAGTTCGTGATGGTGCTCGAACGCGGCGCGGCGGCGAATGCCTTTGCGACGCTGGACAAGATACGCGCCGCGATCGCCGCGCGCGAACTGAAGGTCACCAATACCGGCCAGTCGCTCGGCAAGCTCAGCTTCTCGGGCGGGATCGCCAACATCAGCCCGCAGGATTCGCCGGGCTCGATCCTCAAGCGCGCCGATGCGGCGCTCTACCAGGCCAAAGAGGGTGGGCGGAACCGGTTGAATATAGCCGGCTAGCACGATCCATGTAGGTCCCGCCTGCGCCGGGATGGCGGTCATTGGTTGGCGCTTGCCGCTTCCTTCCTCTATTGGGTCGGAACGACAGCAGCTTGCGAGAGCCACATATGCCGCCCCACGCCAATTTCCGTTCGATCCACCGGCACGGCTTCGTCCGCGTCGGCGCTGGGACGCCGGCAGCGAGCGCGGGGGATGTTGCGGCAAATGCCGCCGGCATATTGGCGCTGGCGCGGCTGGCCGACGCCCAGGCGGTCGACCTGCTGGTGCTGCCCGAACTGGCGCTGTCCTCCTATGCGATCGACGATCTCCACCTTCAGGATGCCCAGCTCGATCGGGTAGAGGCCGAACTGGCGACGATCGTCGCCGCCAGCGCCGGTCTCAAGCCGGTGCTGCTGGTCGGCGCGCCGATCCGCCGCAACGGGCGGCTCTACAACAGCGCGGTGGTAGTCGCGCGCGGGCGCATCCTGGGCGTCGTACCGAAGAGCTTCCTGCCCAATTACCGCGAATATTATGAAAAGCGCTGGTTCGCGCCGGGCGAGGGGCTGCACGGGCTGGAGATGAAGCTGTGCGGGCGGGACGTGCCGTTCGGCCCCGACCTGATCTTCGCCGCCGACGACCTTCCCGACTTCATCTTCCATGTCGAGATCTGCGAGGATTATTGGGCGCCGCTGCCACCATCGACCGCAGGTGCGATGGCGGGGGCGCTGATCCTTTGCAACCTGTCGGCATCGAACATCATCATCGGCAAGGCGCGCGAGCGGGCGCTGCTCGCCGCGTCGCAGTCGATGCGCGCGGTGGCGGCCTATTGCTATTCGGCGAGCGGACCCGGCGAGAGTACCACCGACCTTGCCTGGGACGGTCAGGCGATGATCCATGAACTGGGCGCGACCTTGGCCGAATCGAGCCGCTTCGGCACCGAGCCCGAACTGATCGCCGCCGATGTCGATGTGTCGCGGCTGCGGCTCGAACGGATGCGGATGGGGACGTTCAACGACTGCGCCGCCGCCGCCGGCCATCCCGAGACGCGCTTCCGCACGATCACGTTCGCGCATGCACCCGACTTCGCCGATGTCGGGCTGAAGCGGGTGGTGGCGCGCTTTCCCTTCGTCCCCGCCGATCCGCACCAGCTCGACGCCGACTGCTATGAAGCCTTCAACATTCAGGTCGAGGGGCTCGCCAAGCGCTTCACCGCGACGCAGGGCAGGACGATGGTGATCGGCGTGTCGGGCGGGCTCGATTCGACCCATGCGCTGATCGTCGCCGCCAAGGTCTGCGACCGGCTCGGCCTGCCGAGAAGCACGATCCTCGGCTACACCATGCCCGGCTTCGCCACCGGCGATGAAACGAAGGCCAATGCCTGGGCGCTGATGCGGGCGCTGGGTATCAGTGCCGACGAGATCGATATTCGTCCGGTGGCGCGGCAGATGCTCGCCGACATGGGCCACCCCTTCGCGGGGGGTGAACCGGTCTACGACATCACCTTCGAAAATGTGCAGGCCGGCCTGCGCACCGATTATCTGTTCCGCCTCGCCAACCAGAATGGCGGTTTCGTGATCGGCACCGGCGATCTCAGCGAACTCGGCCTCGGCTGGTGCACCTATGGTGTCGGCGACCAGATGAGCCATTATGGCGTCAATGCCGGGGTGCCCAAGACGCTGATCCAGTATCTGATCCGCTGGTGCGTGCGCACCGGCCAGTTCGACGGCGCGACCAACGACATTCTCACCGCGATCCTGGGCACCGAAATCTCGCCCGAGCTGGTCCCCGCCGATGCGAGCGGAGCGATCCAGAGTACCGAATCGAAGGTCGGGCCCTATGAGCTCAACGACTTCTTCCTCCATCATGTCATCCGGCTGGGCCTGACGCCGTCGAAGATCGCCTTCCTCGCCTGGCATGCGTGGAAGGATGCCGAGGCCGGGCTGTGGCCGGCGGGTTTCCCGGCCGATCTCCGCAACAGCTATGGCCTCGCCACGATCCGCTCGTGGCTTGAGAAGTTCCTGTTCCGCTTCTTCACGATCAGCCAGTTCAAGCGTTCGGCGATGCCCAACGGGCCGAAAGTCTCGGGTGGCGGTGCGCTGTCCCCGCGTGGCGACTGGCGCGCGCCGTCGGACGGCACCGCGCAGGTCTGGCTCGACGAGCTCGCCGCCGCGCTTGACGGCGTCGACGGCTGATCGGACGCTGACCGCATGACCACGCCGCTGCCGCGCTTCCGCTGCGTCATGCTCCGGCGCAGCGGCGCGACCGAAATCCGCATCGTCCGCGCCGAGAGCATCGAGGCGGCGCGCGCCGCCTGCGAAGCGGCCGGGCTCAATCCGGTCAGCATCGATCCGATCGGGCCGAGCCTGTTCGATTCGCTGGGCGAAACGCTGGCGCTTCGCGAATGGCGGCTACCGCGCTGGCGTCCCACGCTGCCTGCGGGGATTGCGCTGCCGTCGCATCCCACATTGATCGCCGTCGCGCTGATCCTCGCGACGGTTCCCATCACCACCGCGCTCGGCGCCTGGAGCCTGACCGCGCTCAACCGCTGGCAGGCGAACCGCGTCGCTACCGCACAGGCACCCGCCATCGCCGCCTATGCGCGGGTGGCCGCCGTCGAAAGCGTTCGTCCGCGCGCCACGGCGATCATGGTCGCGCCGACGATCACCGCGATGGTTGCACGGTTGCGCGCGGCGCTGCCCGAGGAAGCCGGCCTTGCCGGCCTGTCGCGCGACGAGGGTGGCGCGTTGACGATCGAGGTCGAGACGCCCGATCCCGACCGGTTGCGCAGCGCGCTCGCCGCCGATCCGCTGCTCGCCACCTTGCGCAATTCGGGGCAGACGATGACCGATGGCGGGACGATCATGGTCATCCTGCAGGGGCAGGCGCGATGATCGCGCGGCTGACCCCGAGGGCGTGGGCGGCGATCGGCACGATCGTGCTCATTTCGGCGCTGCTCGCCGCGCTGGGTCTAGACGCGCTCGGCGACGCGCGCCTGCGGCTGGCAACGCTGGAAATGCAGGCGCGCTCGGGGGCCGCGCCGTCGCGGGCGATGCTCGCCGCCGGGCTGAGCCACGGCGAGGCCGACCGCCCCGCAGCCGTCGGCGCGCTGGCCGCGACCGCGCGCCGCGTCGCCGCCGACCACCGCCTGCTCGTCGAACGGATCGACCCGCTGCCGCTCGACATGGCGAAGCCCGCCGAACTGGCGGTGGCGGTCAGCATCTCCGGCCCCGAGGCCGACATCCTCCAGGCGGCGCGGATGATCGAGGGCGGGCGCCCGGCGGCGCGCTTCGCCGCCTGGCGAATCGCACGAACCGGCCGCGCCGAGACCGCGGTTCGGCTGGAAGGTACATTGATCGCCTATTGGGAGCCGCGCCGGTGAGCCGCGCGGCGATCGCCGCCGCCGCGCTGCTGGCGCTGGCGGCTCCCGCCGCGCTGCTGTGGAGCGCGGGTTCGCGCGTGGCGAAGGGCGTGGCGTCGGGCCCGGTCATCACCCCGTCCGCCCTGCCCGCCGAGCAAGGCGCAGGCCGCCGCCTGTTCCTCGACCCGATCGACCCCGCCGACTCGCCCGAGGCCGAGGATGCGCCGAAGCTGATCGGCATCGCCGGCCGCCTGCCCGATCAGGCTATCGCGATGGTCCGCATGGCCGATGGCCGATCGAAGGTGCTCGCACCCGGCGAGAGCCATGACGGCTGGACGCTGACCAGCCTGTCCCCCGACGCGGCGCTGTTCACGCGCGGCGCGCGGCGGGTGCGGTCGTTTCTGGCGCCGGTCGAGCCGGAGCCCGAGGTGGATGAGGCGGCGGAAGCGGGGCGACGGATTGTGTCAATAAACCCCGTTGATCTCGACCGGCAGCCGCGCGCGGGGGGGCTCCAGCAGCAGCGGCGCGCCCTTGCCCAGCATCGCCTCATCATAGCGGGTGCGGGCATATTTTGCTTGAGTCACGGCGTTGGCGGCGGCGCGGTCGCGCAGGATGGTCGGCTTCAGAAAGACGAACAGCGTCCGCTTGACCTGGCTTTCCCGGCGCGATTTGAACAGTTCGCCGAACACCGGCACATCGCCCAGGATCGGCACCTGGCTCTTCGTCTGGGTGCGGTCGTCGCTGATCAGGCCGCCGAGCACGATCGTCTGGCCGTCATCGGCAAGCACGGTGGTCTGGATGCTGCGGCGGTTGGTGATCAGGTCGGCCGCGCCGATCACGGTCGGGACCAGCGAGGACACCTCCTGCGCCACTTCGAGGCGGACGACATTGCCCTCATGGATGCGCGGCACGACCTTCAGGGTCAGGCCGACATCCTGGCGTTCGATCGTCGTGAACGGGTTGGTCGAATTGCCGTCGGTCGTGAAGCTGCCGGTGCGGAACGGCACATTCTGGCCGACGACGATCTCGGCGGGCTCATTGTCGAGCGTGGTGAGGCTTGGCGTCGACAGCAGGTTGGCGCGGGTCGACGAGCCGAGCGCCTGGACCAACATGTTGAAATTGTCGCCGAAGCGGATGTTGCCCGAGGCTCCGTTGGGCAGCACCGCGATCGCGGCCGGCGCGCCGAGCGCAGACAGGATCGCCGACAGTGGCAGGCCGAGCCCGGTGAACGAGCTGGCGCCCCCGCTCGGCGCGTCGAGCGCGGCGGCGCCGATGCCCATCTGGACGGCGAGCTGTTCGGCCTGGTCGCCGCTGATCTCGACGATCGCCGCTTCGATCAGCACCTGCGGCCGGCGCACGTCGAGCTGGGTGATCAGCGGCTCGACCGCGGCGATTGCGGCAGGGGTGCCGCGCAGCACGATCGCATTGAGTTCTGGTGCGGGCTGGACGGTGAGGTCGTCGGTCGAGAAGCCTTTCGGCGCCGCTGCGCCGCCTTCGCCCGATGGCGCCGCCTCGGTCGTGCTGGCGGGTGTCGACCCGATCGACATCCCGCTCATCGCCGACGCATTGTTCGCGCTCTGGCGGTCGATCCGCGCGCGCCCCCCGGCGACCGCGCGGGCGGCGGGATTGCTGACCGCGCCCTGCTCACCCATGATCCCGCGCAATACGTCGGTGATCGCCTCGGAATCGCCGTTATTGAGCCGGATCATCCGAGTGATCGGCACCCCCGCGCCCGGCTGATCGATCGTCCGCGCCAGCCGGCGCGCTTCGGCGACGAGATTGGGTTCGCCCCGGATCAGCACGATGTTGCTGCGCTCGTCGGCGACGACCCGAGGGCCGCCGGCCTGGGTCGCGTCGCCCATCACCCCCTGGATCGCCGCCGCGACATCCTTCGCATTGGCATAGCGCAGCGTGATGCTGTCGAAGCGACCGCCGCCGCCGCTGTCGAGCGCGCGCGCCAGCTGTTCGATGCGGCGGACATTCTCGGCATAGTCGGTGACGACGATCGCGTTCGGGCTGGCGATCGGCTCGATGCTGCCGAACTGTGCGACGAGCGGGCGGAACACGCGGACCGCCTGTTCGCCCGAGACATTGTGCAGGCGGATCAGCCGGGTCGTCACATCCTGGCCGTTGAGCCGGCCGCCTGAGCCGGTGTCGCGAATCGCGGTCGCCTGGGGGATGATCCGCCACGAACGGCCCGATTTCACCGCCGCGAAACCATGGACGCGCAGCACCGACTGGAACAGGTCCCACACCCCGTCGACCGACAATGGTTCGGCCGAGGTCACGTTGACAACGCCCTTGACCGCGGGGTCGAGGATCAGCGTGCGGCCGGTGATCCGCGAAATCTGCTCGGCGACGTCGGAAATCTCGACGGCGCGCATGTTGACGACGACATCGGCCGACTGGCCGGCGGTCTGCGCCGTGGCCGACGCGCCGACCAGCGAGGCGGCGATCAGAGCGGAAAGGGCGGTGCGGGCGAACAGGGACACTGTGATGATCCTCAACGGAGGGCAAAGGAGAAGGAGATGCGCTTGCCGCCGCGCAGCACGTCGATCTGCGCGGGGCCTGCGGCCATGGCCTGGGCGATGAGCTGGCGATCGCTGACGACCGCGGTCGCCGGCATGCCGTTGATCCGTTCGATCACGTCGCCGGCCAGCAGCCCGGCGCGCCGCGCCTCGGGCGAAGGGTCGGCGCCGACCCGGTAGGCGCCACCGTCGGGGGCCGCGCCGAGCTTGCTCAGCAGCGCCAGCGGACCGCCGTCCATCGCGGCGGGCGGCGGCGCCGCGACCGCTTGCATCGGCGGCGGAGTCGATCCGTCCGCCGTGGCCGGGGGCGGGGCGGCGGGAGCCGGGGCGGTCACGGGCAGTGGCGCGCTGCCATTTGCCGACATGCGCGGAAGATCGAGCCGTTCGAGCCGGCCGTTGACGCGCAGCAGGACGCCGCTCATCGCGATCTCCTCAAGCGTGGCGCCGCCCGGTACCGCCGCGCCGACCGCATAGGCGACCGGTTGTCCGCCATTGGGCGCGATCAGCGCGGTGGACGCGGAGGCAGGATTGGCGAGGATGATGCCACGCAGCACGAGCGCGAGGCTGGTCGGCTGCGCCGACGAGGCGTCGGGGCGACCGAATGGCGCGAGCGCCAGGGCGGGGGTGATGTCGGCGGCCGGCGCCGCGATCGGCGGGGCAGCGGCCGGCGGCGGCGTTGCGGCAGGGCGTGCCCCGGCGATCCTCCAGGTCAGCCCGGCAAGCGCGAGCCCGACCGACGCGACGACGAGGCCGGTGAAGATGTCGGCGGCGCGGGCTGCCTGTAATGGCGTCATTGGGTGGTCGTCCCACGATCACGGAAACCGTCGAGCGTGACGAGCGGGCTGCGGTCGCCCGCGCCCGATACGGCCACGGCAAGCTTGACCATGTCGGGATCGTCGGTGGCGCTTTCGCTGACCGCAAGCGTCCAGCGCTGGCCAAGCATCTCGACCGAATCGGGTCCGACCGGCGCGCCGGGAAGCGCCAGCTCGGCCAGCCGGTTCTGCGCGACGAGCTGCGCGGCGGCGCGGCGTTCGAGACTGCGGATCGAATCGACATGCGCCTCGGCGGCGCGGACCAGCCCGGCCGCCGCGATCGCGAGCACGAGCAGCGCAACCAGCGCTTCTATAAGCGAAAAGCCGGCTTCGGAGGCGGTGGAGGGGGTCATGCGGAAGGCGCCGGGATAGGGCTGACCGACAACCCGTCATAGACGACGAGCCAGCGGTCCTTGCCGGCGGCGATACCGATCGCGGCGGGAACGCCGCTGCCGTCGACGCCCAGCATCAGCGGGGGCGTGCGGCGGCCCATGTCGATGCGGATGCCCGCCGGCAGGGGGTGGCGCGCATGGGCGTCATCGTCGCCGATCGTCCAGCCGTCGGCGCCGCGGCTCATGAAGGCGTAGCCTTTCGCGTCCCAGGTGAAGGCGAGCGGTCGGTCATCGACCATCGCCTCGTCGGCGACCGACTGGAGGCGGCTCGACAGCCGGCGCGCTTCGGATTCGACGCTGGGCGCGCGCGTTGCGGCGCCGATCCCGAGGACCGTCGCGCCCGCGGCAACCGCGATGATGGCGAGGACCGCCAGCATTTCGATCAGCGTCATCCCCGACTCGGCCCCCCGTGGCTGCATCAGGGTGCTTTATCACTCAAATCGGCGTCGAGTCCCTCACCGCCGGGCTGACCGTCCTTGCCGAGACTCTTCAGGTCGAATCCGCCGCCGCCCGCATAGCTATAGGCATAGGGACGGCCCCAGGGATCGACCGGCAGCTGCGCCAGATAGCCTTCGGACGACCAGTTGCGCGGCAGCGGTTCGGTCGCCGGTTTGGTCGACAGCGCGGCCAGGCCCTGCGCGGTGGTCGGATAATCGCCATTGTCGAGGCGGTACATCTTCAGCGCGGCCGAGATGGTGCGCAGGTCGGTTTTGGCGACGGTGACACGCGCCTCGTCCGGGCGACCGATGACGTTGGGAACGATCAGCGCGGCGACCAGCGCGATGATCGCCAGCACGACGATCATCTCGAGCAGGGTCAGCCCCGCCTCGGGATGCGAAATATGCTTGCGAGACCGATGTTCGGGCTCGTCATCAAATTGTTGCGAAACTATGATCATGGCAGCGCTATGAGATACATCCATGAAACCTATGTTACAGTCGCCTAGCATAGCGCCCGCGCTGGCGCGGATAAAAAATATGCTCGCGAACCGGGCCGAGGGCACCGTCTGGACGCTCGACGGCGGGGTACCGCAGGCGCTGACCGCCGCGTCCTCGCGCGATCTCCTGCTCGTTCCGGCCGAAGCCGTGCTCACGCTCGCAGTGGCGCTTCCGCTGCCGTCGCGGGCGCGACGGATCGCGGCGCTGCCCTTTGCGATCGAGGAACGGATCGCCGACCGCGTCGAATCGGTCCACCTCGCGCTCGGCGAACAGATTGGCGGCTCGTATCTCGCCGGCGTGGTCGATCCCGAGCGCATGGCCGCTTGGGTGATCGCCGCCGAGGAGGCCGGGCTCGGCGATGCTGCGATCATGCCCGACGCGCTCGCGCTGCCGATTCCCGCAGCCGGCCGCTGGACGGTGCTGCGCGATGCCGCCGGACGCATCCTGGTCCGTACGGCGGAGGGGACTGGTTTTGCTGCGGAGGAGCGCCTGTTCCTTCCGGTGTGGACGGCGGCGGGCAAGCCCGAATGTGACGAAGTGTCCGGGTTCGACCTGACCCTTCCGATCGTTCTCGACCTGCGCCAGGGGCTGTTCGCACGGCCGCGCCAGGGCATGTCGGCGACCGCGCGGCGGGTCGCGATCGTCGCGGCGGCCGGGCTGCTCGCGCATGGCGCGATCGCGGCGGCGGACACCATGGTGCTGCGGTCGCTGGCGGCACAGCGCGGTGCGGAGCTCACCGGCCTGCTCAACAGCGCGGCCCCTGGCCGCTTCACCGGCACCGATCCGCATGATGCGGCGACGCTTGCCGCCGAATTGCTGCCGGTCGGCGGCAGCGCGGCGCCGGGGAGCCTGCTGCCGATGATGAGCCGCACATCGGCGGCGCTCGCGCCGTTCGGGGGGACGGTCACGGTTCGCGGCCTGAGCTTCGACGAAGCCGGGCGCCAGCTCAGCATCGACGTCGACCTTGCCGATCCCGGCGCGGCGGGCGGTATCACCAGGGCGTTGCGCGACGCCGGGCTGAGCGGCCGGTTCGAAGGCAGCCGGCTTATCGTCAGCGGAGGGGTGGCATGAGCAACCTCGATTTCGCCACCCTCTTCCCATCCGCGGAACCGGCGCGCCAAAAGCTGGTCGCCTTCTGGCAGGCCCGCAGCCAGCGCGAGCAATGGCTGCTCGGCATCATCGCCGGACTGCTGCTGGCCTGGCTGCTCGCGGTGCTGGTGGTGTTGCCGCTGCAGCGCGCGCGCGCCGAGGCGCTGGCCGATATCCGCACCTATGAAAGCCTGAACGCGCGCCTGCGTACCGCCGGCCCGCTCGGTGGTGCCGGCCAGCCCCAAGCGAGCGGCTCGCCGGTCACGATATTGTCGACCACGGCCGCCCCGTTCGGGGTCGTCCCGGTGGTCAATGCCGATGGCGACGGTTTCCGCGTCACGATCGGCGACGCGCCCTATGATGCGGTGCTGCGCTGGATCGCCGCAGTCGAGCAATCGAGCCGCCTGCGCGTGACGATGATGCGGCTCGACCGGCGACCCGCGAGCGGATTCGTCTCCGCCGAACTGAAGGTCCGCGCATGAACGCCCTGCCTTACAGCTTCGCCCGCCGTCATGGCGTGCTGGTCCAGGACGGTGTCCGCTGCCTGTTCCGTCCCGGCGCGAGTCCCGACGCGCTGCTCGAAGTCCAGCGGCGCCATGGCGCGGCGCTGACCTTCGAGCCGGTCGCCGAAGAAGCCTTCGATGGCGCCATCGCCGCCGTCTACCGCGACAGCGCCGCCGGTTCGATGGACCTGAGCGAAACCGACGACCTCGCGACGCTTGCCGACAGTGCCGCCGCCGTAGATGACCTGCTCGACAGCCGCGACGACAGCCCGGTGATCCGGCTGATCAATGCGCTGCTGCTGCAGGCGGTGAAGGATGGTGCCTCGGACATCCATGTCGAGACCCAGGAGAAGCGGCTGATCGTGCGCTTCCGGATCGACGGGGTGCTGCGTGACATGATCGAGCCGAAGCGGGCGCTGGCGCCGCTGCTGGTGAGCCGCATCAAGGTGATGGCGCGGCTCGACATCGCCGAAAAGCGCGTGCCGCAGGACGGCCGGGTGACGCTCAGGGTCGGCGGCTACGACATCGACGTGCGCATCTCGACGATCCCGACCCAGCATGGCGAACGGGTGGTGATGCGCCTGCTCGACCGGGGCTCGGCGGGGCTCGATCTCGCCTCGCTCGGCATGTCGGACGCCGATAGCGCGACCTTCGCGAAGCTGCTCGATCGCCCGCACGGCATATTGCTCGTCACCGGCCCGACCGGATCGGGCAAGACGACGACGCTGTACACCGCGCTGACGATGCTCAACGATCGCAAGCGCAACATCATGACGGTCGAGGACCCGATCGAATATGAACTGGCGGGGATCGGGCAGACCCAGGTCAACGCCAAGACGGGGATGACCTTCGCGCGTGGCCTGCGCGCGATCCTGCGGCAGGACCCCGACGTGATCATGGTCGGCGAGATTCGCGACCAGGAGACCGCCGAGGTCGCGGTACGATCGTCGATGACGGGTCATTTCGTGCTGTCGACGCTCCACACCAACAGCGCGATCGGATCGGTGACCCGGCTGATCGACATGGGGGTCGAGCGCTATCTGCTCGCGCCGATGGTCGTCGGGCTGATCGCGCAGCGGCTGGTGCGCAAGCTGTGCCAGCATTGCCGCTGGCTCGACCGGTCGACCGAGGGTGATTCGATCCTGCTCGGGCGCCTGCTCAAACCCGGCAAGAAGATATGGCGCGCCGGCGGCTGCGAACATTGCCATGGCGAGGGCTATCAGGGCCGGCTCGGCCTCTATGAGGTGGTTGCCGCCGACGACAATCTGCGCCGGCTGATCCATGACGGCGCGTCGGAAGCGGCGCTGACCGCCGCGGCGCGGGCGACCAGCCAGAGCCTGCTCGACGACGGCATCGCCAAGCTCAAGGCGGGGCTCACCTCGGTTGAAGAAGTCGCTCGCGTCGTTCAGGACGACAGCTAATGCCTGCTTTTTCCTACCGCGCGGTCGATCCGCGCGGTGCCGCCAAGCAGGGGGTGATCGAGGCATCGAGCGCATCGGCGGCGCGCCAGCTGCTGCGCGATCGCGAACTGCTGCCGACCCAGGTCGAGGCGGCAACCGCACAGGACATATCGCCGGGCATCGGCGCGCGGCTGTTCCGCCGCAAGATCGGCGCGCGTGCGCTGTCGACCGTGACGCGGCAGATCTCGACGCTCGTCACCAGCGACGTCAATGTCGAACAGGCGCTCAAACTGGTCGCGGATCAGGCCGAGGGCGCCGCGCTGCGCTCGCTGCTGCTCGATGTGCGCGGCGCGATCCTCGACGGCTACAGCTTCGCGGCGGCGCTGAAGCTCCATCCGGGCACCTTCCCCGAATTCTATACCGCCTCGGTCGCCGCCGGCGAACAGGCGGGGAAGCTCGCACAGGTGCTCGCCCATCTCGCCGACTTCGTCGAGAGCCGCCAGCGCAACCAGCAGAAGATCCAGCTCGCGCTGCTCTATCCGATCCTGCTCGCCGGGGTTTCGTTCGGGATGATGGCGCTGCTGATGATCTATGTGGTGCCCGACATCGTCCGGGTGTTCATCTCACGCGGCGCCGAACTGCCCTTCCTGACCCGCGCGCTGATCGCGATCTCGAGCGGGCTGCAGAGCTATGGGCTGATCATGGCGGCGGCCGTGCTGGTGGCGGTTCTGCTATTCTCGCGCTGGATGAAGGTGACGGCGAACCGGCTGCGCTTCGATCGCACTATCGCCTCGACCTGGCCGATCGCGCGGTTCAGCCGGCAATATAATGCGGCGCGTTTCGCGGCGAGCCTCGCGACCTTGGTGCAGAGCGCGGTCCCGCTGGTCGATGCGCTCAACGCGGCGGCGGCGGTGACGCCCAATCTCCACGTGCGCGAGGCGGCGCTCGGGGTTGCGCGACGGGTGCGCGAAGGCGCCAGCCTGCAGGCGTCGATGGCCGAATCGGGAATCTTCCCCTCGATGCTGGTCGCGATCGTCGCGAGCGGCGAGAATGGCGGCCAGCTGGGCCCCGCGCTGGCCCGCGCCGCCGCCGAACTCGAACGCGAGCTCGAGGCGATGGCGTCGATGCTGGTCGCGCTGGTCGAGCCGCTGGTGCTGCTGATGATGGGCGGGCTGGTGCTGCTGATGGTGCTGGCGATCCTGCTGCCGATCATCAACCTCAACAATATCGTCGGGATGTGAGGGTGAGGTGTCTCAAAGATCCTCCCTGCGCGCAGCGCGGGGAGGGGGACCGCCCGAAGGGTGGTGAAGGGCTTGGGGTCGGAAGACCCCTCCACCGGCTTCGCCGGTCCCCCTCCCCATCTTCGATGGGGAGGATCTTAGAGCTAAAGCTCGATCTCGATCTTCATGCCGCCGGGCGTCGAAGCGAAGGGCAGTGCCGCGGCGCCGGCCGCCGTGACGATGATCTGAAGCATGCCCTTGTCGCTCAGTCCGCCGACGATGAACGGGGTGCGGGCATGGCCGGTGGGGGCGAGGTTGATCACGGTCAGACCGGGGGTGGGCCGCAGATCGAAGGTCAGTGCGGGGATCGCGACCGGCGGAGTGCCGCCAAAGGCCTGGCAGACGCCGGGATCGCCCTGCACCCGGCCTTCGGCGCTCTGGCTGCCGCCGCCGATCGAAACCTGTTTGAGGTCGACCTGCATGCGCACCGTGCAGCTGAAGCTCGGATGCGCGATCGTTGTCAGCAGCGCGCCGTCGGCGGTGCCGCTGACGCTGTCGAGCAGGACATGGCCCGGCCGCAGCAGCGCCCGGCCGGCCAGCGCGGTTTCGGGTCCCTCGACCGTGAAGTCGGCCGCGAAGCCGAAGCGGAACAGGCTGCGCAGCGGCGCCCAGCGCCACTCGACCCGGTTGCCGCCATCGAGCGGCGCGGTGCCATGCCAGATCGTCCCGCTCGCATCAGGCAGCGGCACCGCGATCTGGGCGGGTATCGTAGCGAGCAGGCTGAGCGCATACGCGGCCACACCGATACCGGTGAAGATCAGCGCGCGGCGATTGAAGCGGCGGCGTGCGGGAGTGTCCGATGAATCGAGATAGACGTCGACTGCTTGGCCTGGTTCAAGCTGCATTTCTTCTGGGGTCGGCATCGTCGTTCCTGTCTCCGCTGACCGCAGCATCGCGGGCGAAGGCGGCGAAGCGCCCGCGCGTCGGTCTGCTGCTCCCGCTGTCGGGGGCCTCGGCGTCGGTCGGGCTTAGCATGCAGCGTGCGGCGATGCTTGCGCTATCGCCGCTCGCCAAGGCTGACGAGACGATTTTGCTCGACACCGGGGGCACCGCTGCGGGTGCGGCTATTGCCACTGCCCAGGCGATCAAAGGCGGCGCCCGCCTGATCGTCGGCCCGCTCTTCGCGGAGGAAAGCCGCGCCGCGGCGCGGGCGGCGGGCGGCGTGCCGGTGCTCAGCTTCAGCAATGACGAGGACCTGATCGGCAGCGGCGCCTTTCTGCTCGGAATCACTGCGGGCCAGAGCGTGACCGCAGTGCTGCGCTATGCGCGCGGGCGCGGCGTGAAGCGTATCGCGGTGCTGGGCGGGCCGTCACGCTGGTCGGCGCAGGGCAATGCCGCCGCCGAGCGGCTGCGCGGCGCGGCGGGGCTCGATGTGACCATGCTGCCGGTGGGAACAGCCGCCGCCGACCTTCCCGCGACGCTACGCCGCGCGGGCCAGCCCGACGCATTGCTCGTCACCGAGGGCGGCGATGCGCTGCGCCTTGCCGCGCGCGCGCTGGCAGGCAGCGGGTTGCAGCTGATCGGCACGCAGCAGGCGCTCGATCTGCCGCCGCAGGACATCTCCGGCGCATGGCTGTCGGGGCCCAATCCGGCCACGCTCTCCGATTTCGCGAGCCGCTATCAGGCGGGCACCGCCAATGGTCCCGGGCTGATCGCCGCGCTCGCCTTTGACGCGATGACGATCGTCGAAGCACTGCGGTCGGGCGGCGTGGTCGATCGTTCGGCACTGATCGCGGCGCCGTCCTTTGCGGTCACCACCGGCCCGATCCGCTTCGCCGCCGACGGCAGCGCGGCGCGCGAACTGGCGATCCTCGTCGCGGAGCGCGACGGCTATTCGCTGGCGGGGTCGAGCGGTTCGCTGTGACTTTTTCCAGCCGTCATTCCAGCGAAAGCTGGAATCTCCCTTCTTCCAGCGTTGACGAGGGAACGGAGATCCCAGCTTTCGCTGGGATGACGGAAAGGGCTGGCCAAGCCGGTTTCACCCTGATCGAGCTGATGATCTCGCTCGCGCTGTTCGGGCTGATCGCGATGGCGGGGCTGGCGTTGGTCGACGCGCTGATGAGCATCCAGAACCGCACCGAAGGCCGGCTCGACCGCCTCGCCGAGGTGCAGCGCGCGATGTACGTCATCGACAATGATCTGGCGCAGCTGAGCGCCGGACGGATCGAGGGCGACAGCGCCGCGATCGCATTCAATCGCCCGCTCGCCGCCGAGGGCGGGATGCCGGTGCGGGTCAATTATCAGCTGGGGGCGGGCACGCTGCTGCGCAGCTTTCGCGGACGCGGCCTGCCGCAGGGCTCGCAACGCGTGCTCCAGGACGTCGGCACGCTGCGCTGGAGCTATTATGCGCCCGGCAGCGGCTGGACCGACCGCTGGCCGCCGTCAGCCGAAGCGATCGACACATGGCCCGCCGCGGTCGCCGCCGATATCGTGCTGGCGCCGGGCGGGAGCGTCGGCGGCTCGTTGCGCCGCGTCGTGCGGTTGCCGGCGCGACCATGACGGATGGCCGCACCAATTCTCCCCTCCCGCTTGCGGGAGGGGCCGGGGGTGGGCCTCCCCTCAGGTCGTCGCTTCGCCGTGATGGCGGATGCCCTCCCCTAACCCCTCCCGCAAGCGGGAGGGGGACAAGAAGAGACGAGGAAGGCATGATCCTCGTCAACGTCCTGCTGTTCGTCGCGATCGCGAGCGGGATATTGCTGCTGATGATCTCGGCCGAGGATTCGGGCCTCGAACGCGGGTTGCGGATGCGCGAGGCGGCGCGGGCGCAGGCGATCGCGCGCGGTGGTGAGTTGTCGGCGGTGATCGCGCTGCGGCGCGATGCGCTGGTCGCGCCCGAGATCGACCATGCGGCCGAGCCCTGGGGCGCGCTGGCCGAGCGTGGCGCGCCGATCGATGGCGGCCGCTTCGACCTCGCCATCGCCGACGCGCAGGGCCGCTTCAACGTCAACGCGCTGATGGAGCCCGATCCGCTGGCGATCGGCATGCTGGGCAAGATCGCGGCGGCGGCAGGGCTGACTCCCGAACAGGCCGAAAAGGCGGCCGGAGCGATCCGCGCGGTCGGCCCGCTCACCGATTTGCGGCCGCTCGCCATGGCCGGACTGACCCCGGCGCAGGTCGCGCGGCTGACCGGGCTGCTCACCGCGCTGCCCTATAAGAGCGACATCAACCTCAATGCGGCGAGCGAGGATATGCTGACGGTGCTGACCGGCGATGCGTTCGCGGCGCGCCGCATCGTCGAGCTGCGCCAGCGGCAGGGCTATGTCAGCGCTGAAGACCTCGCCTCGCTGAAGATCGCGGTGCCCGCCGGTGTGGGCTTCACCTCGAACCTGTTCTGGGTGCGGACGCGCGTGCGGATCGGCGATACCGGCCAGCAGATCACCAGCTTGGTCGCGCGCAAGGACGATGGCGCTGGCGGCAAAATCGTGGTGGTGGTGGGCCGCTGGATGGGATCGTCGGCGCCGGTGCAGGCGCCGGTATTGCCGTAAGAACCAAACAAATTCCCTCTCCCGCCTTTGCGGGAGAGGGAAAGAAAAAGAGGCGCGGCACCCTGCGGTACCGCGCCCCTTTCCGTCATTAAGCGCTGATCAGAAGTTGATCGATGCCGACAGCGCGACCGACTGGCCGAGATCGTAGCTGTTGATGTCGATGCGGTTCGAACCCGACTTCTGGAACTCTTCATGGCCGCGCCCGAAGATGTTGCGCGCCTCGAACTTGAGTTCGATGTCCTTGCCGGCGAGGACGACGCCCTGGCGGGCGACGAAATCCACACGCAGGCCGGGCCGCTCGATGACGTCGGGCTGCGGCGGGCTGCCGTTGAGACCGCGGCTGATGACGCGGTCGCTCGAATAGCTGACCAGGATCGTCTGCTGCGACAGCTTCTCGGTATCCTCGATGCCGAGCTGCAGATTGACGATGTGGTCCGACTGACCTGTCAGCGGCGTGCCGTTGCGGAAATAGTCGGTCGCGATCGTAGATGCGGCGCCGAACACGCGGGTGGTGTCGCTTGCCTTCACCTTCAGCTTCGACTTGGTGTAGGAATAGTTCGCCGAGGTCACGAAACGCCGGGTGGCGAACAGGCTGTCGCCATCGCCCAACGAGCTGAGGTCGAAATATTTCACCACTTCGAGTTCGGCGCCGTAGAGCGTCGCTTCCGGAGCATTGGCGAAGGAGGTGGTCAGGTCGCCGCCCGAGATGAAGGCCTCGATCGGATTCTTGATCTTCTTGTAGAAGCCCGCGACCGCGAAGCGCTGTTCACGCGCGAAATAATATTCGAAGCGCACCTCGCCATTATAGAGCTGGCTGTCGACCAGCAGCGGATTGCCGCGATAGGCGCGGTTGGTATCGGGATCGAAGAAGGGCTGGTTGATCAGTTCGCGGAACTGCGGGCGTGCGATCGTCTTCGAACCGCTGATCCGCGCCTGCATTTCCGGGTTGATCTGGAAGGTCGCCGTCGCTGCGGGCAGCCAGTAGCCGCGCTTCAGATTGGTGCCGACCGTCGCCGCGCCGGGGACGGTGAACACCCGGATCGGGTTGACCGTCTGCGTCGCCTTTTCGTAGCGCACACCGCCGTCGATGCTGAGCATCTCGGAGACCGCCAGGTTGAGCTTCGCATAGCCCGCATAGTTTTTCAGCCGGGCGTCGAAGGCCGGATTGCCCTCGTCGGTTTCGATCAGCGCGATATTGTAGAAATCGATGATGTTGGTGCCGAGCAGATGATCGGGCCGCAGCAGCGAGACACCGACCGGCAGATCGCTGGGCGCCTGGAACTGGAAGTTGCGCCGCGAACTGGTGCGGTGGGTGTTCGACCAGGCACCGCCGACGGTGGCGCTGATCGCATCGGACATGCGGTAGGTCAGGTCGCCGCTTCCCGACCACAGGTCTTCAGCCAGGTTGGAGAAGGTGATCCGCGCATCGCCGCGGTTGCCGTTGTTCAGACGGTTGACGAAGAACGCACCGGTCGGATCGACCGTGGTGTTGGTCCGCGCATATTCGAAGAACAGCTCGTTCGGCGCTTCACGCTGCGAATTGGCATAGCTGGCGCGCAGGTCGAGCTGGACCACCGGGCTCAGCCGATATTCGCCGACCAGCTGGGTATCGATCAGCTGGCGTTCGTACCAGGCGGTCTTCTGCTGCATGAAATCGACCGCCGTGCCCTGACGGTTGCCGATCGCCAGCCGCGACTGCTTGATCGTGTCGCGGATGTAGAGGGTGGTCCAGCGGGCCTTGTTGTCGCCGAACTCGAGGCCGAAGCCGAGCAGGCCGTTAACGACGAGCCGCTGGTCGGTGTTGACCTGGGTGAAGCTCGATTCGATGGTCGAGATGTCGGCGCTCAGCGAGGACTGTTGCAGCGCTTCGCGGCTCTGCCACTTGTTGCTGTAGCCCGCCGCCGCGATGACGCCGAGGGTGGTGTCGCCAAGGAAAGTGTCGCCCATGTCGAACGACTTGCCGCCCGTCATCGAGGCCGAGAAGTTCGGCGGCAGGTGCTTCCAGCGCTGCAGCACGGCATTGCGCGGATTGACAAGCTGGCCGGCGATCAGCTGGCTGTCGACGGTTCCCGAGCTGAGGCGCGCGCCACTGGCGAGGAAGGCCTTGAGCGCCGGGGGGATGTCGCGCTGACCGTTGTCGAAGCCGGTCCAGTCGCTCTTGCTGCCATAATAGGTGTAGCCGAGCTGGCCGGTCGTCTCGCTGTCGCCCGAGATGCCGCCGCCGATGGTGAGGAACGGTTCTTTCGGGACCGACTTGGTGGTCAGGTTGATGACGCCGCCGCCGAACTCGCCCGGATAGTTGACCGAATAGCTCTTCTGGACGAGCGACGAGGCGATCACTCCGGTCGGGAACAGATCGAGCGGGACGACGCGCTTGAGCGGCTCGGGGCTCGGCAGGGGTGAGCCGTTGAGCAGCGCGAGCGAATAGCGGTCGCCGAGACCGCGGACATAGACGAAGCCGTTGCCGACCACGCTGAGGCCGGTCACGCGGCCCAGCGCGCCCGCAATATTGCCGTCACCGGTCCTGGCGATTTCAGCGGTCGAGAGCACCGAGATGACCTGATCCGAGCTCTTCGAGATGTTCGCCTCGCGGCGGCCGGTGACGACGATCTCTCCGCCGGGGATCGAAACTTCGACCTCCTCGGGCTCCGGCTCGGCCGGGGCTGCGGGAGCAACGCTGGGCGGCACGCTGCCGGGCGCCGCCGTGTCATTTTGCGCATAGGCCAGCGTCGGCGTGCAAAGCGCCGTCGTTAGCAACAGAGCGCCGGCCAGCCGCGACGAGATGGACATCGAATTTCCCCTAGTTTCAAATGCAAAGCCGGGGGCAGCCAGAGCCTGGCTGCCCCCGTTTCCAATGCGGCAGCCTAAACTCAGTTCGTCGGGAGCGAGGTGCACGCCGTCGAAGTGGTGCCGAAGTTCGCGGTGGCGCTGTTGCAGGTCCAGCCGGCGTACCAGTTGTCCGCAGTGTTGCGCACGGCGCCGATCCAGGTCGTCGTGTCGAAGAAGGCCGAGATGGTCTTCGGATCGGTCGCGGTCACCGCCGTTTCGTTGGCGCCGTTGATGAAGCCGCCGGTCAGGCTCGGCGTGAAGGCATCATTGTTGTTGTTCGTGCCGGTGCCGAAGAACGCGGCTACCTGAGCGGCGGTGATCGTGCCGCTTCCCAGGAACTTCGTCGCGTTGCACTGCAGGACGACCGAACGCGCCGTCAGCGAGACGGGGGTGGCGCCCGAGCCGTTCATGCGGATGCACTCGTTCGCCGGAGCGAGGTAAACGCCGTTGACCAGCGTGTTGGTCGAGTTGCCGCGGAACAGGCCCGCCGCGAGATCGGCCGCCTCGTTGTCGGCGCTGACTGCCGGCTGGATCGCGGTGAAGTTCGCGACGTTCAGCACCGAGCGCGGGGTGTCGGTCTCGTTGCCGTTGCTGTCGATCTCGAACAGCGCGTCGCCGCGGCCCGAACGCGGTGCCAGCAGAACATATTGGAAGTTGCCCTGCGCGCCGGTGTCGAAGTCGAGGCTGTCGTCGTCGGCGCCGGTGGCGATGTAATATTTGAAGTTGACCTGGCCGCCGAAGAACTCCGCGCCGTCATCCGAGCTGTTGTGCGACTGGATGTGGTCGAGGATGGTGCCCGAGCCGATGCCCTCGGTGGTCAGCGCCTGAAGCTCGCGGTCGGAGCCGAGAACGAAACCCGAATAGCGGATCTGCACGAAGCTCATGCGGCCGGCATTATAGGCGTTGTCCGCGCCGCCGTAGCGGGCGAGATCGGCGGCACCTTCGGTGTCGCGCTCGCAGGTGCCGGCGGCGGTGGTGCCGACGGTGCAGTCGGTGACGACGCCGCGGCCCATCAGGACGACGCCGCCCCACTGGCCCTGCGACGCGTCGGTGTTGAGGCCGAGGACGTTGTCGCGGCTGGTGAAGACGATCGGCTGGGTCGCGGTGCCGATCGCGCTGATCTTGTTGCCGCGGTTGACGGCGAGCCAGGACTGGCCGGTCGCGCCGTACAGGATGGCGCCCGCAGCGATCGTCAGCGTGACGTTGGTGTCAGCGGTAAGCGGCGTGGCGCAGCCGACCGTGGTCGAGGTGACCGGCGCCGCCGTGGTCGGCGCGCGGAAGCCGCCGTCGCAGCCGACGTTGACGCGACCGTTCATCTCATAGAGCAGGCCGGCGATCTTCGGCAGCGAGGTCGAGGTGCGGATCAGCGACGGCAGGCGGCAGATGCGATAGGAACCGGTCGGGCCGCTGATCGTGCCGCCATCGGTAAGGCCCTGCGGGTCGGCGATCGTCGGGCAGCCGGCGGCCGCCACGACGAGCGAAGCACCCGGCGTCGGAGTCGGCGTGGGGGTCGGCGTCGGCGCGGGGTTGTTGATGATGACGTCGCCACCGGTCCCCGGTGACGCGATATCGCTTGGTCCGCAGCCCGTCAGAGCAAGCGCACTGGAGCCAAGAAGCAGAATGCTCTGGTAAATCTTCACGTCAAATCCCCCTTGAGGTCGGTCCACGACGCCGATTCGGACGGCATAGCTGCGAGGTAGGAGCCGATGGTGACAGCTTGCTTGCTTAACTGTGACGGAATCGCTGCGGTAAAATGACAGGTTCGTGACAGGGTCTGGGAGGACGGGGTCGCGCCCTCCCGTGTGCTGGCCCGTTCGGCAGCATATATATGGTGCAGATGCGAAGGCGGGTGGTGTCAGCGCGGCCAGGGCCGCTCGCGATACCATTTCGTGATCACATATTTGCTGCCCTTGCGGACCTTCATCCCGCTGTGGAGGGTCCAGCCGTTGGTCTGGCCGTCGCGGGTGAGATTCGCCCAGGCGACCAGCTTGCCCGGCTCGGGCTGGATGATCTTGTCGAGATGACGGAAGCGGGTGGCCCCTCCGGCGGCGGGCGCGTTGAGGTAGATCATCGCGGTCCAGGTCCGCTGCCCGGCGGCGGCGCAGTGGATCTGGTAATCGAGGCCGCCCGGTTCGAAGAAATCGGTATGATCGCGAAACTCCTCGCCGACATCATATTTCTGTCCCTGGATCGGTTCGCCCAATGCCGGATCGATGCCCAGGCAGCGGGCGATGGCGTCGTCCAGCTTCCGCGCGGGCGCGGTGTCGGGATCGAGATCGCAAGTCTTGCTCGTCCGGAAATGGTCGATCCCGAGATCGTCCGCGATCGTCGAGGGACGGTTGTCGCGATCGATCAGCGCGACGATCTCCTGACAGGTTTCGCGCGGCAGGAAATCGCGCATCACGAACAGATCGGCATGTTTCACCGCGAGCTTTTGTGCACCGCAGGCCTTCAGCCGGTCGGCGATCGGGGTGATGTAGTCGGTCATCTCCCGCCCAGCCTAGCGTCGCCCCGGGGATGCTGGCGATAGCCGCTGTCATCATGTCGTCATTTTTCAGGGTGGTGAGCTTCATGCTATCGCGCCATCAAATCGACCGTTACCGATGCGCCACCAGCTATAAGGAGACGCGCCAATGGCGCTCGCACTCTACGCTCATCCCTTTTCCTCTTATTGCCAGAAGGCCAAGACCGCCTTCTACGAAAAGGGCATCGCCTTCGATGAGAAGATGCTCGACGGCAGCGAACCCGCCGCGAGCGCGTTCGCTGCACTCTGGCCGATCGGCAAATTCCCGGTGCTCGTCGAAGCGGGTGGGCTGGTCTTCGAGGCGACCGGGATCATCGAATATATCGAGGCGCGCTTTCCCGATTCTCCGCGCCTGATCCCGGCCGATCCGCTGGTGGCGGCCGAGGTGCGGATGTGGGACCGCTTCTTCGACAATTATATCGCCACTCCGCAGCAGCGCCTCGTCGATATCGCGCTTGGTCGCGAGCATGACGATGGCGGCGATCGCTGGCGTGCGGCGCTCGACACCGCCTATGCGCTGGTCGATGCGCGGATGCAGCAACGCGAATGGGCGGCCGGCGATTTCAGCATGGCCGACTGCGCCGCCGCGCCGCAGCTGCTCTATGCCGACTGGACTCACGCCATTCCCAAGCGCTTCGCCGCCTTATGGGCCTATCGTGACCGGCTGCTCGCCCGCCCCAGCTATGCCCGCGCGCTTGACGAGGCGCGTCCGTTCCGCAGCTATTTTCCGCTGGGCGCGCCCGAAGGGCGGGACTGAGCCTTAGCTTCTCCCTACGCTTCGCACAGGGAGGGTCGGGTGTTCATCGCGCCTCTTTCCGCCGGATCAGCGCGGCGATGCAGGACGCGCGGTCGATGTCCTCGCCGGTCGGCAACCGCGCGTCGACATGGGTGACGACCGGCTCTCGCCCCACGCCGGGCGGATAGAGATAGGCGTCGAGCACGCAGACCGAACTGGCATATTGCAGCTTGCGTGCGCTGTCCTCGCGGATGTCCTGATTGGGCGTGCCGAACTGGCTGATCAGGGCGCGGACGTCCTGGCCCATCACCCGGTCGAGCCCGAGTTCGCTGCGCGTCGGCGGGGGCGGCGCCTGAATCACCGCGATCTGCTGGGTGGGGCCGCAGGCGGCGAGCAGGACGAGCGCCGTCAGCGGCGCGGTTCGGAACAGCGTCATGCCGATCCGAACAGCATCATCGGTTCGAAAGCGCAAGCGCTGAGCGGCAGGCCGCTTGGCGGCGGCGGCGGTCTTCGGTAGGGAGCGGCGATGGCTTCCCCCCGCTATGACATCGTCGCGATCGGCAACGCGCTCGTCGACGTGCTGTGCCACAAGGATGACGGCTTCATCGCGGCGCAGGGGCTCGAGCGCGGGCTGATGCAGCCGATCACCCCCGATCGCGCCGTGCTGCTCCACCGGGCGATGGGTGTGTGCGAGGAGGTGTGCGGCGGGTCGGCCGCGAACACGATGGCCGCGCTGGCGCGGCTGGGTCTCGACCTCGCCTTTGTCGGCCAGGTCGGTGACGACCGGCTGGGACGGATGTTCGCCGCCGACATCGCGGCAAGCGGCATCGCCTTTCCCTTGCCGCCGATCAGCACGCCCACCGGGCGCTGCCTGATCATCATCAGTCCCGATGGCCATCGCACGATGAACACCGCGATCGGCGCCTCCGAATATCTGCCCGCCGCCGCCTTCGATCCGGCAATCGGCGGCGAGGCGGCGATCCTCTATGTCGAGGGCTATATGTGGCGCACCGACGAGCCGCGTGCCGCGTCGCGCGCCGCCCTCTCGGCGGCCCGGGCAGCGGGGCGGCGCACCGCCTTCACCCTCTCCTCGGAATATTGCGTCCGCCAGCATCATGACGATTTCGTCGCCTTGATCGACGCCGGACTGATCGACATTCTGCTGTCGAACGAGGGCGAACTGGCCGAACTGAGCGGCTGCGCCGATTTCGAGGCCGGGGTCGCCTGGGCGGCGCAGCGGGTACCGCTGCTGATCGCGACGCGCGGGCCCGAAGGGGCGATCGCGGTCGAGGATGGACAGCGCTACGAGACCGGCGCCGAGCTGTTCGGGCCGATCGTCGACACGACGGGGGCGGGCGACCTGTTCGCGGCGGGGTTGCTCGCAGGGCTTGCGCGCGGACATGCCCTGCCGACCAGCCTGCGCATGGGATCGATCGCGGCGGGGCGCATCATCGTCGAAATGGGCCCCCGGCTACCGAAGGGCGAAGACCTCGCCGCGCTGATCGCGGCGAGGCTCGAAGCTTAAGGGTCCAGATCTTAATCGATCGGGGGCACTGCCGGCGGGGGCATATCCTCGTCGGTCTCATGCACCTCGACGCGACCCTGGCCGAGATGGCTCTTCCGGTAACCGTAGAGATAATAGACCACCAGGCCGATCGCCGCCCAGCTGAAGAACAGCGTGACGGTGTAGGTCGACAGGCTGAAGAAGAGATAGAGGCAGCCGAGCGTGGCGAGCGGGGCGACGATCGCCACCGCCGGGGTGCGGAACGGCCGCTTGCGCGAGGGATCGGTCCGCCGCAGCACGAGCACCGCGATCGAGACCGCGGCGAAGGCGAACAGAGTGCCCGAATTGGAGATGTCGGCGAGCGCCCCGACCGGGAACAGCGCCGCGAAGATCGCGACGAAGATGCCGGTCATGATCGTCACGATATGCGGCGTCCGGTATCGCGGATGGACCTTCGAGAAAACCGCGGGGAGCAGGCCATCGCGGCTCATCACGAAGAAGATGCGGGTCTGGCCGAACATCATCATCAGGATGACCGAGGGCAGCGCCAGCCCGGCGGCGAGACCGAGCAGATTGCCGATCTGCGGCCAGCCGATCTCGCGCAGCGTCCAGGCCAGCGCTTCCTTCGAGCAGACAACCTTGGCGTCGCCGATCGCCGAGCAGGCGGCGGCGAGTTGCGTCGATCCGGTGGGGATGCCCGCGCCGTTCGCATCGAGCATCGGCTGTGCGCCGACCCCACCGATCACGCCGGCGGCGACGAGCATGTAGAAGATGGTGCAGATGCCGAGCGAACCGATCAGCCCGATCGGCATGTTGCGTTGCGGATTCTTGGTCTCTTCGGCGGCCGTTGAGACCGCGTCGAAGCCGACATAGGCGAAGAAGATCGACGCCGCCGCCGCCGAGATGCCGGCAAAGCCGAGCGGTGCGAAGGGATCGAAATTGTCCATATTCATCACCGGCAGCGCCAGCACCACGAACAGGGTGAGGGCGGCGACCTTGATGGCGACGAGAACCGCGTTGACGGTCGCGCTTTCCTTGGTGCCGATCACCAGCAGCCAGGTGACGAGCAGGGCGATGACCATCGCGGGCACGTTGATGATGCCGCCGTCGATCGGACCCAGGATCAGCGCCTTTGGCACGGTGATTCCGGTCAGCGATTGGAACAGGCCGACGACATAGCCCGACCAGCCGACCGAGACCGCGCCTGCCGCGATCGCATATTCGAGAACGAGCGCCCAGCCCACCATCCAGGCGACCAGTTCGCCCATCACCGCATAGCTGTAGGTGTAGGCCGATCCCGAAACCGGGACCATCGCGGCCATCTCGGCATAGCAGAGGGCCGCCACCGCGCAGACGAAGCCGGCGATGATGAAGGCGAGGATCATGCCGGGGCCCGCCTTCTGGGCGGCCTCGGCGGTGAGGACGAAGATGCCGGTGCCGATGATGCCGCCGATGCCCAGCATGGTCAGCTGGAAGGGGCCGAGGGATCGGTGCAGCGATTTTTTCGCGGCGGTGGCGAGGATGGCGTCGAGTGGCTTTACGCGCCCAAAGATCATGCGGACTTTCCCTTGTCAGGCCGGGCTTGCGCACGCGGCCGGTCATGGGATGGGGAGCCTAACCGCTTATTCGGGCCGCGCAACAGAATTGCGCGGGGCCCGGCCAGGCGGGTCGTCCGGCTTTCCGGGTGATGTCAGCAACGCCCCGCACTGGCCGACAGCTGTTCGACCCGCACGGCAATCGCGCGCCATGTCTCGATATGCTTCACGTCGCCGCGCAGCGCCATCTGGCCGAGACGTTCGTGGAGCATGCGCATCGCGCCCGGGCCGTGCTGTGCGACCAGACGGTCGGCAATAGCGCCGGGGGCTTGCGCCTCGGAAGCCGCCTCGGGCGCTTCGGGGGGCGCTACGTCCAGCGGCGGCGCGGTGGGCTCGTGGGCAGCGGCCATGGCAAGCGCGGCGGCATCGCCGGCCGAAAGCCGCACCTTCTTGTGCGCGGCGTCCTTGATCTGGCGGATCAGCGTCTGGGCGTCGCGCACCGCGTTCGCCTTGTTGAAGCAGGCGGTGGCGCCCTGGTACAGCGCCGAGCCGTTTTCCTCGGATCCCTCGATGGTGCGACCGGACAGCATGATCGTGGGAATATGGCGGCGCGCCAGCGACGGAAGATAGTCGAGGCCGCTCACGCCGGGCATCTCGATATCGAGCGTAACGACGTCGACGATGTTGTTGCGCAGGATGACATCCGCATCCGCGGCAGAGGCGGCCACACCGATCACCGTGATCTCGGGATCCTTTTCAAGGATGCTGACGATCATGCCGCGAATGACGAGGGAGTCATCGACGACAAGGACATTAATCGGCTCCACCTGCTTCGACTCCCTCTCCACGCGTTATCATTGATCGCAAATAGCGCCATATTTTGTGAAGAGAATCCTAACGCTGAAGTTGTCCAAAGTTAACCTTGGCCAGATTTTGCAATTGTGCCGATCGTTATCGCGTTTGTTACGGTAGGGATAAAACGAAGATATTCCGTCATTAGTGAGAAGTATTGTTATACAATGGTATAATGCGAGCGATGTCGCCGTTTGCGGTGTTTACCGTAGACTATTGGATAACCGGCAAGTAAAATCTCTGACGCGCAAAATCGCGGAGGGCGCCATCACCCAGAGCGCGCCCGCCCGCCGGTCAGTTCGCAGGCCGGGGAATCATCTCACGGAACTGGCGGCCGCCGAAGATATGGACGTGGAGATGGGGCACTTCCTGATGGCCGTGACCGCCGATATTGGCGAGCAGGCGGTAGCCGGGGGCGACCAGTCCGGCCTCGCGCGCGACATGGCCGACCGCGCGGATGAAGCCCGCGACCTCGGCATCGCTCGCCTTGGCGGTGAAATCGTCCCACGACACATAGCGGCCCTTGGGGATCACCAGCAGGTGAACGGGTGCCTGCGGACTGATGTCGTGGAAGGCGAGCGCGAATTCATCTTCATAGACTGCCTTCGACGGCAGTTCGCCGCGCAGGATACGCGCGAAGATATTGCCGTCGTCATAGGGCTGGGTCGCGTCGATCGGCATGCTTCTCTCCGAAATGCGTCATGCCAGCGCCGGCCGGGCTTCGCTGGGACGACCGATAGGGCTATTTCCGTCCGGCCTTCTCCACCAGACCTGACACACCCTCGCGCCGATCGAGTTCGGCGAGCACGTCGGCGAGTGGGACGCCGGTCTCGGCCAGCAGCATCATCAGGTGGAAGAGCAGGTCGGCGGCCTCGCCGGTCACCGCCTTCGGGTCACGCGCCATCGCCGCGATCACCGTCTCGACGGCTTCTTCACCCAGCTTCTGGGCGATCTTGGGCAGGCCCTTCGCGAACAGCGACGCGACATAGGAGGCCGACGGGTCGGCGCCGCGCCGGGCCGCGATGGTCGATTCGAGCTGTTCAAGGGTGCCGTTCATAGCGGCGCTTCAAGCGCGCCGGGCCGGCCAGGTCAATGAGAGAAAGAAGAAGGCCCCGCCCGCCATGCGCCGACAGGGATCGGTGCAGGGTGGGCGGGGCCGGGGTAAGCACAGCAACGCTACAGGGGAATACGCAAACTCTTACGCAAACGACACGACACAAAACACTGAAACGCCAAGCAATTACGGTTCGCGGCGCTTTCGGCTCGCAAAACGGCCCACCAGCACGCCCGCGACCGCGACAAGAAACACAACCAGCGCACTCGGCTGCGGCACCTGCCGCAACCACTCGGTGACCGCCCCGATCTGCGCCCAGGCAGGGGAAGTGATCACGATGGCAGCAAGTAACGCAGCAACCCCCCGGAATGCGGCACTCACCATCGGATCTACCTACCCCCCGCCCGGCGCCCCCAGCGAGCACGAGTTCGCAATATGTTAAGCCAGAAGCGTGCCAGTTTTCTTAAGTGCTGGATTTTAAAGGGTCTTTTATCCTGGAGAAGTTAACGCTCCCGGAACGGTGTAAAGAATGCCGACGCTTATCCCCTGGCGTCAGGGGCCGACGGTAGCATCGGCGCCCTTGGCTACCCTCGCCAGCCTCTTGTCAGCTGGCCTGTGGAACAAACAAGAACCGCGCCGACACCTGAGTGTCGACGCGGTTCTTGTTCATGTCCAACCGGCCGAAGCCGGAGGCGTTTGCGATCAGGCGCCGATGTCTGCGGTGTCGATCTTGACGCCCGGGCCCATCGTCGAACTGACGGCGGCCTTCTGGAGATACTTGCCCTTGGCGCCGGTCGGCTTCGCCTTGACGATCGCATCGACGAAAGCGTCGAAATTGGCGCGCAGGTCAGCCTCGGGGAAGCTGGCCTTGCCGATCCCCGAATGGATGATGCCGGCCTTCTCGACGCGGAACTCGACCTGGCCGCCCTTGGCCGCCTTGACGGCTTCGGCGACGTTCATCGTGACGGTGCCGAGTTTGGGGTTCGGCATCAGGCCCTTCGGACCCAGGATCTTGCCCAGGCGGCCGACCAGGCCCATCATGTCCGGGGTCGCGATGCAGCGGTCGAAGTCGACCGTGCCGCCCTGGATCGTTTCGAGCAGGTCTTCGGCACCGACGACTTCGGCACCGGCCGCCAGGGCTTCCTCAGCCTTGGCGCCGCGTGCGAACACGCCGACGCGAACGTCCTTGCCGGTGCCCTTGGGGAGCGTCACGACGCCGCGGACCATCTGGTCGGCGTGGCGGGGATCGACACCCAGGTTCAGCGCGACCTCGATCGTCTCGTCGAACTTCGAAGTGGCGTTGCCCTTGGCGAGCTTGATTGCCGCGTCGATGCCATAGAGCTTGTCGCGGTCGACCGTGCTGGCCTGGTTCTTCTGCTTCTTGCTGAGCTTGGCCATGATATCAGCCCTCCACCACTTCGAGGCCCATTGCGCGGGCGCTGCCTTCGATGATGCGGGTTGCCGCTTCGATATCGTTGGCGTTGAGATCCTTCATCTTCGTCTCGGCGATCTTGGTCAGCTCCGAGCGCTTGATCTTGGCGGCGACGATCTTGCCCGGCTCTTTCGAGCCGGACTTCAGATTGGCGGCCTTCTTGATCAGGTAGCTCGCCGGCGGCGTCTTGGTGACGAAGCTGAACGAACGGTCGGCATAGACGGTGATGACGGTGGGGAGCGGCGTGCCGACCTCCTGGTCACCGGTCTGCGCGTTGAACGCCTTGCAGAAGTCCATGATGTTGACGCCACGCTGACCGAGCGCGGGGCCGATCGGCGGCGATGGGTTCGCCTTTCCAGCGGGCACCTGGAGCTTGATATAGCCCGTAATCTTCTTTGCCATGTTTCACTCACTCTGTAGTTGGGCGGATCGCGACCCGGAGAAGGATACTCCCCCGTTTCCCGCGAACCTCCCGGTTCAAGTTTAGCGGTCCATGCGGCGTTCCCGAAGGTCGGCCTCCCGCCATGGTCGGGCGCCTGAAAGGCGCCCTGTTCCGGTTCTAACCGGAATTACTTAACGCGTTCGACCTGTTCGAACTCGAGTTCGACCGGGGTCGCGCGGCCGAAGATCGACACCGACACCTTGACCCTGCTGCGATCGAAATCGAGCTCCTCGACGATGCCGTTGAAGCTTGCGAACGGACCGTCGAGCACCTTGACCTGATCGCCGATCTCGTAATCGACCTTGAGCTTGGCCTTCGGGGCGGCCGCGGCGGCCTCCTCCTTGGTGTTCAGGATGCGCGCGGCCTCGGCCTCGCTGATCGGCTGCGGCTTGCCCATCGACCCGAGAAAGCCCGTCACCTTCGGCGTATTCTTCACCAGGTGATAGACGTCGTCGTTCATGCTGAGCTTGGCCAGGACATAGCCGGGGAAGAATTTCCGGTCCGAGGTGATCTTCTTTCCGCGGCGAACCTCGGTGATCTTCTCGGTCGGCACTTCGACCGCCTCGACGAGCTGCTCAAGCCCCAGACGGCCGGCGTCGGCCAGGATCTGCTCCTTGACCTTGTTCTCGAAGCCCGAATAGGCGTGAATGATGTACCAGCGCGCCATGAACGCAGAAATCTCCGTATTCTGAGCGATTTCCCAGCCGAATGAGGTCATCCGGCGACTCGGAAATCGCGGCAATCCAAAAACTAGCCGAGAAGCGACAACAGAAACTTCACGATCGCCGCGAAGGCCTGATCGATCCCGAAGAAGAACAGCCCCAGCAGCAAGGTCATGATCCCCACCATGATCGTGGTGGTGATCGTTTCCCGGCGCGTCGGCCAGACGACCTTCTTGGTCTCGGCCTTGACCTGGTTGATGAACTCGCCCGGTGAAGTCTTCGCCACGCCCTCAGCCTATCCTGCCCCGATTCGCATCCGGGTAAATCATTCAAACAACGACATGAGGCCATAGTCCGCTGGTTCGGCCTTGCGGCCGGCGGACCTGACCTCTTCTCGCTTCCCGGTCCCTTCGGCCTTGCCTACCAAAAGATGGCAGGAGTGGAGGGACTCGAACCCACGGCCCTCGGTTTTGGAGACCGATGCTCTACCAACTGAGCTACACTCCTCCGGGACCCGAGAGGCGGCGACATAGCGGGGGGGAGGTGGAAGCGCAAGGGGTTGGGTGGGAGCGGGCCGGTGCCGTGTGTTTCGGCGCGGGCTGAAACCCCGATTCACGGCACGTAGAGGATTCCACCCTCGTCGATGTCCCAATAGGCGCCGCCGCTGCCGTTGGTACGGAAGGCGATCGGGATGATGATGCGGTGGCCGCAGGGCTCGAAGGTCCACAGCTCGCTCCACGATCCCTTCAGCCGGATGCCATATTGGCTGGGGCCGAGATCGGCGCTCCGACCGGTGATCCGCACCGAACTCTGGGTCAGTGCCGGCGGAACGCATTTGGGGTCGGTCCGGCTCAACTGCTGCATCGTCGCGCCGGTCATCGCGCGCAGCACCTCGCTCGCCAGGCTTGGCCAGGCGAGCGTCTCGCCCTGGCCGGCGAAGAAGCCGCGGATCGCGCTGCCGCCGGGCTCACGCACCAGCAGCACGCGGATCGGATCTGCGGGCGGGCAATCCTCCAGTCGGACCGACACAAGCCAGCCATTGTCGATCTCGCCGCGCGAGATCATCGCGGTGATCATGCCGTCAAGCGTAACCGGCTCAAGCGTTCCCAGTGTGATCTTTCGGGGAAGGCAGCGACCCCGCAGATTCGCATCGTTCAATATTGCGGCACCCGCCGCGCGCGCCAGCGCCTCGCCGTCGGGCAGCGGCTTGCGGTTGATCTCGTCGATGTCGCGACGGAACTGGTCGGGATCGCCGAGCGGATCGAGCGGGGCGGCGGACGCGGGGGTCATCGCCAGCGCCGCCACTATCGCGAAAAAGCGCATGTACCGCCTGCTCATATTGCGACCTTGCCAGAAAAACCGGCGTCATGCTGACCTGAAACAAGTTCAGGATGACGAAAATAGGCGATCAATCCGCGCGTGCTCACGCCGCGATATCGTAACCCTGGATCTCGCCCGACAGATAGAGATTGCGCGCCTTGGCGCGGCTGAGCTTGCCCGAGCTCGTCTTGGGCAGCGTGCGCGGCGGGACCAGTTCGACGACACAGTGCATGCCGGTGATCGAGCGGACCTTTTCGCGGATCTGGTCGCGCAGGCGGGCGCGCTCGGCAGGGTCCGATGTACGGCACTGGACGAGGACCGCAGGGGTCTCCTCGCCGCCGGTCGTGGTGATCGCGAAGGCGGCGATGTCGCCCGCCTTGAAGCCGGGCAGCTGCTCGACCGCCCATTCGATATCCTGCGGCCAGTGATTCTTGCCGTTGATGATGATCATGTCCTTGGCGCGGCCGACGATGTAGATATAGCCGTTCGACATATAGGCCATGTCACCGGTATCGAGCCAGCCATCGACCATGCAGGCGTCGGTCGCCTCCTGGTCGCGGAAATAGCCCTCCATGATCGACGGGCCCTTCGCCCACAGCTTGCCGATCATCTTCTCGGGCAGCACCGATCCGTCATCGTCGCGGATCTCGACCGCCATGTCGCGGACCGGCTTGCCGCAGTTGACGATCGCGCGGAAGCGGCGCGGCCGATCCTTGCTGTGATCGCCACCCGACAGCTGGGTCTCCTCGACCAGCTCGACGACGATGCCTTCGCCGGGCGGCATGATCGACACCGCGAGGGTCGCTTCAGCCAGGCCGTAGCTCGGCAGGAAGGCGCCGGCCTTGAACCCCGCCTCGGCAAAGGCGTCGACGAACGCCTGCATCACGTCGGGGCGGATCATGTCGGCGCCGTTGCCCGCCAGCCGCCAGCGCGACAGGTCGAAGCGGTCCGACGCCTTGGTCTGGCTCGACATGCGGCGTGCGCAGATGTCGTAGCCGAAGGTCGGCGAATAGCTGATCGAGGTGCCGTCATGGCGGCTGATCAGGTCGAGCCAGGCAAGCGGACGGCGCGCGAAATCCTCGGTCTTCAGATAATCGACCGACACCTGGTTCGCGATCGGCGACAGGAAGCAGCCGACCAGACCCATGTCATGATACCAGGGCAACCAGCTGATGCAGCGGTCCTGCGGCTCGAGCAGCATGCCATGCGCGTGCGCGGCGAGATTGTTGAGCAGCGCGCGGTGGGTGACCGCGACGCCGTGCGGGAAGCGGGTCGATCCGCTCGAATATTGGAGATAGGCGATATCGTCGGGCGATGCCTGTGGCAGGATCGCGTCGACCGCGTCGCGCGCCTCGAATGCCTCAAAGCTGAGCCCCTCGACGCCGCGCTGCGCAGCGGCGGCCGACGCCATCTC
The DNA here is from genome assembly GCA_947085315.1 of uncultured Sphingomonas sp. Taxonomy (GTDB): domain Bacteria; phylum Pseudomonadota; class Alphaproteobacteria; order Sphingomonadales; family Sphingomonadaceae; genus Rhizorhabdus. The sequence goes on along the minus strand of CAMTVW010000014.1, from coordinate 21,828 downwards.
GGCGAGTTCCCCGGGATAGCAGAACAGCACCGGATCCGAGCTGGAGAGCTGGACCGCGAGCTGATCGATATAGCTGTCCTTGCCGCCGAACGAGGTGGGCAACGGCAGCGGCACCGGCCAGGCGCCCGCATAGATCGCGCCGAAGAACAATGCGGCGAAATGGGTTCCGGTCTCGGCAACCAGCGCGATGCGGTCGCCGGGACGGATGCCGCCCGCGATCAGCCGCCCGGCATTGGCGATGCTCTGGGCGCGAAGCTCCGCATAGCTGTAGGGCAAGGCGAGCGTGCCGCGCGCATCGTGGAAATTGAGGCCGCGGACACCGGTGGCGGCATAGTCAAGCGCAGCACCCAGCGTATCGAAATCGGCGAAGCGGCGCGGCAGCACATCGGCTGTCGGCGTCGGCACAATTGCCATTATTGTCTCGTTCCTCTGCGTCTTCAAAGCGCCGTTGATCCGGTCAGGCATCGTTGCGCCCCCTTTTTCCGGCAGCATGGTACATCGTGCCAGCCTTCCATCAGACCCGCGTTCAAAATCCGGCCCGACTGTGGCACAATCATGGCGCATGGCCCGTCTATCCCCCCGTCTATTGCCTCCCTATGAACCGGCGACCCTCGAGCGCGCCGCGCTCGACTATGCCGCGCGCTATGCGACGACGCGCGCCAGGCTCGCCGCCTATCTGCGCCGCAAGCTGGGCGAGCGCGGCTGGGCGGGGCCGGACGCCGCCCCGGTGGAGGCGATCGTCGCGCGCTTTGCCGAGCGTGGCTATGTCGATGACCGTTCTTTTGCCGCCGCCCGCGCCCACTCGCTGTTGCGGCGCGGCTATGGCGCCCGGCGGATCGATACCGCGCTGCGCGCCGCCGGGATCGACGCGGAAACCGCCGACGGGCTTAAGGAAGGCATCGACGCCGAAGCCGAGGCGGCGGCGCTGCGCTATGCCCGCCGCCGCCGGATCGGCCCCTTCGCGGTTCGCGCCGCCGACCCTGCCGACAAGCGGCGATGGGTTGCCGCGATGGCACGTGCCGGCCATCCGATCGCGCTGGTCCTGCGCATTCTCGACGCTGATGCCGACGAGGCTGGCGACGAACTCGGGATTGATACGGGTTAAGTAACGCGTCATGGCGCTACGGCGGGAATCGGAATAGTTTCGTTTCAGCTCCGCTCTATGGTAGAAGGCCCTGCAAGCAGCGGGTGTGTCGACGATGAATGAAAAGTCTGTTGCGTCTGTAACGTTGCGCGACGTCAGCTTGGACAGCGGGCAGGAACGCATATCGATGGCTACAGGCGAGCCGGCCGAGACCGTCGTCGGGGCGGTAAAATGGTTCGACGCCACGCGCGGCTTCGGCTTCATCGCCACCGACGGCGACAAGGGCGATGTCCTCATCCATTTCTCGGTACTGCGCGATCATGGCCGTCGCACCCTGCCCGAGGGCGCCCGCATCGCCTGTGAGGTAATCGCCCGGGACCGCGGCCTGCAGGCCCGCCGCATCCTCGCGATCGACCTGTCCACCGCCACCGGCCCCGATCCCGATCTCATCGCCCGGCGCAACGCCGACCGCGTCGATCCCATCCAGCTGGTCGATGACGCCGGCGATCCCGAGCCGGTGACCGTCAAATGGTTCAACCGGCTGAAGGGCTATGGCTTCGTCGTCCGTGACGGCGACACGCAGGACATCTTCATCCATATGGAGACGGTGCGCCGCGCCGGCCTGGCCGATCTTCTGCCCGAAACGCGGATGAAGGCGCGCATCGCCGAGGGCCGCAAGGGCCCGCTCGCGGTGGAACTGATCGCCGACTGATCATGATGCTGCCGGTCCGGTTGCTGGGCGCCTTCGCGCTCGTCTCGTTCGCCATCGCATCCTGCGCGCCGACGTCGGCCCGCTCGGCCGACACGCCCGCCATTTCGAATGACGGGCTCGCCATCACTCCCCTGACCGTGAAGACCGCCAAGGGCACGCTGCACTACCGCGTCGAGGTCGCCGCGACGCCGCAGCAGCAGAGCCGGGGGCTGATGTACCGGACCAGCCTGCCCGAAAATGGCGGGATGATCTTCCCGATGGTGCCGCAGCGTTTCGCCAGCTTCTGGATGAAGAACACCTACATCCCGCTCGACATCATCTTCATCCGGGCGGACGGCACGATCGAGCGGATCGCGAACGCACTCCCTGAGGATCTGACCCCGATAGAATCGGGCGAACCGGTGGCCACCGTGCTCGAAATCAAGGGCGGCGAGGCAGCGGCGCGCGGGATAGCTGCGGGTGACAGGGTGGAGTGGGGAAAGTAGCTTTTTGTTTGCGCCCTCAAACGCCGGGCGGCCAGCATCCGCTGGCCTTGGCTCCCTCGCTATCGCTCGGACGCGCTGCACGCGCTTATCTCTTCGAACTTCGCTTCGTCCGACGATGAGATGAGGTCGGGGCGCTTTGGCGTCCCGCAAGGCCGAACGGCCGCCCGAGCTTATGCGAGGATAGCCAAGGGCGCGGAGCGACCGCCGGCGCCTGAGGCCACCAAAGACTTGCGCCCGCCAGGGCGCAGAGGCTAAGCGGAAATCCATGCTCAAGAAAATCTTCACCTGGTGGAACGGCGCGACGATCGGCACTCTGCTGTTCAGCAAGCGCAACGGCGCGCGGGTCGGTGAGGATGCGCTGGGCAATGTCTATTATCAGGGCGGGCTCACGACCGACGGCCGTCCGCGCCGCTGGGTGATCTATTCGGGTCCCAATGACGCCAGCCGCGTGCCCCCCGAATGGCATGGCTGGCTGCATTACAGCACCGACCTGACCCCCGATCAGCTTCCCCAGCCACGCGTCTGGCAAAAGCCGGCAATCCCCAATCTTACCGGGACCGAGGCAGCCTACCGGCCTGTCGGTGCGCTCGAACGGGGCGGCGTCCGCGCTGCCGCGACCGGCGATTATGAGGCATGGAGCCCGAACTGAGCCATGAAGTCGCTGCTCCGTGAAAATATCGGCGAAGCGCTCGTCGGCCTGTTCGTCATCATCTTCGCGATCTGGTTCGTCTGGTTCGCTTGGGGTGCCACCGGCGGCGGCACCAAGGCCGACGCGATTCACGTCACCGCGCTGTTCCCGAACAGCACCGGCATCAACATCGGCAGCGAGGTTCGCGTCGCCGGCATGAAGGTCGGCACCGTCACCCAGCAGGCGCTCGACCCGCAGAGCTTTCAGGTCAAGGCAACGCTCGCGCTCGATCCGGCAGTGAAGCTGCCCGCCGACAGCAGCGCCGCGATCACCTCCGAGGGTTTCCTGGGAGCGACGTTCATCTCGCTGATCCCGGGCGGCGATCCCGCCCCGCTCAAGGATGGCGACACCGTCGCCGATACCCAGGGCGCGATGGATCTGATGAGCATGGTTGGGCAGTTCATCAACAAGTCAGGCGACGCCAAGGCGGCTCCCGCCGAAGAGGCGCCGCAGCCGTGAAGCGCCTCCTGCTGGGCGCCGTCGCGCTCGGCGGCGTTGCCGCGACCGGGGCGGGGGTCTTCGCGTGGCAGGCGATCAGCCAGCAACAGGCGCCGATCGAGGCGCTGCCGGCCGATGAGGCGACGGTTCCCGAACTCACGCTCGATCCCGGCGGCGACGTAACCGGCGACGCCAACAGCAGCGCCCCCGTTGCGGTCGAAAAGCCCGTCGTCGAGAAGGTCCCCGACAGGCCGCTCGTGACCGAGGGTACGCCGATGGGCCGCCGTGTCGCGGTGCTGGGGCTGCTCAACAAGCGCAACGGCGAATCGCGTGATGTGACGCTGAGACCGGGGCAGGCGATCCGCATCGGCGATGTCGTGATCCGGCTGCGCGCCTGCGAAACAACCGCGCCGTGGGAAGATCAGAAGCTTACTGGCGCCTTCGTCCAGACCGACGTTCGAAACCGCGACGGCAGCTGGCGGCGGGTGTTCTCAGGCTGGCTGTACAAGGAATCGCCATCGCTGAACGCGGTCGAGGACCCGGTTTACGATGTGTGGCCCAAGAGCTGCACGATGCTGCATCCCGATATTGGTCCCGATACGGTGCGCATTTCGGGATCGGTGGCGCCCCGATCGACCGAAAGGCCGTCGAGCGCGAAAAAATCCGGGGGGACCCAGCCCGCCGACGCGCCCATCGCGCCCCCGGCGACGCCCAATGCCGAGTCGAGCAGCGCTACATAGTCGTCGCGGCTCACCTCGACCGCGCCCAGCGATTGAAGGTGATCGGTGATGAACTGGCAGTCGAGCAGCCCGAAGCCGCCAATTTTCAGCCGCGCGACCAGCCAGGCGAGCGCGACCTTCGACGCATTGCTCTCACGGCTGAACATGCTCTCGCCGAAAAAGGCGCCGCCCAGCTTTACCCCGTAGAGCCCGCCGACAAGCCGGCCGTCATGCCAGGTTTCGATCGAATGGGCATGGCCGCGCCGATGGAGATCGGCATAGGCCAGCTCGATCGCGGGGTTGATCCAGGTGTCGGGCCGGTCGCTGGTCGACGCCGCGCACTCGGACACGACCGCGCCGAACGCCTTGTCGGCGGTGACGGTGAAGCGGGCCGACCGGACGGTCTTGGCGAGCGATCGTGACAGGCGAAAGCTGTCGAGCGGCAGAATCCCGCGCTTCTTCGGTTCGACCCAGTAGACATCGTCAGCCGCGCGGCTGTCGGCCATCGGGAACACCCCGATCGAATAGGCGCGAAGTAGCAGATCCGGATCGATCGTCTTCATCGGTTCACCCCAATCGAGCGAAATATAGCCGATTCTTGACGGAGCGGAAGGGTCAGTCTGCCGACGGCCGGCGGTCACCGGGAAGCGACGTCATTCGCCCTGCCTGGCGGCCTCGCGCTCGGCGCGCGCGGCTTCGAGGAAGAGGCGCATGCAGCCGGTCTGGCCGCCGCTGCCATGCGGCGAACAGCTGTTCGGCAGGCCCTTTTTGCTGACCATGTCGAGCGTCCGCGCGCGTTCGACCCAGCTCTGCGTGCCATCATCGGCGTTGCGCTTCTTCCGCAGCTCCTTGGGGATACGATAGCGGTCGCTCTCGGGCTGGCGCGCGCAGACGACGATCTCGTCATCCTTGCTGCGCGGGCAGGCATCCTCGCCATAGACCACCAGCGTGGTGATGCGCGGCGGCGGCGGTTCGGCGAGGCTTTTCTGCGCCGCCAAGGGTGCGGCGACGAGGAGAAGCGGGAGAAGGATCAGGGATCGCATATCGGGGGTAAAGGCCTTGGGCGATGAGCGGCGGCTGAACGGCTGGGCAAAGCGTCATCCCAGGCCTTTGGCCCGACCACCCGCAGGGCAGCTGAACGGCCGGGGTGGCGACCTGGGATGCTAACCCCGTCTCAGAAGTTGATCCCGCACTTCTTGCCGTCGGCCTTGTCTTCCTGGCACGCCTTGCGCGCCAGCTCGCGGTGGCAGCCCGAGGCGCCGCCGGGGCCGCTGGGCGAGCAGCTCTGGACGCCGCTGCGGCCGACATATTCGAGGCTCGAGACCCGGTCGCCCCAGGTTTCGCGTCCGTTATTCTCGGTGCGGCGCAGCTCCTCGGGAATGCGATAGCGCTCGCTCTCGGGCATGCGGCGGCAGACCACGATCTCCTCGCCATTGCTGGTCGGGCACTTTTCTTCACCGAAGATGGTCAGCACGCGCTCGCTGCGCTGAGCCTGGACAGGAGCGGCGAGCGGCGCGGCGGCGGCGAGGACCGCCAGCAGGGCAAGCGCCGGAGAGAGGAAGCTGGGCTTGGTCATCGGCGCTGATCCTGTCCTGTGAACGGTCATTATATGTGTCGCGAAAGGCCGATGGCAATCCGGCAGCCCAGCCTAATCGCACCCGAAAGCAGCGGATAGGCGGGGGCCTGCTCGGCGCCTGCCCGGATCGCGGTCTCGCGATGCTCGACCTCCTCGGCCTGGAACTCGCTGATCGCGGCGCTCAGCTCGGGATCGCTGTCGCCCAGCGCCACCAGCTGCTCGCCATAATGGCGGTCGATCTCGGTCTCTATCGCGGCGGTGCAGGCCATCGCCGCCTTGGGGCCGATCAGCGCGGTCGCGGCGCCCAGCGCGAAGCCGGCGACGTTCCACAGCGGCTGCAGCGCCGTCGGCCGCACCCCGCGCGCGGCGACCATCGCGTCGAACACGGCGCGATGGCGCGCTTCCTGTTCGGCCATGCGGGCGATCGTCCGCGCGTCGGGCGTGTTCTGACCCATCACCGCGATCTGCCCGGCATAGATGCGGGTCGCACCATATTCGCCGGCCTGATCGACTCTCAGCATCGAGGCATGAGCCTTGTTGTTGGCGGTCATGGCTTTCGGTTCCACTGGATGAGGATGCCCAACGCGCCAAGGATCGAAAAGATCGCGTTGAAGCCTGCGAGCGAGATGCCGAGCAGCGTCCATTGCGGCACGTCGCACTGGATCATCGGCGTTGCCATGATCTGTGCCAGCAGGTCCTCGGCCGAGCCGCCGGGCGGCGCCGAGCAGCGGGTGAGGCCCGGCCAGAAATGATATTCGACCCCGGCGTGGAAGATGCCGATCGCGCCGCTTGCCAGGATCGCCACGATCGCGAGCGCGACCGCGATCCGGCCGAGGCGCTCGGGGACAATGAAGGCGATCAGCGCCAGCACGATTGCCGCATAATGCGGCCAGCGCTGCCAGTGGCACATCTCACAGGGGAACAGCCCGCCCAGATACTGCGAGCCGAGCGCCCCCGCGATCAGCGCGGCGGGGAGCAGCAGGGCAGCGAGCCGGGTCTGGGCGAAGCGGGTCATGGATGGGTCTTATCAATATCCGCTCACCCTGAGTAGCCATTGAGCGAAGCAGAAATGGCGTATCGAAGGGCCCTTCGATACGGGCTTCGACGTCGTTCATCCTGAGCGCCTGCAAGGCAGTCGAAGGGCTCAGCCCTCCTCAGGATGAGCGGATTTGATGCCTATTTCGCCCCGCGCTTTGCCCCGGCCAGCGCGGTGCGCATCGCGGGCTGGCTCATCCGCGCGATCGTCTTGATCGCATAGTCGAGCTGGAAGTCCTCGATGCCCTGCTTCTTGAGGCCGTCGGCGGTCAGCTGGAAGCGGGGATCGGGCTTGCCGTCATCCTCCAGCACCTTGTCGTCGATCTTCGCCTCGTTGATCAGGTGGCGGCGCAGGTCGGCCTCGCGCAGGCGCGGGCGATCCTTGTAATCGGCGTCGCTGAGCTGCGGCACGATCAGGTCGGGCTTGATCCCGCCCTCCTGCACCGATCGGCCCGACGGCGTGTAGTAGCGCGCCGTGGTCAGCTTGAGCGCGGTTTCGTCGGACAGTTCGAGGACGGTCTGGACCGAGCCCTTGCCGAACGTCTTTTCACCCATCACCAGCGCGCGCTTCTGATCCTGGAGCGCGCCGGCGACGATCTCGGCGGCGGAGGCCGAGCCGGCGTCGACCAGAACGATGATCGGCAGGCCGTGGGCCAGGTCGCCCGCCGTCGCGTAGCGGCGCTCGATGTCGTTCTTCTCACGGCCGCGCTGCGAGACGATCTCGCCGCGCTCGAGGAAGATGTCGGAGACGTCGATCGCCTGATCGAGCAGCCCGCCCGGGTTCGAGCGGAGATCGATCACATAGCCGAGCGGATCGCGGCCGAGTGATTTCTGCACCCCGGCGATCGCCGCGCGCACCGAATCGGCGGTGTTGGCGTTGACGAAGGTGTTGATGTTGATGATGCCGACCTCGTTCTTGACCTCCCACTTGACCGGCTTGAGCTGGATCAGCTCGCGGGTCAGCGCCACGTCGAACGGCTTGTCGCGGCCGGGGCGGACGACCGTCAGCGAAATCTTGCTGCCCGGCTTGCCGCGCATCTGATCGACCGCTTCGTCGAGCGTGCCGCCATAGAGCAGCCGGCCGTCGAGATGGGTGATATAGTCACCGGTCTTCAGGCCCGCCTTCTGGGCCGGGGTGTCTTCCTGCGCGGTCATGATCTTGACCGCACCGTCCTCCAGCGTGACCGACAGGCCGAGGCCACCATAGCTGCCCTGGGTCTGGGTGCGCATGTTCTGACGATCGCGGACATCGAGATAGGAGCTGTGCGGATCGAGGCTGGCGAGCATCCCGTCGATCGCGCCCTTGATCAGGGTGCGATCGTCGACCTTCTCGACATAGTCCGAGCGCACCCGTTCGAACACGCTCATGAACTGATCGAGTTCCTTATAGGTGCTCACATCGACCGCGCTGATTGCGGGGGTGAGTGTGGCGGCTATCATGCCGGCGCCGAAAAGACCTACCGAACGCAACAGAGTCTTGCTCATCAATTTCGCCCGCTCCCAGGAAAGTGCCGATAGTACAGGGTTTTTGCGGTGCGGGAAATAGCCTCGACCGTCGCTGCGACCATAGTATGAAGATGGTTAGCAAAGCATTGCGGGTCAATGCCTTGGACGGCGAAATCTGTTTCCGCTTCGACGTTAGTCGAACAGGATCAGCCCCGCGCCACCAGCGGCAGAATATTCACCGGCTGATTCTTGTGACGCAGTTCGATCGTGATCCTCGGATCGGCGCCGGCGGCATTGCCGATCGGGCTGCCCTGAATCACGTCCTCACCCACCTTTACCGCCAGCCGGTCGAGCCCCGTAACCAGCGTCGACCAGCCATTGTCATGCTCGATGATGACGATCCCGTCATAGCTGCGAAAGGCGCCGGCAAAGGCGATCCGGCCACGCGCCGGGGCGACGACCTGCGCGCGGCGCGCGGTGGCGAGGGTCAGGCCGCGCGCCCGCACCCCCGATTCGGAAATCTCGCCCATCCCGGCGACGAGCTTGCCCAGCACCGGCAGCCGATAGGGTGGCGGCGCGTTGGCGAGCTCGGCGAGGCGAACCATCTCGGCGGGCGGCGGTGGGGGCGCCCGGCCGGGTATCGCGGGGCGCAGCCGTGGCCCCGCCAGGCTCGCAAGCCGCGTACGGGTGTCGGCCTGACTGCCCAGATCATCGATCAGTCCGGCGATGTCGCGCGCCTTTTCGCCCATCGCGATCATCCGGTCCTGCTGGCTCATCGCATCGTCGACCAGCCCCTGCGAGCGGCGGCGCTGCTCCGCCTCCAGCACCGCGAGCGCCTGGCGGTCACGTTCGAGCTGGCGCCTGCCCTGGCGCAGCCGATCGACCGCGAACGCGGCCTGACGGCGCAGCGCGTCGCCGCGCGCGACCTCGGCGCGCAGTCCGGCGGTGCGGGCGCGGATCTCGGGCAGCGCCGAGCCTAGCAGCGCGCGAACATGGATCATGTCATCGACCGAGCCGGGCTGGACCAGTGCGAGCGCGGCGGGACGGCGCGCCATCGTCTGGAGCGCGGCGGTAAGCCGGGCGATCGGGCCCTGCCGCTCTGCCAGCCGGGCGCGCTGCCGGACACGGAGCCGGTCGACGATGCCGACCTGTGCCTGCGCCTCGGCGATCCGCGCCTCGGACGCCTGAATCGCGGCGGCGGCGGCGGCCTGTTCGGCGCGGGCGCGGTCGGCGGCGCGGCGCATCGCCTTCGCCTGCCGTTCGAGCCCGGCGGCCCTGCGCTCGGCGAGCCGTGCGTCGCGCTGCGCCGAGGCAAGCGCGCGCTGCTGCTCGGCGACGACCGGATCGCGGGCGAGCGCGGCGGCCGGGGTGGGAGAGAGGATGATGAGGAGGGCGACCAAAAATCCTCCCCGCGCGCAGCGGGGGGAGGGGGACCAGCGCAGCTGGTGGAGGGGTAGGGCAGAAGCGCGAGGCCGGAAGACCCCTCCACCATCCTGCGGATGGTCCCCCTCCCCATGCTGCGCATAGGGAGGATCAGAGAGGTCACCCCCGCCCATCACCCTTCTCTGTGATAAGGATGGCCCGCCAAAATGCTCGTCGCGCGCCAGAGCTGTTCGGCGAGCATCGCGCGGGCGAGCATGTGGGGCCAGGTCGCCTTGCCGAAGGCGAAGAGCAGGTCGGCACCCCGGCGCTGATCGGCGTCGAAGCCGTCGGCGGCGCCGATCAGGAAGCGCGCCTCGCGCACCCCGTCGTCGCGCCAGCGGCCGAGCTTTTCGGCGAATGCGGTCGAGCCAAGCTGTTCGCCCTTCTCATCGAGCATGATCAGCATCGTGCCGGGGTCGCGCATCGGAATCCTGCCGCCGGTGTCGGGCAGTTCGGTGATACGGGTCGGCCAGCCGATCCGCTTGATATAGCGGTCGACCAGATCGGCCTCGGGGCAGCGGCCGATCTTGCCCCGCGCGACGATGTGCAGCAGCAATTCGCTTCGCGCCCCCCGCCGCCGTTGTGGATCAGGCCTGCGCCGCCACTGGAGCGGCAGGCGCGTCGCCAAAATTCCACATCCGCTCGAGATTGTAGAAGCTGCGCACCTCGGGCCGGAACAGATGGACGATCACGTCGCCGGCATCGATCAGCACCCAGTCGGCGGTCGGCAGTCCTTCGATGCGGACGGCCTTGCCGGTCTCGGCCTTGATCTTGTCGGCCAGCTTGGTCGCCATCGATGCCACCTGGCGGGTCGAGCGACCCGAGGCGATCACCATATGATCGGCAATGGACGATTTGCCCGCAAGCGGGATCGAGACGGTTTCGACGGCCTGGTCGTCGTCGAGCGATTTCAGCACAAGCTCATGGAGCTTGTCCGAAGGGTCTGCATCCTTGGCGGCGGAAGGGCTTCCGGGCCTGATGCTGTCGTTAGCGGTCAATGTACCTCCTGTGGGAGCGGCCGTCGCGTCACGCGGTCGCGCAAGCCTGTGTTGTCATGGGACAGATGCCAGCCTGGGTTCTTGGCCCGGAGCCGCGTTGCGGAACCGCGATCAGGATAGAAATGCAACAGCACGAGGGCCGGCGGTCTCCATCTCGTCCATGATCTCGCCTTGGCCGCGGGCCGGACAAAGCGCCGCAGCCAGCCCATCGCCCTGGATGCGCGGGCACCGCCATCATAGCCCGGACGGGCGACGACGGCAATGGCAACACTGCGCGCGATACCGCGCCAGTCGCGCCACTGGTCGAATTGCGCCAGATTGTCCGCACCCATGATCCAGACAAAGCGGCGTTTGGGGTAGCGCCGCACCAGCGCACGCAGCGTATCGACGGTATAGCGGGTGTTCAGTCGCGCCTCGATCGCGGTGGGCCGGATCGGCGCGCGCCGCGCCATCCGCACCGCCGAGGCATAGCGCGCGCCAAGCGGCGCCATGCCCGTGCGCGGCTTCAGCGGATTGCCCGGCGACACCATCCACCACATCTCCGCCAGCCCCAGCGCGCGGATCGCGAACAGGCTGAAGTGGCGGTGGCTGTAATGCGCCGGATTGAAGCTGCCTCCGAGCAGGCCGGTGGGGGTCATGGGGCAGATGTAGCGGGCGCGGGAGTGGAGCGGAAGGGCAGTGCGGCCTCATACTCCGTCAGCCCCGGCCTTCGCGGTAGCACCGCTCCCTCGCGCAGCCGGAATGCATCCGCGACGATCTCGGCCTGCTGCTCGATCCCGTAGCGCGCGAAGGGCTTTCCCGGAATCAGCACATAATCATAGCGGCAGAAGGGATGGCGCATCAGCAGCAGATACCAGCGGCCGCCGCGCTGCGTCTGCCAGATATGGGTCATCTCATGAATGAACAGCGCCCGCAGCCTCGGGCCGGCCGAGGCGAAGCAGCCGCGCCAGGTTTCTCCCCTCGGGTGGCACCAGATCGCCCCGTCGGGCGCCATCACCACGTCGCGCGGCTGGAGCGGCCACCAGCGCGACTGATGGATCCGGACCCGGGCATAATCGATCGCCGCGCCGAACATGGTTCGGGCGAGGGCGATCTCGGCGGTGGTGAGCGGGCGGCTGGTCATGGCGTCCTATATAAGGGGAAACATCGCTGTCCGCCCGGCGTTGGCGCGCTTCATTCCCAATTCAGCGACGCTTGGGCATAAGCGCCGCTCCAATGATGCAGCTCCAACGATAAAGACAGGATCGCATGCGCCCGCTTCTCCTCACCCTGATCCCCGCCGCAATCGTCGCGGCCGCCCCCGTCCAGGCGCAGACCGGCTCGCTCGCTCAGGTCTCGGCGCATCTGCGCGGGATCAGCACGATGACCGCCGACTTCGTTCAGACCGACCGCCAGGGGAAATCGGTGTCGGGCCGGCTCAGCCTGCGCCAGCCGGGCAAGGTCCGCTTCGAATATCAGAAGGGCGTGCCGCTGCTGATCGTCGGCGACGGCAATGCGCTCACCATGATCGACTATTCGGTCAGGCAGGTGTCGCGCTGGCCGGTCGGCAATTCGCCGCTGTCGGTACTGATCAATCCGAGCAAGGACATGAGCCGTTTTGCGAAGGTCGTACCTTCGGCACTGCCCGGCACAGTGACCCTGGAGGCGCGCGATCCGAAGCATCCCGAATTCGGCACGATCACCATATTGTTCGGCCCCGGCGGCGGCCCGGGCGGGCTCAAGCTGCTCGGCTGGACGGTGCTCGACGCGCAGAGTGGGCGATCGACGGTGAGGCTTGCGAATCAGCGCTTCGGCGCGCCTATTTCCGACCAGACGTTCAAATGGGACGACCCGCGCCCGAAAGGCCCGCGTAAATGACCAGGCCGTTCATACAGGCGACAGGAAAGGGCGCCTAGAAACCTCTCAGCGGGCACGATCTTCTCGGGATTCCCCCCTGTTGCTCGAGAAAATGGTCGCGCCCCGCCTGCGTGACGAACGCCAGGTAGGCCCTCGCTCCTCGCCCCCGGAGCGAGGGCCATTCCATTTTCAGCACAGCCCGGAAGCGTAGCCGTTCGCCCGCCCGCCGTTCAGGCAAGGATCGCGTGCTGTAGCTGGGCGACCGTGAAGGGCTTGGGCAGGAAACCGATCTCGCCGATTCCGTCGGGGATCGGATGGCCCGAGGCGATGACGACCCTGATCCCGCCCAGCCGCTCGATCGCCTCTCGTGCGATCAACAGTCCGTCGGGCGCATTGTCGAGCTGGAGGTCGGTGAGCAGGACATCGATCGACCCATGGGCGATCATGTCACGCGCATCGCTGGCCGATACGACCGCGACCACCGTAAAGCCGATATCTTCGAGCATCTGGCGCAGCATGCCGCCCAGCATGACATTGTCTTCGACCACCATGGCGCGACGGATCGCCTGTCCCATGGAATCCTCCCCATTTTATTGTCGGGACTGAACGATCGGTCGGGACGTGAAGTTCCTTGCTGGCCGTTCTCGCGGCGCCACGAGTCGGTCGTCGGCGAGGGCGCAAAGCGGGGACTTCCGGGGGGAGATGGTCGGGGAGACAGGATTCGAACCTGCGACCCCCTGGTCCCAAACCAGGTGCGCTACCAGCCTGCGCCACTCCCCGACGCGGGGGTGCCTTAGGTTTCAGCTGGAATTTGCGCAAGCGGATTCCCCGGCGATGACATCAATCGCCGCCGGGGCTAAGCAGGGCCCACGAGGTATCCCATGAAGCTCTACAGCTATTTTCGTTCGTCAGCCGCCTATCGGGTGCGGATCGCGCTCAATCTCAAAGGGATCGAGGCCGAGCAGTCGGCGGTCCATCTGCTGAAGGGCGAGCAGTCGGGCAGCTACCGGGAGAGCGTCAATCCGCAGGGTATGGTCCCCGCGCTCGTCACCGAGGAGGACGGGCTGATCGTCCAGTCGCTCGCGATCATCGAATATCTCGACGAGACCCATGCCGATGTACCGCTGCTGCCCGAAGGAGCGGCGGCGCGCGCCTATACCCGCGCGGCGGCGCAGCTGGTCGCCTGCGATATCCATCCGCTCGCCAACCTCCGCGTGCTCAAATATCTCAAGCGGAGCATGGGCCACGACCAGGCCGAGATCGATACATGGTATCGCCACTGGGTTGAGGACGGTCTCGGCCGGCTGGAGGCATTCGTCACCGCCGGGGGGCGGAGCGGCCGCTTCATCCATGGCGATACGCCCACCGTCGCCGATTGTTGCCTGGTGCCCCAGATTTACAATGCGCGCCGGCTCCAGTGCGACATCACCCCGTTCCAGACCCTGCTGCGGATCGACGCGCACTGCGGCGAACTGGAGGCGTTCCAGCGCGCGCATCCCGCGGTGCAGCCTGACGCGGAGTGAGCGGCGAGGCTATGCGGAATTTGAATTTGGAACCGTAACGATGTCAGCATCGGGCTATGACTAGGAAGGAACGCTTTGATTCGCTGATGGCCTTGGCTGATTTCCGGCGAAATGTACGAGACATCCGTAACGCACTGGAATGGAAGGTGTCGCTGTCCATTTGGGCTTTTTTGGCTGCCGTAGCAGTGGCCGGCCGGGGTTATCCGGTGATCTGGCTAGGCGTGCTGATTGGGATGGCGATATTGCTGCACGGCTTCTGGATGTTCCGGAACTATCTGGTGCAACGGAGCGATGCGCTCAAAATGTGGATCCTCGCGGATCAGGCGGCTGCGATTCTCGACGGAGGTGATCTGGCGAGCAACGTTCATTTTCAAGACCCTGGCGCTGAACCGCAAATCTCGCCGCCGTGCCGTTGGTTCGAACAGGCCCGCACGCCCGATGAGGTCCGGTGGTGGCACGCCGTCCTGCATCCCCCGTGCATCTTTCAGCTTCTTGTGACGGCCTGCTTTGCCGCGATCATCCTGCTCTCCAGCGCCTATGCGGAAAAGAAAGACGCCCCTGTCCCCATTTCAGTGCAGTTGATCCTCAACAACTGAAGCGAGCCGCCGGACGGCACAATCATCGCTACAAAGGGAGGAATGGTCGGGGAGAGAGGATTCGAACCTCCGGCCCCTGCCTCCCGAAGGCAGTGCTCTACCAGGCTGAGCTACTCCCCGACGGAGATCCGGTCGTTTTTTCAGCCTCGGGAGCCGACCGGATTGAGCCAAGTCGGGGCCCTATAGGGGGGGCGCCGATTCCATGCAAGGTCCTTCGAGACAGGATTTCGCCACAGCTCAATCCTTCCTCAGGATGAGCGGAGGTCAAGTTGTAACAGGGTGGAGCGGCGCACGGCGCGCCATGTCGATCGCCATGAACGCCGCCAGCACGCCGAACGCCCCGGCAATCATGAAGGCGGGCCGATAGGTGCCGGTCTGCTCGCGGATCAGCCCCGCGCCGAAGGCGGCGGTCGCGGCGCCGATCTGGTGGCCGGTGAGCACCCAGCCGAAGATGATCGGTGCTTTCGCCTGGCCGAAATGGCGGTTGGCGAGGGCAACGGTCGGCGGCACGGTCGCGATCCAGTCGAGCCCGTAGAAAATCGCGAAGACGAGCAGCCCGGCCGGCTGGAAGTCGAGCAGCGGCAGCGCGATCAGCGACAGCCCGCGCAGCGCATAATAGATGAAGTGCAGCCGGCGCGGATCATGGCGGTCGGTCAGCCAGCGCGAGGCGGTGGTACTGATCAGGTCGAACACCCCCATCAGCGCGAGCCGCCGATCATCGTGCGGCGAATGTCGAAGCTCTGCACCAGCGCCGCCGCGAAGGGGCCGGTCAGGCCATAAAGGAAGATGTCGGATGAAGGTGAGCGCTATGACGACATAGGCGTAGCGCTGACCGGACGCGCGGCGATGGATCATGATATGTGCGTACCGATCGGTACGCCGTGGCGAAAGCGCGACGTGCCGGCCACCCTCGATCGTTCCAGCGCGCGCTGCAACGATCGAGGGTGGCGGAGGTCGCTACGCCGCCTTGGCGGCCTTTGCGGCCTCGATCGCCTCGACGATGATGCGGCGGGCCTCGTCGGCGTCGCCCCAGGTGCCGATGCGCACCCACTTCTTGGGCTCGAGGTCCTTATAGTGGGTGAAGAAATGCTCGATCTGCTGCATGACGATTTCGGGCAGGTCGTCCTTCTCGTCGACCTTCGAATAATAAGGGAAGGTGCCGTCGACGGGGACGGTCAGCAGCTTTTCGTCGCCGCCGGCTTCGTCTTCCAGCTTGAGCACCGCGATCGGCCGGCAGCGCACGACGCAACCCGGAATGAAGGGCGAGCGCGACACGACCAGCGCGTCGAGCGGATCGCCGTCGGGCGACAGCGTATGCGGAACGAAGCCGTAATTGGCGGGGTAGCGCATCGGCGTGTGGAGGATGCGATCGACGAACAATGCACCCGACTTCTTGTCGAATTCATATTTGACGGGTTCGCCGCCCACCGGCACTTCGATGATGACGTTGACGCTGTTCGGCGGATCGTCGCCGATGGGGATGAGGTCGATGTTCATGGCCGCGCCCTTTATGCTGCACCGCACCCGCTGCCAAGCGGCAATCGGGACGATCTGGCGGATTTCTGGGGTGGACATTGTTTAAGCCCTGCAATCTTTCCTAAACGTCGGAAACTGCTTTAAGGGCGCGCCAATGAGCAAGATCGATACACCGCGCCCGATCCGGGGCACGCAGGACATGCTGGGCGAACAGGCGCTGCGCTTCGGCAAGGTCGTCGAGACCTTCGACCGGGTTCGCCGCCTCTATGGATTCGGGCGGGTAGAGGTGCCCGTGTTCGAGCCGACCGCGGTGTTCGCGCGCTCGCTGGGCGAGACCACCGATGTCGTGTCGAAGGAAATGTACAGCTTCGAGGATCGCGGCGGCGATTCGGTCACCTTGCGGCCCGAGTTCACCGCGGGAATCGCGCGTGCCTATCTGACCGAGGGCTGGCAGCAGCATGCGCCGCTCAAGGTTGCGACGCACGGCCCGCTGTTTCGCTATGAACGGCCGCAAAAGGGCCGCTACCGCCAGTTCCACCAGCTCGACGCGGAGGTGATCGGCTCGGCCGAGCCGCTGGCCGACATCGAACTGCTCTGCCTGGCCGATCAGCTGCTGCGCGAACTTGGCGTGTCCGACGGCGTTACCCTGACGCTCAACACGCTCGGCGACGGCGCGACGCGCGAGGCCTGGCGCGGTGCGCTTGTCGGCCATTTCGAAGCGCATCGCGGCGACCTTTCCGAGGACAGCCAGGAACGGCTGGTGAAAAATCCGCTGCGCATCCTCGATTCGAAGGATCCGCGCGACCGGCCGATCGCCGAGGCCGCGCCCGAGATCGACGCCTATCTGTCGGTCGAGGCGGGTGCCTTCTTCGAAGCGGTGACGCACGGGCTCGAATCGGCCGGGGTCGCCTGGATCCGCAACAGCAGACTGGTGCGCGGGCTCGATTATTATCGCCATACCGCGTTCGAGTTCGTGACCGACCGGCTTGGCGCGCAGGGAACGGTGCTCGGCGGCGGCCGCTATGACGGGCTGATCGAGACGCTGGGCGGCCCGCCCACCCCGGCGGTTGGCTGGGCGGCGGGGATCGAGCGGCTGGCGATGCTGATTGACGCGCCCGATCCCGAGTTGGTTGCGGTGGCGGTGGTGCCGATGGGCGAGGGTGCGCAGGCCCAGGCGACCGCGATCCTCGCGGATCTGCGCCGCGCCGGCATTGCCGCCGACATGGTCTACAAAGGCAATATGAAGAAGCGGATGCAGAAGGCCGACGCCTCGGGCGCGCTATGGGCGGTGATCATCGGCGATGACGAAGTGGCGAAGGGCGAGGTGGCGCTCAAGCATATGGTCGACCAGACCCAGCGCTGGATCCGGCCCGACCGGCTGGTCGAAACGCTGAAAGGCTGACGCGGATGGTGAGCATCACCTCGGCGCGGATCGCGCAGATCGAGGCGCGGCGCGACGAGCTCCAGGCGCTGATGGCGCGCGGCGATCTGCCGTCGGACCAGTTTGTCCAGTTCTCCAAGGATTATGCCGAGATCGAGCCGGTCGCGGTGGCGGCGGGCGAGGTACGGCGGCTGCGCGCCGAGCTCGACGTGCTGCGCGGCCTTGCAGAGGATGAGGCGAGCGACGCCGACATGCGCGAGATGGCAACCGAGGAGCTCGAAGCGATCCGCGGCAGGCTGCCTCAGGCCGAGCGCGATCTGGCGCTGCGGCTGCTGCCGCGCGATTCCGCCGACGAGCGGTCGGCGATGCTCGAGATCCGCGCCGGCACCGGCGGCGATGAGGCGGCGCTGTTCGCGGGCGATCTGTTCCGCATGTATCAGCGCTATGCCGAGGATCGCGGCTGGCGGGTCGAGCTGATTTCGGCAAGCGCGGCCGACCTCGGCGGCTATAAGGAGGTCGTCGCCAGCGTGACC
The DNA here is from genome assembly GCA_947085315.1 of uncultured Sphingomonas sp. GTDB lineage: Bacteria > Pseudomonadota > Alphaproteobacteria > Sphingomonadales > Sphingomonadaceae > Rhizorhabdus. The sequence goes on along the minus strand of CAMTVW010000014.1, from coordinate 3,880 downwards.
GGCGCGGGCGTGTTCGCACGGCTCAAGTTCGAGAGCGGGGTCCACCGCGTCCAGCGCGTGCCGGTGACCGAATCGGGCGGGCGGATCCACACTTCGGCGGCGACCGTCGCGGTGCTGCCCGAGGCCGAGGAGGTCGACGTCCAGATCGACGAGGCGAAGGATCTGCGGATCGACGTCTATCGATCGTCGGGGCCGGGGGGGCAGTCGGTCAACACCACCGACAGCGCGGTGCGGATCACCCATCTGCCTTCGGGACTCGTCGTCATCCAGCAGGACGAGAAGTCGCAGCACAAGAACAAGGCGAAGGCGCTGAAGGTGCTGCGGACCAGACTTTATGAGATCGAGCGCGAGCGGCTGGCGAGCGCGCGGGCGGGCGCGCGCAAGTCGATGGTCGGATCGGGCGACCGATCCGAGCGGATACGCACCTATAATTTCCCGCAGGGGCGGGTGACCGATCACCGCATCAACCTGACCCTCCACCGCCTGCCCGATATCCTCGAAGGTCCCGGGCTGGAGGAACTGGTGAGCGCGCTGATCGCCGAGGATGAGGCAGAACGCCTCGCGCAACTGGATGGCTGAGACGGTTCGCGCGGCGCTGGCACGCGCGGCCTCGACCCTTTCGACGACCAGCGCAAGCCCCCGGCTCGATGCCGAGCTTTTGATGGCGCACGCGCTGGGCATCGAGCGCGACGTGATGCTGATGGGGTGGCAGGATATGGCGTCGCCGCCCAGCTTCGACCCGCTGGTCGCGCGGCGCCGCACGCATGAACCGGTGGCCTATATCATCGGGCGTCGCGACTTTTGGACGATCAGCCTTGACGTCGCGCCCGGAATATTGATCCCGCGCCCCGACAGCGAGACGCTGATCGAGGCGGCGGTGGCGCATTTCGGCAAACGGGGTCCGGCTCATATCCTCGATCTGGGAGTGGGATCGGGCGCGCTGCTGCTCGCCGCGCTCGCCGAATGGCCTGCGGCGGCGGGGCTGGGGATCGACCGGTCGGAGGTCGCCGTGACGATCGCGCGCCGCAATGCCGAGCGGCTCGGTCTGGCCGGGCGCGCCGAGATTCGCACTGGCGACTGGGCCGAGGGGATCGACGAGCGCTTCGACCTGCTGCTGTGCAACCCGCCCTATGTGGAGAGCGGTGCGCTGCTGGCGCCCGATGTCGCCGATTTCGAACCCGCCTCCGCGCTATATGCCGGGGCCGACGGCCTCGACGATTATCGCCGCCTTGCACCTCAGCTCGCCCGCCTGCTGGCCGCGGGCGGGCTTGCGGCGATCGAAATCGGGGCGGATCAGGCGGATAGCGTGCTGGCGCTGTTCGCGCGCGCGGGAATGCACGGATCGGTAGCGCGGGATCTGGCGGGTCGCGACCGGGCAATCCTCGTCAAAGCCTGATCCTTTTGTCGCAGGGGCACATTATTCCGCTTGGAAAATCCTGCACGACCCCCTACATCGGAGGCATAGAGAGGGCTCAGGTTGCCGATGCGCACCAGCCCGATGCTACGACCTCCAATGCCAGGGGCGCCCTTTCGAAGGCGGTCATGACGTGTGGCGGATGCGAACCTGAGATGGGTTCGCACCTGTGGCGGCGTGCATCATATACGGTTTGGGGCGTGGCCCCTGATTGGATCCGGGACGGTCCCGGTGTGGGAGTGGTGAACCGATACCACCAGTGACGAGGACATCTAGTTGATCAATAATCGGCAGAACGGCCGCCGTCGCGGTCGTGGCGGTGGCTCGGGCGCTCCACCGCGCAATGGTTCCAACGGCAGCCAGGATCGCGGCAACCGTATCGACAACCGCGCGCGCGGCAATGCCGCCCAGCTTCTCGAGAAATATAAGGCGCTCGCCCGCGACGCGCAGATGCAGGGTGACCGCGTCAACACCGAATATTACCTCCAGTTCGCGGACCATTATTTCCGGGTGCTGAGCGAAAGCCGCTCGCGCTTCGAGGATCAGCAGCCGCGTCCGCGCCGCGATGATTTCTCGGTCCAGTCGGACGAGGAATATGGCGACGAGGGTGAGCGTGGTGCGAATGAGGAGCAGCAGCCGGCCCACGAACAGGGCTATGCCATGCAAGACCGCGAGCCCCAGCGCGACTTTGGCGGTAACCGCGCGATCGACGACCAGCGTGGCGATCGGCAGCGCGACGACGATCAGGACGATCGCCGTCCGCGTCGCGGGCGGCCACCGCGCGGTGAGCACCGCTACGACGCGGCCGAGGCCCCGCAGAGTGCTTCGCCCGAGCCTGTGCCGGCCCCCGTGGCCGAGCGTGCCCCGGTGATCGAGCGCGCCGCAGCGGAGGAGGCGGCCCCGCGCCGCCGCGGCCGTCCGCCCAAGGTGCAGCCCGCCGAGCAGATCGAGGTCGATCGCCTGCCGCCGGCGCTGTCGCTCCAGGCGCCGGTCAATGACGGCGACGATGACGGCGCTCGTCCGCGCACGCGGACCCGGCGTCCTCGCGGCGAAAGTGCGGCGGCCTGATCGGCCTGCTCTTCGAGTTTGCTATCTGAAAGAGCGGGGTCGGCATTGCCGGCCCCGTTTTTTCTGGTCGGAGACGAGTCTAGGGCTTTCGGTCGAGATGATCGCCCCGGTTGTCGCGGCGCGCGACATCCTCGTCATGGCCGGTGCCTGCGCTCATGAAGATCAGGCCCATCAATCCGCCGGCGAGCAGCACCGACAACGATACCCCTGCAATCGTCGCGACCACCACCGCCACGGTGAAGGGCGACCCGTCGGCCCACAGGTAGAAGAGCGACGCCGCGACGCTGAGGCTGGCGGCGGCGATCACCCAGCGCATGATCCAGCGGAACCGTGCCCAGGCGCGGGCGGCCAGGACGGGATCGGACAGGCGGTTTCGTGGACCAGACATGGCTTCCATTTGGGGCGGAAAAATGGGAGTATCAATAGCGTGGACATCGGCATTCCCGATAAAGGGCGCCGGAAGGGCAAAGCGGAGGTCCACGCTTACCGCCCGGCCACGCCGGGCTTCGGGGGCAGGAGGCCGGTATGATGATTGCGGCAATTCTTCAGCAGCGTGGCGATCACAGCGTGATCAGCGTGTCCCCGGACATGTCGGTGCTCGACGTGGTGGCATTGCTTGCCGAAAAGCGGATCGGCGCGGTGCCGGTGATCGAGCAGGAGCAGATCATCGGGATCATGTCCGAACGCGACATGATCTATGGCATGCACCGCGACGGGTCCAAATTCTTCGATCGGCGGGTACGTGACGTGATGACCTCGCCGGTGATCACCGTGACCAGCGTGACCAGCCCGCTCGAGGCGCTCGCGATGATGACGCGGCGGCGGATCCGCCATCTGCCGGTGGTCGATGACGGGGTGCTGATTGGCTTCGTGTCGATCGGCGACCTGGTGAAGGCGCGGATGGAGCTGATCGAGAACGAAGCGGCCGCGATGCGCGAGTATATCCAGACAGCCTGACGGAAAAAGAGCCGCTTTCAATATCTTGCTGACGGCCGCGATTCACTCTGCCCGAATCGGGTAAGGCTTGATTCGGATGTCGGGCTCCCCATCTTCGGTGGGACGGCGGTTCCGAAATGCCCGGATTTCGGGGCCCAAATTGCACCGTATTTTTTTTGTAATTTTGTTGTTGACCGGTTGGGGCCTCGCCCATAGAAGCCCCTCCACCGACGGAGGCGGCACGGTTTACCGGGCTGCTACCGAACCTCCCGATCGACAAGTCGATCACCTGAAGAGCGATCTTTGGGAAGGGTGGTTTTTCGGTTCTTTCTCATTGTTGGAAAGATGAAGGGACATGTGGGCGGCGGCTCCGGTTCTGGCGATTTTCAAGGTCGCTGGTTATCGGTTAAAGCTAAGTCGTTCCATGTCCTGATATGCTTTATGTATATTTGTGCAGGAGCG
>CAMTVW010000013.1:0-270331 GCA_947085315.1 uncultured Sphingomonas sp. | reverse complement strand
GTCGGATAAAACCCATTCACAATTCAACACCCTGGCGCGGGGTGGAGCAGCCCGGTAGCTCGTCAGGCTCATAACCTGAAGGTCACAGGTTCAAATCCTGTCCCCGCAACCAATCCAACAAAATATCAATATTCCTCAGCCCGCATGGCAGTCGCCCCGCGGGCCTTCATGCATTCGGCTGATCCTTGCGGCCGCGAGACTATGGCGCAGCCGGGGAGGCAGCCCGTATCACCGGGCGGCATATTGCTCGCGGCGTCTGAAGGCCGGCCAACGCATGGCGCACGCCTGCCACCCGGCGTAAAGATTGCCCGATCCCCCGGAACCGCCGTGCTCAGCCTGCCGAGGTGCGTTCCGCCTGCGATACCGCATCCGCGGCGCGGAGCGCGGCTATGATCTTCATCAGATGCTGGACATCGTGGACCTCGACCGTGACGTCATAGGTATGGAAGGCGGTATCGCGGTGCGACAGCGACAGGTTTACAATGTTCGCCTGATGCGCGCCGAGAATGCCTGACATTACGGCGAGTGCGCCGGGCTCGTTCTTGACGATCACATTGAGCTTGGCCGTGCCGCCGTCCGACCCGTCACCCCAGGCCAGGTCGACCCAATCGGCATCCTGGCTCTCGGCGAGCTTGCGGCAGTCGATGGTGTGAACCTCGACCGGCTCGTCGGGCCGGCGGATGCCGATGATGCGATCGCCGGGCACCGGGTTGCAGCAGGCCGCGAGCTGGAAGGCGACCCCGGGGGTGAGGCCCTTCATCGAGATCGCCTCGCGCTGCGCGCCTTCACGGCGCTTGACGCCAGCCTTTTCGGCGCTGCCCGGCATCAGCGCATCCATCACGGTAGCATCGTCGATCAGCTTGCGCGCAATCGCCTCCATCAGCGCCTCCTCGTCGGGCAGCTTGAGCCGTTTCAATGCCTCGGGCTGTGCCTCGGGGCCAAGTTGCGCGGGGATGCGTTTGACGATCTCGTCATAGAATTTGCGGCCCAGCGCGATCGTCTCCTCGCGCTCCTTCTGGCGCACGAAGCGGCGGATCGAGGCGCGCGCCTTGCCGGTGAAGGCGAAGGTCAGCCATTCGACCTGCGGCTCCTGCGCCTTCGACCGGAGGATCTGCACCTGGTCGCCATTTTCGATCGGGGTACGCAGCGGCACCACCCGGCCGTTGACCTTCGCGCCAACCGTGGTGTCGCCGACATCGGTATGAACCGCATAGGCGAAGTCTATCGCGGTCGATCCCTTTGGCAGCTGGATCAGCTCGCCGGTCGGACTGAAGGCGAAGATGCGATCCTGGTACATCGCCATCTTGGTATGTTCGAGCAGCTCCTCGGGATTGTCGGCATGTTCAAGGATGTCGACCAGGTCGCGAATCCAGCTGTGGCCGCTATTCGGGTCGGACGGCTTGCCCTGTTTGTAGGCCCAGTGCGCGGCGAGGCCGAATTCGGCTTCGGCATGCATCTCCTCGGTACGGATCTGCACCTCGATCCGCATCTTTTCGGAATGGATGATCGATGTGTGGAGCGAACGATAGCCGTTGCGCTTCGGGGTCGAGATATAGTCCTTGAAGCGACCCGGAACCATCGGCCAGCGGCGGTGGAGCACGCCGAGTGCCTTATAACATTCGTCGATGTCCTTCACGACGACGCGGAACGCCATCACGTCCGAAAGCTGTTCAAAGCTGATGTGGCGTTCGGCCATCTTGCGCCAGATCGAATAGGGATGCTTTTCACGCCCCTGGATCTCGGCCTTGACGCCCGACCGGCCTAGTTGGAGCCGAAGCCCCGAGCTGATCCGTGAGATGAGGTCGCCGCCGCCGTCATTGAGCAGCTTCAGCCGCTTGGTGATCGACACATAGGCGTCGGGTTCGAGTTGCTGGAAGGCGAGCGTCTGCATCTCGCGCATGAATTCGTACATGCCGATCCGCTCGGCGAGCGGGGCATAGATATCCATCGTCTCGCGCGCGATCCGGCGGCGCTTCTGCTCCGACGGGATATGGTGGAGGGTGCGCATATTGTGCAGCCGGTCGGCGAGCTTGACCAGCAGCACGCGGATGTCGCTCGACATGGCGAGCAGGAATTTGCGCAGATTTTCGGCAGCGCGCTCATTCTCGGTTTGCGCCTCGATCTTCGACAATTTGGTGACGCCATCGACCAGCCGGGCAACCGACGGACCGAAACTCTTCTCGATCTGCTCGGCGGTGGCGAGCGTATCCTCGATCGTGTCGTGGAGGATCGCGGTCGCGATCGTCTCGTCGTCGAGGTGTAGATCGGTCAGGATGCCGGCCACTTCGATCGGGTGGCTGAAATAAGGGTCGCCGCTGGCGCGCTTCTGGCTCCCATGCGCCTGCATCGAAAAGACATAGGCACGATTGAGCAGCGCCTCATCCGCATCCGGATCGTAGCTCAATACCCGATCGACGAGTTCATACTGTCTCAGCACGACTTCATGATGGGGGTGCCACCATCGCCTATGCAACAGGCAAAAGCCGGAATTTGTGGCAAAATCGCCACAAGCCACGATCCGATTGCGTCAAAAACAGCACGGCCCGCCTCCCGTGCCGGGAAGCGGGCCGATGTTGTTGCCTCGAGCGGGAGCCGCCCGGGCGGCTTATTCGTAGTCGCCGCCGATATTCTGGTTGCGCGGCGGGGCAGCGGCGGTGAGGCGAAGCGCCTCGGCCGAGGCCGCGAGCGAACCGATTTCGTCCGGCGCGTCGTCATCGTCGACGCGAACCCGCTGCAGCGACGAGACGACCGCCTCGTGCAGATCGTCTGGCGTAACGGTTTCCTCGGCGATTTCACGCAGCGCGACAACCGGGTTCTTATCGCGGTCGCGGTCAATGGTGAGTTCGGCGCCACCGGAAATCTGCCGGGCGCGCTGCGCCGCGAGAAGAACCAGATCGAACCGGTTGGAAATCTTGTCGACGCAATCCTCGACAGTGACGCGCGCCATGAAACGCTCCGCTATTATGGGAAGTTCGGGAAGAGGGGGCGGCTAACAGGCATATCACCGAATGTAAAGGAAAATGGAGGGAGACGTGCGGCGAACCTCCGTTATTTCCCCGCCTTGTGGGCCCAGAAAAGGCCGCAGGGCGGAATATTCCACCATTCGAGATCACGGTCGATCGATTCGAACAGCGGTTCGATCAACCGCAGGACATAGGGCGAATATTGGTAGACCAGAAAGCTGCCCCCGGCTCGCAGCGCGCGGTGGGTCGCCTCGGCTATCGCTTCGCCGACGCCGGGTGGTAGCGTGGAGAAGGGCAGTCCCGACAATATATAGTCGGCCTGGTCGAAGCCATGTGCGGCGATGATATCGTTGACGTCGGCCGCCGACCCATGGGCCGCAATGAACCGGCTATCGGCGAACTTGCGCCGGAGATAGGCAATGAAGGTCGGATTAGTGTCGATCACCAGCAGGGTCGCGTCCGGGGCGAGATGATCGAGGATCGTGCCGCAGAAGGTGCCGACGCCAGGTCCATATTCGACGAACAGCTTCGTCTTTGCCCAGTCGACCGGCGCCAGCATCGACTCGATCGTCCGGCGGGATGACGGAATGATCGACCCGATCATCGCCGGGTGACGCAGAAATTCGCGGAAGAACAGCGCAAAGGGGCTGCGGGCTGCGGCTCCCGAACCAAGGCCCCCCGCGCCTCCATCGAGCGCTTGCTCGGCCGAAAATTCACCCATGCCAATCCTGTCAGGCTTGTTTTTGCTTGTGCCGCCTCCGTTCGCAAATGATGCGGACAAAGGCAAGCGGCACCCCTCGCGACGGAGTTGAACCCAAACCGACAAGATCATTGCAGGTTTCCTCACGGGCCCTGTCGCAGGCGAAAAAAAGGCCGACCCCAAGGGGCCGGCCATGAAGTTTTAGGAGAGGATGCCTGAAAGGCCCGATCTTTTTGCGCTGCGGCATAAAATTCTGCAAATGCGAAGATTGACATCGCGGTTGCAAAAGATGCAACTTACAAACGTCGCTAATCCGGGGTTTGTCTACATGCGACATCGCCCGCCTTGAAAGCGGTGATGTTTTGCATTGCAACGAACCCCGCGCTCTGATGGAATAGGATCATGCGCAGATTGCCCCCGCTGACCGCCATTGAGGCCTTTGTCCAGGTGGCTCGGCTGGGATCGGTCAAGGCGGCCGCCGAGGAGCTGGCGCTGTCCTCGCCTGCGCTCAGTCGAAGGGTTCAGGCGCTGGAACGATTCATGGGGCGAAACCTGTTCGAACGCCGCCATCAGGCGATGATGCTGTCGGCAGAAGGGGAGAAGCTCCTTGGACGGATCGCGCCGGCGCTTGATGCACTGACGCTCGCGATCGATGCGACCTCGGGGGATACCGAACTGCTCCGCCTCCGGCTGGGGGTGATGCCGCTATTCGCCTCGCAGCGGCTGATGGGGCGACTGCCTGAGCTGCGCCAGCGCCACCCCGAACTGCACATCGACATCGATACTGGCGGTCATGCCCTCGCGCGGCTGGGCGAAGGGGTCGACGCGGCGATCGTGCTGGCGCGCGATGTCGATTCGAGCCTTTATTCGCGCCGCATCGACCGCGATACCGCGGTTGCGATCGTCAGCCGCTCGCTGCTCGCCGGCCGCTACCCGGTCAACCGGATCGACGATATGGCCCGGCTGACCATCTTCCTTCACCGCGACATGCCCGAACTGTTCACGGTATGGCGCGAAGCGCTCGGACGCCCCGATCTGGAGCCTGCGGCGGTCGATCTGTTCGATTCGGGGCAGCTCATGCTCGACGCTGCGGCGCAGGGGTTGGGTGTTGCCTTCATGCTGAACAGCCATCTCGAAGATGCGCACGACGACCGTTTGACCAATTTGTTCGACGATCGGGTCGACAGCCCCTATGGCTATTGGTTCGCCTGCCGCCGCCCCGCGCTGTCGACCCGGGCGGTCCGAATCTTTCACGACTGGCTGTTCAGCGCACTGTCGACGGTCTGACCCTCTCAGATCCTCCCTGGCGAAGCCGGGGAAAGGGACCGGCGCAGCCGGTGGAGGGGTAATGCGGAACGACGAAGCAGGGGCGGCTTCAAGGTCGGAATACCTCTCCACCGCCCTGCGGGTGCGCTCGATCTTGGATTGCTGGGAGCCATCCAAAGCTCGAACACCTTCCCCATCTGCGATGGGGAGGGTCTATTCGCCTATTCAGCGTCGGCCGCTATACGTGCCGTGATGATCTTGCCGGGCGCGCGCGGCGGCTCGCCCTTCGGCAGCGCATCGACATGCTCCATGCCCGACTCGACGACACCCCAGGCGGTGTACTGGCCGTCGAGGAAGCGCGCGTCGTCGAAGCAGATGAAGAACTGGCTGTTCGCGCTGTTCGGGTTCTGGCTGCGCGCCATCGAGCAGACGCCGCGGACATGCGGCTCCTTGTTGAACTCGGCCTTGAGGTTTGGCTTGTCCGACCCGCCCATGCCCGTGCCGGTCGGATCACCGCCCTGCGCCATGAAGCCCGGGATCACGCGGTGGAACACCACGCCGTTGTAAAAGCCTTCGCGAACCAGCTCCTTGATCTGGTCGACATGTCCCGGGGCCAGGTCGGGCCGGAGGTTGATGACGACGTCACCGCCCTCCAGGGTCAGGATCAGCGTGTTCTCGGGATCGGCGGCCATCTTCATCTCCTTTTGGGTCCAAGCGACTCCGGGGGCAGTCCCTATCGGGAGTCCGGCGCCGATGCGAGTGGCGATTGCGGGATCGGCTGGACGGCGGGCACGATGCGCGCCATGAGCCAAATCGAGAAGGCGGGTGCGCCGCCCGTCCAGCGGGAAGAAGCATGAGTATCGCGGAGACCGGTCCCACGAAAGATGAAGCGCTGGTCCCGCTCGGGCCGGCCCAGAAGCTTCTCGCCACAGCGGTCATCATGCTGGCAACAATCATCGTGGTCATCGATCAAACAATCGCGGTCGTGGTCATGCCGCATATGCAGGCCGCGCTGGGCGCCACGCCCGACACCATCTCCTGGGTACTGACCACCTATATCCTCGCCGGGGCGGTGGGAACGCCGCTTACCGGATGGCTTACCGGCCGGTTCGGCCGCACCGCTTTTTTCGCGGTGGCGATCCTTGGCTTCACGATCAGTTCGATGGTGTGCGCGATGGCGGTGTCGCTGCCGATGATGGTGGCGGCGCGCTTCATCCAGGGCTTTTTCGGCGCGTTCATCACGCCACTGGGACAGACCTTCCTGTACGACATGAACAAGCCGTCGAAACAGGTCCAGGCGATTACGATCTGGGGGGCGGGCATCATCGTCGCGCCGATCATGGGCCCCGTGCTTGGTGGCTACCTCGCTGAGACGTTTAACTGGCGATGGGTCTTCTTCATCAATTTGCCGATCGGCCTGCTCGCCGGTGCCGGCGTCCTGTTGGCGATGCCCAAATTCCCCGCGATCCGCCGCAGCTTCGATCATGTTGGATTTCTGCTGATCGCGATCGCGATCTGCGCGGTGCAACTGGCGCTCGACCGCGGTACCCAGCAGGACTGGCTCGAGTCGCCAGAGATCATCATCGAGCTGGCATTGTCCGCCGCCTTCTTCTGGATGCTGGTGTTCCATCTGCGATCGGCCAAACATCCGTTGTTGCCGATCGCCTTGTTCCGGAACCGCAATTTCAACGCTGCGATGCTGCTCAGTTTCATCGTCATGCCGCTGCTGCTGGCCTCATCGGCGATGATGCCCCAGCTGCTGCAGCTCCTGATGGGTTATCCGGCGCAGCTGGCCGGGACAGTTATGATGCCCCGCGCGGGGGCGATGCTTGTCGGAATGTTTCTCGGCGGATGGATGATGAAGCGAATCGATACCCGCGTCCAACTGCTCATCGGCGTGCTGCTGATCGCCTGGTCGATGCATCTGCAGACCGGATTCAACCTGCAGATGGGTTCCGAGCTTGTGGTGTGGGCGGGTATGATCCAGGGCGTCGGGCTCGGCGTCTCGATGACCGTGGTCAACTTCCTGGCGATCGCCAGCGCTCCCACCGAGCTGCGGACCGAGGCGGCGGCAGTCTACACACTGGTCCGCAATACCGGCACGTCGATCGTGATCGCGATTTCCACGGCGCTGCTCGCGCATAACATCCAGGTCAGCCATTCGGACCTCGGCAGTGCGATTCAGGGCCTCGATCTGCCGATGGCCCTGGCCGATGGCAGGGCCGGCGCGCAGATCGCCGCCATGGCCGATGCCGAGATTAACCGACAGGCGATGATGATCGCCTATATCGACGATTTCTGGCTGATGATGTGGGCTTGCATCCTGACGATCCCGTTGCTGCTGCTGGTCAGGCCGGTGCGCCCGGCCCGGGGCGAGACGGTCGCCATGGCGGAATGACCGCGACGGCCCAAAACGGGCGTTCATCGCGGCATGCCCCGGTGCGCGGCATTGCCGTTTCAGGATTCGACGCCTAGACGGCGCGGACCGGCCAGTTGCGCGGAGGACGGCATGAGCGATACCGAGATAGAGACGGCCGCTGCCGCTGCGCCCGCAGAGACGCTGCATGACGAGGATGATCGGCTGAAGCCGAGCTTCGTCGCCGCCGTGGTCGATTGCGTCGAGGAAGGCGATGCCGAGGGCGCGCGCGATCTCGTCCGCCCGCTCCACCCCGCCGATATCGCCGACCTGTTCGAGCTCGCCCCACAGGAGATGCGCCGGCCAATCGCCACGGCCATCGCCGAGTTGCTCGATGGTGACGTGCTCGCCGAAATGAACGAGTGGGTGCGCGAGGAACTGATCGACGCGCTCGCCCCGCATGAGGTGGCCGAGATCGCCACCCAGCTCGACACCGACGACGCGGTCGCGATCATCGAAGAGCTGGAGGAGGAAGACCAGCGCGCCGTGCTGCGCGCGATGGAGCCCGACGATCGCGCCGCGATCGAGGAGGCGCTGTCCTATCCTGAAGAGTCCGCCGGTCGCCTGATGCAGCGCGATCTGATCGCTGTGCCCGAACATTGGAAAGTCGGCGATGTACTCGACTATCTGCGCAGCAACGAGGACCTGACCACCGATTTCTGGGAAGTCTTCGTCGTCGATCATCGCCATCATCCGATCGGCACATGCAAGCTGAGCTGGCTGATGCGCACTCCGCGCAAGATCGCGATCAGCGACGTGATGCAGCGCGAACAGACCCTGATCCCGGTCGATATGGACCAGGAAGAAGTGGCGCTTCGCTTTCAGAAATACGCGCTGATTTCGGGCGCGGTGGTTGATACGACCGGCCGGCTGGTCGGCATGATCACGGTCGACGACATCGTCCACATCATCCAGGAAGAGGCCGGCGAGGACATCCTCAAGCTGTCGGGCGCGGGCGATGGCGACATCAATGAACCGGTGCTCGACAGCTACCGGATGCGAGTGCGCTGGCTGATCGTCAATCTCGTCACCGCATTGGTCGCCTCCAGCGTGATCCGGCTGTTCGAGGATACGATCGCCTCGATGGTCGCGCTGGCGACGTTGATGCCGATCGTCGCGGGGGTCGGCGGCAATGCCGGCACCCAGACAATGGCGGTGACGGTCCGCGCGTTGGCCACCAATCAGCTGACCCAGTCGAATACGATGCGATCGATCGTCCGCGAGATCCGCATCTCGCTGCTCAACGGCGTGACCATCGCGGCCGTGATCGGCTTCGGCGTGACCATCGTCTTCTCGAATCCGCATCTCGGCATGGTCATCGCGGCCGCGATGATGACCAACATCCTCGTTGCGGGCCTTGCCGGAGTGCTGGTGCCGGTGACGCTCGACCGGATGGACGTCGATCCGGCGGTATCCTCCTCGATCTTCGTGACGATGACGACCGATTCGATGGGGTTCCTCGCCTTTCTCGGACTGGCGACGATGTGGGGCGTCCATAGTTGAACCCGGCGGCGGCGCGGCCGATATAGGTGCGATGTCCGGGCTTCACCTCACCAAGATCGCTTTCGGCTGCACCGATTTCGACGATCTGCGCGCGCGACTCGCCGACCGGATCGATCGCGGCGAAACGATTCTGCTGACGACCCGCTACATGCCCAAGCGCGCCGACGAGCTGGTCGGCGGCTCGCTCTTCTGGATATCGCAGCATCGCTTTGGCCTGCGGCAACCCTTGCTCGGTTTCGAGGAGGCCGAGGGAGGCCGCCACGCAATCATCCTCGCTCCCGTCCTGATCGAGGTCGAACCCCGGCCACGCCGCGCGCATCAGGGCTGGCGCTACCTCGCCGCTGCCGATGCTCCAGGCGATGTTCCGGGCGGTGCCGCCGCCGAGGGGCAGATACCACCGTCGCTGCAGGCCGAACTGGCGGCCATGGGGTTGATCTGAGGGGGGAGGGCGGGAGCGAAATCGACCGGTCAGGTGGACGAGGCGGCCTTGTTCGGACCGCAATCCTGGGAGCACATAAACAAAAGGGCGGCCCCGAAGGACCGCCCTTTTGCTGCGTCCGGAAAGCCGGCAGCTTATTTGTTGTGGATCGCGGCCGCCTTGCGGAGGATGTCGAGAATCTTTTCCTGCGCCGTAGGCTCGTCGACCGCTTCCATCGCCGCGAGCTCGCGGGCGAGGCGGCTGGTCGCCGCTTCGAAGATCTGACGCTCCGAATAGCTCTGCTCGGGCTGGTCCTCGGCGCGGAACAGGTCGCGGACCACTTCGGAGATCGACACCAGGTCGCCCGAGTTGATCTTCGCTTCATATTCCTGGGCGCGACGCGACCACATGGTCCGCTTGACCTTGGGCTTGCCCTTCAGCGTGGTGAGCGCTTCGGTCATCGTCACGCTCGACGACAGCTTGCGCATGCCGACGGCTTCGGCCTTGTTGGTCGGCACGCGGAGGGTCATGCGCTCCTTTTCGAAACGCAGCACGTAAAGTTCGAGTTTGGCTCCCGCAATTTCCTGGCTTTGCAGTTCGACCACGCGGCCGACACCATGCTTGGGATAAACGACATAATCGCCGACGACGAAGCTCAGCGCCTTGGCAGCCATTTAGCAGACCTTTCTAAAGGGGCGCCGCCTAGGTCCCGTCCGATCCGCCCTCCCCCTGGCGACCGACGGCAATCCTAAGCAGCGTATAACAGGTTTCCTTGTTGCAGGCGCGTTAGAGCGCGCCCGGACAGCGAATCCTGTAACACATATGTAAGCGAAAAACCAGCATCACGGGCCTTCTGCCCTCGGAATGTCCTGATTTTTACCGATTTCGCAGCGGCGAAGCGCCGATTAGTCGCCCTGACCGGGTTCCGGCGAGAAATATTTGTCGAATTTCCCCTCGCCACCCTTGAACTCGTCGGCATCGGCGGGAGCCTCGCGCTTGCGCGTTATGTTGGGCCACTGCGCTGAATAGGTGGTGTTGATCTCGAGCCATTGCTCGAGACCGGATTCGGTATCGGGGAGAATCGCTTCGGCCGGGCATTCGGGTTCGCAGACGCCGCAATCGATGCATTCGCTGGGATTGATCACCAGCATATTGTCGCCTTCATAGAAGCAATCGACGGGACACACCTCGACACAATCCATATACTTGCAACGAATGCAGGCATCGGTGACGACGTAAGTCATTTCTACTCCCCGGGAAGAACGCGCCCCCGTTAGGTTGCGGGCAGCCCGGCGTCAACAGGTGGTAGCCATAGATCAGTGTAGCATGCCTGTGCTTCGGGTGCGGGGCCCCGTCGGTCGGGCAGCGCCACGATCCTGATCACGCATATCCGGTCATGGAGCGGGAAGGTCAGCACATTGCCAACGGCGACGGCGATGTGGGCGCGCAAGACGACTCGCCCGTCGATCCGCATATGCCCGCTTTCGACGACCTGCCGGGCGAGCGTCCGGGTCTTCGCCAGCCGTACGAACCAGAGGAATTTATCGAGCCGCATTTCGAGGGAGGGTCGCGGGATAGAGATCGGCGAGCGCGCCGAAGGCGTTGCCCGGCCGCGCCTGCTCCTTGCGGGGCTCGCGCTTGCCCTTCCAGATCCAGGTCTCGGGCTCGCCCGGCGGTGCCGCGCGGAAGCCGAGCGCCAGCATCAGCTGCGCGAAGCTGGCATGGCGCAGCCCGAGCGAGGTCGCGAGGCCCGGGTCGGGGGTGAACGGCGTCCGGCCCGAACGCGCGTCATGCGCGATCCGTGCGAGCCGCTCGACCAGGTCGACGCGCAGCATCTGCGCGCCCAGCGCCCGATAGCCGGCACGAACCATCGCTTCGCAGGTCGCCAGATCGGTGGGCGTCGCCATCGACACCGAGCCCGGCACCGGCAGCTCCGGCATCATCTGGTCCTCCGCCGCCGCGAACAGCGCGATCCGCCAGCGCGTCGGTTCGGGTTTGAGCAGGGTTGGCGAATAGACATCGATCGTGCCGATCTTGACGTCGAGCCGCTCGGCGCGCGAGCGGCCCTCCCGGTCGAGATGTTCGATCGCCGAAGCGACCGTCCTCCGGTCGGTGATCCCGCCTGCCTCGGCGAGCGGCGACAGCAGCGCGCGCAGCGACGGCGGGCAGGCGGGATCGCGCGCCGCGTCGAAATAGCGCGCGAGCGCCTTCAACTCCCGCTCAATCCGCCCTTCAAGCCAGGTTGTGAGCCGCTGCTCGACCCCGGTGCGGTCGGGCAGACCCAGCGTATCAAGCGCGCGGTGGAGTCGGATACGCGGAGTCAGCAGGGTCCGGCCTTTCTCCAGCCGCGCGACGACATCGCCGCGCCAGAAAATCGCCACCGGCCGGCCGACATCGGTGGCAAGGCTGAAATGGCTGTCCTCGTCGGCGGCGAGCTGACGCGCCCGGCTGGCCAGTTCGACCCCGAGCCGCCGCTCGGCCGCCGCCATCAGCCGCTTCATGTCGCTGTGCCGGGCGAGGTGGTCGGGCTTGAAACGGAAGCCGATCAGCCGGCCGATCGGCTCGCCGTCGACGGTGACGACGCCCTCTTCATCGACCTTCACCGGCAGCAGCAGGTCGCCGCCCTTCGCGCCCAGATCGCGCATCAACACCGAGGTGCGCCGGTCGACGAAGCGCTGGGTCAGCCGCTGGTGAAGCGCATCGGACAGCTTCTCCTCGAGTGTGCGGGTGCGCTCGGCCCAGCTCTCGGCGTCGGGCAGCCAGTCGACGCGGTGCGCGATATAGGCCCAGGTCCGCACCCCGGCGATACGATCGGCCAGCGTCTCGACGTCGCCCTGGACGCTGTCGAGACGCGCCAGCTCGTCGGCGAACCAGCTGACCGGCAGATGGCCCGTCCCTTCGCTCAGATGGCGGAAGATGCGCGCGACCAGTCGGCTGTGCGGCTCTGGCCCGGTCTTGCGGAAGTCAGGCAGGCCGCACGCGGCCCAGAGCCGGCCGATCATCATCGGCCCGCGCGCGCGTTCGCGCACCCAATCCTCCTCCGCGAGCCGCTTGAGCACCGCGAGGTCGATCGCCTGAGGGGCGGCGCGCAGCACTTGCCGGTCGGGGCGACGTTCAAGATCGCCGATCAGCGTGTCGAGGGTGGCGAGCGAGGGCTGGCCCTCGCGCCAGTGAAGATGATCGATCGACGGGAAGACATGCCCCTCGATCGCATCGACCTCTTCATCCTCAAAGCGCGCGCCGCTGCTGCCTTCCAACGCGAGCGTGCCGAAGGTGCCGTCGCGCTGGTGGCGGCCCGCGCGCCCGGCGATCTGGGCCATTTCAGATATCGTCAGCCGCCGCGCGCGGCGCCCGTCAAACTTGCGCAGGCTGGCGAACGCGACATGCGAGACGTCCATGTTCAAACCCATGCCGATCGCGTCGGTCGCGACCAGATAGTCGACCTCGCCCGCCTGGAACATTGCGACCTGGGCGTTGCGGGTGCGCGGCGACAGCGCCCCCATCACCACCGCAGCACCGCCGCGCAGGCGGCGGAGCATCTCGGCAACCGCATAGACCTCCTCGGCCGAGAAGGCGACGATCGCCGATCGAGGCGGCAGGCGCGACAGCTTGGTCGCGCCCGCATAGGTCAGGGTCGAGAAGCGCGGTCGCCCGATGATCTCCGCCTTCGGAACCAGCGCGCGTACCATCGGGCGCAGCGTCTCCGATCCCAGGATCATCGTTTCCTCACGGCCGCGCGCACGCAGCAGCCGGTCGGTGAAGACATGGCCGCGCTCCGGATCCGCGCCGAGCTGAGCCTCGTCGAGTGCGACGAAGGCGAACTCCCTGTCGAGCGGCATCGATTCTGCGGTGGTCAGATAATATTGGGCGTTGGGCGGAAGCAGCTTCTCCTCCCCGGTGATCAGCGCCACCCGCTCCTTGCCCTTGATCGCGACCACCCGATCATAGACCTCACGCGCCAGCAGCCGCAGGGGGAAGCCGATCATGCCGCTCGAATGCCCGCACATCCGTTCGATTGCGAGATGCGTCTTGCCGGTGTTGGTCGGGCCGAGCACCGCAACGACGGGCTCGGCGCTAAAGCGTGACATGGCTAGGGCCTGTACTCGCCACCCGGAGCGATCATGACGGAGCGGATATTGGTGCCAGGATAGGAGCAAGGAGGGAGCGATGAAAATTCATCGTGACCGACGCGCGACGACGCCTGGCGCCAATATCCGCCCGCCCCTTCGGGGTCGATCTGAGAAGCCCACCGGACAGCGTCGAACTGCTTGCACGGGACAAGCTGCCCGCGCTGCGCAGTCCTCCTTGCCGGTGGGCTTCTCAGATCGATCATGACCGCTCCGGGTGACGAGTACAGGCCCCTAGATTGGCGCCCGATGTTACGAACGCAAGCGCGAAACCGCGCGCGACTCGACTCACGGAAGAAAAGACTCGATTCGTCGCATAACGACCGAAAGTTCCGTGGCTTTAGTTTGACTTTAACCATGGTGGGGCAGACTGATCATGCCCGAACCGAAAATGTCTCGTCAGGGCAAGCAGATAGGCATTTTTTAAAGGGGGCGGGGGCGTTTGTTCCGTAGCGACGACCAGCGATTCGGGGGTGACGATTATGCGACGGGTGGTGGCGCCCGTGCGCTGACGATCGTCCGGCCGAACCGCTTCGCCGCCCTCGACCGCCTTCTCGACAGTCCGATCGTCGACGCCGTGGACCGGCTGGCGGGTTCGGATCTGGTCGTCGATCTTGGCGCGCGGATCGGTTCACGCGAATGGTTCCGCGGTCTTTTCACCTGCCTGGCCCTCTGCTCCGCCGCAGGGCTTATGGCGCCCGACATCAAGCCGGTGACGTTCACGGCCGAAACCCCGATGAGCGACGCCCGCTATCAGGAGGCTCGCGCGCTGGCGATCACGCCGCTCAGCCTGGGAGGCGATACCGGCCGCCAAC
Source organism: uncultured Sphingomonas sp. (assembly GCA_947085315.1). GTDB lineage: Bacteria > Pseudomonadota > Alphaproteobacteria > Sphingomonadales > Sphingomonadaceae > Rhizorhabdus. The sequence goes on along the minus strand of CAMTVW010000013.1, from coordinate 256,123 downwards.
TTGCCGCGACCAGCTTCGTCGAACCCCTCAGCGACACGCCCGAACGGCCGCGTGTCGAGCTGTCCGCGACGATCGGTCAGGGCGACGGTTTCGCCCGCGTCCTCGAGCGTGCCGGCATCGCCCGTGAGGAAGCCGGGAAGGTCGCCTCGATGGTATCCGACGCGGTGCCGCTGGGCGATCTTCAGGCGGGCACGCGGATGGACCTCGTCCTCGGCCGACGCGCAGTCAAGAGCGAGCCCCGCCCGCTGGAGATTCTCGGTTTCCGCGCCCGGTTCGACCTCAAGCTCGCGGTCGAGCGGATCGACGGCAAGCTTCGCCTCAAGCGTATCCCGATCGCGGTCGATAAGACGCCGCTGCGCATCCAGGGTCGGGTCGGTTCCAGCCTCTACCGCTCGGCGCGCGCTGCCGGCGTTCCCAGCAGCGCGATCGAGGCATTCATCAAGGCGGTTTCGCAGAAGATGTCGATGCGCAGCATCGGCTCCGACGCGCGCTTCGACGCGATCGTCGAACATGCCCGTGCCGAGACCGGCGAGGTCAAGATCGGCGGTCTGATGTTTGCGGGCATCACCGAGGGCCGCAAGAAGATCCAGATGCTTAAATGGGCCACCGGCGGCCGCGAGCAATGGTATGAGGCATCGGGGGTCGGCGAGACGCGCGGCCTGATGCAAAAGCCGGTGCTCGGCCATCTCACCTCCAGCTTCGGCCTGCGCCGCCATCCGATCCTCGGCTATTCTCGCATGCATCAGGGGGTCGATTTCGGCGCCCCGATGGGTGCGCCGATCGTGGCAGCGACCGACGGTGTCGTCAGCTTCTCGGGCCGTCATGGCGGCCATGGCAATTATGTGCGGCTCAACCATAGCGGAGGCATCGCCACCGGCTATGCGCATATGAGCCGGATCATCGCCCGCGTCGGCGACCGTGTACGTCAGGGACAGCTGATCGGCTATGTCGGCTCGACCGGCCTGTCGACCGGACCGCACCTCCATTATGAGATGTATCGCAACGGCCAGGCGATCAACCCGTCGTCGATGAAGTTCACCACCGTCCAGCTTCTGGCCGGCCGCGAACTCACCAATTTTCGCGCCAAGCTCGGCAACCTACTCTCGGTCCGCATCGCCAATGGCGGCGGGTCGACCAGGGCGGAGAAGGCGGAGAAGAGCGCCGAAGCGAAGACGGATAAGCCGAAGAAGGGCTGATTCGCCGCTCCGGGGCGACGATCCCGCCCGCCTGCCTGCTTCCTGATCGAGCCTTCCGCGCGGCTTCGGCCCGGTCTAGACTGGCCGGGTCCATGTGGAAGGAGACGGCGCATGATCGACGAGCAGGGCATTTTCCTCGGAGCGAGCCCCAACCCCTCCGGCCTGCTGAAGCAGCATCTCAACCTGCGTCGCGCCAATCGTCACGGGCTGATCGCGGGCGCGACCGGTACCGGCAAGACCGTCACGCTCCAGGGAATCGCCGAGAATTTCTCGGCAGCTGGCGTGCCGGTGTTCGTCGCCGACGTGAAGGGCGATCTGGCGGGAATCGCGATGGCGGGTTCGCCCACCGCGAAGAACGCCGACAAGCTGGTCGCGCGCGCCGCCGAGATTGGCCTTGAAGGCTTCGTCTGGGGCGACAATCCCGCGATCTTCTGGGATCTTTATGGGGAGCAGGGCCACCCGATCCGCACCACTGTCTCCGAAATGGGCCCGCTGTTGCTCGCGCGGTTGATGAATCTCAACGAGGTACAGGAAGGCGTTCTCAACATCGCCTTCCGCTATGCCGACGAGGAAGGGCTGCTGCTGCTCGATCTCGGTGATCTCCAGTCGATGCTCGCCTATTGCGCGGAAAATGCCGACACGCTGTCGGCCCGATATGGCAATGTCACCAAGGCCAGCGTCGGATCGATCCAGCGCCAGCTGCTCCAGCTCGACACGCAGGGCGGCGCCAATTTTTTCGGCGAGCCTGCGCTCGATATCCATGATTTCCTCGGTATCGACGAACAGGGGCGCGGCTATGTCAATGTGCTGGCCGCCGACAAGCTGATGCAGAGCCCCAAGCTCTATGCGACCTTCCTGCTCTGGCTGATCAGCGAACTGTTCGAGACGCTGCCCGAGGTCGGCGATCCCGACAAGCCCAGGCTCGTCTTCTTCTTCGACGAGGCGCATCTGCTGTTCGAGGACGCGCCCAAAGCTCTCGCCGACAAGATCGAGCAGGTCGTGCGGCTGATCCGTTCGAAGGGGGTCGGGGTCTATTTCATCACCCAGAATCCGATCGACATTCCCGAGGATGTCGCCGGCCAGCTCGGCAACCGGGTCCAGCATGCGCTGCGCGCCTTCACGCCGCGCGACCAGAAGGCGATCGAGGCCGCCGCCGACACCTTTCGAATCAATCCCGATCTGGATGTCGCCAGGGCGATCATCGAACTGAAGGTCGGCGAGGCGCTGGTATCGGTGCTGCAGGATGACGGCAGCCCCAGCGTCGTCCAGCGGACCCTGATCGCGCCGCCGCGATCGCGGCTCGGGCCGATCGACGCCAAAGAGCGCGCGATCATCCAGTCGATCTCGCCCGTCGCCGGCAAATATGACGACGCCGTCGATCGCGAATCCGCCGAGGAGATATTGGCCGCGCGCTGCAATGCCGCCGCTGCCGCCGCGCAGGCCGCCAGGGCGCAGGTCGAGGCTGACAAGACCGCCGCGATCCAGGCGAAGGTCGAGGCGAAGCAGCGCGAGGCCGAGTTGAAGGAACAGGCCCGCCAGCAGGCCGCCGCCGCGCGCGAGGCGGAGCGACCTTCAGGGATCGACCGCGCGATCCAGTCGGCGACGCGGGCGGCGGCGTCGTCGGTCGGGCGGCAGGTCGCCAATGAATTGGGCCGGGCGGTGTTCGGTGGTAGCAGCCGCAGCCGTTCGGGCGGGATCGCTGGTCAGCTGGTGCGGGGGATTTTGGGCGGGCTGTTTAAATAGGGTCCGTCGCCCCGGCGGAGGCCGGGGCCGCGATTGGCTCCTGCCCCGACATCGCCAAACATCCTCTGGCGGCCCCGGCCTCCGCCGGGGCGACGGTGCTTTACCGCCCCTGATTCCGCCAGCGCCCGATGACATGCTCGACCAGCGCGTCCTCATTGCCCTCGCGGCGCCACAGGTCGGTGAATACCGGATCGTTCGACGCGGGGCGCGCGCTTTCTTCCAGATCGTCGAACGCGACGCGGATCGGGATCGGCACGCCTTCGCCGCAGATGATCGCCTCGCGATTGCGCAGCGCCGGGATCGCATCGAGGAAGCCGCGCGCGCCCTCGGGCATCGCCGCCTTGACGAAGGCCTGATCGCGCTCGTTGTTCAGGCGCATCGAGATGATCGTGCCGCACTGTGACAGCACGCCTTCGGCCAGGTCCGACGGCCGCTGCGTAATCAGCCCGAGCGAGACGCCATATTTCCGGCCCTCCTTGGCGATCCGTTCGAGGATTTTGCGGACCGCGCCGTTATTGGTCGACCGGTCCGAAGGGACGTAGCGATGCGCCTCCTCGCAGACGAGCAGCACCGGATGCTCGGCCGAGCCGCGCGCCCAGATCGCATAGTCGAACACGCAGCGCGCGAGCACCGAAACGACGACCGAGGTGATTTCGGACGGCACCCCCGACACATCGATCAGCGAGATCGGCTTGCCCTCGCCGGGCAGGCGGAAGATGCGCTTGATGAAGCTCTTCATGCTGTCGCCGACCAACATGCCCGAGAACATGAAATGATAGCGCGGGTCCGAGCGAATCTCCTCGACCTTGTGTTTCAGCCGCAGAAAGGGGGCGCTGTTCGACGCCTTGTCGAGCTTGCCCATCTCGGTCTGCAGGATCGTGGTCAGGTCCGACAGGACATAGGGGATCGGGCTGTCGACCGTGATCCGTGCGACCGTGTCGGCGGCGCGGTTCTTCTGGCGCGCGGCAAGCAGGCATTTGGCAAGGATGTCGGCGTCGGTCTGGCGTTCCGCGCCGCTGGTGGTCAGCAGCACCTCGCAATGTTCTTCGAAGTTCATCAGCCAGTAGGGCATGGCGAGGTTCGATACGTCATAGGACGCGCCGACCTTGCCGAACGCCGCGCCATATTCGCCGTGCGGATCGATCATCACGATATGCGCGGCTGGCGCCATCTGGCAGATGCGGTGCAGGATCAGCGCGGTTGCGGTCGACTTGCCGGTGCCGGTCGATCCGAGCAGCGCGAAATGCTTGCCGAGCATCGCATCGACCAGAAGCGCGGCGCGGGTCGCGCAGGTCGGGTGAACCGTGCCGACCTCGATATGCGGCACGTCGCCCGCGCTGAAGATCGCGTTCATGTCGGCGCTGGAAACCGCATGGACCGGCGTGCCCGGCAGCGGATAGCGGGTGACACCGCGACGGAAGGCCGTGATCGTGCCCGCCGCGTCGACCAGTCCCTCGCCCAGAAAGGAAATCCGTGCGTTGATCTCGGCGCCGATGCGGCCCAGCGCGTGGATCGACGCGATCACGCAGCGGCCGGCGACGATCATCTTGAGCATCGAGCCGATCTCGCCCGCCATCGCCACCGACACATCTGCATCCTGCGCCATCAGCGCCAGGATCGGCGGTTCGAGGCGGGTTTCGGCGCCCCCGCCCGCGACGGTCTCGATCCGGCCGAGCGGTGTCGAGCCGAGGCTGACCACCTGTTCGAATGCGCGACCGCCGATCATGTCGTTCATCTGCCCGGCACTTCCCTGATGGTGATGCGAGCGGTCTAGCGCGCGGGGGTTAATTCCGGGTTCTCGCCGAATATATAAGGCTTACTCGCGGAACCGCCGGAACGCCGCGCTGGCGGCCCAGCCCAGGCCGAGCGCAATCAGCACTGCGGTCAGCCCGTAGACAAAGCTGTGCCTTTCGGCAGCGCGCGCGACAAACGCCTCCATGCCCGATTTGTGGATTTCGATATCGCGGGTTGCGGCGGCGATCACGCGGCCATCCTCGATGAGGAAGGTCTCGGCGGTGTAGCGGCCCACCGGCACCCGCGCGGGGATACCGATCCGCGCGCGGTACAGCACGCCCTCGCTGATCTCGACCCCGCTGTCGGTCTCCGAATAATAGCCGCCGCGCCGTTTGAGATCGATCAGCCCCTCCTCGAAGCGGCGATCCTCGTCGCGCTCGCCGCCGCTGGCGGGGGAGAGCTGGAGATTGTCGATGCCGAGTTCGTAGATCACCGCCGTGCGCGGATCGACGATGCCCTGGATCGGCTTCGACGATGCGAGCGCGTAGAAGGACGGCACCGATCGGAAATCGGCACTGTCGGCATTGACCCACAGCCCGGCGATCTTGCGCTTCTCGCGGATCAGCACCGGTTCGGCCGGACCCTTCACCACCACAGCGATCTGCGCATCGTCGCTTGGCGCCTTGCCGCCGGGATAGAGGATCGCACCGAACAGTAGTAATTCGGCTCCGGTAAAGCTGTAGATGATCTCGATCTTGCGCTGCGAGACATCGGGCACAAGCCGGGGACTAGCGGCCGACAGCAGCAGCGGGGCGAGAAGAAAGAGCGCGAGCTTCTTCATAGCGCCTGCACCGTGAAGATTTCAGCCGGTCGCCAGGTGAGGCCCAGCAGCATCCGGATCGCGACCACCAGGACGATGAACGCCAGGGTCAGCCGCAGATATTCGGGCTTGATCTTCATCGCGAGGCGCGCGCCGAACTGCGCGCCGGTGACGCTGCCGATCAGCAGCAGCCCGGTGAGCACCAGATCGACCGCGCGCGTCGTCAGCGCATGGACCATCGTCGTCGCGGCAGTGACGAACAATATCTGGAACAGCGAGGTCCCAACCACGACCCGCGCCGACATGCCAAGGATGTAGATCATCGCCGGAACCAGCAAAAAGCCGCCGCCGACCCCCATCAGCACCGTCATGATGCCGGTCGCGAAACCGAGCAGCAGCGGGGCGAGCGGCGAGATGTACAGCCCGGACTTGTAGAAGCGCCAGCGGAAGGGAAGCGCCGCGATGAGCGGATGATGGCGTTTACCTCCGCTGCGCGGACGCTCGCCGCGCCACTGTGCAACCAGCGCACCGATCGCATCCTTCGCCATGACGATGCCGATGCCGCCGAGCATGACGACGTACATCACATTCACCACGGTATCGATCTGTCCGATGTCCTGGAGCAGCCGGAACAGGAAACCGCCCAGCAGCGAACCGAGCGCGCCACCCGCGACCAGCACCGCCCCCATATGATAGTCGACCCCGTCGCGGCTGCCATGCGCGAGCACGCCCGAGACGCTGGCCCCGGTGATCTGCGGCGCGGATGAGGCGACCGCGACTGCGGGGGGGATGCCGTAGAAGATCATCAGCGGGGTCGTCAGGAAACCGCCGCCCACGCCGAACATGCCCGACAGCAGGCCGACCAGCCCACCGAGGCCGATGATCACAAGGATGTTCACCGAGAGGCCGGCAATGGGCAGGTAAAGATCCATCGCCAAGGGCTAGAGCATTTTGGGCGGCGGAGGGAAGGGTGGGCGTGGGGAAAAGTCACCTTCAACCCTATCGTTCGTCATTCCCGCGGCATTGACGTGGGACGTGAGGCGGATCCTCTTGCAGCCGAAAGCAGACGCGATATACCCGCCTATATGGTTCCCTTTTCGTTCTGTTCGGTCGACTTGTGCGCACTGCCCGAGGGCGGGCTGTTCCATGTTCCGTCGCGCAGCCTGTTGCTCGCCGATCTCCACCTCGAAAAGGCGAGCAGCTATGCGCTGCGCGGGCAGATGCTCCCGCCCTATGATTCGATCGAGACGCTGCGCCGGGTATCCGCGCTGGTCGAACGGTGCGATGCGGCTTCGCTATATTGTCTCGGCGACAGCTTCCATGATCGTGGCGGGGCCGGGCGGCTGGGCGATGAGGCGCGCGGACTGCTCAGCCTGCTCACCGCGCGGACGCGCTGGACGTGGATCGTCGGCAACCATGATCGCAGCATCGCCGATCCGCTGGGTGGCGATGTCACCGCCGAGGCTCAGCTTGCGGGGATCGTGCTGCGCCACGAAGCCGACCCGACCGATCCTCGCCCTGAAATCTCGGGTCATTATCATCCGAAATATAAGGTCACTCTGCGCGGCCGCCGCGTGTCGCGGCCATGCTTCGTGGTGGGCCGCACCAAGCTGATCCTGCCCTCCTTCGGGGTGCTGACCGGCGGGATGGACGCCGCCGATCCGGTCATCCTGAAGACGGTGGGAGCCGACGCCCGTGCGCTCATCGCGGTGCAGGAGAAGCTGTTGGGCTTTCCGCTGGCGGCTTGAAGGCTCGACGATTTCCTGTCGTTTCCCGCTCATCCCCTCCTAAGGATGAACAGGTACAAGCCTAGCCGATCGGATAGACCGTCACGGGCTGCTTTTGGAAATGTCTGGGGAAGGCGACTCGAAGCGCCTCGACCTTGGGCAGGTCGTTATAGACGATGTACGGATAGTCGGGCTTCCGGACGAGGAAGTCCTGATGATAGCGCTCGGCGGCGAAGAAGCCGCGATTGCGCTCCACCCGGGTGACGATCGGCGACTTCCACAGCTTCGCCGCATTGAGCTGGGCGATATAAGCGTCGGCCACCGCCTTCTGCTGCGGGGTCGTCGGGATGATTGCGGTGCGATACTGGGTGCCGCGATCGGGGCCCTGGCGGTTCAATGTGGTCGGATCGGCAACCACGGAAAAGAAGATGCGCAGCAGAGTGCCGTAACTCACCTTGCTGGGATCATAAGTGATTTTCACCGCTTCGGCATGGCCGGTCGTGCCGTTGCCGACCGTTTCATAATTGGCAGTCACGCCGCTGCCGCCCGAATAGCCCGAAATGGCGGATTTAACGCCGCTGACATGCTGGTAGACGCCCTGAACGCCCCAGAAACAGCCGCCTGCGATGATCGCGGTCGCCGTCTTGCCGGCTTCGGCTGTGTCGGTCGCAGCGGCGGGCACCGGGATGATCGGCCCAGGCGCGACCTTCGGCGTGGGGGCGATGGCGGGGCTGCGCGTGGCCATGGTGCCGGCTGCTGCCAGCAACAGCAGGCCAGCGCCGATTCCCGCAACCAGCGTCCGGTTAGGAGCGTCCGTCAAAGCGGCATCCTTTTTTCATCCATTGTGACCATTATGTCACACAGATGGAGCGCCGCCAAATAATATCAATGGATGATATTATCTCAGCGCCGCGCAGGCCGTCTGGATGCGCTCGCAGGCTTCGGTGAGAATCGTTTCCGAGGTCGCGTAGCTGACGCGGAACGCCGGCTCGACGCCGAAAGCCGCGCCGGGAACCGCCGCGACGCGATGATCGTCGAGGAAATAGTCGATCAGGTCGGAATCATTCTCGATCAGCTTGCCCGCCGGGGTGGTCAACCCGATCAGTCCTGAGACGTCCGGATAGACATAGAAGGCGCCCTCGGGTCGCGGGCAATGGATGCCCTTCGCCTGATTGAGCATCGAGACGACGAGGTCGCGACGCTTCTGGAAAGCGTCGGCGCGCTCCTTCAGGAAGCTCTGATCGCCGTTCAGCGCCGCTGTTGCTGCCGCCTGTGCGATCGAACAGGGATTGGACGTCGACTGCGATTGCAGCTTCGCCATCGCCTTGATCAGCGGCAGCGGGCCGCCGGCATAGCCGATCCGCCAGCCGGTCATCGAATAGGCCTTCGAGCAGCCGTTGATCGTCAGGGTGCGCTCGTAGAGATCGGGCGCGACCTGGGCGATCGTCGCGAATTCGAAGCCGTCATAGAGGATATGCTCATACATATCGTCGGTCATGATCCAGACATGCGGATGGCGGCGCAGCACCTCGGCGATCGCCTTCAGCTCATTGGCCGAATAGGCGGCACCACTCGGGTTCGATGGCGAGTTGAGCAGCACCCATTTGGTCTGCGGGGTGATCGCGGCGTCGATCTGCGCGGGGGTGATCTTGTAATTCTGGTCCGCGCCCGCCTTGATGAACACCGGCGTGCCGCCCGCGAACTGGACGATGTCAGGATAGCTGACCCAATAGGGCGCGGGGATGATCACCTCGTCCCCGGCCGAGACGGTGGCGACCAGCGCGTTGAACAGCGTGTGCTTGCCGCCGACGTTCACGCTGATCTGGCCGGGCTCATAGGTCAGGCCATTGTCGCGCTTGAACTTGGCGATGATCGCCGCCTTCAGTTCGGGGGTGCCATCGACATTGGTATATTTGGTCTTCCCGGCGCGGATCGCCTCGATCGCGGCGCCCTTGACGAAGTCGGGCGTGTCGAAATCGGGTTCGCCCGCCGACAGGCCGATCACATCGATACCCTTCGCCTTCAGCTCGAGCACCCGGCTCGTCATGGCGAGCGTGGGCGAGGGCGAGATGCGGTTCAGGGCAGGGGCGATGAAGCTCATGGCGAGGCGCTTTCCTGTGTCGTCGTGTTGGAAACGCGGGCGCTATAGGAGACTAGGCCTCACGCCTCAACCTTAGTTGTGCGGTGCCGCAACCAATCTTGCCGCGATCAGGCCGCGCAGCGAGTTGCCAACGAAAAAATCGCCGCCAAGATCGGACGGACGGACATCGCCCTCCACCGCCTCACCACTCTCCAGCATCTGGCTGCGCAATATGCCGGGCATCAGCGATCCCCGGCGCGGCGTCACCAGCGTTCCGTCGCGCGGAACGAACAAATTGGTGAAGCTGCCTTCGGTGAGCAGCCCGTCCTCACGCGTGAACAGCACCTCGAAAGTGCCGGCGCGGTGGCGCATTTCGTCGAGGAAGAGGCGGTCGCTGGTCTTATGAGCCAGACGCGGATCGTCGGAGGGGACCGGCAGCGGCACGATCGCGACGTCGACCGGTGCGATGGGGCGCGCCGGCATCGGCCGCACCTCGATTGCCAGCGAACCGCTTGGCGACAGCATCAGCCGGACGCGGGCATCGTCGACCAGGCGGAAGGTCGCGGCCTGGAGGTCGTTGCGGCAATCATGGCGATTGAACGCGAAGCCCAGCTGCTCCGCGCTCGTCTTCATCCGATCAAGATGGCGTTCGAGTTCGATGAAGCCATCGAGCGCCTCGAATCGCATCGTCTCGATCAGGTCGAAGGAACGCGCCGCCATCGCCTCAATACGCCCCACATAAAGGTACCGCCTGATAGATACGCAGCAGGCGCCAATTTGGTTTCGACCCGGCAACCAGCCTCAAAATGAATCGCAAGTTACCGATTCGTCTCGGAATTTCCATTCGATAGCGGCGCCGGACCGGGCTGGCCAGCGTACATGGCTTGCAATGGTGCGAGCCATTGCTCATGTCGGGCGGATGACCAGCCCCGACACCCAGCCGCTCAAGGCCGTCATCATCCCGGTGACCGCCTTCCAGCAAAATTGCACCCTCCTGTGGTGCACGAAGACCATGAAAGGCGCCTTCGTCGACGCCGGCGGCGATCTTGACCGGCTGATGGCGGCGGCCGCAGAACATGGGGTGACGATCGAAAAGCTGCTCGTCACGCATGGCCATATCGATCATTGCGGCGGCACCGGCATCCTCGCCGAACGGCTCGGCGTGCCGATCGAGGGGCCCCATCCCGATGATCGTTTCTGGATCGCGCGACTGGGCGACGATGGGCGTGGCTACGGCATCGAAGGCCGCCCGTTCGAGCCCGACCGCTGGCTCGACGATGGCGATCAGGTGACGGTGGGCGATCTGGTGCTCGATGTGATCCACTGCCCCGGCCACACCCCCGGCCATGTGATCTTTCACCACGCGCCGTCCAATCTGGCGCTGGTTGGTGATGTGCTGTTCCAGGGCTCGATCGGCCGCACCGATTTCCCGCGCGGCAATCATGCCGACCTGATCGCCTCGATCACCGAAAAACTATGGCCGCTGGGAGGCGACACCGCCTTCGTGCCGGGGCATGGGCCGATGTCGACCTTCGCGCATGAACGCGCGACCAACCCTTTCGTCGGGGATCGGGCGCTGCAGGGGTAATTGTCCCGTATAAGCGTCTCAGGTTGAGCGGGCGGAAGGTAAGCGATGCGGGCGGCCCCGCTGGAGGACGAAGCCGCCCGGCTCGCCTACCCCATTGGCCAGCGCTGTCGCTTGGCGCGCGCGGCGTTGAGCATGGCGGTATAGGCATATTGATCGATCGGCTTGATGAACTCCGCGCCGACCCGGCCGCCCAGCGACCATACGACCTTCGCCGATACCTGACCGAGCCGCGGCAGCGCGATCCGGACGAGGGTGCCCTTGGGCGTCTCGCCATATTCGCGGACCATGAACCCCAGTGGCGAGATGTTCACGAGCAGCACGTCACTGGCGACCTGATCGGTGAACATCCGCGCCGGCAGCGCCACCTCGTCGCGCGGTGCCCGGCGCTGCTCGGCATATTTAGCGTCGTCCCCGACGTCGTCCGTCAACTTTTCGGCTATCTGGCTCATGGTGTCATGTCCTTGTTCCGACACCAGAATTGCCCACGCTCTTTGCCAACGTCTTAATCGTTGCGGTTAGTGACAGGTTAAGGCCATATCTTGCGACCATCGGATGATGCCGTGCGGCATTTCCCCAGATCGACAGGCGCGCCTGCCGCTCGGCCTTCCGCCATCGCGCCGCCTTCAGCGCGTCAGCAGGCCGTGCTTCTTCTTGCCGAGGCTGATCTTCAGGGTCGCTGCGCCGACGGCGATCTGTCGGTCCTCGCTCTCGGCTGCGCCGTCGATGCGGACGGCGCCTTCGGCCAGCTTCCGTTTGGCTTCGCCCTTCGATGCCGCAAAGCCCAGACCGATCAGCGCGTCGATCAGCGCGATCGAACCCTCGGGCACCGCGAGTGTCGGCAGGTCGCCGCCGGCAGCACCCTCCTCGAAAGTCTTGCGCGCGGTCTCGGCGGCGGCGGCGGCGGCTTCGACGCCGCGGCACATCGCGGTTGCCTCATTCGCCAACACAATCTTCGCCTGGTTGATCTCCTGGCCGTCGAGCGCCTCCAGCCGGGCGATCTCTTCGAGCGGCAGGTCGGTGAACAGCTTCAGGAAGCGGCCCACATCCTTGTCATGGGTGTTCCGCCAGAACTGCCAATAATCATAGGCGGGCAGCGATTCCTCGTTGAGCCACACCGCCCCCGACATCGTCTTGCCCATCTTGCCGCCGTCGGCGGTGGTGATCAGCGGGGTGGTGATGCCATAGACCTCGGTGCCGAGCATGCGGCGGCTGAGTTCGATGCCGTTGACGATATTGCCCCACTGGTCCGACCCGCCCAGCTGCAGCCGGCACGCGCGGCGGCGCGCCAGCTCCATGAAATCATAGGCCTGGAGGATCATGTAATTAAACTCGAGGAAGCTCAGCGACTGTTCGCGGTCGAGCCGCAGCTTCACCGAGTCGAAGCTCAGCATCCGGTTGATCGAGAAATGCTGCCCCACCTCGCGAAGGAATGGGATATATTCGAGCTTGTCGAGCCAGTCGGCATTGTCGACCATGACTGCATCGGTGGGGCCGTCCCCGAAGGTCAGATAGCGCTCGAAGATGCGTTTGATCGACGCGACGTTCGCCGCGATGATCTCGGTCGTCATCAGCTTGCGGGCTTCGTCCTTGAAGCTGGGATCGCCGATCTTGCCGGTACCGCCGCCCATCAGCACGATCGGCTTGTGCCCGGCCTGCTGCATCCGCCGCAGCAGCATGATCTGGACGAGGCTGCCGACATGGAGCGAGGGTGCGGTCGGGTCGAAGCCGATATAGCCGGGCACCACCGAAGAGGCCGCGAGCGCATCGAGCTCGTCGGGCTTGGTGAGATCCTGGATATAGCCTCGCTCGTCGAGCAGGCGCAGCAGATCGGATTTATATTCGGTCATGACGGCTGGGCCGTTAGCATAACCTTTCACCGTGATGCCAGCGAAGGCTGGCATCCATGTCTGTGTCCTTCTCAGATGGCGCTGGTTGTGGAAAGAGACATGGACCCCAGCGTTCGCTGGGGTGACGATGAAGGCACGGAGAGCGGATGACCAAGATGATCGCGATCGGCCTGATGTCGGGCACTTCGCTCGACGGAATCGATGCCGCGCTGATCGAGACCGACGGGGCCGGGCCTATCCGCCCGATCGCCTTCCGCTCCGATCCTTATAGCGGCCAGGCGCGCGATCAGCTGCGCGAGGCGGCAGCGCTCGCGCTGAGCTTCGAAAAGCCGCGCCCGAGCCCGAAGATCGTCGAGGCAGAGCGGATGCTCACCAACCGCCACATCCTCGCGGTCCGCCAGCTGCTCACCGCCGCCCATATGACCGCCGATCAGATCGACGTGATCGGCTTTCACGGCCAGACGATCGCGCACCGCCCCGATCGCGGTTGGACATGGCAGATCGGCGATGGCGCGGCGATGGCGTCGACGCTTGGCATCCGCGTGGTCAACGACCTGCGTTCGGCCGATGTCGCGGCGGGCGGGCAGGGGGCGCCGCTGCTGCCGGTCTATCACCGCGCGCTGACCGCAGGGATGGACGCGCCGGTGGCGGTGCTAAATCTCGGCGGGGTCGGCAACATCAGCTGGCTGGGCGACGGGCCGGTCGACCTGATCGCCTTCGACACCGGCCCCGCCAACGGCCTGATCGACGACTGGATGCTCGCCGAAACCGGATCGCCCTATGACGCGCACGGGGCCTTCGCGGCGCGCGGCACGGTCGATCGCACGGTGCTGGGCGCGATGCTCGACAATCCATGGTTCGATGCGGCGCCGCCCAAGTCGCTCGACCGCGCCGATTTCACGATCGCGCCCGCGCGCGGCCTGTCCGCAGCCGATGGCGCCGCCACCCTGACCGCCTTCACCGCGGAGACGGTCGCGCTCGCGCTGCGCCACCTGCCGTCAGCGCCGAAGCGCCTGATCGTCGCGGGCGGCGGGCGGCACAATCCGACGCTGATGGCGATGATCGCCGCGGCCGCCGGGCTGCCCGCCGAGCCGATCGAGGCGCTCGGCTGGAACGGCGACGCGACCGAGGCCGAAGGCTTCGCCTATATGGCGGTCCGCACGCTGAAGGGGGAGCCGATCAGCTTTCCCGGAACGACCGGCGCGCCTCGGCCGATGACGGGGGGGATGGTGCATCGGCCCTGACGCCGCGTGTCACTTTTTCCGCGCCAGTGACCGCATCGCGTCCTCAAGTCCGGAGAGCGTCAGCGCATACATGCGATTGTCCATGACCTCGCGGATGATGCGGGTCGACTGGCTGTGCATCCAGTGCTGCTCGGGGGTCGGGTTCAGCCACACCGCCGAGGAATAGACGTTGAGCATCCGCTGCAGCCAGACATGGCCGGCTTCCTCGTTGAAATGCTCGACCGATCCGCCCGGCTGGGTGATCTCATAGGGGCTCATCGACGCGTCGCCGACCATCACCAGCTTATAGTCATGGCCATATTTGTGGAGCACGTCCCAGGTAGGGGTGCGCTCCTGGAAGCGGCGGCGATTGTCCTTCCACACGCCTTCATAGATGCAGTTGTGGAAGTAGAAGAATTCGAGATGCTTGAACTCGGCGGTCGCCGCCGAGAACAGCTCCTCGCACAGCTTCACATGCGGGTCCATCGAGCCGCCGATGTCGAGGAAGAGCAGCAGCTTGACCGCGTTGCGCCGTTCGGCGCGCATCTGGATGTCGAGGAAGCCGCGCCGTGCGGTGCCGTCGATCGTGCCCTCAAGGTCGAGCTCGTCGGCCGCGCCTTCGCGCGCGAAGCGGCGCAGGCGGCGCAGCGCGACCTTAATGTTGCGGGTGCCCAGCTCGACATCATTGTCGAGATTGCGGAACTCGCGCTTGTCCCACACCTTCACGGCGCGCTTGTGGGTGCTTTCGCCGCCGATCCGCACGCCTTCGGGATTATAGCCGGCATTGCCGAACGGCGACGTCCCGCCGGTGCCGACCCATTTGTTGCCGCCCTCGTGCCGGCCCTGTTGCTCCTCGAGCCGCTGCTTGAGCGTCTCCATGATCTCTTCCCAGGAACCGAGCGCCTCGATCTTCGCCATCTCCTCGGGCGAGAGGAATTTCTTGGCGACGGCCTTCAGCCACTCCTCGGGGATCTCCTCGCCTTCGGCTTTGGCATCGAGCACGCCCCGGAACACCTTCGAGAAGACCCGGTCGAAGCGGTCGAGATGCCCCTCGTCCTTCACATAGGTCGCGCGGGCGAGATAGTAGAACTCTTCCGGAGACCAGCCGATCACGTCGCGATCGAGCGCCTCGAGCATCGTCAGATGCTCCTTCAGGCTCGCGGGGATGCCGGCTGCGCGCAGCTCGTCGAGGAAACCGAAAAACATGAGGGTCTATATAGCGCGCTTGTCGTGATGGCGCGACAGCCACAATGCGGCGAGGCTGAGCAGTGCCGAAGCGCTCAGATAATAGCCGACATAGCCCAGCCCTCCACGATCGGCGAGATATTGCGCGACGGCGGGGACCGGCGCGGCGCCAAGGATGCCGGCGATGTTGAACGTCATCGAGGCGCCGGTATAGCGCACGCGCGGCGGGAACAGCGACGGCAGGAACGCGCCGAGCGGGCCATAGACGAAGCCCATCATGAACAGCGCCAGCGCCAGCCAGATGAAGATGTTGGGCAGGCTTCCGCCCGCGAACATCGGGCCGAGCAGCAGCCCGGTCAGCGCGGTGCCGATACAGCCGGCGATCAGCACATAGCGCGGCGACTTCACATCGGACCACCAGCCCGCGAGCAGGATGCCGGCCGCCATGAACAGGATCGTGACGAGCTGGACCGACAGGAATGTCTCCTTCGCGATGCCCAGCGTGGTGGTCGCATAGCCAAGCGCGAAGGCGGTCGCGAGATAATAGGTCGCGAAGCAGGCGACCGCCGCGAATGTCCCTGCGACGGTGGGAACGAGATGCGCGCGGAACAGCTCGGCGATCGGAACCCGGGCCGGTTCGGCCTCGGCGAGCGCGGCCTGGAACGCCGCCGTCTCGGTGAGCTTCAGCCGCACCCACAGGCCGACGCCGACCAGCACCGCCGAGCCCAGAAAGGGCAGGCGCCAGCCCCACTCCATGAACTGCTGCTGGGTCATCGTGATGCCGAGAATCAGGAACAGCCCGTTGGCGGCGATGAAGCCCACCGGTGCGCCAAGCTGCGGGAACATGCCGTAACGGCCGCGCATGTTGGGCGGCGCATTCTCCACCGCGAGCAGCGCCGCACCGCCCCATTCGCCGCCAAGCCCGAAACCCTGGCCGAAGCGCAGCACCGCGAGCAGCATCGCGCCGACCCAGCCGGCGGTCTCATAGGATGGCAGGAATGCGATCAGCAGGGTCGACATGCCCATCACCATCAGTGACGCGACCAGTGTCGACTTGCGGCCGATGCGGTCACCGAAATGGCCGAACGCCCAGGCGCCCAGCGGGCGCGACAGAAAGGCGAGGCCGAGCAGCGTGTACGACCAGATCAGCTGGGTCGATGGCTCGAACCCGCCGAAGAACAGCGGCCCGAACACCAGCGAGGCGGCGGTGGCGAAGATGTAGAAATCATAGAACTCGACCGATGTACCCGTCAGGCTCGCGAGCAGGATACGGCGCGTCGATGGCTGGCTGTTCGTCCCGGTCATACCCCACCCCTCTCGTTCGCGCCCGATTGGCGCGGGAGAGGGGTGGGGTCAAGCCACCAGATAAACCCCTCCCGCTCGCGGGAGGGGGCATTGCCTACCTGCAGCGAACCTCGCCGCGTTCCACCGACCGGCCGAGCGCACCCCCGGCCAGCGCGCCGAGGATCGTGCCCAGCGTGTTCGACCGGCCATTGTCGAGCGCGTTGCCAAGCGCGCCGCCGGCGACCGCTCCGATGATCAGGCCAGTGGTGCCGTCCGAACGACGGCAATAATAACGGCCGTTGCTGCCGCGATAGACGCGGTCGGCGCGGGTCAGGCGGCGCTCCTGATAATAGCGGCCGTCGCGATAATAGCGGTCGGCATAATAGGTGCGGCCATTGCGCGCGTCGGGTCGGTTATAGTCGTAGCGGCGATAATCCTGCCACGCCTGTCGACGGTCCTTGCGGGCTTCCTTATAGTCACGGCGCGCTTCCTTATGGTCGCGGCGATCATCTTTGCGATCCTCGCGCCATTCGCGACGATCCTCGCGGCTCTGGGCGGCGGCGGGCTGGATGGCGACGATCGTCGGCATCGTGGTGGCCGCCAGGGCGATCGCCAGTATGAACTTGCGCATTATCTTTCTCCGTCCGGGAATGGGACGGGGGCAGAACGAGGGGCGGGGCTGGAGGTTGCGTGAACCGTAAACTACGTCACGTTCAGCTGCGCGACAGCCTATTTGCAGGTGGCGCGTTTCTTCTCGATCTCGCGCCCCAGCAGCGCCCCGCCGCCGGCACCCAGCAACGTCCCCAGCGTGCGATGGTCGCCGCCATCGACGACATTGCCCAGGATTCCGCCCGCAACCGCGCCCAGGATCAGCCCGGTGGTGCCGCTCGACGGCTTGCAGTCGGCGGGTGGCGGCGCGCGCCCGGCATCGCTGTCGGCCAGCACCGCACTCTCGCGCGGTTGATCGGTCAGCGGTTCGGCAAGATCGCGGTCGAGCCAGTCGTCGGGCAGGCGATCGAGCTTCGCGGACGGCGCCGCGGGCAGGGTGACGGCGGGGGCGGGTGTCGCGGCGGCGATCGCTGCGGCCAGGGACAGAAGCGACGGCAGGGCAAGGACAGGCATACGCATTTTGCGGCTCCCCTTTTTTACACTGACCCGTAACGAACCGCGCCGACGCGGGCATGTCAAGCGGCCGGGCCTCACCGCTCATACGGATCGCACGGTGTGATGGTTGCAGGCGGAACAACCGCGATGCTCCATGGGTTTTGCCGGCGGGGAACGAGATACACAGTTCCAGGAGACCAAATATGCGCACATATATGATCGCGGCGGGCGTCGCCGCGCTGGCCATCGGCAGCACCGCCCAGGCCGCCACCGTCTGCAAGCAGGATAATACCGGCCGCACCGTCGCCACCATCGCCGGCGCCGGGATCGGCGCGATCCTGGGCCGGGTCATCGACGGCGGCCGTCACAAGGAAGTCGGCACGATCGGCGGCGCCGTCGTCGGCGGCATCGCCGGCAACCAGCTCGCCAAGGACGACAACAAGTGCGAGGTGTCGTACGGCTATTATGACGAGAGCGGCCGCTGGCACGCCAACCGCATCTCGGCGAGCGAGGCGCGCGGCTATTATGACCGCGACAATCGCTGGGTCGATGGCGCCCCCAACGGCTATTATGACAATAACAACCGCTGGGTCTCGCTCAACGGCGATGCGCAATATGCCGGCTATCGCGACCGCGACGGCCGCTATGTCCCGATCGGCGTGACCGGCTATTATGCCGCCGACGGCCAGTGGGTCGACGCGAGCGCGCCGGGCTATTATGACACGCGCGGCCAGTGGGTCGCGGGTCCGACCAGCGGCAGCTATGACGCGCGTGGCCGCTGGATCCCCAGCAACTCGCGCAGCTCGACGCCGGGCGGCTACTGGGCGGCGCAGACCTATCCGGGCTATTATGACAGCAATGGCCGCTGGGTCGCGGGTTCGGCGACCGGCTATTATGATGCGCGCGGCCGCTGGGTCTCGACCGGCCCCGCGCGTGGCAATGTCGCCTATAATGATCGCAGCACCGACGTCCGCACCCGTGAGGCGCGGATCGAAGCCCGGATCACGCGCCAGCGCGAACGCGGCGTGATCAGCCGCGCCGAGGCCAATTCCGCGCGCCGCGAGCTGACCTCGATCCGCAACGACGAGGCCCGCATGCGCCGCTCGGGCAACCGCTTCACCGCCAATGAGGAATCGGTGATCCAGCAGCGGCTTGACCGTCTGACCCAGCAGCTGCGCGCGGATCGCGGCGACAGCGACAACTGGGCCGGTTGAAGCCTGAACGAAGATCCTCCCTGCGCGATAGCGCGGGGAGGGGACCAGCGAAGCTGGTGGAGGGGTAGGGGCAGGACCTCGCCGTCGGAAGACCTCTCCACCATGCTGCGCACGTGTTGGCGAGATTGTGCCCCCGGCACAATCTTGGCTTGCCTGGGGCAAGCCAAAGCCAACACCCTCCCCATCCTTCGGATAGGGAGGATCGAAGAAGAAACGGAAAGAGCCGGGTTCGCCCCGGCTCCTTTTGCATCAGCGACGGGCCGGAGCTTCACCGCTCTGCCCCCTCCTTCGCCCGTCTCAAAGCCACAAAAATCCCGGTGCATGGGGTTATCTGTCGGTTTTTTAATTTTTCGCTCGGGGCCCAACCCGGCACCGCGGCGGCGGCGGCCTGAACGAGGCGCCGGCCGGCTGCGCTTTCGATCTGTCTCGCCATCCGCTGGGCGCGCAGGATTTAGCCGCGCGGCGCCATCAAGAGGTTCTTGCGCCTGTCACCCAATCAACACCTCGGCTGGGACGACGGCGGGGGTCGCTTTGGCGAGCGGATCAAGACGCTGGTGAAGCGGAGGCCGGTTGAAGATAAGCCTCCAGAACGGGGTTCCCGCCCTTCCGCATCGTCGCCACCCTGCGATTGTCGCACCAGATCTCGCAGTCGCAATTTTCCTGCCGGAGAGTCATGATATCCATGGCTTCCGCATCGTCCTCGGCTTCGAAGTCGAGATGGTGCTTCACGCGCGCCCCGTCGAGGCAGAGAACCCAATAGGTCGCCATGGCTTCCCCCTTGTGAGAAGCACGAAATGTCCACTAGTTTACGTTTTTGGGGTATTCGTAAACATACGTGGGCGGTTCAAAATGCAGTCGGGCCGGTCCCCAAAATTCTGATGGCGCGGCAAAACAAAATTACGGGGACACAATACCTAATTGACCCGTCGCTGCGCCGCGCGGCAGCGGCCGGGGCCAAAGCCTCGCGGGGTGAATTAAGTATAGTGTCCCCGATATTAAGTATAGTGTCCCCGATATTCCAGATTACTGAGATTGGGTCAAAGCTGTGCCATGCATTCGATATATTCTTTGGC
Source organism: uncultured Sphingomonas sp. (assembly GCA_947085315.1). Classification (GTDB taxonomy): domain Bacteria; phylum Pseudomonadota; class Alphaproteobacteria; order Sphingomonadales; family Sphingomonadaceae; genus Rhizorhabdus. The sequence continues at coordinate 236,305 of CAMTVW010000013.1, read as the reverse complement.
TTTTTTATTAAACTGGGCGAGATCGGCTACATATTGTCGAAGTTGCGCGAAATAGCCCTCGACATCTTGTTTGTAGCTCTCGATTTCGCGGTCGTCGCAGTTCGATCCGCAAAAGGGTCGGTTCGGCTTCGAGATATACCCGATCGATGGTGCGCGTGGTTCGAAGCAGACGCCTGCAGCATTTGCTTCAACGGCCAGAAGCATCAAAAGGGCGCCAAAGAGTCCAGGCGCCGCTTTTTTCACTCCGCCGCAACCCCAGCATGCCCGAACAGGCTCGCCTCGACCCCATCCTCGTTCGCGGCAGGCGCCGTCTTCGCGGTCTTGCGCTGGTCGAACGCGTCCCACACGTCGCTCCACTGGCCGCGGGTCGCGGCCTTCGAATATTCGGTCGCGCGGGTTTCGAAGAAGTTGGCGTGTTCGATGCCGTTGAGCATCGGCGCGAGCCAGGGGAGGGGGTGTTCCTCGATCATGTAGATCGGCTTGAGGCCAAGCTGCCCCAGCCGCCAGTCGGCGATGTAGCGGACATATTTCTTGATGTCCTTCGGCGTCATGCCGTTGACCGGACCCATTTCGAACACCAGGTCGATGAACGCGTCCTCGATCCGCACCGTCTTCTGGCACATGTCGAGAATGTCCTCCTTGACGGCATTGGTCAGGCAGTTGCGCTCCTTGCAGAAGGCGTGGAACAGCCGGATGATCCCCTCGCAGTGGAGCGTCTCGTCGCGGATCGACCAGGTGACGATCTGGCCCATGCCCTTCATCTTGTTGAAGCGCGGGAAGTTCATCAGCATCGCGAAGCTGGCGAACAGCTGAAGCCCCTCGGTGAAGGCGCCGAACATCGCCAGCGTGCGGGCGATATCCTCGTCGCTGTCGACCCCGAAGGTGGCGAGATAGTCGTGCTTATCCTTCATTTCCTTATACTGCATGAAGGCGCTGTACTCGGTTTCGGGCATGCCGATCGTGTCGAGCAGGTGGCTGTACGCCGCGATGTGGACCGTCTCCATGTTCGAGAAGGCGGTCAGCATCATCTTGATCTCGGTCGGCTTGAACACCCGGCCATATTTGTCATGATAGCAGTCCTGCACCTCGACATCGGCCTGGGTGAAGAAGCGGAAGATCTGGGTCAGCAGGTTGCGCTCATGATCGGACAGCTTCTGCGCCCAGTCACGGCAATCCTCGCCCAGCGGCACTTCCTCGGGCAGCCAGTGGAGTTGCTGCTGGCGCTTCCAATATTCGAACGCCCAGGGATATTCGAACGGCTTGTAGGTGCGGCTGGCCTGGAGAAGCGGCATGGGACGACCTTTCAACTATATAGATAGATGAACGCGGCGAGCGCGAACATGACAACGGCGCTCAGCAATTGCTTGAGAGCGAAACTCTTCAGATCGGCGGCGGTCTCGCCGAGCGAGCCCTTGCCCTTCTTTACCTTGCCCATCCGCAGCAGCGCGGTGGCGAACAGCCAGAGGCACAGCAGGCCGACCAGCGCGGACGCGATCGCGACGACGAGGGTGGCGGAGATGTCCATCGGGCCGATCCGATCTCAAACCCGATCGTCATTCCCGCGAAGGCGGGAATCCATATTCTCCGAAGCTGCGAAGGAGCCGCGCGCGCAGGGGTTATGGATTCCCGCCTGCGCGGGAATGACGAAGGCGGAGGCCATCACTGGCACGCGAGGCATTCGTCATAATCCTTGGCCTCGAGCTCGATCTGCTTGAGGTCCGGCGTGTTGTCGGCCTCTACCCCGCCCGCGAAGCCGGCGCGCTGAACCGATTTGGAGCGGAGATAATAGAGTGACTTGATGCCAAGCTCCCACGCGCGGAAGTGGAGCATCAGCAGATCCCACTTCTCGACATCGGCGGGGATGAACAGGTTGAGCGACTGCGCCTGATCGATGAACGGGGTGCGATCGGCGGCAAGCTCGATCAGCCAGCGCTGGTCGATCTCGAAGCTGGTCTTGTACACGTCCTTTTCTTCCTGGCTCAGGAAGTCGAGATGCTGAACCGAGCCGCCCTTTTCGAGGATCGTATTCCACACCGCGTCGCTGTTCTTCGATTTCTCGCTGAGCAGCTTTTCGAGATAGGGATTCTTGATCGAGAAGCTGCCCGACAGCGTCTTGTGAGTATAGATGTTCGCCGGGATCGGCTCGATGCACGCGCTGGTGCCGCCGCAGATGATCGAGATCGACGCGGTCGGCGCGATCGCCATCTTGCAGCTGAAACGCTCCATCACGCCCTGATCGGCGGCGTCGGGGCACGGCCCGCGCTCACTGGCGAGCAGCATCGAGGCTTCCTGCGCGCCGGCGGCGATATGCTTGAAGATCTTGAGGTTCCAGCTCTTCGCCATCGCCCCTTCGAACGGGATGCCTCGCGCCTGGAGGAAGGTGTGGAAGCCCATCACGCCGAGTCCCACCGAACGCTCGCGGCCGGCGCTGTACTTGGCGCGCGCCATTTCGTCGGGGGCGCGATCGATATAGTCCTGCAGGACATTGTCGAGGAAGCGCATCACATCCTCGATGAAGCGCTTGTCGCCGTTCCACTCATCCCAGGTCTCGAGGTTGAGCGAGCTGAGGCAGCACACCGCGGTGCGATCCATGCCATGCTGGTCGCGGCCGGTGGGCAGGGTGATTTCGGAGCAGAGGTTCGAGGTCGAAACCTTCAGCCCGACATCGCGGTGATGCTTGGGCATGTTGCGGTTCACCGTGTCGTTGAACACGATATAGGGCTCGCCGGTCGCCAGCCGGGTTTCGACCAGCTTCTGGAACAGCGCGCGCGCATCGACGGTGCCGCGCTTCGACTGATCCTTCGGGCTTACCAGATCCCATTCGCGGCCGTCGCGCACCGCCTCCATGAAGGCGTCGGTCAGCAGCACGCCGTGGTGCAGGTTGAGCGCCTTGCGGTTGAAGTCGCCCGACGGCTTGCGGATTTCGAGGAACTCCTCGATCTCGGGATGCGAGACGTCGAGATAGACCGCCGCCGAGCCGCGCCGCAGCGAACCCTGGCTGATCGCGAGGGTCAGCGAGTCCATCACCCGGACGAAGGGGATGATGCCGCTGGTCTTGCCGTTGAGGCCGACCGGTTCGCCAATGCCGCGCACCGAACCCCAATAGGTGCCGATGCCGCCGCCGCGCGCCGCGAGCCAGACATTCTCGTTCCAGGTGTTGACGATGCCCTCCAGGCTGTCGTCGACCGAATTGAGATAGCAGCTGATCGGCAGGCCCCGGCCGGTGCCGCCGTTCGACAGCACGGGGGTCGAGGGCATGAACCACAGTTTCGAGATATAGTCGTAGATGCGCTGGGCGTGCGGCTGATCGTCGGCATAGGCCGACGCGACGCGCACGAACAGATCCTGATAGCTTTCGCCGGGGAGCAGATACCGGTCGGTCAGCGTGTCCTTGCCGAAATCGGTGAGCAGCGCGTCGCGGCTGTGATCGACCTCGATCGGGTAAAGCTGCGGCGTGATCTCCATGCTGTCGATCCCGCGCTTCTTCGGCGCGGCCTCCGGCGAGGCGGGCACAGCCTCGGGCGAGGCTGGAGTGGCCGCGGCGGGCTTCGCCTTGGAATCGGAATCGATGATCGTTGCCACGTCGTTCGAGCTCACTTCGCTGCTGCCAGAAAGATCCATTTCGCCCGTCTCCGTCAATCATACAGGAACAAGCCGACCTACGGCAATGTTCGCGATCCGTTCGACTCAGGCGTATCGTATAAGATAGTGCTTCCGCAGCGCTGTACCAGCGCCGATTTGGCTTATCCCCATGTTCCACAGCAGCGTGAATCGTCCCTGCGCCGGAAGCAAAGCCTCCGAACGTCAGCCACCACTGCTAGCGATACCCCTAGTGCCTTACACCACCTATAGTGCCTCATCTGAATCTGGGCGCAAGAGTCAAAATGACGGTTCGGGGACTCAACTCGTCGCATCGCGGAATCGCGTCGAAGGCGCTTGACGCGATGGAATACGGAGTCGGATCAAATAGTTGGCCGAATGTGCGGAACGAAGGCGCAACAAAAGAATCGAAAAAAGCAAAAAAATAACCTTGTCCGATTTGGGAAGAAGCTCATGCCTTCCTTCACCGTCATGCCCGCGCAGGCGGGGATCCATAGCCTCCGAACCACAAGAGGTTCGAGCTTCAGAGAATATGGATCCCCGCCTGCGCGGGAATGACGTGAAGGGTGGGATCACCTTCAGGCAAAGGTCCCCTGAAGGGAGAGGTAAAAGTCGGGGGCGGGCGGCGGCGTAGGGGGGGCCTGATTGCCGCCATGTTGGGGAACTGCCGGCCCCGCCCTCCTGAAAGGAGGGATTCGGCCAAAGCCTACAGGCCGACCACCAGGCTGGCGCGCAGCGACAGCGCGGCGCGGCCCTGTTGTTGTTCGGCGCCGGCCTCGCCGCCGATCTGGAAGCCGTTGCCGCCGCCGACCGCGCGCAGCTTGCCCAGCCAGCCGCTGGTGCGCTGTTCGGGGTCGAGGGTGAAGGCGGTGCCGCCGTTGAAGCGCGCGGTGGTGGCGCCGAGCGATCCGCCGACCAGTTCACGCCGGCCGGCCTCGGCCTCGAGCCGGAACCAGCCCGCATCCTGGTTCCCCCCGCCGAACAGCAGGCCCGCCGCGACGGTGCCGTTCACCGCCAGCTCGTCGCTGGTGCGGCCGCCCACGATCAGGTTGAACGCATCGCCGCCGCCGGTTTCGGCATAGCCCTTTTCCTTGAGGCGGTAATAGTCGGCCGACAGGGTCGGGCGCAGGCTGAACGCGCCCATTTGCAGCGTGTAGGACGCGCCCGCCGCCGCCGAGACGAGTTGGCCCGACCAGTTGCCCTTGCTGCGCCGATCGACATTGTCGCCCGCGAGCACGCCTTCGAAGCGGCGCTTGCCCCTGAAGGCGACATGCGCCCAGGACGCGCGCGTCCAGCCCCGCAGCGGGCCCCAATGGCCGCGCCAATAGCCGCCAAGTTCATATTGGCCGGCATCAACCCTGTTGTCGGTGCCGCCATCGGCGTCGGTGCCGTGGAGATAGGCGAGCGACAGGCCGAAATTGCCGAGCCCGGTCTTGATCTCGCCGCCGGTCGCGACGCCCCAGCCGCTGACGTCGTAGGAGGCGGTGTCGCCGATCCCCTTCGACGTGCCCCAGCCGACCTGCTGGATCCAATAACCCCATTTGCCCATGTCGGCGAAGGGGGCGCCCGGATCAGCGAGGAAGGTCGCGGTGGCGCGCGAGCCCATCGTCACCGATTCGAACGCGCCGCCGGCATGGTCGGGCAGCATCTGACGGACCTGGCGGCGCAGCCCGTCGCCATCGGTCTGTGCGAGATAGATGCCCGCCATCTTCGCGTCCTTGCCGAGCGCGGTGTAGATCGCGTCATAAGCGCTCGCCTGGCTGCGGTTGAAGCCAAGTTCGGTGGTTGTCTTGCGCGCGACGGTGACGGCGATCTCGGTCGGCGCGGTCGAGCTGATCGTGCCCTTGAACATGAAGGGCAGCACCGCGCTGTTGGGCAGCAGCGTCTGCGGCAGGCTGACCGATCCGGCGCGGACGAAGGTGTAGCTGCCTTCGGCCCCGGCGACGCCGTCGAGCCTGACCACCACCTTCGCGCCGCCGTCGATGCTCGCCTGTCCGGCGACCTGATAGAGCGTGTTGGTGCGGTTGGCGGTGTCGACGGTGACGACGATGGCGCCGCCGCCGCCGACCGCGAGCGAGCGGACCGCCGCGCTGCTGTTGCCGATGTCGAGCGTGCCGCCGCCCACAGAGACCGCGAGGCCCTGCGCGCCGAGCAGCTTGCCGCTATATTTCGCCGTTCTGCCGAGGGTCAGCGTGTCGGTGCCGCCGCCGAAATCGGCGTCGCCGCTGAACGTCGAACCGCCCGCCAGGGTCATCGCGTCATTGCCGCCACCAAAGACGGCCTTGCCCGCAAAGCCGGCGTCGCCCGACAGCGAGAGCGTGTTGGCACCGCCGCCGAAGCTGCTGGTGCCGCTGACGCTGCCATCGGCGATGTCGAAGACGTCGTTGCCCGCACCGAAGCGGACATCGCCGCTGATCGACGGCGCGGCGATGCCGCTTGCGACCACGGTCTGGTTGATCCGCGCGCCGGTGGCGTTCGCCGATAGGTCGATCGCGACATTGCTGCCGGCTATCGCGCCGGTGGCCGCGATGGCGCCGCTGTTGCTGACCAGATCGACCTCTCCCGAACGATCGAGGATCGCGGTGGCGCGCGCACCAACGGTTGCGGTGCCGCCAAGCGTCGCCCTGATCGGGCCGCTGTTGCTGATCTCGAAGGTCGCGGCGCCCTGGTCGATCTGGAGCGCGGTCGCGGCCGCGGTGGCGGTGCTGGTCGCGGCGGCCTGGATCGTCCCGCTGTTGAGGATTTCGGCGACCTGCGCGCCGCTGCCGATGCGGACCGAGGTCGCGTTTCCGCCGCTGCTGGTGGTGCTGATCGTGCCCTTGTTGGTCAGGCCGCCATCGACGATCACCGCCTGGCCGAGCCCGCCGATCACCAGCCCGTTGCCGTTGACGCCGGCATAGGTGCCCGCCCCGGTGATCAGCCCTTCATTGACGAAGCCGTGCCCGTCGCCATTGCCGAACACCGGGCTGAGCCGCACTGCGCGGGTTGCCGAGCCGATCTCGATCGCGGCGGCGGCGCCGAACGAGGTGACGGCGCCGGAGCCTTCCTTCGCGTCCTCGATGCCGTCCTTGTCCTCGTCATTGTCGGTGGTGCTGCTGTCCTTGGGCGGGACCGCGACGACCACGCCGCCGGCCACGTCGCCCGCGATCCGCACCGCCGGGCCGCCCTGGAGAAGATCGTCGGCGTCGAGCTTCGACGTGTCGGTGGGCGGAGTCAGGCTGCGATAGCCGGTCGCGCTGATCGTGCCCTGGAGGACGAGCGCGCCGCCGACATTGCCGTCGACCAGCACGCCGACCGCGTCCTTGCCGGTCGCCAGCACCGAGCCCGCGACCCGGACCGCGGTCGAGAAGACCCCGACCTGCGCACCCTGGACGCCGCCGGTGACGTTGCCGGTGCGGATGCCGACCGATCGGTCGCCGGTGACGGTGATCCCGCCATCGTGGATCAGCTTGCCGTCGAGCGTGCCGCCGAGCGAAATGCCCGCCGAGTCATTGCCTTCGATCGTGATCTGGCCGCTGTTGGCGATGTCGCCGATGAACGCGCCCGCGGTGCGGATGCCGAAGCGGCCCGCGCCGCTGGCGAGCGGGCCGTCGAGGTCGCCGTCATTGTCGGCGTCGGCGGGGGCGTAGGTCTCGTCGACGATGATCCTGGCGTTGGCGGCGTTGGTGATCTTGCCGGTGCGGCCCGCTTCGGCGTGGATGCCGGCCGAATTGTTCTGATTGCCGATCAGGATCGCGCCTTCGTTGACCACGGCGTTGTTGCTGTCGAGGATCACCGCCGGGCCCGCGATGGTCGGTTCGACCGAACCGGTCGAGGTGATGCGGATATCGTCGGCGGCACCCGCCTTGATCGTCGCGCTTCGGATCGTGGCGGTGCGCTTGTCGGTGACGGTGGTTTCGGCATGGCCGGCGATCGCGAGGCTGATCGCGGCTAGGCCGGCAGTGGTGTGCAGATGTCGCATCGAGGAATATTTCCCATTCAATCGCGGAGCGTCGGCTCCCGGATGTTGGGGAGACGGGGGCGATCTTCGGGAGCCTTGAAAATTTCTTCATGGATGCGCCCTGCCGTGTGCGGCGGGAGATAAATTTAATATAATCAATATGTTATGGTGAAATTGCGGCCGACAAAGCGGCGTGACGGAGGGCGGTTCCGCTCCGTTGATCAGGCTGTGAAATGGGGGAGCGGGGTGAGCGCGGTGCGGATCGACCATCCTCCAACAGACGATCCGCACCGGGCCAAGTCCTCACCCTGGACGGGCGAGTGAAATATTTTGGGGGTGGGCGTTTTGACGGTCCGGGGGCCCTGGACCGCCCATGAAAAATGCCCACCCCCAAGACCTCCTGAAAGGAGGATAGGGTTTGAATCTTAAGCCGACCGCCCGTTCGTGGGGAAGCGTGAGGCCGGGCGCGGTCGTGGGGATATGTCCCCCCGCTAGTGATCAGACGGAGCCGACCTTCGGAAACCTTGGATTTTTTTCATCGTGTCGTTTTTTTCGGCAGCCCGGGCGAGTCACCCTAGAAACTCCTGTCGAAGCCGAGACGGATGGTGCGCGGGCGCAGCGGCGTGATCTGGCCGCCGCCATTGGTCGTAAAGGGCGTGCCCAGCGCGAAGCGATTGCCGGCGGCATCGGTCAGATTGGTGACGCTCAGCGTCACCCCCATGTCCGGCCGGCCGACCCGCGCGGTCAGCGACGTATCGATATAGTCGCCCTGGAGATCGCCCAGGATCGGACCGATGCCCAGCCGCGACTTGCCGATATAGCGAATCCAGCCATTGACCCTGATGTCGAGCGTGTCGCTGATCGGCGCGCGATAGTCGGCCCCGAGCCGGGTCGTGAACCGCGCGACATTGGGAATCCGGCTCTGGCCCCCGGTGCGCGCGCCGGTTTCGATATTGACCGGTGGCGAGCCGAGCGTTGCCAGCAGCGCCGCCGAGGGATCGACGACGCGGCTGTCGTTGAAGGTGGCGGCAATATCGATGCCCAGCCCGTCGAGCGGCCGCACGCCCATCTCGACGCTGAGCGTGTAGATCCGTCCGTCGCCGATATTGTCGGTACTCGGCAAGCCGGAGCCTTCGATGAAGTCGGCCTGGATATTGTCCCATTGCGTATGCGACAGGCTGACCGACGCATTGAACGGATCGCGCCCGCGCGCGCCATAGCGCAGGCCGGTTTCCATCGTCGCGACCTGATCGTTGCGAAAGCGGCGGACATAGCCGCCCTCGATCGCGAGTCCGCCGGGGCGGAAGCCCTGCTGATAGCGCGCATAGGCGATCAGGCCGCGGATCGGGCTCGCCGAGATCGACGCCGACGGCAGCAGCCGCTTTTCGGTGCGACCCGCGATGATCTCCGCGCGCGCCTGGTTGATCAGCGCCGCGAGCCGTGGTGTGAGATCGGACCCCAGCGGGGTCGGATCATCGGCGCCGCCGCTCAGCGCCGACCGGGTGTAGCGCGCACCACCGGTCACGATCACCCCGCGCAGCGGCTCGACACTGGCTTCGGCGAAGATCGTCGCCTCTTTCACCCGGTTAGTGACGCCAGGGACCGAATCGGGGGCGCCAGCGGCCCCGAAGGTGCGGTCGATATTGGTCTTGTTGCGGGTATAGCTTGCCCCCAGGATCCAGCCGAAGCCGCCGCGCATCGGCTGCCACAGCCGGTTTTCGCTGGCCAGCATGTGGGTCAGGTTGCGTTGCCGGAACTGCCGGTCGGGGCCGCCCGGCAGGCTGGCATCATAGCGTTCGTCGAGGCGCTGCCGAACATAGCCGGTCGATGACATGAAGGAGATGTCATCCCAGCTTTTCGCGATGACCAGTTCGCCGAGCGCATAGTCGGCGTCGAAGCCGCCCGGTGTCCGGCTCGCCCGTTTCAGCGCGCCGAGGCTGCGGTCGGCATATTGGCTGTCGCGGCCGTGGTTGTTCTGGAAAACGCCGCCGAGATCGACCGTCCAGCGATCTCCGGCGTCGGCGCGCATCGCAATGCGTCCGCCGGATACCCGGGTGCGGTTGATGTCCTTCTTCGCGCGCCAGATGTCGTCGATATAACCGCCTTCGCTGATCGCGTAACCGACCGCGCGCAACGCCACCCGATCCTCCAGCACCGGCAGGTTGATCATCCCCCCGAGATCGCCCGACGGATCGCCGTGCTGGGTTGCGGAGACGCCGGCGGACACCGCCCCCTCGGTTGTACTCAGATCGGGTGCATTGCGGATGATGCGGATCACGCCGCCGAGCGAGCCCGCGCCATAGAGCGTGCCTTGCGGCCCTTCGAGGATCTCGACCGACTGGATGTCATAGAGGCGAAGGTCGGGGTCCGGCGCGTTGTAGGTAAGCCTGATGTCGCCCAGATACTGGCCGACCGTCGCCTGTGTCGGGCCGGTGAAGCTCGAATCGGCGATGCCTCGGATGAACAGCTTGTTGCGTCCGGCGCCAAGATGGGTCGAGGACAGGCTGGCGACGCGCGCCAGGATCGACTCCATGCCCTGTTCCCCGCCCAGCGTCAGATCCAGCCCGTCGAGGATGCTCACCGATCCCGGAAAGTCGCGCAGCCTTGTGTCGCGTTTCGAGGCGGTGACGATGATCGGATCGCTGTCGTCCTCATCGAAGCCGAGGTCATATGTCAGGCGCGGGGCGGACCGTTTCGACGTGCCGCGCGGCGCCTGGCCGGCAGCCAGAACCCGAAAGCTGTTGGGGCTGATCTCGACGAACTTGCCACGGCTGCCGCGTAGCAGGCGGGACAGCGCCTCGCTGGGGGTCAGGCGCGCCTTGAGCGCTCCGACCGGCATCGACCAGATCGTGCCGTCGGCAACGCTGATGCTGACACCCGCCTGCGCCCCCATCGCCGCCACCGCATCGGCGAAACGGCCGGCGGGCAGATCAAAGGCCACCCGCTCCGCCGCCCGGGCAGGTGCGGCCAGGACAGCGAGCGACGTAAAGGCGAGGACGAACGCTTTTTTCACTGGCTGCGCGGTGACAAAATCCATTCTTGCCCATTGCGGTGGACATCAACGTCGAGCAGCGGTGCGAGGCGCACGACATCCTCGCCATTGCCCAGGCTGAGTACACCACGAAAGCGCTTGTCGGCAACCTGCGGATCGGCGCGCACCAACTGACCCGACCAGCGGGTGAGATCGGCCGCGATCTCGGCCATCGACTGACCGTCATAGATCAGCCGCCCTTCCTGCCAGCCGCCGATCGAGCCGGGGGTCATGCTGCCGAGCGCGACCATCGCGTCATTGTCGATCGTGCGCAGCGTGCGGCCGGGATCGAGCCGGATGTTGAGCGTGTCGGGGTTGTAGATCACCGCGCCCTCGGCGACCTGGACCGCGGTGGTCTTGCCCTCGCGCAGCACGTTGAAGCGGGTGCCGACGTCGATCAGCGTCGCATCGCCCACCACGACCTTGAAGGGGGCGTCGTCGTCATGGATGACGTCGAACAGCGCCTCGCCGCGATCGAGCGTCGCATAACGCGCGTCCTTGCGGTCGAGCGTGACCCTGGTGTCGCCGTTGAGCGCGATACGGCTGCCGTCGTCGAGGGTGATCGTCCGGCGCATGCCGGGCGCGGTCTCGATCTGGTAAAATGCGGGCTGGCGGTCGATCACCCCGACGCCCACGACGACGGCGAGCGAGGCGGCGATCGCCCCACCCAGCCAGCCACGCCGGCTGAGCGAGCGGCGCTGCGGCACAGGTGCGACGAGCGGCCGGCCTGGCGGCGGCGCGGTCTTGAGCAGATCGGCCATATCCTGATCGGCGGTGGCAAGGCGCTGATAGGCATCGGCATGCGCCGGATCGGCGGTAAGCCAAGCCTCGAACGCTTCCCAGCCGTCAAAGCCGGGATCGTTCAGGCGGATCACCCAATCGAGCGCCGCGTCGTCCATGATAAGCCTGTCCTCAGCCATGATATAGGCTCCCCGGCAACAGGACGGAGTCGATGACGCTATTCCTCATCGAGACGACTCCTGAGATCGGTCATCGCACGATAGGCGCGTCTGAGATCGCTTTCGACCGTGCTGATGCTGACCCCGAACTCGGCGGCGATGTCGCGCTGGCCCACCCCATCGATGCGGTGGCGACGAAAGATCGCCGCGGTCCTTTCGCCCAGCGCGTCGAGCGCCGCCTGCGCCAGGCGAAGCTGTTCGCGCGCGATCAGCTTGCGCTCGGTCGATGGATCGTCGGACTGGCCGACGACGGTGGTCGCCGCCTCGGTCCAGTCATGGTCGCGCCTGGTCGCCTGCTGCTGCGAGCGATAGCGATCGAGCATCAGATTGTTCGCGGCGCGATAGAGATAGGACAGCGGCTGCGCGATCGGGCCCGTCGGCGCGGTCGACACCTTGATCCACAATTCCTGCAGAAGATCCTCGGCCGCGTCACCGGCGCCGTGCGCGCGCAGAAATGCGAGCAGCCGGTCGCGGTTCGCCAGGAAGACGGCCTCCAGGCCAGTGCTGCTCATCTCCGCGCTCGCTCGCCCCTCAATCGTCCTGTTAGACGGCGGCGCTCTACATGGCTCATGGTGCTGTGCCAATGCCTTCATACAGCGCCGATCCTCCATTGGACCAGACGGTTACGAGTCCGTAATGCCTTGGTTCGGGCAGGCGATGGCCAATGATCCAGACATGGGTGAAAGCGGAACGAGGGAAGATGCGCAGCGCCTCCGCCAGGCTGCGGCCCTGCTCGGCGCAGCCGGCGGGATAGACGATCTGGCTCGGATCGGTGGTGAAGGGCGCCGCCGCGATATGCAGAACGCTCAGATATTGCTGGCCGGCGATTGCCCATTGCTCGTTGACGAAGGCGTCGCGGGCGATGATCGCATAGGCGGGAAGATGGTCGGGCCGCTTGTCCGACCAGGGCGTCAGGCACGGCTTGTAGACCAGCGCCAGCACCGGGGCGCCGCGCGGAATCGCCGCGAGCGCGCCGAGCTCGGCCTGTTGCTCGGTGGTGCGCAGCGCGAAGCTCAGGTTGGTGGCGCCGGTGCGGGCCGCGAAGAAGGCGAGGCCGGCGATCGCCAGCAGCTTCGCGAAGCGCATGTCGGTGGGGGGGCGGATCGCGAGCAGCGCCAGCATCCAGATCGCCGGCATCATCCGCATATCGACATAGGAGCCGCCCAGCAGCAGCCGGGGCAGCAGCAGAAAGCCGATCAGGCAGGCCAGGGCGGGCCAGCCCAGGCGAGGATCGAAGCCGAGCCGCCGGTCGCGCGCAGCGACATAGAGCAGCAGGGTCAGCAGCCCCAGCGAGACGAGGTCGAACCATGGCCAGCGGTCACGCAGCGAGGAGAGGAACCAGAGGAATTTGGCGCTGAGGTTGAACCAGTCCCCGGTCTCGCTGGCACGCGTGCTGGCCGGACGATTGGCGAGCATCACCAGTAGCGGCAGCGCGAGCGGCAGGCAGGCGACCACCGCGCCGCCGATCGCTGCGGGCCAGGATCGCCCGGCCTGCCGAAGCCGGGCGAGCTCGGCGGCGAACGCCATCAGCCCGAACAAGCCCCAGCCGGCGCTGTGCGCGGTCCACAGGATCAGCCCGATCGGCGCGAACAGCGCGATACGCAGGGCGGTACGGCCGGTGCGGCCGAGGCGCAGCCAGAGCAGCAGCGACCACAGGCAAAGCGCGACGGCGAGCGAGAAATTGAGGAACCCCATCTGGAAGGGCCAGCCAAAGGCGAAGGGCAGCGCGAAAAAGGCGGTCGGGGCGACCCGTCCATGGACTTCGCGCGACAGCGCGAGGATCGCGCCACCGGTCAGCGCGACGGTAAGGATCGCGAGCATCTTGGCGGCGGCGACCGCGCCGACCAGCCGGGCCAGCGGGACCCCGGGCAGGTCGGTGCCGAGATTGCCGATCCACACCCAGTCGATCCGATAATATCGCGCCAGCGGCGATTGCGGTCCGGTGGTCGCTATATGCCAGCGCGCGACATGGCCGGGCAGATCGGTGAGCGGCGGCAGCGCCGGCAACAGCAGCGGCACGACGCCGAGCGCGACGAGCGCCGCGAGCAGCACGCGGCGTTGCCACCAGGGGCTGGGCGGATCGACGGCAGTCATGGCACGCGCTCATAGAGCTGCCAGGCCATTCCCGACAATCCGTGCACGTCGCCCGAGGCGACCGGACGAAAAACCGCGCCGCAGCGCAGCGCGACCGGCGGCAGGCGAAAGGCGCCGTTGTTGGAAACATAGAGATAGCGCGCCCCGGCGCAGCTGGGTGTTGTCAGGAGCAGATAGACCCGGCTCGCGGCAGCGCTCTCCAGCACCGCGCTGTCACGGGCGTCTTCCAGCATCACGCCGGCGCCCGAGGGGTGACGTTCGTTCATCGCGTCGACCGCCGCACCGGGATCGGCGCGCCGGTTGGCGATGATCTGCGCATCGACGAGAAGGCAGCCCAGCGCCACCGCGCCGAGGACAATCGCCAGCGGTCGGCGGCGGATCGGGAGCAGGTCGGGCAGCAGCAACAAGAGTGCGACCGCACTGAGCAGATAATAGCGGGGAAAGGCGCTGTTGTCCGGCTGCACCAGCAGGACGAGCAGAGGCAGGCCCAATATCGCCAGCAGATGGAACGGCGTGCGATCGCGCAGCGCTGCGGTGCGCCGCGCCACCAGCGGAAGCAGCAGGAGGAACAGCAGCGATGGCCCGACCCGAAAGGGCCAGCCGATCGTATAGGCGGCCATATGCGCGAGCGCGTCGGCGAAGGCGGGCGCATCGAAGGGAGTCAGGCTTCCCATCCGCAGGCCGCCATGCGGACTGGCGCCCATGGCAACGAGCAGCAGCACCGCGATCACCGCACCGACCGCGCGACCCATCAGAACGAGCGTGGCCCGCGTCGCGGTACCCGGCGTCATGCGTCGGCCATGTTCGATCGCCGCCCAGCCGGTGAGCGCGGCGACGCCGAACAGCATCGAGACATGGGCGAGCATTCCCAGCAAGGCGGCGACGCCGAGCCAGATCGGGGCATGGCGGACCGGCGCCCCGAACAGCTGCCGATCGACGATCCAGATGGCGGTGAGCAGCGCGAGCAGCATCGGCGCATAGCCGCGCGCTTCCGACCCATAGGTGACGAGGATCGGCGAGATCGCGAACACCCCGGCCGTGACCGCCGCGACACCGACCCCCCGCCGCGCGCCGATCAGCCCGGCGACCGCGATCCCGGCCGTCCCGCAGGCAATCGATAGTGCCCGCCCCAGCATCGGTGGCGCACCCCAGCCGATGCTTTGCAACCATAGCGTGTTGAGGAAATGATTATTGTCGTGGTTGATCGCGAAGAAGACGCGACCGACGGTTCCCGCCTCGCGCGCGAAAACGGCCGACCAGGCCTCGTCGAGCCAATAGTCGCCTTGCGCCGCGGCGATCCTGAGCCCCAGGCCGAACAGCGTCGGCAGGCCGATTGCCAGCCATGGCAACAGGCGATCGGAGAAAGGGGAAGCTGTGCGGGCCATGGCCGCTTCTATCCGGATCGACCGGAGTTGCCACCCATGGCGACCGAAGCGGAAATGTCATCGAACCGAATTATCGTTGTGAGCCCGCTTTCCAGACCAGGAGCCGATCACGATCCGAAGCGAACAGCCGACCAGCCAGATTGCCGCGACGCCGGGGCTGATCTGGGCCTTCGACCTTGGTGGCGGCGCGGCGTGCGCCACCGAGCATTGCGATGGTGATGGCGGCGGCTTTCGCTGGGTGCATCTCAGTCTCGCGCACCGCGGCACAGCGAACTGGATCAGCCGGCGCGGCGACCTGCCCGACGACGTCAAAGAGATGCTGCTCGCCGGCGACAGCCATCAGCGCGCATTGATCGACGACGGTGTAGTCGGCTGCGTCCTCCATGATTTCGAGCGCGACTTCGAGACCACCGACAGTTCACGGATCGGAGCGCTACGCTTCGCGCTGACCGAGGGGATGATGGTCACGGTGCGGCTCCATCCGATCCGATCGGCCGACATCGTCCGCGACCGGCTGGCACGCGGGCGCGGCATCCCGGAGGCGAGCGAGGCGCTCGACCTGCTGGTCAGCGTCATCGCCGACGGGATCATGCTGTCGGTGCGCGAACTGAGCGGCGACGTCCAACGGGCCGAGGACGCCTTTCTCGACGATCGCAATCCGCCGACGCCGCGCGACCTGATCAACATTCGGCGGCGGCTTGCCCAGGTCACCCGCATCCTTGACGGTATGGCTGCGGTGTTCCGCCGTCTCGAAAGGGATGGCGAGCTGCCCGAGGCGCTGCGGCCGACCGTGGAGAAGCTGCTCCAGCGGGTCCAGTCGCTCGATGGCGACGCGGTGGGCGTCCAGCGCCAGCTGCGCCAGCTCCGCGAAGAAATCGACATTCAGATCGACCAGCGGACCAACCAGAATCTCTACATATTGTCGATGATGACCGCCCTGATGCTGCCGGCGACGTTCGTCACGGGCCTGTTCGGGATGAATACCGGGGGATTGCCCTGGGCCAATCCTTCCTACGGAACGCTGCTTGCCGCGATGCTCGCCTTCGGTGCGGCGGCGGCGACCTTTCTGGCACTGCGATGGATGGGCTTCATGCGGCGATAGGCGTGCACCACCCGATCATGGCTCAGCTACCTCCAGAACGGACGAAAACCAGCGATTGTGTACCGCCCGCGACATGCTTAACAGGCAAATGGGGTGGGCTGTCGCGAGGGGAGAATCATGCATAGTGAGATTCTGAGCTATCAAGCCGACGGCCTCAGGATGGAGAGTCACCTGTTCGTCGATGCCAGCCGCAGCGGCACACGGCCCGGCGTCCTTGTCTTCCCTGAAGCCTTTGGCCTTGGTGACCATGCCAAGGGCAAGGCGCGGCAGCTCGCCGAGCTCGGCTATGTAGCGCTCGCCTGCGATCTGCACGGCGAAGGCAGCATAATGACCGACCGCGAGAAGATGATGGCCGAACTGGGCGTGCTGTTCCAGGCACCCGAGCGAATCCGCGCGCGGGCCAAGGGCGGGCTCGATGCCCTTTCGGCGCGGGTCGAAGTCGACAGCACGAAGATCGCCTCGATCGGTTTTTGCTTCGGCGGCACCATGTCGCTCGAACTCGCGCGCGGCGGTGCGCCGGTGTCGGGCGTCGTGGGATTTCATAGCGGTCTGGGCACTTCGCGGCCAATGGATGCCGCAAACATCACCGGAAAGGTGCTGATGCTGATCGGTGCCGACGATCCGGGTATCCCGCCCGAACAGCGCGCCGCGTTCGAGACCGAGATGCGCGATGGCAAGGTGGACTGGCAGATGAAGCTCTATGGCGGGGTGGTGCACAGCTTTACCAACCCGAAGGCCGACGAGATGGGAATGCCCGATTTCGTGCGCTATGATGCGGTCGCCGACCGGCGCAGCTGGGCAGAGATGCTCGTATTCTTCGATGAGATTTTCGAGAAGGCCGCCTGAACGTCATGGGGGATACGACCAGGGGTTCCGCCGCGCGGCTGAGGAAGGAAGCGTCGAAGGCGCGGCTTCTGGCGCACAACACCGCCGAAGCGGCCGAACGCGAGCGACTGACAGCGATGGCGACGATGTTCGAGCGTGAGGCGGCGGCGATCGATGAAGCGTTGCGCGGGAAGCCCTGAACGTCCTGGGATCGCGCGAATGCGGTCGCGCGGGCCAGACAAAAAGCTTTTAGGCGCGACGCTTAACAAAACCTCCCGCTATTGCTGCCGCTACATGTGGCCATCAGCGACCCAATTGGCTACAACATGGTGCCAAAGGGGGCCTGTACAGCTGTGATGTTGCTTTGCGGCGAGCGTGTCAGATGTTGATGGACCGCCTTGAGCGCCGTCTGGCGTCGGTCGAATCCGGCGAGCGCGAGCGCGTCATCGCCCAGATCATCACCCGCACCATGCTGATCGTCGCGATGATGGCAGGGTTGCTCGCCGCGGTGGTCTGGTTCGCCACAGGCAAGGCCGACGAACTGTCGATCGCGCGCCAGCAGCGGACCATCGCCACGGTGCTGGAGCAGAATTTCCGTGCGATCGCCCATGAACAGGAAGAAGCCACCTTCTGGGACAACAGCGTCCGCCAGCTCCGTGCCCGATCGCCCGATGCCGACTGGATCGACGAGAATCTCGGCATCTGGTTCCGGGACCATTATGGTCATGACGAGGTGTTCATCGTCGATGCCGATGACCGGCTGATCTATGCGATGCGCGGCGGCCGTCGCGCTACCCCCGCGAATTATGCCCAGTCGATCGGCGATGTCGCCAGGCCCCAGCTCGCCCAGCTGCGCGGCAGGATGCGCGCGGGCGAGAAGGGGCGCGTGGCGGACCGGCTGCAGACGCCTGGTGTCGTCGATCTGGGTTTGGTCCATGGTCGGCCCGCGATCATCAGCGCCAAGCCGGTCGTTTCCGACACCGGTGATCTTCCCGTCACGCCCGGGCGCGAACCGATCCATGTCAGCGTCCGCTATCTCGACGGCTCCTTCGCGGCGGACCTCGCCAATCGCTACCAGCTGGCGAAGGCGCGCTTCGCCGCGTCGCCACCGCGTGATTCCGGTTTGAGCCAGGTCGCGCTGCGCACGCAGGCAGGCAGGCTGATCGGCTATTTTGTCTGGGAACCCTATCGGCCCGGCACGGCCATGCTGGTCCAGGTGGCACCGGCGCTGGCCGTCGCGCTGCTGATCGTCTTCGCGATCATCGCCTGGTTGCTGCGCCGGATCGGCCAGAGCATGGCGCAGCTCAACGCCGCGCGGTCGCATGCGGTCCACCTTGCCAATCATGATCCGCTGACGAGCCTCGCCAACCGTGCGCTGTTCGATCGGCGACTGAGCATCGAGCTTGCCCAGATCGCGATCGATGGGCATTCGCTCGCGCTGCTCTATGTCGATCTCGACCATTTCAAGAACGTCAACGACCATCTCGGTCATCCGACCGGCGATCAGCTGATCCAGGCGCTGGCGCACTTGCTGAGCGAGATTGCGCCCGACGATGTCGTCGCACGGCTGGGCGGCGACGAATTCGCGATCATTCATGTTTCCGACAATGCGGCGGTTTCGGCCGGGCGACTGGCGCGCAACATCCATCGGGCGCTGGCGCGGCCGCTGGACCTGGGCGATGGCGAGGTGCTGATCGGCGCCAGCATCGGCATCGCGGTGGCGCCTCGCGACGGCATCGATCCGGTCGAACTCGTCCGCAAGGCGGACATAGCGCTATACGATGCCAAGCTTGGCGGGCGCCGCCGGCACAGCTTTTTCGTGCCCGCGATGGGCGACCGGATCCGCGAACGCAACGAGATCGAATCCGCGCTGCGCGAGGCGATGCGCACCGGCGAGGGCCTCGACATCGTCTACCAGCCTTATTTCCGTGCCGCCTCCGGGGCGCTCCTGGGGGCAGAGGCGCTGATCCGCTGGGAGCATCCGCAGCGCGGAGCGATACTGCCGGAACAGTTCATCCCGATCGCCGAGGAATGCGGGCTGATCGAGACGCTCAATGAGTGGGTGCTCGAACAGGCGTGCCTCGCTGCGGCGCGCTGGCCGGGGGGGATGCTCTCGGTCAATCTGTCGGCGGTCCAGCTTCGCAATGTGACGCTCGCCGAGCGGGTCTATGCGATCCTCAAGCGAACCCGACTGGAGCCCGGCCGGCTCGAGCTGGAGATCACCGAAACCAGCTTTCTGGAGAGCAGCGAGAAATGCCGCAGCAATCTCGGCTGGATTCGCGATATTGGTGTCCAGATCGCGCTCGACGATTTCGGTACAGGCTATTCGTCGTTCCGTCATCTCGGCGGGTTCGAGGTCGATCGGATCAAGATCGACCAGAGCTTCGTCTCGACGATCCAGCCGGGTCAGGCGGGAAGTCCGGTGATTCGGGCCATCGTCGACCTCGCCCGGCTGAGCGGTCTCCAGACCACCGCCGAGGGGATCGAAACCGAGCAGCAGCGGCTGTTCCTGACCAGCATTGGGTGCGACGTGCTGCAGGGATTCCCGCTCGCCGAACCGCTCAGCGCGATGGAGGTGGAAGCGCGCTTTTTCGGGGCGATGGCGCAAGGCTGAACCCCGCCGCTCGCCCCTTCCGTCATGCCGGTGCAGGCTGGCATGACGTGGGGATCAGACCAGCATCTCCGCATAATCTCCGCGCAGACAGTGGTTCGAGCTCATCGCCGATCCATAGCCGCCGGCGTTGATTAGGGCGACGATGTCGCCCTCCTCCAGCGGCGGCATAAGATGGTCCTCCGCCCATAGGTCAAGCGCCTCGTTGATATTTCCGGCGACCGTTGCCGGCTGCCAGTACTCCCGGTTGCGCTCGCGGATCAGGCAGGCCACCGGCTCGCAAGGCAGGTCGTAGAAGGCGGGTTCGGGATGGAGGTTGAAACCGCCGTCGAGCGCGACGAACAGCGTGTCGCGCTTCCGCTCCACCCCGGTGACGCCGAGCAGCAGCAGACCTGCGTCCTTGACCAGATAGTCGCCGGGCTCGACCGCGACGGTGAGGCCGCGGCCGCCGAAATGGCGCGCGACGATCGCCGCCCAGCGGTCGAGGTCGAGCGCCGGTTCAGCGGGACGATGCGGCAGGCCCAGACCGCCGCCGATATTGACCGTGCGGAGATCGGGAAGGTCGTCGAGAAAGGCGGCGGCGGCGTCGACCGCCCGCTCCCAGGCGTCGAGCTGGCGCGACAGATAGCCGCAGCCGACATGGAAGTGAATCGTGTCGATGGTCAGTCGATGGCGCGCGGCCAGGTCGAGCGCGTCGCGCCATTGCTCGCGGTAGATGCCGAACTTCGAGGTGCGCTCGCCGGCATAGGTGAGCCGCGCATTGTCGCCATAGCCGGTGCCATGACCGGGATTGATCCTGATCCCGACCCCGCGCCCCGGCGTGCGTTCGCCGATCCGGCGGATCTGACTGAGCGAATCGCAATTTATATGGAGATCGGGTTCGGCGAGCAGCCGGGCGAGATCGCGATTGGCGACCCCGGTGCCGGTGAAGCTGATGTCGCGGGCCGCGAAACCGCAGCCAAGCGCGCGATCGAGCTCGCCCGGCGAACAGATGTCGATGCCGATTCCGCCATCGGCCGCGAGCATTTCGATCAGCGGCGCGAAACGATTGCACTTCATCGCAAAATAGAGCCGGTGATCGAGCCCGGCTGCGACGAGCGCGCCGCGCAGCCGGTCGCGGTTGGAGCGGATGCGCGCGGCGCTGTAGAGGAAGAGCGGACGATCGTGCCGCGTGGCGAGCGCCGCGACATCGTGTCCGGCGAAGATCAGCCTGCCATTATCGTCATGGTGCAGGTCGGGGCGCGCCCACCAGTCAGCCGGCATCGCGCTTCGCACGCCAGGCGCGGCCGTCGGCGTCGGGCTGTTCGCGGCGCCCGGTGATCCAGCCCCGGCAATTGTCGGCGCCGCAGCAGCAGGGGAACTGGCGGTGGAGCCGGTCCTCGGTCGCGGCATAGTCGATCGACAGCAGGTCGCCGGGGGCGATGTCGCGAAGTGCCACCACCGCGAAGCTGGCCATGTCGAGCCGGCAATTGGGATCGCAGCCATGGCTGAGATAGCCGATATAGCGGGTCGCGCTGATGTGGCGGGCCGGATCGATCTGAAGGCTGTGCTGGCAGATCGCCTCGCTGACGATCCCGGCGAACCGGTGGATCAGGCTGCCCGCCGCGAAGGCGCGCCGCGCGCGCACGCCAAGCCCGCGCCGATCGTCGAGATGGATCACCTCGAGCGCTTCGTCATCCGGCGGCTGTACCGTTGCCCACTCCGGCGCCGATGTCATTGCCCTGCCCTTTCGCAACATGGGCACATGTAGGTGGAAATGCCTAAAAAGTCTTGCCAAAACGCAGCCGATTCCGACCGTTTTCATAGCTGTAAGCGACATCGTCCATCATCTCGCGGACGAGGTGGATGCCGAGGCCGCCGATCGCGCGGTCGTCAATATCCAGTCCTGTGTCGGGAGGAGGCAGCGCGAGAGGATCGAAGCGCGGGCCGTCATCGGCGATGGTGGCTTCGATCCGGTTCCCGTCGATCTCGATCGCGACGCTCATCATCCCTTCGCCATATTTGGCGATGTTGCTGAGGACCTCATCGAGCGCGATCATCAGACGCGCGGCCTCGCTCATCGGCAGGCCGGCGGTCTCCAGCCAGGCCTCGATCGCCTCGATCAGACCGGGCAGGGCCGCCGTGTCGGCGGGCGCGGCGCGGGCAAAGCTATGCGACATGGGTGCACACCGCCCGGCGGCCCATCCCGATCGCCTTGCCCGGCGCGACCATAATCGTGTGGAAAATCGCCGCCCACTCCTGATATGCAACGACGCCGGACAGCCCCGGGGCGAAGCGAGTTTAATCTATATGGACATCAGCGAAAATAGCCGAGACGGCGCGCTCGTGATTTCGGCCGCCGGGCGGCTCGACAGCAGTACCGCCGCAACGCTGGAGGCCGTGCTGCCATCGCGCGCCCGCGATCATGCGGTGGTGATCCTCAGCCTTGCCGATGTCCCCTATGTCAGTTCGGCGGGCCTGCGCGTGCTGCTGATCGGCGCCAAGTCGGCGAAGGCGGCCGGCCACAAGCTGATCATTACCAGCCCCGCGCCCGCGGTGCTCGAAGTGTTCGAGATCAGCGGTTTTTCTAAGATATTCACAATCGAAAGCGACGTCGACGCGGCGCTTGCAACGATTGCCTAAAATCTGTTTCAGCGAAGCTGAAACGGCGGTACCGGCCCGCTCCCCCACCCAACCTCCCGATCCAGCGTAATCTATCGGGAGGTTGGGTGGGGGAGCGGGCCGGTACCGCTTCCACGTAAGTGGAACAAACCCTAGGCGGGCCCTGCCGCGACGATGATCCCGGCATCGGGGTAAAGGATCGCAAGATCGGCGGCCAGCGCATCGGCATCCAGACCCGGATTGCGCGCGGCATAGGCGGCGAAGGCAGGCGCATGGTCCTCCCGGGGCGTGAGCGTGACGGTACCGTCCGCGGTCAGCTTCGCCGCGACGCTGGCCTTCACGCCAAAGGCGGCACTGGCGGCGGCGAGCCGCGCGTCGAACGTATCGGCACCGGCCGCCAGCATATAAGCGCGCAACGCGACCGCGCCGGCCAGCGCCCGAGCGGGTTCGCCGTCGACCTCGCCGATCACGACCGTCACCCCATCATCGTCGGCACTGTGCAGGTGGAAGCTTCCGGGCGGCGCGCCGGGCAATATCCGGATCGCGAGCCGCATGCCGTGATGGCTCTCGGAAATGTCGGGGAAATGCGCCGCGCGGACCGCCGCTATGCCCAGCGCCGGATCGCCTGCGGTGCGCCGTCGGGACAGGCCCTCGAGCTCGCTCGCCACGCTTTTCTCGATCAGTCCGACGGCGTCGGCGAGATCGCGAACTTCGCGAATGTCGAGCGCCCGGTCGGCAGCGCCGCCGCCATGGGCGGTGATGATCGCGCGGGTGCGGCGGAATTCGCTCGACACACGTCGCGCCACGACCAGCCCGAGCAGTACCGCGAGCATCGCCGAACCCATGATCAACGCGATCGACAGCCGCTTGAGGTGGAAGGCGCGGTCGGCGAGTGGCTTCGCGTCGATGTCGGCCACCACCATCTGCCCCGGCCCGGCCGGCGCCACCGCGACGATCAGCGGATCGCCCGCCGGATCGACCCAGCCGCCGATCGCGATCGCCCTTGCCGGACGCCGGAGCCCGGGCCGCACGATCGCGGGTTTCGCGATGAAGTTGAGCAGCCGCCCGTCGCGGCTCGTCAGATAGAGCGCTTCGAGGCCGACAATCTCCGACGTTGCCCGCTTCATCGCGGCCATCCGAGCCGGGGCTGCGAGCTCGGCGAACGGATCGCTGGAGGCACGGGCGAATTCGGCGACGGTGACGGCCGCGGCAAGCGCCTGACCGCGCAGCCCCATCTCGATGTCCCTGGTCTCCTCATTATAGAGGAGCAGGCTGTTGATGGCGGCCATCAGCAGGAAGAGCGGCGGCGCCAGCAGCATGATGATCAGCCGTACGCTCATCAGCCTTTATCGCCCGATTGCATCAGCGATATGACGAACTCTGGAAATTCGCGCGCGATCGTGAAGACATGCGGCTTGGCGATCACGATCGCGGCCAGACCGTCGGGCCCGGCGACATGGTCCTCGGTCAGCGCGAGCCCGAACAGCAGGCCCGGCGCATCGAAGACCGGGGACGCGCGGGTTCCGCTCGTCCCGATCAGCGTGCCTTCGATGCAGGCAAACAGGCTGCCCGCCACCTCGCCGCCGCCAAGGACGAGCTGGCCGGGGGCGAAACTTCGCAACGCCGAGCGTGCAACGATCACCCCAAGCGCCGCGTCGCTGAGGACGTCGAAGCCGGGCAAGGCCTGCAGGCGTTCGATCATGCCGGCGTCCCGATGGTGACGGTCCGGCCGTCGTCAAGCCGGGCCGTCGCGGTCTCGCCTCCGGCGAGTGTCAGGAACGGGCCATGCGCCGCGAGCGCGGGATCGGCGGCGATTCGTTCGGCGACCAGCGCGGCTGCGGCACGGCGGAGGAGCGCGTCGCTCCCCTCGGGCTCCGGGCCGCTGAAATCCAGGTGGGGCGCCCCGGCGGCGATCCGCGCGAGTTCGGCGTCGAGCGCGGCGATGCCGAGACGGCGATCCTCCTCGGCAGCCTTGTGGTGCGCCTGTGCCAGCGCGCCGGTCATCGCCTCGCTGCTCTCCGCCAGCGCCAACCGCAGGCCCGCAATATCGCGTGGTGCCGGGAAATCGGCGAGCGGGCGATGATCGCCGCCGGCGATGCGCAGCGCTTCCTGACGCAGCTGGTCGAGCGGCCGGGCGATACGGCGCACGATGATCAGGATGATCAGCGCGCAGGCCAGCAGTGATGCCATGCCGATCACCACGCTGGTGAACAGCGCGTTCTGCGTCGCGGTGCGGATCAGCGAGACGTTCACGTCGGCGCCCGCCGTGGCGACGATCCGGCCGTTCGCGTCATTGACCGGTGCGGCAGCGGTCTTCAACAGACCCCATTGTTCCTGGAACTCGATCGGCGACAGATGGATGGTGCCTTGCGCGGTAGAGCGCCGGATGCCCGCCAGCGTTTCGGCGGGCAGCTCGTCCTCCGCGCCGATCGGGGAATGTTCGTCGCCCGTCGTCGCGTCGAGCACGTAGATGACGTCCTGCGAACCGCCCAGAACCTGGGTATAGAGATAGGTGATGTCGAGCGCGTCACGGATGCGGCGCATCGGCTCGACCAGGCGCAGATAGGCGGGGGATTGCTCGGCCGCGTCATCCTGCGGCCGCGAGCGCGCGATCGCGATCAGCCGGTCATGGTCGCGACCGTCGATCAGCGCACCGGTCAGGGCGCTGGTCGCGATCAGCTTGCGGTCGAAGCCGTCGAGGATCGTCTCATAGAGCCGGTTGTAGCTGATCAGGCCCAGGCCGATGGCGACGACGGCCACAGCCGGCAGGAAGACCCGCAGCAACAGCGTCTGGATCGGGATGCCGTCAGGCCGCATAGGGGCGATCGTCCCGGGTGCGGTAGATGGCCAGCGCGAGATCGACCTGCCGCACGGCGAGATCGCGGACGATGTCGGCCGGCAGCCACATCGGCGGCGCACCCGCCACCTCCACCATCGTCGCGGCGCCGGCCGGGGCGGTCGGGGTCAGCGCCATGGCGAGCCGGGTCTGCACCTCGATCGTCGCCGCAGCGAATTCGGGCATGCTCGCGATCGCGTCGATCATATCGACAAGCGTCCAGCCCCGGGCGGCGGGAAGCCCCAGCAATGTCGCGATCGCACCGCGCGCCAGCGCGTGAAGGCCCGGCCGCAGCGCGCGGCGCAGCCGGGTCCCCAGTTGGTCGGACGGGGCGAGGTCATGGATCGCCTGGAGGGCGGCGATCAACTCGACCGTGTTGGGCGAATCGAGCCGCGCGTCGAGCAGGTCGAGGAGCGTTCCGGGGCGGTGCGCGGCGACCGGGCGGGCGTCGATCAGCGCCTTGAGCGTCAGGAAGGTCGCCCGGTCGGTGCCGTTGTCGATCGCCTCGATCGCATTGGCGCGGACCTTGGGGTTCTGGGAATGAAGCGAGACGATCAGCAGGTCATAATCGGGCAGCCGTCCGCCGAGCGCGAGCAGTTCGATCGCGAAGTCGGTCGCCTGCGCGATCTGCTGGCGCTGGAGCCTTGCCAGCGTTCGGGTGGCGCGGGTCGGTACGGATAGCGTCTCCAGCGCTTCGGCCAATGCGAAGCGCGGCTGGGCGCGGGCCAGTTCATCGCGGACCAGCCCGTCAAGCCGCGCGGTGAACAGTGGATAAGAGAGGCGGGCGAGCGCGCGCGCCGCGACCGATCGGCCGCGATAGGATTGCGCGCCGTCGGCGATCGCCGCGACGAGGCGGGGGATGGCGGTATCGCCCCAGGCGATGATCATATGCTCGATCGCGTGCCGGTCCTGTGGGCTCAAACCCGCCGCGCAGGTCAATATGTCAGCCAGCGCCTCAAGGTCGCGGCCGGCGTGGAGCTCGGCGATCAGCGCGTCGCGCTCGTCGCGACCTGCGGTTCGCAACCGTGCGATCAGTTCGGCGGTGGGACGGGGGGTGTCGGACGCGGCGGGCGGGATTGCCGGGGGATGGCCGAAATCGAGCCGCATCGCCTGCATGTTGCGCGCCATCGCGGCGGGATAGAGCTGCCGCAGGGCGAACACGACCAGCAACAACACTACGCCCAGAAGCACCCCGAGGCCGGAGAGGTCGCGGATGTCGGTGCGCGCCGCGGCATAGAACAGGAAGCCGCCCGCCACGAAGCTGGCGAGCGGTTCCGCCAGCCCCTCGACGATCGTCCGCACCGGCCGCTTGGTGGCCGAGGGCACTGCGTTGAACAGCATATTCTGGTTGTTGTACTCGATCGAGGTCAGGATGCCGTGATAGGCGAAGAACACCGCCAGTGCGCCTTCGAACGATCCGGTGACGAACAGGAAGCCGAACGCCGCGAAATAGGTGAGCGGCATGATCAGGGCGACGTTGCGCACCCCGATCCGCCCGACCAGCCGGTTGAACAGGAACAGGCAGACGAACATGTTGAAGATGTTCGCCCCGGCATAGAGCGACCCCAGCAGGCTCGCCAGTTCGGCTTCGCTGCGGCCTTGCTGGAATATGCTCGAATATTGGAACTCGGCGAGGTTGGTCATCAGCAAGGTGACGAACAGGACAAGGGTGAGCACCAGCGTATAGCGCGAGGTGCGAAAGGTGCCTGCCACCTGCGCGATCTGGCCAGAAACGGTGTCGCCCGCTTCCTCGATCTCGCTGTCGGCGATCCTCGTCCAGCGCCGCCGCACCAGCAATGCGACGGGCAGCGTCGCCACCGCGATTCCGGCCCAGATCAGGAAGAAGCCCCGCAGCGCGACGCTGTCCGCCAGCTGGTTGACGATCAGCCCGCCCGCCGACATCCCCAGCGCCGTCGCGGCGGCGAGCAGCGGAAAGATGCGCTTGCCGTCCTGAATGGTGAAATAGCCGTCGGTATAGTTCCAGAACAGCGAGTAGATCGCGATATACCACATCGCCAGATAGAGCTTCAGGCCGAGATAGACCGGCAGTTCCCACGCCGGCGGCAGCGCCATCCCCAATATCAGCCAGACGGTCACACCGCCCGCGACGAGCAGGCCGATCGTCGCGTCGACGACGCGATCGATCGAGAAGCGCACCAGCAGATAGGAGAAGATCGCCGTGTAGAGCAGCATCACCGCCGGCGTCATCATGAAGATCAGCGCGAGCCTGTCGGCGCCGGCATGGGCAAGGAAGGCGGCGTCGCCCGCGCTGAAGCCGACACCCAGCCCCATCTGCAGCAGGAAGCCGAGCAGCCCGAACTGGGCGAGCCTGGGCCACTCGCCGGGCGATACCCGGAGCAGATGGTTGACCAGCCCCCGCAATCATTCCCCCTTCATGCCGTAAGGGCTACCGCTCGGTTCCGCCCAGTGCGATAGTCTTGGCCGCTGGCAGCTTCGGGGCGAAGACGGGTGGATGCAAGAGGGAAGATCGCATGACCGGGGCTGAGCGGCGGCGGCGCTTTGGCCTGAGGCCGCAACTGCTGCTGCTGTTGTTCGTGCTCAATCTGGTATCGGCGGTCGCCTATTCGGCGATGCTCTATTCGATCGACCGGCGCGAGATCATCAACGGGATCGACGAGGAGCTGACCACCGCGGTCCATGCGGTCCGCGAAATCATTCCGTCGGGCTATCATCGCCGCGTCCAGGGGGCGACCTCGATACCGCGAAGCGAATTCGATCGGCTGCAGGCGCGGCTGTCGCGATTCTCGGAGCGCGCCGGACTCGTCTATGTCTACAGCTATATGCGTTTCGGGCCGCACATCCACACGGTCGCGACCAGCGCGACCCGGCGCGAGATTGCGGCGGGCAAGCAGACCCGCTTCTTCACGCGCTACGATACCGCGCCCGCGAAGCTCTACAGCAGCTTCGCCGACGGCCGTGTCCGCTTCGACGAATATGAGGACAGTTTCGGGCGCTTCCGGTCGATCTACATGCCGGTGCGGTCATCGGACGGGCGGCTGCATGTGATCGGCGCCGACGTCGACCTCGCCTCGCTCGACCGGCGGCTGTTCCAGGCGTTGCTTACCTCGATCCTCGTCGGGGTCGCGATGTTCGCGCTCGCGATGGTGGTGGGGTCGATGCTGATCGCCCGGATCATCAGCCCGCTGGTACGGCTGACATCCTACACGCGCAGCATCGAGGAACGCAGCTTCCAGTCGAATGAGGAAGAGCTGCGCGCGATGCAGGCGATCAGTGGTGCGCGGCGCGACGAGGTGGGCAGCCTTGCCGAGGCGATGTCGGGAATGATCGCGCGGCTGCAGCGCTATCTGGTCGAGATGGAGGCTGCGACCGTGGCGCGCGAACGGGTCGAAGGCGAGCTGTCGGCGGCGCGCGACATCCAGATCGGCATGGTGCCGCGCGAATTCCCGCCCTTCCCCGAGCGCGACGACATCGACATCCACGCGCTGCTCGAACCCGCCAAGGAGGTGGGCGGGGATCTTTATAATTATGCGATGATCGACGAACACCGGCTGTTCTTCGTGATCGGCGACGTCTCCGGCAAAGGCGTTCCGGCGGCGCTGTTCATGGCGATGACGAGCACATTGTTCAAAGCCGCCGCGATGACCGCGAAGGATACCGCAGCGCTGATGGCGCGGGTCAATGCCGAACTGGTCCGCGACAATGTCGCTAACCTGTTCGTCACAGCCTTTGCCGGGGTGATCGACCTGCGCGACGGCAGCATCGAGTATAGCGACGCCGGACATGAGGCGCCGTTCGTGCTGCGCGCTGACGGCAGCGTATCACGCCTCGCCAAGCCCGGCGGCATGGCGCTGGGCATTTTCGACGATGTCGATTTCGCGAGCGCGCATATGCGGCTGGCGCCCGGCGACGCGCTGGTCATGTTCACCGATGGCGTGTCGGAGGCGACGACCGCCGACGATCAACTGTTCGGGGTCGAACGGATCGGCGAAGCGCTGGCGGTGCTGGGTGGCAAGGGCGTGGCCCGGCACGTCACGACCGGCCTCGCCGAGCGGGTCAACCGCTTCGTCGGCGCGGCCCCGCAATTCGACGACATCGCGATCCTGGTGGTGCGCTACACGGGTTAGAATGGGTCGAAGCCATTGATTTTGCCCGGCTGATGCCTATCTTCAAGCCATGACATGTTTCCCGTCATTCCTTCGCGATCAGGCTTATGGCGGCAGCCTGATGACGCGCGTTCAAGCCTCGGAGTTTCGCCGTCGCGCCTAGCGCGCCGCGACTACCGAGGCCTCCCAAGCGGAATCTCGCCGGTCGATGATTCGACCGTTGCGAGTTTTATCTTGAAATCAGCGGCGCCCGTCCCGGACGGGGTCGCGGACTGGAGACGCATGATGCGGTTGATGAACCATGCCCCCGATATCGAACACCAGCTTGCCCGGCTCGGGGAGCGCGCGAACGACTTCGCGTTGACGATGAGCCACTATCTTTCCGAGCATGACGATTTGCGGCTGTCGACGCACGATCTGGCCGCCGCCCGGTCATTGGCCGACAATCTTGTCACATATCTGAGACAGGATGAGGATGGGCCCGCACCGGCGATCAGACGTGAACTGGTCGGTCCCTATGTCAGCAGCTTTGGCGACGGGCTGGCGCCCGTGCTCAAGGATGTGCTCGGCGACGATGTACCGCCTGCCTTCACCGCGCTGTGCGTCGATGGCTATTGGCGGATGATCCGCAGGCACATGGGCGAACAGTGACCCGAACTCCGAGTCCATCGCATCGGCCGCGCGTGATAGCGTCGGCCGGTGCGCGCCAACCGCCCCCGAGCGCCAACCGGGGCCGCTGCACACCGTGCATCTTGCGCAGGTAGAGCCGCATGTTCGCGATCGCGCGTTCGATGTCGGAGACCGGCGAGGGGGGCATGCTGCTCGCCTTCGCCATATGCGGGCAGGCCTCGATCTCCCACGGCATGAAGTGGAAGTCGTCGCCCGCCTCGATCATCCAGATGATCGGATAGGGGCGGCCGAACATCACCCCCTTCAGTTCCTCGGCGCCGATCAGGTGGAGCGAAACCTGATCGGCATTGCCCGCGCTCAGCACCAGATCGGCGACGTCGAACGACAGCGCGAGGCAGGCGGGCCGTGAAAATTTGGTGACGCGGAAGCCGAGGTCGAGATCGGGGCCGATGAAGTCGACCACGCGGACGCCCGCTCCACCGGATAGCTCGGGTATCTCCAGCTCGATGTTCGGGCCGCTGAAATCGGCGAGCCAGGCGGTGCCCTTCAGCCGCAGCGGCAGATCCTCCAGATAGCGCGTCTCATAGGCGTTCATCGTCCGCAGCAGCGCGAGCAACATGTTGACCAGTTCGGCGGCGCTGCCGGGCGTCGCGACGAAGATCACCTCGTCGCCCATCACCTTCCACACCTCGACCGAAGGGGTCTCGCCCTCTTCGAGGAAGGCGAAGCCGACCTGGCCCGCGAGCATCAGCGGAAAATTGGTGAAGAAGGTGCGGAAGGTGTCGAGCCAGCTTCCCCCATCGGTGAAGCGCGCCTTGAACTGGGTCGAGCCGGCCATGTCGACCGAGAGGAACAGCCGCACCATTCAACTGTCTCCGGCTAAAAGATTTTCTAGAAGCTGGCCTTCACCGAGAGCACCGCGCCCGCCCGGCCATTGCTGCCGGCTTCTAGCGCGCCCTTATAGTTGCTGTCGACATAGGAGGCCGAGATTTCGAGGATGTCGAAACGGTAGGCGATGCCCGCAGACCAGTCCCATTTTTCGTCATAGCCGCCGGTCTCGCGCCCCGCGCTGAACGATGCGGTGAGCGGCGTGCCGATAATCGCCACATCGGCGCCAAGCGATGCGTAGAAATTGTCGCCGGCGGTGTTCCACTGATCGGGAATATAGGCGAGGGTCAGCGTGGTGGTGACCGGTCCGATCGTCCTGCCGAGCGTGGACTGAAGCTCGACATAGTCGACGTCTTTGCCGTCGGGATAGACATAGCCGAGCACCGAGGCCGAATAGTCGAAACCCGCGACCGAGCCGGCATAGCCGCCATAGATGTCGAGCTCGACGTTCGAGCCGCCATAATCGGCGATCGTCGAGGCCCATGTGCCGACGAACCAGCCCGATCGGAACTCGGCATCGATGCCGCCCTGGATCGCGGGCTCGCGGTTGCTGAGGCTGAGGCCACGGAAGCGATAGTCGGAGAAGATCGCGGCGTTGTACGAGACCTGGACGACGGGGGCTTCGGCGTCCGCCTGCGCGAAACCGGCCGACGGCGCCATCATCGTCGCCATCAGCCCAATGATGATCCGCCCCCGCATGGCGCGATCATGGCGTGCAAGCCGGCGCCCGTAAACAGCGATTGTCATCAATCGGTCGCGCGCATGATTTTCGCCCCGAATCACCTTTTCGGGCGATAGGCCGGGAGGCGGGTCTGCGGTAGGTTGGAGGTCTTCAACCGGGAGGTGACGATGAGCCTGCTGTCTTCTGCCACGCCGGTGGCATTTCTCTACACGAGCGACCGTGCGCGGGCGCTTGGCTATTATTGCGGCACGCTGGGGTTCGCGCTCAGCGGCACCGACGATTTCGGCGACTTCATCGATCTGGGCGGAGCCATGGCGCGGCTGACCGTCCTGCCCGATCACAAGGCGACCGCGCATCCGGTGCTCGGCTGGAATGTCGAGGACATCGGCGCGAGCGTGATCGCGTTGCGCGACCTGGGCGTCGCCTTCACGATCTTCCCGGGGATGGGCCAGGACGAACTGGGCATCTGGACCTCGCCCGATGGCGCCGCGAAGGTCGCCTTCTTCGCGGACCCGGACGGCAATGTGCTGAGCCTGGCTCAGATATGAAGCGGTGATCAGGCTTGCGGCGGTGGGCAGCTGGCCTACTATGTCGCGATGCGCCTGATCATTCCCGCCCTGCTGGCCATCGCCGCGGCGCCGTCGCTTGCCGCGTCGCCCGCCTCTCCCATTCTGAGCACGCCCGATGGCCGGGACGCGCTGTCCTATGCAGAGCCCGCGATCGCGCGCGTCAGCCATGTCGATCTCGATCTGACCGCCGATTTCACCGCGCGGGAGATGCGCGGCACCGCGACCCTTGCGATCGTCGCGGCGCGCGGCGCGCAGGAGATAAGGCTCGACGACAAGGGGCTGGTGATCGAACGGATCACCGACGCGCGCGGGCGCCCGCTCAGTTGGTCGGTCGGCCCGAACGACGCCGATAAGGGCGCGCCGCTGATCGTGCGGATCGGTGCCGCCCGCAAGCTGGTCATCACCTATCGGTCGCGACCCGACGCGAGCGCGCTTGGCTGGCTGCCGCCCGCGCTGACCGCCGGCAAGAAAAAGCCGTTTCTGTTCAGCCAGGGCCAGTCGATCGAGAATCGCAGCTGGATCCCGACCCAGGACAGCCCCGGCATTCGGCAGAGCTGGACCGCGCGCATCACGGTGCCGGCCGATCTGGTCGCGGTGATGAGCGGTGAGCGGCTGACGCCGAAGGGGGAGGCGCTGCCCGGAGGGTGGAAGCGCTTCCGCTTCCGCATGGATCATCCGGTGCCGCCCTATCTGATCGCGCTGGCGGTCGGCGATCTCGCTTTCCAGCCGCTCGGGCCGCGCACCGGGGTCTATGCCGAACCCTCGATGCTGCCCGTCGCCTCGCGCGAACTCGACGATACCGAGCGGATGGTGACGACCGCGGAGGGGCTTTACGGCCCCTATCGCTGGGGCCGCTACGACATGCTCGTGCTGCCGCCCTCCTTTCCCTATGGCGGGATGGAGAACCCGACCCTCACCTTTCTGACGCCGACGATGTTCACCGGCAACAAGGCCAATACCGACCTGATCGCGCACGAATTGGCGCACAGCTGGTCGGGCAATCTGGTGACCAATGCGACCTGGTCCGACAGCTGGCTGAACGAAGGTTTCACCACCTATTTCGAGAATAGGATCGACGAACTGGTCTATGGCAAGGAGCGCGCCGCCATCCTCGCCGACATCTCGTGGGACGAGCTCGAACGCGACCTCAAGCTCGCGACGCCGAGCGCGACCCGGCTGCATGGCGAACCCGAGGAGCTCTATGGCGAGCTGGCCTATAATAAGGGCGCGATCTTTCTGCGGACGATCGAGGTCGCGGTCGGCCGGGCGCGCTGGGATGCCTATCTGCGTTCCTATTTCGACCGCCACGCCTTCCGGCCGCAGACCAGTGCGGGGTTCCTTGCTGACCTTCGCGCGCGGCTGATCAGGGGCGACGCCGCGCTTGAGGCGAAGCTTCAGCTCGACCGCTGGGTCTATCAGCCTGGTCTGCCCGACAATGCGGTGCATGTCCGCTCCGAGACGCTTGCCGAGATCGATCGCACGGTCGAGCGGGTCAGGGCGGGGGTGCCGATCGATACTATCCGGTTTGCAAAATGGGGCACGCAGGAATGGCAGCGCTTCCTGAACACGCTGCCGCGCGCGATGTCCGCCGACCGGCTGGCCGAGCTCGACCGGGTGATGCAGCTGTCGGTGACACCCAACGCCTATGTACGGTCGGCCTGGCTGGTGCTGGCGATCGGCAATCGCTATCCCCCCGCGCTCGCTTCGGCCGAAGAGTTCCTGCCGCGCATCGGCCGCATGTTGCTGATCCGGCCGGCCTATCGCGCGCTCGCCGAGCAGGGCGAGTGGGGCAGGCCGGTCGCGATGCGGGTCTATCGCGGCGCGCGGCCGCAATATCACCCGGTCACGGTGGCGGCGGTCGACAAGATCCTCGGCTGGACCGAATAGAGCGCTACTTCGAGGTGAGCGTCCACACCCCGTCCCAGCCGGCGCCGGGCGGGTTGGCGGCGAAGGCGCGGCAGCGTTCGACATACATCGCCGACGGTCCGTCGCCGGGCAGCGCCTTGAGCGCGGCGAGGAAATGCCGCTCGGCATCGCCCCATTGCATCGCGCGATAGGCGGCGAAGCCGGCGGCATAATGTTCGAGCATCGCGCCGAGACCGCGATCGATCTCGTCGGCGCGGTAGCCGAGCGATTCATGGACGCCGACGGGGAAGTCCTTGCCCTTCACCCGGATCAGGTCGATCTCGCGCACCAGTTGCGGATTGGCGAGCCGGGCATGGGTGAATTCGGAGAACAGGATCTTCGACCCATAGGCCTTGTTCGCGCCCTCGAGCCGCGAGGCGAGGTTCACGCTGTCGCCGATCACGGTATATTCCATGCGCTTGATCGAGCCGATATTGCCGACGATGACATTGCCGGTGCTGACCCCCAGGCCGATGTCGATCGGCTTTTCGCCCGCCGCCGTGCGCTTCAGGTTGAGCGCCTTCAGCTCGATCATCATCTTGTTGGCGGTGGCGATCGCATTGTCGGCGTCGTTGGGGCCCGCAAAGGGCGCGCCGAACAGCGCCATGATCGCGTCGCCGATATATTTGTCGAGGATGCCCTTATGCTCGAAGATGACGTCGACCATCTCGGTGAAATAGGTGTTGAGCATCGTCACGGTTTCGCGCGCGCCGATCTGTTCGGCGATGGTGGTGAAGCCGCGCACGTCGGAAAACAGGATCGAAACCGTCTGGTCCTTGCCGGTCAGCTGGTCCTCGCCCGCTTCCAACAGCTGGTCGGCGACCTCCTTCGACATATAGCGCGCCATGGTCGATCGGACGCGTTTCTCGCTGGTGATGTCCTCCATCACCAGCATCGAACCGATCACCGCGTCATTGGCATCGACCAGTGGTGCTGCGGTGAGGTTGATCGAGGCCTTGCCGTCGGCGCCGACCAGCTCTGCATCGACCGCGAGATAGGCCTCGCGGTCGCGGTCTGTGCGCTCCAGCCGCTCGGCGATCCACGCGTTCGCGCCTGAAAAGGCGTCGCGCGCCGGCGTGCCGATCAGCCCGTCGGGGGCGTTCATCAGTTTGCGGGCGGCTTCGTTGCTGGTGACGATCCGCGTATCCTCGTCAAAGGTGATGACGGCGTTGGAGGTGCTCTTCAGGATCGCCTCATTGTAGTTCTTCATATAGAGGACGTCGTCGAACAGCCGGGCATTTTCCAGACACACCGCGATCTGGGCGGAGAAGGCGCGCAGACGGGCCTCGTCCTTTTGCGAGAAGGCGGCCGCGCCGCGCTTGTTGAGGATCTGGGTGACGCCGATCCGGCCGCCATGCTTGTCGAAGATCGGCTGGCACAGGATCGACCGGGTGACGAAGCCGGTCGCGCGGTCGACCTCGGGGTTGAAGCGCGGGTCGGCATAGGGATCTGCGATATTCTCGGCGACGCCGCTGGCGAACACCGCGCCGGCGATCCCCCGGTTCGACGGCAGGCGGATCTCGCGGACGAAGTCGCCCTCGGCGAACAGCGAGAAGAGCTCGTCACTCTTGCGGTCATAGACGAACAGGGTCGAACGCTCGGCGTTGAGCAGTTCGGTCGTGGTGCGCATGATCCGCGCGATCAGGATTTCGAGCTTGAGCTCGCCCGCGAGATCATTGCTCACCTCGAGGATAAGCTGCTCTTCACGCAACGCTTCGAGCATGTGCTGGAAGCCCCGGAAGATGTCGGCATATTCGTCGGTCGAGACGACTTCCAGCTTCACCTGGTCGAGGTCGCCCCGTTCGACCAGGCGCATCCCGTCGATCAGCTGGCTGGCCGAGCGCGACACTTCATGCGCGGTCAGCAACGCCATCAGCACCGAGCCGAGCATGCAGATGCACACCACGCCGGTGATCCAGACATAAAGCGGCATCATCATCGACGCGCTCGGTTCGATCCCTTGCAGGACGAACATCCGCTGGACCTTGAAGATGATCGACGCGGCGAAGAAGATCAGTGGCAGCGCCGCGACGAAGATCGTCAGATAGAGCAGCTTGCTCTTCAACCGGATCGCGACGAGCTGCTGCTGATATTCGGGGCGCAGGCCGTCTTCCAGCGATGCGGACAGGCGCACGATCGTCGGTACCAGCGCGCGGCTGACCCCGAAATATTCGAAGATCGCATGGGTCGGCGAGGCGAAGAACAGGCAGGTCGCGGCGAATACCGCCACCTGCCAGGTGACAAAGCCGGCATCGAAGAAATAATTGCCCAGCGGCAGCGCGATGCACACCAGCACCGATACCATCGGGCCATGCAGGAAGGTCACCCGAAGGAAGGAATAGAAGGGCAGGTTGAGCGCGCGAACCACGGCATCGGCAATCACCGGCTCGGGCGGCGGAACGCCGCTGTCGAGCGCCCGGAGCGCGCGATCGATCGGCCGGAAGTGGCGGACGATCAGATAGACGTCCGACAGATTGTAGATCGCCACCACCACCGGCGTCATCCCGATCAGGATGAGCCATTGCCGCAGGTCGAGTTCGAGCCCGAACAGCGCCAGCGCCATGGTGATGACGATCGCGGTGGTGCAGCCGCCCTGATAGAGCCACACGAGCCGCCAGAACAGCGCCCGCGCGGACGATCGCGGCGCCGGCGACGGCGCTTCGGCCGGGGCGATCGGCTTAAGCTCGGTCACCGCAGCGAACGCGGGGGATCAGGCGTCATGCAGCGCACGTCCCACTCTCCCGATTGCCCCGAAGCCTGCGCGCATTGCGAGATCTCCCTGGCGCCGATTTGCCTTTGCCGCCAAGCCTTTGTCCAGAAGAGTTTCACGCCCGACATGGCGCTGCCCCGCGAGCGTGCCGCCGGAGCGGAGCGGTTGCCGGCCACTATCATAGAAATATCCAT
This sequence comes from uncultured Sphingomonas sp., assembly GCA_947085315.1. Lineage (GTDB taxonomy): Bacteria > Pseudomonadota > Alphaproteobacteria > Sphingomonadales > Sphingomonadaceae > Rhizorhabdus. The sequence continues at coordinate 199,658 of CAMTVW010000013.1, read as the reverse complement.
GCTCATCGCCACAGATGTTATCGGCATTCCACGATCAACAACTGTTACGGGTTGGAGTGAATTCGAAATTAACCTTGAATCAAAGCAAGTTGGATACCATCGTGCTTAGCAATATCTAGACCTCCCCGATCTAGGGTGACCCCCGTCGATTTCTCGCATTACCGGTTGCCCAGGCGCTTTTGTGCCTCGGCGGCCACGAGATGGCTGGGTTGTGTCAGATGGTGTTGCGTCGCGTATCCCGTGGCCGCCCTTTCGGGGCTGCTGCCCTGTCGGCCCTGCTGGTGGCCGCGCTGGTTCCGCTGCAGGGGCCGGGCATGGCCCGGGCGATGCGGCTGGGCCAGGGCGGCGCGATGGCCGACGCCGGCGCGGCCTTTGATGGGGTCGGCCGGCTGGAATGCCGGAGTGCGGCCGGCCGGCTGCGGATCGAGGATGCCACCGGCTGGGTGGTCGGCGCTGCCGATACCGTCGTGACCGCGGCGCATACGCTGTTTCCCGATGGCGTTGCGGTCGATGCGCGCGGCTGCGTCTTTCGCCTGTTTCATCGCGATGGCACCGAACGCGCGGCGGTGCGCGTCCGCTATGCGCGCTCGCCCTGGGACGAGGCGCGGCGGCGGCAGGACAGCGCCTATGACGTCGCGGTGCTCAAACTCGACCACGCGGTGGACGTGCGCGTGGTGCCCATGTCGGCGTCGGCGTCGGTGGGCAGGGGTGGCCGGGTACGGCTGGTCTCGCAGCCGGCCGAGGCAGGGGACGGCAGCCCCCGGATCAGCGCGGGCGAGTCTCGGCCCTTTCCCTTTGGCGTCGTCCAGGGCGGGGCGGGCGCGATGCGGGTGACGGCACCGGGGCGGCTGTTCGCGACCAGCGCCGACAGCGCGGCGGGCTCATCGGGCGGCATGTATTTTGCGCCGGGGTCGGGGACGGCGATCGGGGTCCATGTCGGCTATGCCTGCGGTGCCGGCGAAAGGGGCGGCGGTGACGACTGCGTCAATTTCGGGGTACGGTTCGACGCCACCCTGCTCGCGCTTGTGGCGGCAGTGGCGACCGACGACCGGCCTGCCGAGCGGATGGCGCTGGCGCAGCGCTGACGAGCTTGCCCGGCGCGCGTTGCTGGCGCAGACATGTCAGTCTTTCATCGAGAGACGGCCGTGCTCCAGAATCCAGACATGACAGGGGAGCTAGCGTGGCGTCGACAGCTGTTCCACCGCGTAACCCCTGACGGCAATATCAGCGACATCGACCGGCCGGTCGCCGACGAAACGCCGGTCGCGATCGAATATAATGGCCTGGGCTATGCCGTGCTGATGGCCAGTGCGGGTGACCTTGAGGATCTGGCCTATGGCTTCAGCCATGCCGAGCGGCTGATCGATCATGCGGACCAGATCGTCGATCTCGACATCCACCCGACCGAGCGGGGCACGCTGCTGCGCATCACCCTGTCCGACGATCGGCTGGCGCTGGCGGCCGAACGGGTTCGGCACCGCGTTTCGGAATCCTCCTGCGGGCTGTGCGGGATAGAGAATCTGGAACAGGCGCTGCGGCCGCTGCCCCGGGTGCGGGGGGGAGCGCCGCCGGAGGACGCCGCGATCTTCGCCGCGCTGGCCGCGCTCGACCGCCATCAGCCGCTGAACGCCGCGACCGGTGCCGCCCATGCCGCCGCCTGTTGCGATCGGGATGGAGCGATCCGGCTGGTCCGCGAGGATGTCGGCCGCCACAATGGTTTCGACAAGCTGATCGGGGCGATGGTGCGCGCCGGGCTCGACTGGGATGGCGGCTTCGCGCTGCTGTCGTCGCGCTGCTCTTTCGAACTGGTCGAAAAGGCCGCGCTGGCCGGTTGTCCCACCCTCGTCACCGTCTCGGCACCGACCGGCCTGGCCATCGATCGCGCACGCGAAGCGGGGTTGCGCCTGATCGTGCTGGCCCGGCCCGATGCTATGCTGGTGGCGCGATGAGCCGGCTGCTCGGCGCGGTGATCGCCGGCGGGCAATCACGCCGCTTCGGATCGGACAAGGCCGAGGCGCTGTGGCACGGACAGAAGCTGATCGATCATGTCGTCGCGGCCGTTCGGCCCGCCGTCGACGAACTGGTGATATGCGGGCGCCAGCGCGATGGCCTGACATCGCTTCCCGACCGGCCGGCGGCGGACATGGGGCCGCTCGGCGGGCTCAACGCCGCGCTTCACCATGCCCGCGAGCAGGGCTTTGCCGGGGTGCTGACGGCGGGGTGCGATACGCCGCTGCTGCCGGCCGAACTGTTCGCGCGGCTGTTGGCATCGGGGAACGCGGCGTATGTCGCGCGGCTGCCGGTGATCGGCTATTGGCCGGTGGCGCTGGCGGTGGAGCTCGACGCTTTCCTCGCGCAGGACCGCAAGCATTCGATCCGCGCCTTTGCCGATCTGGTCGGCGCCGAGGGAGTCGGCTGGGGCGATCTGGCCAATGTCAACGAACCCGCCGATCTGGCGGCGCTGAGGGGAGCGAAATGAAGGGAGGGATGCAGGATTGGCCGCTGAGGGTCCACACGATCCTCGACCATGCCAAACGGGTGCAGGGTCGGCGCGAAGTGGTCGCGCGGACGGTTGAGGGTCCGATCCATCGCACCAGCTATGGTGAGGTCGCGGCGCGCGCGCGTCAGGTCTCCGCCGCGCTGTGCCGGATGGGGGTCGCGGTCGAGGACCGGGTGGCGACGCTGGCCTGGAACACGCACCGACATCTCGAGCTTTGGTATGGCATCGCCGGGGTCGGTGCGATCTACCATACGGTCAACCCCCGCCTCGCCGAGGAACAGATCGCCTGGATCATCAACGATGCCGACAGCCGGTTGATCTTCGCGGACCTGACCTTCATTCCGATTCTCGAACGGCTGCGTGACCGCTGTCTGGCGGGCCGCACCGTGGTGGCGTTGACCGATCGCGCGCATATGCCCGAATCGCCGCTCGCGCTGCTCTGTTATGAAGAATTGATCGCGGCCGAGATGCCCGACTTTCGCTGGCGCGAAGTGCCCGAAACCGCTCCGGTCGGGCTCTGCTATACGTCGGGCACGACGGGCGCGCCCAAGGGGGTGGTCTATACCCATCGATCCACCGTGCTCCATTCGCTGACCTGTCAGGGTGCCGACATCCTCGGTTTCCGCGCGACGAGCTGCGTGATGCCGATCGTGCCGATGTACCACGCCAACGCCTGGTCGATCGCCTTCTCGGCACCGATGACGGGCGCGAAACTGGTGCTGCCCGGCGCCCGGATGGACGGAGCGAGCCTGTGCGACCTGCTCGATCAGGAGGGGGTGACCTGCGCGGCAGGCGTGCCGACCGTCTGGATCGAGGTGATCAACGAGATGCGCCGCCGCAGCTGGCGCCCCGAAAAGCTGGAGCGCATCGTCGTCGGCGGCTCGGCCTGTCCCGCCTGGATGATCGAGACCTTCGAGAAGGAGTTCGGGGTCGAGGTGATTCATGCCTGGGGGATGACCGAGATGAGCCCGGTCGGCTCGTTCGCGGTGTCCACGCCGGGCATGGAGGCGCTCGACGCGGGCGAACGGCGCAAGATGAAGCTCAAGCAGGGTGCTTCCTTTTACGGTGTCGAGATGCGGGTTATCGGCGAGGACGCGCGCGTGTTGCCACAGGATGGCCGGTCGGCCGGGCGACTTCAGGTGCGGGGTTGCGCGGTGGTCGGCGAATATCTGCACGGCGCGGGGGGCGAGATACTCGATGCCGACGGGTGGTTCGACACCGGCGATCTCGCGACGATCGATGAATATGGCTATATGCAGATCACCGACCGGACCAAGGATGTGATCAAGTCCGGCGGCGAATGGATTTCATCGGTCGATCTGGAAAATATCGCCTCAGGCCATGACGAGGTGGTGGAGGCTGCCGCGATCGGCATCGCCGACGACAAATGGGGCGAGCGGCCGCTGGTGATCGCGGTGCGGACCGCGGGAAGCAGGCTCGGCGCCGACGAACTGCGCGACTATCTGCGTCCGCGGATCGCCCGCTGGTGGCTGCCCGAACAGATTATATTCGTCGAAGCCCTGCCGCACACCGCGACCGGCAAGCTCGACAAGGTGACGCTGCGCCGGCTTCACAGCGAAGGGAGACTGGCGATATCGGCGTGACCCGGCGGCGATCGGCCGCCGGCTGAACATCGATTTTCTGCAATGATATATTGTATCTTTGCCCTCGGCATGCCATCTGCACGCCCGAAGGAAGGATATCAGTGACTCGCAACAGCCCCGCGCGTGACCTGTTCGACCGCCTCGCCATCGGCCTGTCGGCGCTGTGTCTCGTCCATTGCGCTGCGAGCGTAGTCCTGGTCGCGCTGCTCGCGACCGCAGGCGGGTTCCTGCTCCATCCGATCATCCACGAACTCGGGCTCGGCCTTGCGATCATGCTCGCGGTCGTCGGGCTTGGACGCGGTTTCCTCCAGCATCGCCGTCCCGTGCCGATGGTGCTGGGGACGCTGGGCATCGCTCTGATGACGACCGCGCTCACCGTTCCGCATGGTGTCTCCGAGGCGGCCTTCACGATGTTCGGGGTCGCATGCGTTGCGACCGCGCACATGCTCAACCGCCGCGCCCACGCCTGGTGACAGTGGCGCCTGGCCTTGTCCCGGCCCTCGCGCAGGCCTAAGTCAGCCGCATGGCGACAGCACATGATCATCGCATCCACGCAGGCGAGTCGCTCGCCGATGCGGCGCAGCGCGCCTTTGAGCGGGCGGGCGAGCAATGGACGCCGATGCGCGCCGAGATTTTCGCGGCGCTGAGCGCAGCGAGCAGGCCCGCTTCGGCCTATGACCTTGCCGAAGCCGTATCGCGTTCGACGGGGCGGCGGGTGGCGGCCAACAGCGTCTACCGCATTCTCGACGTTTTCGTGTCGGCCAATCTGGCTCGCCGGGTCGAGAGCGCCAACGCCTATATCGTCAACGCGCACCCCGACTGTCAGCATGACTGCATCTTCCTGGTCTGCGATGTCTGCGGGAGGGTCAGCCATCTCGACGATGACATGCTGACCGGTGCGGTGCGGGCTTCGGCCGAGAAGGCGGGTTTTTCAAAGCTCCGCCCGGTGATCGAGGTGCGCGGCTGCTGCGCCGATTGCTCGGAAGGCGACGCGGCCTGACGCACCCGTCAGGTCCGATCGTCTCAGGCTCTAGCTACCTGCAATCAATCGGTTTAAGGCGGACCCGATGACAGACCGTCCTGTAACCCCCTTGCTTGACAGCGCCAGCACCCCCGTCGAATTGCGGCAGCTGAAGCCCGGGCAGCTCCGGCAACTGGCCGATGAACTTCGCGAAGAGATGATCTCGGCGGTGTCGGTGACGGGGGGCCATCTCGGCGCGGGACTCGGCGTCGTCGAGCTGACGGTCGCGCTCCATTATGTGTTCGATACGCCGCGCGATGTCCTGATCTGGGACGTCGGGCATCAGGCCTATCCGCACAAGATCCTCACCGGCCGGCGCGACCGCATCCGCACCTTGCGTCAACCCGGCGGCCTGTCCGGATTTACCAAGCGCAGCGAGAGCGAATATGATCCGTTCGGAGCGGCGCACAGCTCGACCTCGATCTCGGCGGCGCTCGGCTTCGCGGTTGCCAACAAGCTGGCGCGTCAGCCCGGTCGCGCGATCGCGGTGATCGGCGACGGCGCGATGTCGGCGGGCATGGCCTATGAGGCGATGAACAACGCCAAGCAGGCGGGCAACCGGCTGATCGTCATCCTCAACGACAACGACATGTCGATCGCGCCGCCGGTCGGCGCGCTGTCGGCCTATCTCGCCAAGATCGTGTCGTCGCGGCCGTTCCTGTCGATGCGCGGCTTCGCCAAGCGTGTCGCGCAGAAGCTGCCGCGTCCGATCCATGACTTCGCAAAGCGTTCGGAGGAATATGCGCGGGGCATGGCCACCGGCGGCACGCTGTTCGAGGAACTCGGCTTCTATTATGTCGGCCCGGTCGACGGCCATAATCTCGATCATCTGCTGCCGGTGTTGGAGAATGTCCGCGACAGCGATCATGGCCCGATCCTGATCCATGTCGTCACCAACAAGGGCAAGGGCTATGCCCCGGCCGAGGCGGCAGCCGACAAATATCATGGCGTCCAGAAATTCGATGTCGTCTCCGGCGAACAGGCCAAGTCGCCGCCGGGCCCGCCCAGTTATACCGGGGTCTTCGCCGATGCCCTGATCGCCGAGGCGGCGCGCGACGACCGGATCTGCGCGATCACCGCGGCGATGCCTTCGGGCACCGGGCTCGACAAGTTCGAACGCGCCTTTCCCGATCGCAGCTTCGATGTCGGCATCGCCGAGCAGCATGCGGTAACCTTTGCCGCAGGCCTGGCGGCGCAGGGCTACCGGCCGTTCTGCGCGATCTATTCGACCTTCCTGCAGCGCGCCTATGATCAGGTCGTCCACGACGTCGCGATCCAGAATCTGCCGGTCCGCTTCGCGATCGACCGCGCGGGGCTGGTCGGTGCCGACGGATCGACCCATGCCGGAAGCTTCGACATCACCTATCTGGCGACCTTGCCCAACATGGTCGTGATGGCGGCCGCCGATGAAGCCGAGCTGGTCCATATGGTCCACACCGCCGCGGTGCATGACAGCGGGCCGATCGCACTGCGCTATCCGCGCGGCAACGGCACCGGTGTCGCGCTGCCGGTGGTTCCGGAACGGCTGGAGATCGGCAAAGGCCGGCTGGTGCGCGAGGGCAAGACCGTCGCCATCCTGTCGCTCGGCACCCGGCTCGGCGAGGCGCTGCGCGCGGCCGAACAGCTGGAGGCGCTGGGGCTGTCGACCACGGTCGCCGACCTGCGCTTCGCCAAGCCGCTCGACGAGGCGCTGATCCAGACGCTGCTGACCAGCCATGAGGTCGCGGTGACGGTGGAGGAGGGGTCGATCGGCGGTCTTGGCGCGCATGTCCTGACGCTGGCCTCGGACCATGGCCTGATCGACAATGGCCTGAAGCTGCGCACCTTGCGCCTGCCAGACGCCTTTCAGGAGCATGACAAGCCCGAGAAGCAATATGCCGATGCCGGGCTCGATGCCGAATCAATCGTCGGCACGGTGCTCGCGGCGCTGCACCGGAACAGTTCGGGGCTGGAAATCAGGGCCTGACCTGAGATCCTCCCTACGCGCAGCGCGGGGAGGGGGACCGTTCGCGAAGCGAATGGTGGAGGGGTTTTTCCGAGTTCGAGGTAATCACTGCCGGAGAGGTTGATACCCCTCCACCACCCTTCGGGTGGTCCCCCTCCCCATCGCTGCGCGATAGGGAGGATTTCTTCTTAGATATCCTCGTCCGGTAGAACGAACGCTCCGTCCGCCGGCGCCTCGGCCAGCTTTTCGATTCGCCCGCGCGACACCGAGATCAGGATGTGGCGATTCGCGAACTCGACCACGGCAAGGCGGCCGGTCGCGCCCATCGGGATCGCGTCGACGATCTTCAGGCGCCGTTCCCGGTTGCCGATAGCAATTCCGGGCTGAAGCTTGCGCCACAGCCACAATGAACCATAGGCCAGCCCCGCGACCAGCGGGACCAGCAGCAGCAATCGTAACACGTAATCCAGCATCATTGGCGGCGTTCGATCCCCGGTAGCCGCGCGTCGGCGGCGACAATGTCGACCACCCTTATCCCGAACTTTCCGTTCACTGTCACTACCTCGCCCTTCGCGACGAGCGTGCCGTTGACCATGATGTCGAGCATCTCGTTCGCCTGGCGGTCGAGTTCGACCACGCTGCCCGAGTTGAGATCCATCAATTCGGCGAGGCGCAGCGAGGTGCTGCCGACTTCGACCGACAGGCGCAGCGGAATATCCGCGAGCAGCCGGTAATTGGCGCGGCCTGCGAGGTCGCCGCCGGGAACTACGGGGACTTCGGACATATCGCTCATTTGAGGGCTTCCTTGTTGAGGCTTGCGATCATCAGCGCGGCGCGGCCTTCCTGTTCGCCGATCGTGCCTTCGGCGAAGCGTCGATTGCCGACCAGCAGGGGTACCGTCTGCGACAGGGTGATGGGGATGACATCGCCGGGCTTGAGCTGAAGCAGCTGTGCAACCGTCATTTCAGGACGGGCGAGCACCGATCGGACCGGCAGGGCGACATTGTCGAGTGCGCCGAGCAGCTTGTTCTTCCAGTCGCCATCGTCGCCGCCGATCCCGGCCTGCGCGCGTGCGGCGATCTCATCCTCGATCGGCTGGAGCAGCGAGAGCGGATAGAGGATCTCGATCTTCGTCGAACGCGACATGCCCGGCTTGATCGTGAAGCTCTGGACGACCACGGCTTCGTCGGGGCGGACCATGTTCGCGAAATCGACGTTGGTCTCGTGGGTCGTGAAATCGAACTGGAGCGGAAAGGTATCCGCCCAGCATTTGGTCAGCACGTCGGCGACCGCAGTCACGAGGCGCTTCTGCAGCCGCCGCTCGGACGGGGTGAACTCGCCGCCCTTGGTGGCGAGGCCATTGCCGGTACCGCCGTAAAAGGCATCGACCATATTGGTGACGAAAGCGGGTTCGATCGCGATCATCATCATGCCCTTGACCGGGCGGACGCGAAACAGGCTCAGGCTCATATAGTCGGCCTGGTTGCGTTGCCATTCGTCGAAACGACGGGTCTCCAGCGGGATGGCGTCGACCTTGCTGCGCGTCTGGGCGATCGGTTCGATCACGTCGCGCAGGCGACGGGCGATCCGATCGTTCATCCGTTCGAGATGGGCGAGATGCGCGACCGGGCGGTCCTTGCGCTGGCCGAGCGTGTAGAGCTCGACGTCCTGTGCCGGGCGAACCGCAGGCTCCAGCGCCGGCTCGTCGAACGAGATGTCGCTGAGCTCGTCCATCAGCGCGGCAACTTCGTCGCCCGAAAGACTGGAGGCTGCACGCGTCATCTGATCAGCGAAATCCCGAACCGGTTCATGTCGGGCACTGCCGACGGATTCGCTATAGCCTGGAGGTAGTTAATGAAAGGTCGCGAACGGGTTAGGATTTTGTTGAACTTCGCGCGCGGCGGCCCACAATCTTCCATGTCATGCCAGCGAATGCTGGCATCTCAGGCGCTGAGGAGAGGAGGGCGAGGCAGGAGCCTCCCGAGATCCCAGTCTGCGCCGGGATGACGAATATGCGTGTTTGTCAGCTCTTCTTCTGGATGAGCGAATAAGCGTGCTCATACCATTTGCTGCCCGGATAATTCGCGCCCAGCACTGCGGCAGCGCGCTCGGCCTCGACCGGGATGCCGAGCTGCATATAGCTCTCGGTCAGCCGCATCAGCGCCTCGGGTGCGTGGCTGGTCGTGTCATAACGATCGACCACGGTGCGGAAGCGCACGACCGAGGCGAGCCAGTCGCCACGCCGCTGGTAGAAGCGGCCTATCTCCATCTCCTTGCCGGCGAGGTGATCCTTGACGAGATCGACCTTCACCCGCGCGTCGGCGGCGTAGCGCGATTCCGGATAGCGGCGAATCAACTCATTGAGGGCGTCCAGCGCCTGCTGGGTCAGCTTCTGGTCGCGAGTGACGTCCTGGATCTGCTCATAATAGCTGATCGAGATCAGATAGAGCGCATAGGGCGCGTCACGGTTGCCGGGATGGATCGAAATGAAGCGCTGCGCCGACGAGATCGATTCGGTGTACTGGCGCGCCAGATAATAGGAAAAGGCGCTCATCAGCTGCGCGCGGCGGGCCCAGACCGAATAGGGATGCTGGCGCTCGACCTCGTCGAACAGCGCGGCGGCGAGCTTGTACTGACGCCGATCGAGCCTTTCCTTGGCCGCATTGTAGAGCGTGTCCACGTCACGGGCGACATATTTGGTGTCGCCCTTGTTCTTGCCGGTGGCACAGCCAGCCAGCGGGAGGACGATGGCGGCGGCGATCATCAGGGCGATCGGACGGGAGGCTTTACGCAGCATGGGCGTCTTCTTAGGGGCGAAAGACGAGCGCCGCAATGGCTGCGAAGAGAGGGGCTGCGCGGCGCCGACAAAGCGTTAAGATACGCCGATGCTGCGTGTGCTGACCCTGTCGACCCTATTCCCCGATCGCACCCGGCCGGGCTTTGGCGGCTTCGTCGAAAGGCAGACGCTGGCGCTGGCATCGCATCCCGATGTCGAGCTGCGGGTGGTGGCGCCCTATGCGGTGCCGCCGACGCGCTGGGCCCGTCGCCATCCGCGCTATCGCGAGATAAGCGCGCTGCCCGCCCGAGAGACGTGGAACAGGCTCGACGTCTGTCGCCCGCAATTCCTGACCCTGCCGCTGATCGGCGGCCGGCTGAACCCGTCGAGCCTGTGGTGGCGCCTGCTGCCGCTGTTCGACAGGATATGGGACGAATTCCCCTTCGACGTGATCGATGCCGAGTTCTTCTATCCTGACGGTCCGGCGGCGGTGCGGCTTGGCGCGCGATATGGGGTGCCGGTATCGATAAAGGCGCGGGGCAGCGACATTCATTTCTGGGGCAGGCAGCCCGCCTGTCGCCGGATGATCGTCGCGGCCGGGCGGGGCGCGGACGGGATGCTCGCGGTGTCGGGGGCGTTGCGCGAGGACATGATCGCGATGGGCCTGCCCGGCAATCGCATCCGGGTGCATCATACCGGGGTCGACCAGACCATGTTCCAGCCGCAGGACCGCGCGGCGACAAAGGCGATGCTGGGGGTGAAGGGGCCACTGGTCGTCACCGCCGGCAATCTGATCGCGCTAAAGGGTCAGGCGCTGGTGGTCGAGGCGATGCGGACATTGCCCGGCCTGTCGCTGATGATCGCCGGTCGCGGGCCCGATCATGATGCGCTTGCGGCGCGGATCGCGGCCTGGGGATTGCAGGACCGGGTCAGGCTGCTCGGTCCGCTGCCGCATGCCGCGCTGCCGGGGCTGTTCGCTGCCGCCGATGTGATGGTGTTGCCGTCGGCGTCGGAGGGACTTGCCAATGTCTGGGTCGAGGCGCTCGCCTGCGGCACGCCGATCGTCATCACCGATGTCGGCGGCGCGCGCGAGGTGGTCGATCGGCCGGCGGCTGGGCGGCTCGTGGCGCGGAGCCCGGAGGCCATTGCCGACGGCATCCGCGATGTTCTGGCGGCCGCCTTTTCGCAGGATGATGTTGCCGAGGCGGCCCGGCGTTTCACCTGGGAGCGAAACACGGCGGCGCTATATCAGCATCTGAAGGAACTGGTGGACCACCACACCCGCTCAGTCCCTCTTCAGGATGAGCGGATTCAGCGATAGTCACAGCGGCATCAACGCCGCGACGATCCAGCGGTCTTCGCCGCGCAGCACGTTCCAGGCGCGGGCGGCGGCGCGGCTGTCCATCGCCTCGACACCAAATCCCAGCGCTTCGACCGCCGCCATGAAGGCCGGCGTCGGGCGGCGCATGTGCTGGCCGGTGCCGAGCAGCAGGAATTCTGGCAATGGCGTTACACCGAGCAGATCGGCGAGATCGTCAGCGGTCAGGACGGCCAGTGCGGGTGCATCCCAGTCGATCGCGGTCTCGGGAGTCAGCCAGAGGCCGCCGGGAACGATCCTGTCTTCGACACGAAAGGCCGTGCCCACGAAGCCCTTTACCGTCGGGCCGCCGGCACGACGCTCGCGTTCCAGGCTGACCATCGGCGGTCAGCCCTTGGGGCCGACCCGTTCGGCGTCGGGACGACCGGTAACCGCCTTGTCGAAGCGCTGCGGCTGCAGCCCCAACGTTATCAGCAGCGACGAGGAAACATAGATCGACGAATAGGTGCCGACCACAACGCCGAGCAGCATCGCCGCCGAGAAGCCGCGCAGCACATGGCCACCGAACAGCAGCAGCGCGCCGAGCGCCAGGAACACGGTGACCGAAGTCATCACGGTCCGTGGCAGCGTCTCGTTGACCGACAGGTCGATCAGCGCCTTCATGTCCATCTGGCGGTATTTGCGCATATTTTCGCGGATGCGATCGTCGATCACCATCTTGTCGTTGATCGAATAGCCGATGATCGTCAGCACCGCAGCGACGATGTTGAGATCGAACTCCATCCAGGTGACCGCGAAGAAGCCGAGCGCCATCAGCACATCGTGTACGATCGCGACGAAGGTCGAGACGCCGAACTGCCATTCGTAGCGCAGCCATGAGAAGATCGCGATGCCGATCACCGCGAGCACGACCGCGAGAACGCCGTTTCGGATCAGCTCGCCCGAGACCTTGCCCGAGACGGTGTCGGTGCGGGTGAAGGATACCGTCGGGAAATCCTTCTTCAGCGCGTTCGACACCTTGGTGACGACGGCATTGGTTGCGCCTTCGTCGGTGCTTGCGGGCAGCGGCAGGCGGATCGACACGGTGCGCGGATCGCCGAACTGCTGGAGCGAACTGCTGCCGACGCCCAGCGCGTCGATATCGCTGCGCACCTTGTCCAGCGATGGCGGCGTTTCGAACTTCGCCTCGATCATCAGGCCGCCGACAAAATCGACGCCGAAGTTCAGGCCACGGGTCGCGACGGCGGCGACCGCCGCCACGGTGAGCAGCGCGGTGATGACGAAGGCGATGACCCGGACCCGGACGAAGCCGATATTGGTGTTGTCGGGAACCAGTTTCAGCAGGCGCATGGCACCGATCCGATCAGATGTGGAGGGAGGTGGGCCGCGTGCGGCGCAGCCATAGCGCAACCATCATGCGGGTGAAGACGACCGCCGTGAACACCGAGGTCGCGATGCCGATCAGCAGCACGATCGCAAAGCCCTTGACCTGGCCGGAGCCGAGCAGGAACATGATCACGCCTGAGATCGCATGGGTGACATTGGCCTCGAAGATCGTTCGGCTGGCTTCCTTATAGCCATGTTCGACCGCCTGGGTCGGTGTCCGCCCGCGCCGCAATTCCTCACGGATGCGCTCGTTGACCAGCACGTTCGCGTCGACCGCGGTACCGATCGTCAGCACGAAGCCGGCGATGCCGGGCAGGGTGAGCGTCGCGTTGAGCAGCGCCATGACGCCGAGGATCACGAACACGTTGATGACCACCGCGAGGTCGGCGTAAAAACCGAAGCGCCCGTAGCTGACGAGCATGAAGATCACGACCGCGAGCGCCGCGATGCCGCTGGCGAGCGTGCCCGCGCGGATCGAATCGGCGCCGAGATCGGGACCGACGGTCCGCTCCTCGACGACCTTCAGCGCGACCGGCAGCTTGCCCGAGCGCAGCGAGATGGCGAGTTCATTGGCGCTGTCGGTGGTGAAGCGGCCGGAGATGCGCGCCTGTCCGCCGAGGATCGGCTCGTTGATGTTCGGCGCCGACAGCACCTTGCCGTCGAGGATCATCGCGAAGGGCTTGCCGACATTCTCCTGCGTGATCCGCGCGAATTTGCGGCCGCCTTCGCTGTTGAAGGTGATGTTCACCACCGGTTCGTTGGTCTCGGAATCGGGCGACCACTGTGCGTTGATCAGCTCGTCGCCGGTCAGCATCGCGCGGCGCTTGACCGCGATGTACGGAACGCCGCCGGGATTGTCGGGATAGGGAATGATCTCGCTGCCCACGGGTGCGCGGCCCTGCGCGGCGGCCTCGGGGTCGGCGGTGAGATCGACCAGCTTGAACTCGAGCTTCGCGGTGCGGCCCAGCAGCGCCTTCAGCGCGGCGGGGTCCTGGAGGCCCGGCACCTGGACGACGATACGTTCCGCGCCCTGGCGGATGATCGTCGGCTCCTTGGTGCCCATCTCGTCGATGCGCTTGCGGACGACTTCGGTCGCGACGTCCATCGCCGCATTGGTGGCCTGGGCGAGCCCGGCCTCGGTCGGGGTGAGGACGATGCGGGTCGAATCGACCACCGCCACGTTCCAGTCGCGCTGGCCGGTCATGCCCGAAGGCTGGGTGAGTGTACGGATACGCTCGACCGCGTCGTCGAGCCGTGCGCCGTCGCGGACGAAGAATGAGAGACGGCCGCCGGTGGTCGAAATCTCGCCGATCGCGATCGCCGGATCGGCACGGCGCATCTCGGTACGGACCTGCTCTTCCATACGGTCGATATTCGCCTTGGCGAGCTCGGTGGTGTCCGCCTCGAGCATGAGGTGGCTGCCGCCCGACAGATCAAGGCCGAGATTGATGCGCGGCAGGCCGGAGAGCCCGGCACGCGCCAGGATCGATTCGGGAATGAAGCTCGGGATCGCCAGCAGCACGCCGAGCGCGAGCATCAGCGTGATCGACCAGACCTTCCAGCGCGGGAAATCAAGCATGAATCTATCAGTCGTTCGCGGGCTTGCCCGCGGATGCGGGGCGGACCTCAGAGATCGTGCCCTTGACCACCTTGACCTTCACATTGGGCGCGATTTCGGCTTCGACCTCGTTCGCGTCGACCTTGATGACCTTGGCGATGATGCCGCCGGCGGTGACGATATGGTCGTTCTTCTGGACCGCGTCGATCGACGCGCGATGCTGCTTGGCGCGCTTTTGCTGCGGGCGGATCAGCAGGAAGTAGAAGATCAGGCCGATGACGGCGAACTGGCCGAACATGAAGAGTGTGCCGGACGAGGAGCTGGCTGCGCCTGCGGCCTGGGCATATGCGGGTGAGGCGAACATCTTCTAAGGCATCCCGGAATTGAGTGCGGGCTCGTGAAGGCCCGAAGTGGCGCGCGCCTATCACGTTCCGCATGGAACGCGCAACCGGGCGCTTGCCAAGCGCGGCAGACCTGCCTAAAGCGCGCAGCCTTGGTCGGGGCGTGGCGCAGCCTGGTAGCGCACTTGACTGGGGGTCAAGGGGTCGCAGGTTCGAATCCTGTCGCCCCGACCAGCTTGAAAATCACGGCATCCCCCAGTGCCGTTCCGACCTTCGGACGATGGTTAACATTATAGTTACCCGCCCGCGCCCATGGATGGGCGATGGTCCTGAAGATTCTCTCCGCATTCCCGCGTCTGCGCGATCTGTTCGCCGCCCGGCCGTTGGGCCTCGTCCCGATTACCGGACTTGCGCTGCTGGCGGTTTTGACGGCGACCGTGCTGATCGGTTCGCTCGCCACGCGCACCGATGCCAATGACAGCGAAGAAGAGCGGCAGATGATCGAGATCGCGCTCAAGCGTGAACGGCGCGCGCTCATTGAAACCACCAACGACTATGGGCATTGGGACGATGCTGTCGACCATGTCTATGGCGCTCTCGACCGCGCATGGCTCACCAGCAATTTCGACGGCACGATTCCGGTCTATCTGATCGATGGCAAGGGGCGCACGCTATATGCGGCGCGCAATGACGCGCGCTTCGGCGGCAAGCTGGGCGTCGAGGCGGCCGATGCCGTTGCCGATCTGCTTCGCGCACTCCCGAAGCGGGCCGCCGATCCCGCGCTCCGGCGGACCGTGACGACGATCGGGCTCTGGCGCGGGACGCCCACGCTGTTCGCCGCCACCGCGCTCTCGCCCTATGCCGCCGCCACCCGCGGCAATATGGAGCCGCTGCGCTATGTCGTGATCATCAAGCCGATCGACGCCGCGCAGATAGGTCAGTGGAGCCAGGCTTATGGTCTGGCGAGAGCCCGCTGGATCGCGCCCGGCGAGGCGGAAGATGCCGAAGTCTCATTTCCGCTGCGGTCCGCGTCGGATCGGCTGATCGGACATTTTGGCTGGGATGCGGAGAAGCCGGGCAGGCGTGCGGTGCATGACCTGCTCTGGCTGATCGCCGCCGCCGCGCTGCTCTTCGGCATGCTTGTCGCCTGGCTGATCCGATCGGTCATGGCAGCCGATCGCCAAATCGCAGCACAGACCCGGCTCGCGGCCGTCCGCGGCGAGGAACGCGAGGCCGCGCTCGCCGATGCCGAAGCCGCCCGCCGCAGCGCCGAACTGGCGCTGGCGCAGGCGGAGGATGCCAGTCGCCGATTCCAGATGCTCGCACAGGACGAGGCTGAGGAGCAGGCGCAGCAGCGCCAGCAGCTCAGCCGACTTTCCCATGACGTCGCGGACCGGCTCAGTGCCTCGATCGGCACGATGATCAATCAGCTGGTCGCCAGCGCCGACGATCTCGATCGCAGCGCGGCGGTGACGCTCGCCTCGGTCGAGACGCAGCAGCGCGCCTCCGAGCTTGCCCAGGCGCGAAGCGCCGCATCGGCGTCAGCGCTGCGGCTCATCGAGGACAATGTCGAGGAACTCGAACATGCGACCCGCCATATCCACCAACAGTCCGAGCGGATGGGAGAGGCGATGCGCCTGGCCGACGCCGAATCGGAAGCCGCGACCAGCGCCAATGGCGACCTGCTGGGCGAGATTGATTCGATCGCCGCCGCCGCACGGCTGATCGAGGATATCGCCGCCCAGTCCAATCTGCTTGCTCTCAACGCGACGATCGAGGCGGCGCGCGCCGGTGAGGCGGGACGAGGCTTCGCGGTGGTCGCAGGCGAGGTGAAGGGCCTCGCGTCGCAAACCCATCACACCACCAACGACATCCAGGGCCGGGTTGCCGGGGTCGAGGCCGCAGCGCGGGCGACCACCGCGCTGGTCGAGAAGGTCCATGGCCTCCTCCAGAATCTCAACGCGACGATCACCGGTACCGCGAGTGCGGTCGTCCAGCAGCAGTCGACGGCCGCGGCGATCCTGGAGGCGAGCCAGCTCGTCGGCCAGCATGCGGGGGATACGCACAGTTCCGTCGAGACGATCGCGCGGTCGCTGTCGGCGGTGCGCGACAGCGCCGACGGGACGCGATCGATCGGGGTGCGGGTGCGCGACCATGCAACCCGGCTGAATGTCGAGCTTGACCGGATAGTCGATCAGCTGCGCGCCGCCTGACGCTGGACCATCGCCGTCGCGGGCCTTAAGTCGGGGGCGCCAGGGTCAGGAAATCATCGATGCTCAATCCCGGGATCCGGAAGCTCAATCTTGGTTGCGGGTTCGACATCCGGCCGGACTTCATCAACGCCGACAATTTTGCCGAGTGCAATCCCGACATCCTGTTCGATGTCGAACAGGCCGACTGGGGGTTCGAGGACAACCGCTTCGATTATGTCCTGATGAAGCATGTGCTGGAGCATGTCGGGAAGGATTTTGCGGATTTCGCGCGGATCATGCGCAATCTGCACCGGATATTGAGCCCCGCGGGCATTCTTGAAATCCACGTTCCGCATTACCGTCACGAAACCTACTGGTCCGATCCGACCCATGTCCGCGCCTTCACCGCGCTGACCTTTCGGATGATGTCGAAACGGCAGAATGACGAATGGATCGCCCAGCGCGCCAACTATACGATGCTGGCCTATGTGATGGGGATCGATTTCGAGCTCAAGCAGGCCGTCCAGGTTTATGATCAGAGCTATATTCGGATGATGAACGAGGGCCACATCACGAAGGACGAGGTTCGTCGTCGCGCCGAGACCGACTGGGGTGTCGTCCGCGAACTCCAGGTCCAGCTTCAGGCGATCAAGTAGCGATCGCGACCGATCAGCCTGATGAGCCGCGCGAACGATCGCGGTGGCATCAATATGGGCTCGCGGATCACCGCTGAACCGTCGCAGCAGCTGCGTTCCCGCCTGCAAATCTGCAGCAAATCCTGCAAAAAAACGAATGGCCGGTGCTCACCACCGGATTGTAGTCGTGGCTCCAATCCGGGCTTTTTCGGGCCGTTCGGCGCGATCGGGGTCGCGCCAATGGCGAATATTTCAGAACAAAAAATGAACTGCAGGGTGGAGAAGATATGAGGATATCAACCGTTGCCGCTTCGTCGTTCCTGGCAATGGCCGGCATATCCTCGGCCAATGCTCAGATCGCTGCTGGTCAGGACGCCGCCACCGCGCCGCAAGCCGCCGCGCTGTCGCTGAATGACGAGATCGTGGTAACCGCCCGGCGGCGTGAGGAGACGCTGACGAGCGTGCCTGTCGCGATCACCGCCGTCACCGCGCAAGAGTTGAGGCGGTCGGGAATTTCCGACTTCCGTTCGCTGGCGAGCGCGCTGCCCACGCTCAAGACTTCCGAAGCGACCAGCGGTGCCGGCGGCTCGATCTATATTCGCGGCGTGGGCACCACCGGCGGCATCTCCGCCGGGCTCGACCAGGGCGTCAGCATCAATGTCGACGGGATCCAGTTCAGCCGCGGCAGCATCTTGCGCCTGGGGCTTTATGATGCGGCCCAGGTCCAGGTCCTGCGCGGCCCTCAGGCGCTGTTCTTCGGCAAGAACAGCCCGGCGGGGATCATCTCGATCACCACGGCCGATCCGGGCGATCATTTCGAGCTGAGCGGTCAGGGCAGTTACGAATTCTCGGCGCGGGAATGGGTCGGCCAGATCGCCGCCTCGGGGCCGCTCACCGATTCCCTTGGCGTGCGGCTGGTCGTCAACGCGTCCAGAATGAAGGGCTACTTCATCAACGATGCCGGCACGGTCACCAATGCGATCAACGCCATCCGACCTGGCACAGCCTTCACGACAGGCAAGGATCGCGGACCCAATCGCCGCTCGATCTTCACGCGCGGCACGGTCAGATTCGATCCGGGCAATGGCTTCGACGCGCGGCTGAAACTGTCCTATTCGCGGCAGAAGCAGGACAATATCTCCGACATCAAGCAGAAGATCGTCTGCCCATATGGTACGTCCCAGGTCGGCACCACGGTAGCGCTGCTGGGCGGCAATGCGGCGCTGGCGCCGCTGCTCGCCATCGATGACTGCAAACCCAACAAGCACTTCACGCACGGCACCATGCCGCCCGAGATCGCGGCGCTCGCACCGGGACGGTCGACGCCGAACGATCTCGCCGAGACGAGCATTTTTCTCGCATCGCTTGAAATGAACGCGAATCTTACGCCGCAGATCAAGCTGACCTCGGTCACCGGCTATGAAGACACCAGCGACGATCTGATCGACAATTATTCGTGGAACCCGGCCTATCTGCCGCTGATCGTCTTTAACAGCAACACCAAGGACTATAGCTTCACGCAGGAAATTCGCCTGGCGACGAGCTTTACGGACCTGCCGGTAAACTTCCTGGTGGGCGGATTCTACCAGAAGGCGGAGCTTGAGGTTTTCAACTATAACAGCCCCTCGGCCGGGCCGCGTTTCGATCAGGATATCGGAACCCGCGCGCTGTCCGTTTTCGGACAGGGCATATGGAATGTCAGTCCGACGATCGAGCTGTCGGGCGGTGCGCGCTATTCGTCCGAGCGCAAGACATTCGCGGTAACGCGCGGGGGCGTCCCGCAGCCGACGCTGTTTCCCAAGCGCAAATTCCACGATGTGTCGCCCGAGCTCACGCTGACCTACCGGCCCAGCCGGCTGCTCACCTTCTACGCGTCGTTCAAGGAAGGCTTCAAATCCGGCGGGTTCAATCCGCGCTACAATCAGGGCGGGGTGATCGCGCCGCCGGGCGACAATGTCAGCTTCGACCAGGAGCGCGTGCGCGGCGGCGAACTGGGCGCGAAGGCCGAGTTGCTGGACCGCAGCCTGCGCGTCTCGGCGGCAGCCTATAATTACAAGTACAGCAATCTGCAGGTCACCAGCATCGACAATAGCGGGCTGGTCGCGGTGATCCGAATCCAGAACGCGGCGGCGGCGCGGGTCAAGGGTCTCGAGTTCGACGCGAACTTCGCGCCCCGGGCGATCCCCGGACTGCGGCTCAACAGCTCGATCAATTATACCGACGCGCGCTATCTGAGCTTCATCTCGCCCTGTTTCACCGGCCAGACGATCGCCGAGGGATGCAACCTTCGGCCTGACTCGACCACGGGCAGGTTCACGTCGCAGGATCTTGGCGGCGAGCGGCTTACCAATAGCGCGCCATGGTCGATGACCTTCGGGGCCAGCTATGAGGTTCCGGTCGCCGCCGGCTGGATGTTCGGCATCGCGGCCGACACCAAATATGAGGCCGCTTACAATCCGCTGCCGGAGCAGGATATTCTGGTCCGGCAGGACTCCTATTGGATGCTCAATGCGTCGGTACGCGCGTTCAGCGAAGACGGTCGCTGGGAGCTCGCTCTGATCGGGCGGAACCTGACCAACGTGTATCGAGCGGTCGAGTCGGCGAGCGCCTCGCTCACCGGGATCGGTGCACGGACGGGAACAGCCACGACCGGGGGGCGGGCCGATTATACCGGCAACGTCATCCGGCCGCGATCGATCATGGCACAGGCGACCTTCAGATATTGAGCATGACCGGCGCGGGCAGGATGCGCCCGCCGCCGCTCTACAGGAAGCAACGCAATGAAGAATGTAGCGATTTGCTGTGCTGCAATGGTGACGTCTCTGGTTGGTATCGGTGGCGTCGATGCCGCTTATGCCCATGGCGCCGCGGATAAGGGAAAGTCAGAGATGCAGAAATTGCATGAAGAGCTCGATCAAATGAAGGCCAGGGAGGCTATTCGCGAGCTTCCGATCATCTATTGTAACTATGTCCATAAAAAGGACATTGATGCGATCGTTGATCTGTTCACGAAGGACGGCAGTTTGACGCTGTCCGAAGAGCTTGGAAGCGGCGCCACCGGCTCCGAAGCGCTGCGCGCACTATATGCGAAGAGCATCGCCGAATCGGCACCTTGGCCGCTGGTGCATAGTCATCACGTCACCCTCGTCGACAGCACCCACGCGACCGGTTCGATCTATGCCGAGATCCGCTACGGCAGCCAGAACTACAGGACGGTCGCGATCGGCGTGTATGAAGACGTATATGAAAAGGTCGACGGCGCGTGGCGGTTCAAGTCGCGCGTGTTCAAATCGCATAATGTGACCAATTAGGCTGGACCGGCCGGACGTGGCGACGCAGCGGTCGGATCGCGCCGTCGCGCTCGCCGCGCTGGCGCAGCGTTTCGGCGATCGCCTCTCGACCTCCGCCGATGTGCGGCGGCTCCACGGCGAGGATGGAACGCGTCTGCATGACGGCCACTGGCCGGATGCCGTGCTGTGGGCGGAATCCGAGGAGGATGTCGTCGACGCGGTGCGCCTGTGCGCCGCCCATGACGTGCCGATCGTTCCGTTCGGCGGCGGCACCTCGCTCGAAGGGCAGATTGCCGCAGTGGAAGGCGGGCTGTCGATCGACCTTTCGCGCATGAACCACATCATCCGGGTTTCGCCCGAGGACATGGATTGCACCGTCCAGGCGGGAGTCGTCCGCAAGGACCTGAACATCCATCTGCGCGACACGGGGATGTTCTTTCCGATCGATGCCTGTCCCGAGGCCACGATCGGCGGAATGGCTGCGACTCGTGCTTCGGGTACGAATGCGGTTCGCTACGGCACGATGCTGGACAATGTGCTTGGTCTCAGGGCCGTCCTCGCCGACGGGCGGATCGTCACCGCAGGCGGCCGCGCCCGCAAATCTGCCGCAGGCTATGATCTGACCCGCCTGTTCGTGGGATCTGCGGGAACGCTCGGCATCATTACCGAACTGACCGTGCGGCTGCATCCTATAGCCGAACATATATCGGTTGCTGTCGTGACCTTCCCCGGGGTGGTCGATGCGGTCCGCGCGGTGACCGCGATCATCCAGATGGGGGCCGCGCCGGCCAAGGTCGAACTGCTCGACGATCACCAGATCGCGGCCTGCAACCGGATGCTGGGGACCGCGATGACCGTGGCGCCGACGCTCTTCTTCGAATTTGCGGGATCCGCGCAGGCGGTGGCCGAGCAGGCGGCCATTGCGGCGGCGGTTGTTGAGGACAATGGCGGAGGGGACTTCCGGCTCTCCGCTTCGCCCGACGACCGGGCCGCGCTATGGGAGGCGCGGCATCAGGCCGGCATGGCGACGATGCTACTCCGGCCCGGCTGCATGGGCTTCGCGACCGATGTCACGGTACCGATATCGCGCCTTCCCGACTGCATCGCCGAAACACGACGCGATCTCGACCAGCTGCCGTTGCCGGCAACGTTGGTCGGCCATGTCGGCGACGGCAATTTCCATATCGTGATCCCCGTCGATCCAGCCTCACCCGCCGAGCTGGAGCAGGTCCATCAGTTCAACCGCAGGCTGGTGTCGCGGGCGATCGCCATGGAGGGCAGCTGCACCGGCGAACATGGTGTAGGCATCGGCAAGATGGAGTGGATGGAAGAGGAATTCGGCGCGGTCGCCGTCGACGTCATGCGCAGCATCAAGGCGGCGCTCGATCCCCACGGCTTGATGAATCCGGGAAAGATATTCGCGCGATCGGCGTAAAGCGTTCGCCAGAAATGCAGCGGCACCTGCACCGACGCAGCAGGCACCAGCTTTGAGAGCGACAGGCAAATCCCTAAGGGTGCATAGGATAGGGCATGCCCGACGGGCCGCCACAGGATAATGGAGTGATATCATGGCCTACCGCCTGTTGATCGACGGCAAGCTGCAGGCGGGGGCATCGACGCTCGATGTCATAAATCCGGCCACCGGCGCGCTGCTCGCAACCGCGCCCCGTGCCGACCGCGCCCAGCTGGACCAGGCGATCGCGGCCGCGAAACGGGCCTTTCCGGCCTGGGCGGCGAAAAGCTATGCCGAGCGGCGCGGCTATCTTGAACGGCTGGCCGACGCCGTGGCCGCGCGCAGCGACGAATTCGAGCGCCTGCTGACGCAGGAACAGGGCAAGCCGCGGCACGAGGCCCAGTTCGAGATCGGGGGCGTGGTGCACTGCATCCACCATTTCGCCCATAGCGAACTGCCGGTGAAGATATTGTCGGAGACCGCCGAGGAGCGGGTGACCGAACACAGGACGCCGCTGGGCATCGTCGCGGCGATCACCCCCTGGAACTTCCCGATCGTGCTGATGGCCGCGAAGCTGGCGCCTGCGCTGATCACCGGCAATGTCGTGATCGGCAAGCCCGCGCCGACGACGCCGCTGACCACGCTGCTGCTGGGCGAGATCGCCGCCGACATCCTGCCCGCGGGTGTCTTCCAGACGATCGTCGACCAGAATGACCTTGGACCGGTGCTGAGCGCGCATCCCGATATCGCCAACGTCAATTTCACG
This sequence comes from uncultured Sphingomonas sp., assembly GCA_947085315.1. Lineage (GTDB taxonomy): Bacteria > Pseudomonadota > Alphaproteobacteria > Sphingomonadales > Sphingomonadaceae > Rhizorhabdus. The sequence goes on along the minus strand of CAMTVW010000013.1, from coordinate 176,873 downwards.
GGGTCGACGAGCACCGGCAAGAAAATCCTCGCCGCCGCCGCCGATACGCTCAAGCGGTTCACGCTCGAACTGGGCGGAAATGATGTCGCGATCCTGCTCGATGATGTGAACATCGCGGAGGTCGCACCCAAGATCTTCGCCTCGGCGATGGGCAATGCCGGCCAGGTGTGCCTCGCCACCAAGCGAGTCTATGCGCCGGCCGCGCTGTATGACGAGCTATGCGATGCGCTTGGGAAGATCGCCGCAGAAACCGTTGTCGGCGATGGGCTGGAACAGGGCACCCAGATGGGCCCGATCCAGAACCGCCAGCAATATGAGAAGGTGCTCGGTTATCTGGAGATCGCGCGCCAGGACGGGACGATCGTGGCGGGCGGAAAGGCGATCGACGGCGCGGGCTATTTCATCGAGCCGACCATCGTGCGCGACATATCGCCCGAATCGCGCCTGGTGCGCGAGGAGCAGTTCGGGCCGGTGTTGCCCGTGCTGGCCTATACGGACATCCAGGAGGTGATTGATGCCGCCAACCAGAGCGAATATGGGCTGGGCGGTTCGGTGTGGAGCAGCGATGCCGAGCGCGCGACCGAGGTAGCCCTGAAGATCGACAGCGGGATCGTCTGGGTGAACCGGCACCTCGTTCTGCCCTATGATGTCCCCTTTGGCGGAGCGAAGCAGTCGGGCATCGGGCGGCAGCACGGCCTGGACAGCCTGCACGAGGTAACCCAGCTGAAGGTCATCAGCGTCGCGCTTGCCTGATGTCGGTGTGGCCGGCGCACGGCGCGCCGGCCGCCGGTCAGAAGATCTCGAACAGTCCTGCGGCGCCCATGCCGCCGCCCACGCACATGGTCACCACGGCATATTTCGCACCACGCCGCTTTCCCTCGATCAGGGCGTGGCCGGTAAGGCGGGCGCCCGACATGCCATAGGGATGGCCGATCGAGATTGAGCCGCCATTGACGTTCAGCCGGTCATCGGGGATTTCAAGGCGATCACGGCAATAGAGGACCTGCACCGCGAAGGCCTCGTTCAATTCCCAAAGGCCGATATCGTCGATCCGCAGCCCGAAACGCTTAAGCAGCGTCGGCACCGCGAAGACCGGACCAATGCCCATCTCGTCGGGCTCGGTGCCGGCGACGGCCATGCCGACATATCGGCCCAGCGGTGTCAGTCCACGCCGTTCGGCGAGGCCTGCCTCCATGACGACGCAGGCGGACGCGCCGTCGGACAACTGGCTGGCATTGCCGGCAGTGATGACCCCGCCGTCGACGACCGGCTTGAGCGCCAATAGACCCGCCAACGTCGTTTCAGGCCGGTTGCCCTCGTCGGCGGTGAGCGTCACCGCGCGGCTGGAGCGCTCGCCACTGGCCTTGTCGAGGATCGCCATCGTCGCCGTCACCGGCACGATCTCGGCATCGAAGGCGCCATTGGCCTGCGCGGTGGCGGTCCGCTGCTGCGACTGGAGCGCGTAGGCGTCCTGCCGTTCGCGCGGGATTGCGTAGCGTTTCGCCACCATTTCGGCGGTGTGCAGCATCGGCATGGCGATGTCGGGCACCATGGCGACAAGCTCGGGATCGTCTTCGGCGCGCAGCGCGGCGGTCTGGACGAGCGAGATCGATTCTACGCCGCCCGCGACGACGACATCCATCCTGTCGACGATGATCTGCTTGGCGGCGGTCGCGATCGTCATCAGCCCCGAGGCGCATTGGCGGTCGAGCGACATGCCGGCGACCGATACCGGCAGGCCCGCCCGCAGCGCCGCGTTGCGGCCGATCATATGCTGCACTCCCTGCTGCAGCGCGCTGCCGATCAGGACATCGTCGATTTCGGCGGGATCGACGCCGGACCGCTCGACCGCGGCGCGAATGGCGTGCGCCGCGAGCGTGGGTGACGGCGTCGCGTTGAAGGCGCCCCGATAGGCGCGCCCGATCGGGGTGCGGGCAGTGGAAACGATAACGGCGTCGCGCATGGGGACTCCTGAGGAAACTCGGATCGATATTTCAGGCGGCGTCGGCGGACAGCGCGATGAACCGTTCGAGATGATAGTCCTCGTCGCCGAACTGATGGCCGATCATGGTGAGACGTTTGGCATGATGCGACAATGGCAGTTCCCAGGTCATGCCGATGCCGCCATGGAGCTGGATCACCTCTTCGGCGACGATCGTGCCGACCCGGCCGATCGTGTACTTCGCCGCCGACACCGCGCGCTCCCGAGCGGGACGACCGCCGCCGATCGCGGCGGCGGCATTGATCGCCGCCGAGCGCGCCTGTTCGATCTCGAGCGCCAGCGTCGCCATGCGATGCTGCAGCACCTGGAATTTTCCGATCGGCATGCCGAACTGGGTGCGGACGCGCAGATAGTCGAGCGTGCTGTCCTTCAGCGCGTCCATCACGCCCACCGCTTCCCAGACCAGGGCGACATTGCCGAGCGCGACCACCTCTTCGATAACGGGATAGGCCTGATCGATTGACCCCAGCAGCGTCGCGGGCGTGTCATGCAACGAGAGTTCCCCCCCCCGTCCCCCGTCGATCATCGGATAGCCCCGGACATTAAGGCCTGCGGCGCCGCTCTGGACCATGAAAAGCGAGATTCCCGTCGCGTCACATGGCTGTCCGGCGGTGCGTGCCGACACCAGGATCACATCCGCCGCCTCCAGATGGGCAACCACGGCCTTGCGCCCAGACAGCGACCATCGTTCACCCTGTCGGGAAGCGACCGTCCGCACATCTTCGAGCGCGTAGCGCCCGAGCGGCTCCTGATGCGCGAAAGCCGCGATCAGTTCCCCGGAGACAAGCTGGCCCAGAAGCCCGGCGTCGCCACCGGCCAGCCGCACCGCATGCCCGGCCATGAGCGTGCCCAGAAAGGGTTCGACGACCAGCGCCTTGCCCAGCTTCTCGAAGATAATGCCGATGTCGAACGCGCTGCCCCCGAAGCCACCGGCGGCGCTGTCGAACAGCGCGGCGGGGATGCCGAGCTCGGCCAGCGCCGCCCAATGCTCGCGCGACCAGCCTGCATCCGAAAAGGCGATTCGGTTGCGGACGTCGAAACCGTAGCGATCGGCCAGGTAGCGGCCCAGCGTGTCGGACAGCATCTGCCGATCTTCGGGGAGATTGAAGTCCATGCCCCTTACAGCTCCAAAATCGCTTTTGTGATTATCTCGCGCTGGATCTCGTTCGAGCCGCCGTAAATCGATAGCTTCCGATAGTTCAGATATTCGGCTGCGATCGGAGCCGCATAATCGGGCCCGATCGGTTCGCCGGCAAATCCCTCGTCGAGCGCGGCGGACAGGAAGGGCTGGGCATAGGGGCCGAGCGCGCGGCGCATCAGGCTGGTTATCTCCTGGCGGATCTCGGTGCCGCGGATTTTGAGCATCGAGCTCTCCGCCACCGGCTCGGCGCCTTTTCCTGCCGCCGCCAGCACGCGAAGATTGGTGGTCTTCATATTTTCGAGGTCGATCGCGAGCCTGGCAATGCGGGCAGCGAACAGCGGATTGCGGGCGAGCGGGACGCCCCCGTCGAGCTGATTGGCCGCGATCGCCTGCAATCGACGAAAGGCCGCGATGGCCGGCCCCACACCCGCAATGCTGGTCCGCTCGAGCGTGAGCAGATATTTGGCGTAGGTCCAGCCATGGCCTTCTTCGCCGATCAGATTGGCCGCGGGGACGCGTACGTCGGTGAAGAATATCTCGTTCACCTCATGCTCGCCGTCGAGCAGCCTGATGGGCCGCACATCGACGCCGGGCGAGTGCATGTCGATGAGCAGGAAGGATATGCCCTGCTGCTTCTTGCCGCCATTGTCGGTGCGGACGAGGCAGAAGATCATGTTCGCGAACTGACCCAGCGTCGTCCAGGTCTTCTGCCCATTGACGATATAGTCGTCGCCGCTCCGTACCGCCGCGCATTTAAGGCTGGCGAGGTCGGACCCCGCGCCGGGTTCCGAAAACCCCTGACACCACCAGTCCGAGCCGTCGAGGATACGCGGCAGCCAATGGCGTTTCTGATCCTCCGACCCATATTGGATCAGGACCGGGCCGAGCATCTTGACTCCGAACGGTACGATATCGGGCGCGAGCGCCATGGCCGCTTCAACTTCGAAGATGAAACGCCGGACGATGTCCCAGCCGGGTCCGCCCCACTCGCGCGGCCAATGGGTGGCGAGCCATCCTTTTGCCGCCAGGATGGCATGCCATTCGTCATAATCGGGCTTGCTCAGCCGTTTTCCCGAGCCGACCTTGGCGGTGATCCGGGCCGGGAGCTTTTCTCGCAGGAAGGTCCGGACCTCATCCCTGAAAGCGAGTTCCTCAGTGGTGAAGTTCAGATCCATCGCCCGGCCCCGATCGCAAAACGCCCCGGGGCGGGCGGGCGCGGCGAAATGCTCATGCGCAGATATGGGGCCATGGCCGGCCCTTCGCGATCGGGAGCGGCAGGATGAAACAAATCGGAAAGATGGCCGTCTTCTGTTGCAGCGGATGGGCCGGCATTGATCACTAGGGGCCGGTTCATTCGATGAATCTCATTTTTCTCTCAGGCAGGGACAAAAATTGGGGATCTTCTCGTCAGCCGCCCGAAGGAGCAGCTGCCCGGATTGACCGAATTCCGCAATAGTTTGGAACAGTATCGTAGAACAATCAATAGTAAGATACTCTCTGGATAGCGCTCTGCCGGCCGCAAGGCGATGCTCTGCGCTGCAAAGGCCGCTGCTAGAATGCAGAGCGCGACGGCTTGACATGGTGGCGCTACCACCCGCTCTCCGCTACCAGAGCGATTATAGTAGAACAATATAATAGGGCAAAATATAGGAACGAAACTGCACAAGGCTGAACCGGCGAACCGGGGAGCGTGAGCAACGGAAAATGATGCGGTGCAAGCGGAGGGGATTGATGGCACAGGTTGAAGGCAAGATCGCGCTGGTCACCGGCGCCGCGTCCGGGATCGGGGCCGCCTGCGCGGAACTTCTGGCAGCCGAAGGCGCCACGGTGTTCGCGACCGACATCGATGATCGACTGGGCACCGAGGTGGTCAAGCGGATCGCCGGTCGCGGGCAGAAGGCGATCTATCGCCATCAGGACGTGACGGACGAGCAGGCATGGCAGGATCTGGTGGAAGAGATCGGCGCCAGCCATGGCAGGCTCGACATCCTGGTATCCAATGCCGGCATGGGGATTGGATCGCCCTCGATCGTGGACATGAGCCTTGCCGACTGGCGCCGCCAGACAGCGATCAATCTCGACGCCGTCTTCCTGTCGGTCAAATATTGCCTGCCGCTGATGCGTCGTCAGGGTGGGGGATCGATCATCATGATGTCGTCGGTGGCGGGTCTTCGCGGTTCCTCCTACCTTGCCGGCTACAGCGCCACCAAGGGCGCGGTGCGTCTCTTCGCCAAGTCGATCGCGATGGAGTGCGCGCAGGCGGGCGATGGCATCCGCGTCAACTCGGTCCACCCGGGTTTCATCGACACGCCGGTCTGGGGCAAGATCACCAACGGGGGCGAGGCCGGCGGACAGCCGCCGATGGCGGCGGACGAGGCGGCGCGCGGAGTTGTCCCGTTCGGCAGGGCCGGGCGGCCGTCAGAGGTCGCGGCGGGCGTCCTGTTCCTGGCTTCGGATGCGTCAAGCTACATGACCGCGAGCGAACTGGTCATCGACGGCGGGATCATGAGCGCGAGCGGCGTGCGGCCGCCTGTGGAGGCGTCGCATGACTGATAGTCCGCATGATGCGCGGATCGCGCTCCATGACCTGCTCATGACCTATGTTCGCGGGGCCGACCGCGCGGACGAGGCGATAATGCGATCGACCTTCCACGACGATGCCCGGATGGACACCGGCTTCGCCGCAGCGGCGATCGACGACTATGTTCCGGCGATATTGGATCGTACGCGCAGCCTCTACCGCACGATGTGCCACTATGTTTCGAACGAGCGCTACGAGATTGCCGGCGATCACGCCCGGGGCGAATGCTATGTGACGGTGTTCGCCCTGACGCGCGACGATCCTCCCCAGGAGGTGACTGCGGGAGGGCGCTATCTCGACCGGTTCGCGCGCCGGGGCGGCGTGTGGAAATTCACCAGCCGGCTATATGTGCACGACTGGAAGGCGACGCGGCCCGCCGCAGGCGTTCCACCGCCCGGCTCAGATGCCGTGGTGGGGGGCTTCCTGCCCGACGACCCGTCCGCCGCCTTCTGGTCGTCGAGGCTCGCCCCCGATCAGGATCAGGGTTCAGACCCTAATCCCAGGCGAGGGGCAGCTTCTTGATCGCCATCACCATCCCGGCGCGCATTTCCAACGGAGCATCGGCGTCGGCCAGCCGGAAATGGCCGATCCGTTCGAACCACACCCGATAGAGGATTTTCAGCTCGAGCCGGGCGAGATGGATGCCGAGGCACGTGTGGATGCCCGTGCCGAACGCACCGTGACGATAGACGCCGCGATCGACCGAGGCCTGATGCGGGCAGACGTTCATATGGTCGTCCCAGCCGACCATCATCAGCGGAACGAGGATCGGATCACCGGCTTTCATCGAAACGCCATTCACCTCGGTGTCCTCGGTGACATAGCGACGGGTGTTCACGAAGGAATATAGCCGCATCAACTCTTCGATCACATTGTTGATGCAATCGGGATCGTCGATGATCCGCTGCCGCAGCGCCTCGTCGCGGGCGAGGTGACGCATGCCGAACGACATCGCATTGACCACCGTATCGAGCCCGCCGACGAACATGTTGAAGCAGATCGACATCAACTCTTCATAGGCCAGCGGACGGCCGTCGATTTCCGCCACGAGCAGCTTGGAGACGAGATCGTCCTTCGGCGCGCGGCGACGCTCTTCGACGATCGCGACCAGGTGGCCGTTGATCGTATCGGCATGCTTCGCCCGCTCGGCCATGTCGATGACCGCGTTGAAATAGGACACGACGAGATCGCGAAACTCCTCGAAGCTCTCGAGCGGCAGGCCCATGAACTCCATGAAGATCGAAACCGGCAGGCGCGATGCCATCGCGTCGACGAACTCGCACTGCTTGTCCTCGATGAATCGATCGATCAGCTTGTTCGCCCATTCGACGACCCAGGCTTCGAGTGGCTCGATCGCCTTCGATTCGAAGAACGGCCGCAAAAGCTGCCGAAACGGCCGATGCTCTGGCGGGTCGAGCGTCGTGGGGATGACGACCGGGGTGTAGGTCGTCGCCGGAATGGTGACGAAACGGCTGGTGAAGGTTTCCGGGTGGCGGAGAACATGGGTGATCGCGCTGGCGCTGTTCAGCACCCAGTGGCCGCCATTGGCGGCTGTCCAGAAGACCGGCGGGGCGGTTTCCTTGAGGTGCCAATAGCCTTCATGCACGTCGCCGCCGCTGAGCGGATCGTTGACATAGTCGAAGTCGAACAGCGGCTCGCGAACCGGCGAAGCCTCTAGCGTCTCGATCATTGCTTTCTCCTCGCCGCCCGGGGGGCGGAGCTGGCCGCCTATTCGAATTCCAGTTCCGACAATTGGTTTCGTTCGCGCCATTCGGCCAGCATCCTGTAGAAATCGACCGTGCCGGCCGGGTGGGCGTTTGCGTAGAAACCGTGACGATTGTTGCTGGCACCTTCGTCATTCATGTAGCTGGGCGTGCATTCGAGCCAGAATTTGCGCTGGCTGACCGACATCGGCTTCACCTCGGCGAGATAATCCTCAACCGCCTGTGCCGAGGGCTCGACCGTTGTCGCGTGGCGGTCCTTGGCCTCGCGGATGACGTGGGCGACATGCTTGGCCTGCTCCTGGAGCGGATAGGAATAGGCCACCGCCGACGCGCCCTGGCCCGATCCCATGATCAGGCAGTTGGGGAAGCCGCGGGTGAACATTCCGTGGAAGGTCTTCATCCCGTCCTTCCAATATTCGCTGAGCTCCAGCCCGTCGCGGCCGACGACGTCATAGCCCGCGCGGTGGGTATATTCGGTTCCCGTCTCGAAGCCCGTTGCGAAGATCAGGCAATCGACGGGATATTCCTGGCCGGCGACCACGACGCCGGTTTCGGTCATCCGCTCAATGCCCTTTCCGGCGGTATCGACGAGCGTGACGTTGGGCCGGTTGAAGGCCTGCAGATAATCGTCGCTGAACAGCGGGCGCTTGCACCACCGCCGATGCCACGGCTTCAGGGCTTCGGCGGTCGCCGGATTCTCGACCTCGGCGTCGATCCGCGCCCGCAGACGGTTCATCATCTTGTCGTCGAGCGTATCGACGATCAGTTCCTTTTCAGCATCGCTCAGCGGTCGGCCGATTTGCGCGGCGGCCCATGCGGCATCGCGCAGCTTTCCGGTGGCCGAAAACTGATCGCCCACCAGATCGACGTCATGCGCACGGCCGGTGGTCACGAGGTTGAAATTATCGACCCGGCGGGCCTGCCATCCGGGTTCGAGCGAATGGGCCCAGGCATCGTCGGTGGGGCGGTTGGCGCGATAATCGACGGCGGCCGGCGTGCGCTGGAACACATATAGATGCTCTGCCGACGCCGCGACCGGCGGGACGACCTGCACCCCGGTCGCGCCGGTTCCGATCACCCCGACCCGCTTGTCGGCCAGCCCCGAAAGGCCCCCCGTCTCATCGCCGCCGGTATAGCCGAAGTCCCACCGGCTGGTGTGAAAGGTATGGCCCCTGAAGATGTCGATGCCGGGGATACCAGGCAATTTGGGGCGGACGAGCAGTCCGTTGGACAGCACGACGAACCGCGCCGTCATGTCGTCGCCCTTGTCGGTCAGGATATGCCAGCGGGCCTCCTTCTCGTCCCACCGCATCCCCGTGACGCCGGTTTGCAGACAGGCATTGCGATAGAGATCGTAACGACGCGCTATCCGCAGCAGATGCTCGCGGATTTCCGAGCCGCGGACGTATTTTTCCGAGGGGAAGGACTCGACCTGCTCGATCATCGGTACGTAAACGTAGGATTCGGTGTCGCAGCGGATCCCCGGATAGCGGTTCCAGTACCAGGTGCCACCGAAGTCGCCGCCTTTTTCCACGATGCGGATATCTTCGAAGCCGGCCTCGCGCAGGCGGGCGCCGACCACCAGGCCGCCCATGCCGCCTCCGACGATGACGATCTCGCTATGATCGTGGAGCGGCGGCCGTTCGCCGGGCTCGACATAGGGATCGTCGGCATAGTGCGAGAATTCGGCGTCGGTTTCGATATACTGTTTGTCGCGGTCGGGCCGGAGCCGCACATCGCGCTCGAAGACGTAGCGGCGCTGGAGTTCGGCCGGATCATAGTCGATTTCGCCGATGATCGCACGAATGGCCGGATCTATTTCAGTCACCACGTTGACACCTTCCAGTATGTTTCAGGCGACTTGCGCCCGGTCGTAGACGCTTCAGCGCCCGATCAAGCCTGCAAATGGAGCACGCGAGATGCCCGGTCCGCGGACTGCCACGCGGTCCATCCTAGGACCGGATCTACGCTGTCTCATCCACATCCTCTCCCGAGACCTGCAGCCGACGAGCGGCGCACGTTCGTGCTGTGCGCTGGCTCCGCGCAACAATCCGCACAAAGTATTGGAACAATATTGTGGAACAGTCAATCGGTGCTTCGGCCTCCCATCCCGGGATCGGCCTTCGTGCGGGGCGCGATCGGGGACAAGTCATGTTTTCGAGACAGCGGCTGCAAAATCGCCGCGCACTATCGGCTCGCTCGCGACGTGCAGACCCGCCATGGGGCGGGGGCGGCGAAGTCCGCTATTGCAGTTGCCAACAGTGGCACCATGCGCGACCATCGTTGCCGGACGGACAAGCTGCGGCCATAAGCGGCTCCACCGCACCAGCGCCGGGGCGAGGGGGAATGTTGGGACGATGAAGAAGAACCTGAATTGGGATGACGTCAGGACCTTTCTGGCTCTGGCGCGCAACTCGAAGCTGGGTTCGGCGGCGAAATTGCTGGGAATCAACGCGACGACGCTCAGCCGCCGCATCGCGCGGCTGGGGCAATCGAGCAACGCCACCTTGTTCGAACTCCATGGCGGCGAATGGCTGCTGACCGAGGCGGGCGAAAAATTGCTCGATCTTGCCGAACGCGCCGAAGCGGCGATGCTCGATATCGAGGAGTCGGAGCCCGACGAGGATATGTCGGGATTCGTCCGGGTCGCGGTTTCGGAGGCGTTCGGCATCTGGTTCCTGAGTGAACGGATCAAGGCATTTCATGATCTTTACCCCAACATCGTGGTCGAGATCATTTCACCTAGCTGGTACTTCAGCCCGCTGAAGCGCGAAGTGGACATGGCGGTACTGCCCAAGCGCCCCCAGCGCGGTCCGCTGACGACACGCCGGCTGGCGGATACCAATCTGGGCCTGTTCGCGAGCCGCGCCTATCTGGATGAACATCCCCCGATCGAGAGGATCGCTGACCTTGGCGGGCACCGGCTGGTCGGATTTGCGCGCAACACGCTGTCGAAAGTCCAGCTCGATTACTGGAAGAAGGTGCTTCCCGGCGCGGTGATCGGAATCCGGATGAGCGGTACCGCGATGCAGGCGCATGCGACCGCGACCGGGGCCGGCATCGCACTGCTGCCGTGTTTCGTTGCCGAGGGCGACGATCGGCTGGTCCGTGTCCTCAAGGACGACGTGGCCATCAATCAAAGCTTCTGGCTGGTGGTCCGCGAGGATGTCCGTCACAACCGGCGGATCGAGGTGTTTGTGAAGTGGCTGGTGAACCAGGTCCACGAGGATCGCGCCTTCTTCAGGGCGGGGGAGGACGCGTTGCCGCCACCGGACTGAGCGGCATCAGCCTCCTGTCAATAATCGCTGACCTTGTTTGCGACACCGCCATCGACGTTGAGAACGGCCCCGGTGATATAAGAGGCCCTGGGCGAGACGAGAAAGGCGATGGCGGAGGCGATCTCATCCGGAGATGCCATTCGCGCAAAGGGCATGTCGCGGGTAAATTCTTCCCACCGGTCGGGGTCACCTAGCTGCTCAGCAGCCTTGTGGCGCATGATGGCGACGCCGCGATCGGTAGCGATCGGCCCGGGATTGACGCCCACCACCCGCACGCCATGGCGGGCCGAACTTCCCCCGATCGCCTTGGTCATCGCGTTGAGCGTCGAATTGCCCATGCCGATCGCGATAGTATTGGGACCCGGCCGGTCGCCCGAGGCCCCCATCACGTTCAGGATCACGCCCGAGCCCCGCTCGGTCATGCGAGGGTAGTAGCAGCGGATCAGCGCGATATAGCCGAAGACCTTGAGCTCCCAGCCGGTTCGCCATGCAGCGTCGTCGACCTGATCGATGGTGCCGGCAGGAATCGCGCCGGCATTGTTGACGAGGATATCGATCGCCGGATGCTCGGCGAACAGCGCTTCTGCGGCGCCTGGACCGGCAATATCGCAGGCGCGCGTCGTGAGGGTGATCGGGTGATCCGTCAGGATCGATCGCGACACCGCGTCCAGATCGGCCTGAGATCGGGCCACCAGGATCAGGTTGCAGCCTTCCGCCGCCAGGAGCCGGGCGGTCGCCCGCCCAACCCCCTGCGACGCGCCGGTGATCAGCGCGGTTTTCCCGGACAGTCCGAGATCCATCGACCAGCGCCGCCGGGTCTAGCCGATCTTCATCGCGCGCTGCTTCTCGCGCGCCAGCCACCATGCCGGCGGATCGACCGCCACGGTGCCCATATCGGCAGGAATGCTGATCTCGATCGATTCGAGGTCGTCGGAGGTGGCGACTTCGTTGTGGAGTACTCCGCCGGGGATATATTCAAAGTCGCCGGCTTCTATGCGGATCTCGGTACCATCTTCGAAAACGATGTCCGCCCAGCCCTTGAGGCAGAGGCTGATCTGGGCCTCGCAGGTGTGATAATGCCAGCCGGTTGGTTGGGTCATCGCGTTCCGGATCTTCATGGTCGTCGCACCGATACGACCGTCGGTCACTTCGCCCAGACCCAGATCCCGATAGCGGAAGAACTCGCGACGCCCGACGACTTCCCTCGCCGAATGGATGGACGTGATCAGCTGCTTCCGCCGTTTTCCGGTGGGGATTTTCGCTACGTTGTTCACGTCTCTCCTCCTCTTCCTCTCCCCTGTGGGGAGCCTTATCAGCCATGACTGTCGGATCCTGTTGCCTTGCGGCATGGCTCCTGTCCGGTCACGCGCCGATCATGGTTGGACCAACATTTCCTATCGCAATCCTGCCGTTTGCGCCCATGCCAGCTCCGCCAGTTCGGGGAAGATGGCGGCCCGTTGATGCGCCTGGGCCGACGATGCGGTGCCGCGGATCGTCCGACCCTTGATACCATGGAAAATCGCCGCGAGGCGGAAGAATACGAAGGTGCGATAGAATCCGTAGTCGGCTATCCCGTCGCGTCCGGTTCGCCGACAATAGGCCGCGATATAGTCGGGTTCCGCGGGGATGCCCAATGCTTCGATGTCGGCCCCCGCCAATCCCGCGACGATATGCGGCGGCATGTGGTAGGCCATTGCGTTGTAGGCGAAATCAGCCAACGGATGGCCGAGCGTCGACAATTCCCAGTCGAGCACCGCCAGCACGCGCGGCTCGGTCGGGTGAAAGATCATATTGTCGATGCGGAAGTCGCCGTGCGTCAGGCTGGTTTCATCGCCCTCGGGCACATTGGCCGTCAGCCACTCGATGAGGCGGTCCATATTGGGATCGCGCCCGGCGTCGGTATCTTCCAGATATTGCTTCGACCAGCGGCCGATCTGCCGGGCGAAATAATTGCCCGGCCGTCCATAGTCGGCCAGCCCGACTGCCGCGTAGTCGACCATGTGCAGCTGTGCGATCGTGGCGTTCATCGCGTCGTAGATCGCCGCCCGCTCGGCCTTGTCCATCCCCGGCAGGATCGCATCCCAGAAGATGCGGCCCTCAACCATGTCCATGACGTAGAACCAGGTGCCGATCACGGTCTCGTCGGTGCATATTCCGTAGACATGTGCGACGGGGAAGTCGGCTTTCTCCAGCGCGGTCAGGACGACGGCCTCGCGCTCGATGGCGTGCGCGCCCTTCAGCAGCTGGCCGGGCGGCTTGCGGCGCAGGACATAGGCATGGCCGGGGGTGACGAGCTTGTAGGTCGGATTGGACTGCCCGCCCTTGAACTGCTCGACCGACAAGGGGCCCGAATAGCCCGCGACGTTCGCCGACATCCAGCGATCGAGCGCTGCCTCGTCGAAGGCGAAGCCCTCGCGGACGGCGGTCGTGCCCAGATTGTCGTCGACGACGCTGCTCACGCCGGCTGACCTTTCAGGAAGTCACGCTTGATCTTCTTCGCGAGGCTCCATTTGTGCACCTCGGTCGGGCCGTCATAGATGCGGAATGCCCGGATCTCGCGAAACACCTGTTCGACGATGGTGTCGCCGGACACGCCGGTTCCCCCCATCACCTGGACGCAGCGGTCGGCGATGCGCATCAACGCTTCCGAAACCGCCACCTTAGCCATCGAGCTTTCGACCGTGCCGAGCGACCCGCTGTCGAGGACCGATGCGCACCAGTCGATCATCAGTTCGGCCTGCTTCAGGTCGATCAGGTTCTCCGCCAGCATGAAGCCGACGCCTTCATGGTCGACCAGCAGCTTGCTGAACGCCTGCCGCTTGCACGCATAGGCGGTCGCGATCTCATGAGCGCGGGTGCACGCGCCCAGCCAGCGCATGCAATGCGACAGCCGCGCCGGGCTCAGCCGCACCTGCGCATAGGTGAAGCCTTCGCCGCTGGCGCCGAGCATCTGGTCGGCGGACACGCGCAGATTGTCGATGGCGATGATGGCGTGGCCTCCCGGCATCGACGAATCGATGGTTTCGAGGATCCGTTCGATGCGGATCGCGGGATCGGGCAGGTCGACCAGGAACATGCAGGCGCCGTCGCTGGACTTCGCCATGATGATGCCGACCTTCGCGCCGGCCGCTCCGGTGATGAAGGCCTTGCGGCCGTTGATGACCCAATGGTTACCGTCGGGCTCGCATGTCGTCTGCATCATCGACGGATCGGACCCGGCTCCGCCCTCGGTGGCGGGCTCGGTCATGAAGAAGGCCGAACGGGCCTCGCCGCGAACCAGCGGATCGAGGAAACGGGCCTTCTGTTCAGGGCTGCCCACCTTGCCGAGCAGGAACATGTTGCCCTCGTCGGGCGCCGCCGTGTTGCAGGCCAGCGGCCCCAGCGGAGACAGGCCGGATTTGCGCAGCACCAGCGCCGTTTCGAGCTGGGTGAGGTGGGAGCCGTCAGGCAGTACATGCGGGGTGAGCACGCCGGCGTCGCGCGCCTTCGCACGCATTTCATACACCAGTTCGTCGGCCGGCCCATGGGCGCCGCACCGCGGATCCTTTTCATAGGGGATAATGATGTCGCGCACGAACGTTTCGACATCTGCGGCGATCCTGACCGCCCGTGCGCTGATATTCCCGTTTGTCGTCATGTCGTCATTCACCAAAATCGAGGGTGCGTCAGGAGCGGCGCCCATTACAGGCTGCTCACGGTGTGACCGCCATCGACCGTGATCACCGACCCGGTCATATAGGCGGAGGCGTCCGACGCGAGCAGCAGCAGCGGCCCGTCGAGATCCCGCAGGCTGCCCAGCCGGCGCTGCGGGATGCGGCGGATCATCGCCTGGCCGCCCTCGCTCTTCCAGAAATCGCCGTTCAGCTCGGTCTCCAGATAACCGGGGGCGAGCGCGTTGACCCGGATACCGAAGCGCGCCAGCTCCAGCGCCAGCGTCTTGGTCAGCTGGATCGTCCCCGACTTGGATACGGCATAGGAGAGCACGCCGGCCGCCTGGCGCAGGCCGAGTACCGACGCGATATTGATGATCGAGCCCTTGCGGCCGCCGGCCCGCATCGCTTTCGCCGCGGCCTGCGCGAGCAGGAACATGCCCTTCAGGTTGGTGTCGATCACCGCGTCCCAATCGTCTTCCGACAGATCGAGCGCCGATGCTTCGCGGACGATGCCCGCATTGTTGACGAGGATATCGACCGTGGCGAGGTGAGAGGTGATCGACGCGATGCTGGCGGCGCTGGTCACATCCAGGCCGATCGTCGTGCATTGCCCGCCCGCGCCACGGATCCGCGACGCCTGTTCCTCGAGTTGTTCGGCGCGGCGCGCGGCGAGGATGACATGCGCCCCGGCCTCCGCGAGCACTGTCGCGAAATGCGCGCCCAGGCCTCCCGAAGCCCCTGAGACAAGGGCTGTCCGTCCCGACAGGTCAAACCCGGTTGCTGTCACATTTCCTCCGCAATTCCGTTTTCGAATTCGCCCGGCTCATGGAAGATAATGGGCCCATAATCAACCGAGCCGGGCCTGTGCCCATGAGCGGATATCACACCGGCGGATGGGACATGTCCGGCCGGGCAATATCCCATTCGGCGGGCGTGATCGATTGCGCCTGGCCTCCGCATCATTGTGATTCCGATGCCATGGAGGCGCCAGCGATCGAGCGTGCGAAAACAGGCAGCGCCCGGATGGCGACGATGGCCGATATCAGCGCGGCGGGAACCGCGACGACGGCCAGCGCCCGGCCGATGCCGCCCACCTGGCCCGGAAATACGAGGTCGGCGACGGCACCGATCAGCGCGGTCCCGATCGCCAGGCCGCTCAGCGACACCACGACCAGGAGCATCGCCGAATTGGACGCGCGCAGGTTGTTCGGGGTGAGCAGCTGGAGCGCGGCGACCACGCTTCCGAAATAGGCGCTCAGACATATGATGGCGAGCGACCACAGAGCCAGCGTGGCCGGAACGTTCGGCATCAGCGGGGCACACAGCCCCAGGGCGATGCCGAGCGACGACACCGCGATGGTGCGGAGATGGGCGTCGGCCATCCCGCGTCGCTGCAGTATCTCGGTGAGCGCCCCACCCCCCAACGCACCGATGATGCTTCCGATGAGCTGCACCGTGCCGAGCAGCGCGCCGGCTTCGAGGGGCCCCATGGCGAAATTGCGCATCATGTGGGTGGGGAACCAGGTCAACCCGCCATAGTTCGCGATGGCGAGTAGCCCGGAGCAGACATAAAATGGGCTGAAGTCGCGGCGGCGAGTCCAAAGATAGCCGACCGTGTCGGCGAAGCTCTGGCGCGAACCGACGAGCGGGCCGCGCCGTGCCGGCTCGGGCAGGAGCATCAGCGCAGGCACAAGCAGCAACCCCGGCAGGCCGGCGCAGATGAAAGCCATCTGCCATGGTTCGAGGTCGCCGATCTGGAGCGGGCGGGGCGTCTGGCTGAGATAGTCGATCAGGGCGCCACCGAAGAAGAAGGCCAGGCCGCCGCCGAGCAGTGAGCCCAGCGTGAAGATCGATGTCGCGCGGACCAGATGCTTTGGCCTGAAGCTGTCGGCAAGCAGCGAAAACCCAGCCGGCGCCAGCGCTGCTTCGCCGACGCCGAGGCCCATGCGCGCGATCAGCAGGATGACAAAGCTGTTCGCGAAGCCGCTGGCCATGGTCATCAGGCTCCACAGCAGGATGCCGGCGGCGATGATCCACGTCCGCCGGTGTCGATCGGCCAGCCCGCCGATCAGCACGCCGGCGACGACGAAGAAGATCGAGAAGGCGAAGCCCTGGAGCAGGCTCATCTGGAAATCGCTGATCTGCAGCGACGCCCGGACCGGGCCGACCATCAACGACAGGATCTGCCTGTCGAGAAAAGAGAAGATATAGGCTACGAACAGCAGCCCAAGCGTCACATTCGCGCGCAGTGCCGAAGGATAGGCCTGGCCATCTTCGCGGGGGATGTCACCCATTGGGACTACCGGGCAGGAAGTCCTTATAGGCTCCCAGCGTCAGTCCGCCGTCGACGACGATCTCGGCACCGCACAGATAGGATGACTCGTCGCTGGCGAGGTACAGGCTGGCCCGGGCAATTTCCTCGGGATCGGCGTAGCGCTGGATCGGACGCGTGATGATCTGCGGCTCATTGCCGGTGGTAGCCGGCCGGTTCGCGTCGTTCATCTCGGTATTGACCGCGCCCGGGAACACGGCGTTGACGCGCACGCCCTTGAATCCTAGCTCCATCGCGGCAGTCTTGGTAAGGCCGCGGAGCGCCCATTTGCTGGCTCCATAGGCGCCCGTGCCGTTCATGCCGACGAGCGCGCCGATCGAGCAGATATTGACGATCGAACCCTTTCCGGCCGCGATCATCACGGGCGCGGTGGCCTTGATGCCAAGCCAGGCGCCGATCAGGTTGACGTTGAGGACCCGCTCGAAATCGGCTTTTTCCAGATCGAGCAGCGTGCCCGCGTGCAGGATGCCTGCATTGTTGATCAGGATATCGACCGCGCCCCACAATGCGCCGATCTCGGCGACCAGACCGTTCCAGGCATTTTCGTCCGAAACGTCCAGCTTGCGGAAGACAGCAGACGCGCCGATCGCCGCAGCGACGGCCTCCCCCTCCGGCACCAGCAGATCGGCGATGACGACGCGCGCGCCCTCTGCCGCGAAGATGCGCGCGGTGGCGGCACCTTGTCCGCGGGCTCCGCCGGTGATGATCGCCACGCGACCGGACAGGCGACCGCTCATCGACCGGCTTCCGTCGAGCGGGTGTGCGGGGCAAGGGGCGCCAATGATCTGGCCGATCTGCCGCCATGGAATTTCTGCATGATATCCCCTCCTCTACGGCATGTTCGTCGTGCGGGCTGTGGCAATCGCCGGTTCAGCGCGGACCCGATCCACCTTCTCGCATTATTATGGAACATAATCGTGGAACAATCAATTGGAAGCTGGGCCCGTGTGGACAGGATGACGCCAGCGTGAAGCCGGCGGGGATGGCGGTCAGGAAAAGTTCAGCCGCAGGCCGGCGCGGGACCACTTCATCCGGGCGAGTCGCCCGGTAAATGCCATGGTTATATAGGCGGTACGAAGATCGCCGCCGCCGAAGCAGATGTTCGTGACGAACCTGTCCGGCATGCGGATGTCCTCAACGATCTCGCCTTGCGGGGAAATCACCACGATTCCGCCATCGTACAAGGTGGCAACCGCGATGTTGCCGTCAGCATCGACCGCGAGCGAGTCGAACAGGCGATATTCGGGCAGGCTGGCGACCAGCCTGCCGCCATTGGGCGACGGCCAGTCGCGACGGCGAATCTTGCCCGGGCTCTCTACGTCAAACGCCCAGAGCCGCCCCGAGACAGTCTCGGCGACATACAGCACGTCTTCCTGTGGTGACAGGCCGATCCCGTTGGGTTGCAGCATCGGATAGACGACTTCGGTGATCGAGGATCCGTCGGGTCGGGCGTAGAACAGCCCGCCCCGGTCCATGTTGCGATGCCGGCCGGCCCCGGTATCGGTGAACCAGAAGCCACCGGTGCGATCGAAGACGATGTCGTTGGGGGCGCTCAGCGGCCCGTTCTCGGCATGGTCGTACAGGCGGACGACCTCCCCGGTCGCCAGGTTTACCCGTTCGATCCGTCCGCCCGAATACTCCTCGGCCTGTCCGGCGGGACGCAGCCCTTCCTCATTCTCGATCCAGCGAAAGCCGCCATTGTTGCAGATATAGCAATGGCCGTCCGGGCCCATCGCGGCTCCATTGGGGCCGCCACCCGGTGTCGCGACGATCGAAACCCCGCCCGCGGGATCAATGCGAGACACTGTGCCGCGCTCGATTTCCACAAGCAGCACCGATCCGTCAGGCTGTGCGATGGGCCCCTCGGGAAAGCGGAGCCCGCTGGCGATATAGTCGATCTCTTCCAAATTTCGTCTCCTCGACTGTGCGCTCAGCGGCGGATGAAGCGCCGCTTGATCGCGACCGTACCATCGACGCGGAACACCGACGCATTGTAGGATTGGCCGTCCTCCGCCAGCCGCCGCAGCATGATATATTCGGCGGCGCCGGTGGTGGCGTCCTTGCTCAGCCGGTAATGGGTGCGGTCATCGACATAGATCGTGCGGACCATGCCGTAGATGTCGCCCACCTTGAAATCGGTCTTGCGCTGCCTGGTCCGGCTGACGAACGCGGCGATGTCCTGATCGTCCGAAGCGCCGATGATCTCGTGAACGCGGTAGGGAACCCATTCGGTGCTATCGAAACGACTGGTATAACCCATATGGATCGTAGGCCGGTCGCCCAGCAGAACGTCATAGGTCTGGACGTCCCCATCCATCGTGATGGTGATCAGCTCCTGCCCGATCTGGTCGGGAATATAGCTGTTCGTGGCGGCATCCCATATCTGGGATGCGCTGAGATCGATCTGCCACTTGCCTTCGAAGGATATGCTCATAGCCTTGCTCTCCCAGTCGGCCGAATCCCGCACAATCCCGACAACCCGCTCCGGGCGATGCCTCGATGCGGTTTCTCGTCGATGATGTCGTCGCCCTGACTATCTCGACATATTATGGAACACTATCGTAGTACAATATCTCTTGCGATGTTCGTCATCGCGCGGGCTGTGGTGACAGGAATCGCCCGTCAGGGTCACCCATGCTGTCGCGATAGGACAGGGGCTGCTTGCCGTCGATATCGAGGATCCCGTACCGGCTTCCCAGCTCGGCACCGATCAGCGAACGGCCCGATAGCGCCATCAGTTCGCGGTCGCGCGCGAGCGCCGCGAGGACCAGGCCCGAAAATTCGGGGCGCTCGAACCGCGGTAGCCGGGCGCGCAGTTCGTCGGAAATATCAGCCGCCGCCATCGCGTCGATCGCATCGGTGCGGATGAGGCCCGGCCAGAAGGCGACCGCGGCGACATCATGCGGCGCAAGGTCGATCGCCATGTCGTGCGACATCTTGTCAACGCCGGCCTTCGTCGCCCCATAAGCGGGACCAGCGAAATAGGAAACGGCCCCATAGAAGGATATGTTGGCGATCAACCCACTTCGCGCGCCAACCATGTGCCGGGCCGCATGCCAGGCGGCAACATAGCTCGACCGCAGGCCGACATCGATCATGTCGGCGAGCACCAAAGGCTTTTCCCAGAAGCCGCCGGGGGCGAGCAGATGGTCGCGGTAGACGGCAGCGGCATTGTTCACGAGAATGTCGATCCGGCCGCTTTCCTCGATCACCCGCGCGATCATGGCCGCCACGCTGTCGTCGTCGCGGTGATCGCAGGCGATCGGCGTGCAGCGACCGCCAAGAGCTTCGACCTCCGCCGCCGCATCGCGGAGCGAGCCGTCACTGTCGCGGCCCGTGATATAGGTCGTCACGCCGAGCGTGCCGAACGCACGGGCGATGCCGCGGCCCAATCCCTTGCTCGCACCGGTGACGATCGCCACCATCGGGTTAGAGGTTTCGGCGGAGGATGTGGGGTGCTGCATCCTGTCAGGCCGCCTCGAACCGGTTGCGCAGCATCTTCTTGTCGATCTTGCCCACGCTGGTCTTGGGCAGCGCCTCGACGGTTTCGATCCGGTCGACCCGCGCGAAGCGGCTCAGCGCGCCCGACGCGACGGCCGCGTCTATGACGCCCTGTATCGCCGAGAGCGGCACCGCGGCTCCGGGCGTGGGGGCGACGATGGCCAACGGCCGTTCACCCCATTTCGCATCGGGCACACCGATCACCGCGACTTCGGCAACTTCGGGCAAGGCGATGATCAGATTCTCCAGCGCGACCGAACTGATCCACTCGCCTCCGGATTTTATGACATCCTTCAGCCGATCGCGGACGGTCATGAACCCCTGGCTGTCGTGCGAAACGATGTCTTGCGTGTGCAGCCAGCCTCCGCGCCACAATGCGCCGGACCCGTCATCATTATCGACATAGCCGGGCGTCAGCCATGGCGCGCGAACCACCAGTTCGCCGGTCGAGACGCCATCGGCGGGAACGTCGCACATCGCCTCATCGACCACGCGCATCGCGACCAGCGGCAC
Organism: uncultured Sphingomonas sp.; assembly: GCA_947085315.1. GTDB lineage: Bacteria > Pseudomonadota > Alphaproteobacteria > Sphingomonadales > Sphingomonadaceae > Rhizorhabdus. The sequence goes on along the minus strand of CAMTVW010000013.1, from coordinate 156,148 downwards.
CGGGACGCCGATCGTCGTCAGCGCTCCCGCCAGCGAAGCCGCGCTGCCGTCGCAATCACGGCGCGGGCGGGTCAGGCTGATGCGCGGGGCGGTCTCCGACATGCCATAGCCGGCTATCACATGCAGGCCCATCGCCCGGGCCTGATCGAACAGCGTGGTCGACAGCGCCGATCCGCCGACCAGCATCATCCATCCGTCCAGCCGTTCGCGACGCCGTTCCGCCGCCGAGAGCAGCATCTGAAGGATCGTGGGAACGCAGTGCGAGAAGGTGACCCCTTCGCGGGCGCGCAGATCGAGCAATGTCTCGGGATCGTAGCGGCCGGGATAGACCTGCTTCACGCCCAGCATCGTCGCGATATATGGCATGCCCCACGCATGGACGTGGAACATCGGAGTGATCGGCATATAGACGTCGTCAATGCCGAAGCCGCGTGCGCGGGTCACGCCAAACGGCGCCTTGTTGGACAGTGCATGCAGCACGAGCTGGCGGTGGGTGAAGAGCACCGCCTTGGGGTCGCCCGTGGTTCCGCTGGTATGGAAGGTGGTGGCGACCGCGTTCTCATCGAAATCGCGGAACGGGTAATCGGAATCGGCCGCCGCGATCAGCGTCTCATATTCGCCCACCGCGCAGGAGGATAAGGGTTCGTCCGTGCCGTCGAGAATGGCGACGACCCGCTTTACCGCCGGCAGCTTGGGCAGCAGTTCCTCGACCAGCGGCGCGAAATCCCGGTGGACGATCAGAATCTCGGCCTTCGCCTGCATCAGCGTATATTCGATCTGCTGGGGCGACAGGCGGATATTCACCGTCTGCAGCACGGCGCCCATCATCGGCACCGCGAAATAGGCTTCGAGATAGCGGTGGCTGTCCCAGTCGAGCATCGCGACCGTCATGCCCTCGGTCGCGCCCAGCGCGGCGAGCATCGACGCGAGGCGACCGATTCGCTGCCGGAACATGCGGTAGGTGTAACGATGCTGGTCGCGGTAGACGATTTCCTGGTCGGCCGCAGTGGCCATCGCGGCATCGAGCAGATGGCCGATGGTCAGCGGATAGTCATAGGCCTCTTCGGTGGGTCGGGCGAAGCGAAGCGCCATTCGGGTCTCTCCATAGTGCCACGAATCGCGGCTGTCCTTGGTCGGGTAAAAGCTGATCGCACGCAATTGGCGCGGGCCGGGTGATGGTCAGACGCAGCATGTTGCGCCGTTACGACACCGCTGATCGACACGGTGGCGCCGGCGGAATTTCTCGCAGTAATGACTACCGCAAGAGCGCCCCGCCGATATTTCACCCCCTCAGCTTATGGTTGATTGTTCTACGATAATGTTCCATAGTCTACCACGCTCGTGACCGGAACTCGATAGAAAAATGCGTTCGGATCAGGGCACCACCGCCGATCAAAGGCGGGTGGGGGAGTCGCCGGCAAGGCGGCGGTCATAGTCTTGGGGAGGTATAATCAATGAAAGCTTCGAACCGGCGACGGACCCTGATCGGGCGTTGCTCCTATATGGCGCTCTCGGCATGGGCGGGTCTTGCCGGAACGTCCGCATGGGCGCAGGCCGACGCCGCATCCACTGCCGATACCGGGCTGCAGGATATTGTCGTGACGGCGCAGCGTCGCTCGGAACGGCTGAGCCAGGTGCCGATCTCGGTGCAGGCAGTGTCCGGCGACACGCTGTCCAAATCGGCCGTCTTCGACAGCCGGATGCTTGAAACGGTGTCACCCTCGATTTCCTTCACCGGGGGGTTCAACAGCTCGGCGACCCAGCTCATCATCCGCGGCGTCTCATCGATCGCGTTCGAAGGCGGCGTGCAGCCCAGCGTTGCGCTGGTGGTCGACGGTGTGCCGCTCACCCGCAGCAGCGAGTTCCAGTTTGATTTCGCCGATATCGAGCGGATCGAAGTGCTGAACGGGCCGCAGGGCACGCTGTTCGGAAAGAACGCGACCGGTGGCGTCGTCAACGTCGTGACGAAGCGGCCTACCCGCATCTTCGAGGGATCGGTCGAAGCATCGGCCTCGACCGACGAGGAATATTCGCTGCGCGGCATAGTGAACATGCCGCTGGGTGACGTCGTCGCCGCGCGCGTTACCGGATTTTATCGCAACCAGCGTCCGATCGTGAAGAATGTCGGCTCCGGCCCCGATGCCTATGGCTCGCGCTCCTACGGGATCAACGCGCGCCTGCTTTGGGACATTTCGGACGATGCCAACCTTGTCCTGAGCGCGGGCTACAGCAAGACGCGGGGCAGCTATTCGGCGATCATGCCGATCGTTCCGATCTCGGGCCCGCTGGGCGTCCTCCAGTCGCAGGCGATCGGATCGTCGGTGGGATTCGGCAAGCGTACGATCAACGTCGATGGCCACTCCTACGACTGGCTGAAGAACTGGAACCTGACCGCCGAGCTCGACTGGGACATCAGCGACACGGTCAGCCTCACTTCGGTGACCGGCTATCGGAACTCGCGCGAAGACGCCGGCACCGACGCGGACGCGACGCCCGTCGGCGTCGTCGAAGGATCGGGCTTCACGCCGAACCCGCTGAATTACCCGCTGATGTGGATCAATTTCGCGGATGGGCACGTCCATGACCGGCTGAATTATGTGTCGCAGGAGTTTCGGCTCAATCTCGACAGCGGCCCGTTCAAGGCTGTCGGTGGCGTCTATATGCAGAGCTTGCGAGAGCGGCGCGGATCTCATCTGCCGCTGATCCTCGCGGCCAGCTATGCCGGCATCCCCGGCATTCCGCCGACGACCCAGTTCTTCAGCGACTCGTTGACCGATGCGCGGCTCAAGAACGAGACCGCCGCCGTGTTCGGCGACGTGACGTTCAAGGCGACCGACACGATCAACCTGTTCGGTGGGCTGCGCTACACGATCGAATCGTTGAAGGTTCGCTACCACCGCGACAATTTCTTCAATCCCGTGGTCGGCTTCTTCAATCCGGTGACGCTGGTGAACTCGGCGCCACCGGTGGGCGGGCTCGATTATGACAGGAGTCGGGTCGACCGGAGTGTTTCGGGACGCGCCGGTATCCAGTGGCAGCCCGCCACCGGCCAGAATTATTATGTCTCCTACAATCGCGGCTACAAGGGCGCCGCCGCCGATATCAGCAACGCCAGCAACGGCGTGGCGCCGCTGGTCGATCCGGAAATCGGCACGGCCTTTGAAGTGGGCATGAAGCAGCGTTTCGGCGCCGTTTCGCTGGACATCGACGTGTACACCCAGAAGATCAAGGCCATCCAGCAGACCGCGCTGCTGCCCGGAACGATCTTCACCCAGCTCGTCAATGCGGGCGCCCTGCGATCCAAGGGTGTGGAGTTCAACTTCTCGGCGCGGCCCGCCGAGGGGCTCCTGTTCACCCTTGGCGGTGTCTATACCGACGCGAAGTACAAGGGTGGCCGATTCCTCTGTAACCCGGTGGAAACGGCGACGCCGCGGTCGCCTGATTGCGACGCCAGCAACACCAAGTCGCTCTCCGGTCAGCGCGCGGTGGGCACGCCGAAGTGGAAGTTCAACACCGCAGTCGATTACGAGCATGATCTGAGCGGTCCGCTGAACATCTTCGCGCGTGTCGCCTATAACTGGCAAAGCTCGGTCCAGTATCAGCTGAACAATGATCCGCTGACGCTCGCGTCCAAGCGCGGAATCCTCAATGCCTCGCTGGGTGTGGGTTCGGATGACGAGCGCATCACCGCCACGGTCTTCGCGAACAACATCACCAACAAATTCTACTACAACAAGCTGGAAGAGGCCGACTTCTTCATCGGACGGCTTTACGGCCGCCTGCCGCGGGACTTCCGCCGCTATTTCGGTGTACGCGTCAAATACGGCTTCTGATTGATCCGGCGCGCGCCGAAGGTCAGGTGAAAGCCTTCGGCGGTCGGGGCTGCAAAATCGCAGCCCCGACCTCGTGCCGGGGTCTGGTGATTCGCCTGTCGCTGGTTTTGATAGGCGCCGAACGAAGATTCACGACGGTGATGGGAAGATGCGTTGACCAAGCTTGCAGATGACCCGCGTATCGATCCCCGTATCAAGGCGACCTTCGGCGCGTTCGAACTGCCGGCACTTCCCGATGTCGCCAGCCGCGAGGAGCTGCTGGCGGAAACGCGCAGTGACGAGGCGATTGCGGCGACCGCGCAGCTCAACGACTTTCTTGGGTCGATGGGGAATGAGGAGGTCGCCCCGTCGGCGGGGCTTTCGATCCAGGAATTCACTTTCGAATCCCAGCCGGATGGCAATCGCGCCAACATCCGGTTCATCCGCCCGGAGGGCGACGCAATTCTTCCGTGCGTCTATTATATCCACGGCGGGGGGATGCTTACCCAGTCCTGCTATGACGGCAATTATCAGGCATGGGGGCGCATGATCGCCGCGCGCGGTGTGGCGGTGGTGATGGTGGATTTTCGCAATGCGTTGCTCGCCTCGTCGGTGCCGGAGGTCGCGCCCTTTCCGGCGGGGCTCAACGACTGTGTTTCGGGCCTCAAATGGACCAGCGCCAATGCTGCCAAGCTGGGGATCGATCCCGCACGGATCATCATTGCCGGCGACAGCGGAGGCGGCAATCTCTCGCTCGCGACGGCCATGAAGCTGCTGCGTGACGGTGACGTCGGACTGATCAGGGGCGTCTATGCGCTGTGCCCGTTCATCGGCGGCATCTGGCCGCTCGCGGACTCGCCGTCTTCGGTTGAGAATGAAGGCATTTTCCTGAGCGTCCACAATAATCGCTATGCGATGGGCTATGGAATCGACGCCTATGAGGCGCGCGATCCGCTGGCCTGGCCCAATTTCGCCCAGGGCTCCGATATCGCCGGTCTGCCGCGGGTCATGATCTCGGTGAACGAATGTGATCCGTTGCGGGACGAGGGGGCCAATTTCTACCGGCTGCTGCTGCGTCATGGCGTTGCCGCGCGCTGCCGTCAGGTCATGGGCACGGTTCACGCGACCGAGATCTTTCCGGTCATGTGCCCCGATATCAGTCGCGATACCGCTGCGGACCTGGCGCGGTTCGCGGCCGAATAGTCATCATCCCGCCAGGCCGCGCGGCGCTGATGTGCCCGCCGGCCTGGCCGTCTTATCTGGAGAAGCCGAATGGCGGACATTGACCCGGCGATCATCGAGCTGGTGGGCGAAATCGATTTTGACGCTGAAGCGCTTCGCAAGCGCTACGCCTATGAGCGCGATGTGCGTCTGCGCCCCGACAAGAACCAGCAATATGTCGAAACCAACGCCGAATTCTCGCACTATGTCGATGATCCCTATGTCGCGCCGCTCGAACGCGCGCCGCTGAACGATCATGTCGAGGTCGCGATCATCGGCGGCGGCATCGGCGGCCTGCTGGTCGGGGCGGAACTGCGCAAGCAGGGCTTCGAGGACATCAGGATCATCGAGAAAGGCGGCGATCTCGGCGGCGTCTGGTACTGGAACCGCTATCCCGGAATCCGGTGCGACACCGAATCCTACATCTACATCCCGCTGATCGAGGAAGTGGGATCGATGCCGTCCGAGAAGTACAGCCGTGGCTCGGAGATTCACAGCCATCTGCTGAAGATCGCCGCTCGCTTCGACCTGCATCGCAACGCCTGCCTGCAGACGGCGGTGACGGGGCTCGCCTGGGACGAAGCGGCATCGGTCTGGCGCATCGACACCGATCGCGGCGACAACATGACCGCGCGTTTCGTGGTGATGGCGAACGGCCAGCTGTCCAAGCCCAAGCTGCCCGGCATTCCCGGGATCGACAGCTTCAAGGGGCACACATTCCACACCAGCCGCTGGGACTATGACTATACCGGTGGCGACCAGATGGGGAATCTGACCAAGCTGGCGGACAAGAATGTCGGCGTGATCGGCACTGGTGCCACCGGCATCCAGGCGGTGCCGGCGCTGGGCGAGTGGTCGAAGAATCTCTACGTCTTCCAACGGACGCCGGCCGCCGTTGATGTGCGCGCCAACCGGCCGACCGATCCCGTCTGGGCGGCGTCGCTCCACCCGGGCTGGCAGGATGAACGCAACGACAATTTCAACAAGGTCTCGATCGGCATCCCTCAGGATGTCGACCTCGTCTCAGACGGGTTCAGCGAATTGGGCAAGTTTGCCGACTCGACCGCCGCATGGGCGGCGGAGGTTCTTGGCCGTCCGTTGACCGCGGAAGAGGGCGAGTTCATCGCCCAGACCCTGGACGACAAGAAGATGAACCAGATCCGCGCGCGCATGGACGAGATCGTGCGCGACCCGGCGACTGCCGAGGCGCTCAAGCCGTGGCATCGGCGCTATTGCAAGCGGCCCCTGTTCAGCGACGAATATCTGCCCACCTTCAATCGGCCCAATGTGACGCTTGTCGACACCGCCGGGCGCGGCGTCGAGCGGATCACCGAGGGTGGGGCGGTTGTCGCCGGCAAGGAATATCCGCTCGACTGCCTGATCTTCGCGACCGGCTTCGAGGTAGGCACCGAGTTCACCCGCCGCGCGGGCTATGACGTTGTCGGGCGGGGCGGCATCGAGCTGAAGGACTATTGGAAGGATGGCATGAAAACCTTCCACGGCATGTTCACCCGCGGCTTTCCCAACTGTTTTCTCGTCAATTTCGGCCAGAACGCCGTCACATCGTCTTTCTCGTTCATTCTCGGGGAGCAGGCGAAGCACGTCGCGCACACATTGAGCGTGGCCCGCAAACGCGGTGCGACGCTGGTCGAGCCGAGCGCTGCCGCGGTCGCCGACTATGTCGCCGAGGTGAAGCCGCTGTCCTACAGCCAGCAGAAATTCTGGATCGAATGCACCCCCAGCTATTTCAACGGCGAGGGATCGAGCGAGAATCCTCACGGCTTTTTCGCCAATGTCCATCCGATGGGGGGCGTCGCTTTCTACAAGATGCTCGCCGAGTGGCGCGAGCAGGGCGATGTGTCGGGGCTCGAACTGAAATGACGCGCGCCACAGCCCAAGCGCACAGGCCCGGGCGATCGACAGCGCAATGAGCTTCTGGACCGGAAAGGTGGCCCTGGTAACGGGCGGCGGCGCGGGGATCGGCCAGGCTTTTGCGCGCCATGTCGCCGATCGCGGCGGGTCGGTCGTGGTGGTCGATATCAATGCCGCCGCAGCCGAAGCGACGGCCGGCGCGATCGGCGACGACAGGGCGCTGGCGGTTGCCGCGAATGTCGCTTCCGAGGCCGATGTCGCGCGCGCGGTCGACAGCGCGGTTGACCGGTTCGGCCGGATCGACATGCTGCACAACAACGCATCGATCCTGCATCGCAACGAGGCGATCGAGGATATATCCGTCGACGATTTCCGGCGGGTGATCGAGATCAACGCGCTGGGCACCTTCCTCTGCGCGCGCGCCGTCGCCCCGGTGATGAAGCGCGGTGGCGGGGGGTGCATCGTCAACATGTCTTCGCGGGGCGGCCTTCGCGGCCAGGGGCATACGCTGGCCTATTCGACCTCCAAGGCGGGCATATTGTCGCTGACGCGCGGGCTCGCCGAAAATCTGCAGCCGTTCAACATCAGGGCCTATGCGCTGAGCGTAGGGCTGGTCGAGACCGGTATGACGCGCGGTGGCGCCTATCTCGCGCGGGCGAAGAGCGAGGGACGATATGTGTTTCAGCCCGAGGAGATGGCAGCCGCCGTCGCCTGGCTGGCCGAAAAGCAAGACGGTTCGGGCGCGGCGTACGAATTTTTCGGGGGGACCGACGGTCCCGAAATGCGCCTGTTGGGAGATTTCTCCTTCGAGACGGTCGAGGTCGACCTGACCGGACGGTGAGTTGGCCGGCGATGGGGAGCGTGGATGTAATGGCTGGGTTGCTGCTGAAGAACGCGATGCTGGTCGACGGAACCGGCGCGCCGCGCCGGATGTGCGATGTGCGCATATCGGCAGGAAGGATTGCGGAGGTCGGCGCCGGCCTGTCTCCGCGACAGGAAAGCGTGATCGATGTCGACGGCGCGATCGTCGCCCCGGGGTTCATCGATTGCCACACCCATTTCGATGCCAATATCTTCTGGGACCCCGAATGCGATCCCCTGTTGCACCATGGCGTGACGTCGATCGTGATCGGCAACTGCTCGCTCGGCTTTGCGCCGGTCCGGCCGGCGATGCGCGCGGCGCTGGGCGATATTTTCAGCTATCTGGAAGATATTCCCGTCGATGTCTTTCACGACGTCGTTCCCTGGGAATGGGAGACTTTCGAGCAATATCGCGCCTATCTGGACGGGATGGGCCTGGGCGTGAACGTCGCGGCCTTTGTCGGCCATTCGCAACTGCGCGAATATGTGCTGGGCATCGATGCGTGGACTCGGCCCTCTACCCCGGCCGAACGCGAGTTGCTGGTCGAGGAACTCGCAAGGGCGATGGGCGCCGGTGCGCTCGGCTTGTCAGTGTCCTATTTCGACCGCGATCGAAAGGGTAACAAGGTTCCCAGCCAGCTGGCGGACGAGGCCGAACTCGATGCGCTCCTCGCTGTCGTGGGGCGGCATGGTGGTTCATTGCAATTCGTGCCCAGCGCCGATCAGCCGGTGCGCGATATCGAATATCTGGGCGAGCGGGTCGTCAAGCACGGCGTCCGCCTGTTGCACAACGCCCTGCTCGATCGCGAGGGCCAGCCCGACTATAAGCATCGTATTCTCGATGCGTTCGCGACTGTGCGCGAGCGGGGAGCGATGGCCTTCTCGATGGTTTCTCCCCGGCCGTTCGAGGCGGCGGTTATGATCGATCAGAGCCTGGCTTTCATCGCGCTACCCGCCTGGAACGAGTTTACCCAGGCACCTGGGGACGCCAAGCGCGTCATGCTCGGCGATGAAAGCTGGCGGGCACGCGCGCGGCATGATTTCGACACGGTGGGGACGAGCTTCCTCTTTCCGGTGCACAAGATCGACAAAATCCGGATCGTGACGACCAATGGCGGCGATCTTGACGCGTGGTGCGGCCGCTCGCTGGGCGACATGGCCGGAGAAAAAGGCGGTCACCCGTCCGATGCGCTGGCCGACTGGATATTGGCGAACGATCTGAACACCTCCTTCGTCGTCCCGCTTGCGAATGCCGAGCCCGACGGCGTGGCCTTTCTGCTCAACCAGCAGCCCACGACCTTCATCGGGGGCAGCGACGCCGGCGCGCATCTGCAGATGTTCTCAGGCGTCGGCGATACCACCATCCTGCTCGCCCGGCATGTACGCGACCGTGGCGACCTGACGCTGGAGGGTGCGGTTCATCAGCTGACCGGGCGGCAGGCCGACATATTGGGCTTTGCCGACCGCGGCCGCATCGCGCCGGGGCTGGCCGCCGATATCACAATATTCCGTCTGGAGGATCTGCGGTACGAGAAGGAGACGACGGAGCATGACGTGCCCGGCGGCCGACCGCGCTTCCGCCGGGAGGACGGCAATTATTTGTACACGATCGTAAATGGCGAAATCATGCTCGACCATGGCAGGTCGACCGGCAAGCGGCCGGCGGGCTTCCTGGCGCTGCAGAGCCGCGCGGGTTGACGCGTGCGGATCGATTGGAGATTGGCGTGCAGGGTGGCGGTCGTCGCCGCCCTGCGGCATTGCGACCGCATTGCGTGCACGATACAGTCGTCGCGCAGCGCGGTTCCGAGCGGGGTTGTGGAAAATAAATGCCGAAAGTAGCGATTCCAAAGAAGCCGCAAAGCGATCCGACGGCCGACGCCAAGCGCGCGGCCAAGCAGGCGGCCGGAGCTTCACAGCGCGTATATCACGGCATCCTGCAGGATCTTGAACAGCACCGGATGGTGCCGGGACAGCGGCTGATCGAGACCGAGCTCGCCCTGCAGTTCGGTGTCGGCCGCAACGCCGTGCGCGAGGCGATGCAGCGCCTGGCGGTGCGCGGCGTGGTCGATCTGAAGCCGAACCAGTCGGCGTCGATCCGCAAACTCGACAAGGAGGAGACGATCGAGATCCTCGAGGTCGCCGCCGACCTGACCAGCCTTGCCGCCAAGATCGCCGCCGGACAATATGAGGCCGCCGCTCATGGCGATATGTTTGAGCAGGTCATGCGCGATTTCACGGCTTGCGAGGATTTACGGCAACCCAGCGAATTCAGCCGGACGCGGCGGCAATTCTACCGCACCTTGCTGCAGATCGGCGGCAATCGTGAATTGCAGCGGCTGTTTCTGGCGATCGGCGTGCACGTCATCTACTCACAGCACCAGTCCTATGAGTTGCAGCAGATACGGCTCGCCGACTATCGCGATATCTATGCTGCCGTCTGTGCCGGCGATGTGGCTCGCGCGGCCAAGGCGGGGAGGGCCCATGTCGACCATGAGCGCGACTTCATCATCAAGTCCTACGCTACGAAATCCTGAACACGCGGCGGGCCAGGCGCGCCAGATCGCTCAGCCGAGCGCCGCTGCGAAGATCGGCGCCCAGATCGGTTCGGCATAAGCCGAGTTGTGATATTCGCGTACCTCCGCGATCTTCCCGTCGCGCAGCTTGAACAGCGTGTGATAATGGTTGTTGTACACGGTCCCGTTGCGCAGCTGGCCCATGCCTTCATATTCGGCCGCGACATGATCTCCCTGCGACAGGATCGTCCTGATCGTGAAGGTCGCGCCGTCGTCGGTATAGTTGGCGTGCATGATCTCGCCCAGTTGACGGATATGCTGCTGAATCTCGCCGGTGCCTGCCGTCCACCAGACGAGGTCGGCATGGCCGTAGCGCGCAATGGCGGCGGCGAGCCCCTCGCGGCCGTTGGTGTCGATGAAGGCCGTGACGATCTCGATATTGCTATGTGTCATAAGGCTTTCTCCCGCAAAGTGCTGCGCCAGGACAGGGCGCGAATCTAGGGGCGGGCGGGCCGGCCGGGCAAGCCGGACACCGCCGAAGGGGTCGGCAAAACAACTGTAACTATGCAGTGAAGGCTTCAAAAATGCCGAGGATGCCGCAGACGGCGCTGCGCTATGTAGTCACGGATGATCGGCCGCGCCTGAAGAGGCGGTCTTGGGAGAGCGGGCTTGAGTAGCGATAAGACGGCGACCACGGTACCTACGCCCCTCGCGGGGGCGGGAGGGGGCGCCGGCACCGAGGACTATCCTTCGATCTGGCGCGCGTCCTACGCGGTCTTCGTGCTCATGCTGGTGACGTTCACGGCATTGCTCGACCGTTATCTTCCGGCGATCGCGCTCGATCCTATGAAGAACGATCTGGGGCTGTCGGATACCAGCGTCAGTCTGGTCCAGGGCGTGGCCTTTTCGCTCTTCTATTGCATTGCCGGGGTCCCGCTCGGACGGGCCGTGGACCGGCATAATCGCCGCAACCTGGTGGCGCTCGCGGTGCTGGCATGGACGCTGCTCACCGTGTGGGCGGGGCTTGCGAGCAGCTTCACCGAGCTCTTCCTGGCAAGAGCCGGGATCGGTATCGCCGAGGCGATTCTCGCGCCGGCGACCTACTCGATCATTGCCGATTGCTTTCCGCCGCACAGGCGCGGCCGGGCGATCGGCATCTATTTTTCGTCGCTGACGATCGGCAGCAGCGCATCCTTCATCATTGGCGGGCTGTTGCTCGCCCGGCTCGGGCAGTCGCCGATCGATTTTCCGATCGTCGGTGAACTGGCGCCGTGGCGGGGTACCTTCGTCCTGCTGGCCATGCTGGGCATACCGGCCCTCATCGCTTCGCTCACGCTGCGCGAGCCCAAGCGCCGCGATGTCGAGAACCGGACAGAAAATGCCAGGCTGCTCATATTCCTGCGGGAGCATCGCACGGCGCTGGCGACGATGTACGGCACGTTCGGTATCTTCGCGTTCGTATCGGTCATCGCGGTGTCGTGGGCGCCGACTTTGTTCAACCGGGCCTTCGACCTGCCGCTGTCGCGGGGGGGGATGCTGGTGGGCACCGCGATCCTGATCGGCGGGGCAACCGGGTCATTCAGTTCGGGCTGGTTCAGCGACCGGTTCGTGCGTCAGCCCGGCGCAGGCCGGCTGCGTGTCCAGATGATGGCGCTGCTGATGTCGACGCCGCTGCTGATCGCCTGGCCGCTGATGCCCACGCCGATGCTAGCCTTCGCGCTGCTGCTCCTCAGCACGATCACCGTGACGCTGGGCATGTCGAACATCGCCGCCACCATTCAGGATATTGCCCCCAATCAGCTGCGCGGTCAGCTGATCGCGATCAATTATATCATCATGATGCTGACCTCGGGGCTGACACCGACCGCGGTTGCGCTGATGAACGACCGGGTGTTCGCGGATACTGCGGCCCTGCCATGGTCGATGGCGGTGGTCGGCGGGGTCTTCGGTATCTGCGGCTATGTGTTGTCGCTGATCGCCGCACGGCATTATGCGGGACTGCGCCTGCCTGGCGTCGGATTGATAGCCGACTGAGCCGTCAATAGGCGCTTACGCGTGTCGCGACCCCGCCATCGACGTTGACGATCGTGCCCGTCATATAGCTGGCGCGATCGGACACCAGGAAGGTGATCACCGAAGCGATCTCTTCCGGGTCGGCGAAGCGCCCGAACGGCATGTCTTTCGCGAATTCGGTCCAGCGATCGGGATCACCGAATCGTGCCTCGGCCAGCACGCGCATCGTCGCGATGCCACGTTCGGTGCGTATCGGTCCCGGGTTTACCCCCAGCACCCGGACGCCATGATCGGATGATGTCCCGCCGATCGCCTTCGTCATCGCGTTGAGCGAGGCGTTGACCATGCCGACGGCGATGGTGCCCGGCCCCGGGCGATCCGCCGACACGCCCATGACGCTCAGCAGGACGCCCGATCGGCGGGCGCACATGCGCGGATAATAAGACCGCATCAGCGCGATATAACCGTAGAACTTCAGCTCCCAGCCCTCGCGCCAGCGCGCCTCGTCAATGTCGGTGATCGTGCCGATCGCGGTGGCGCCGGTGTTGCAGATGACGATATCGACATCGGGATGGGCGTCGCCCAGCGCAGCGCGCTGTTCGGGAATGGCGAGATCGGTGGCGACGACTTCTATCCGGACGGTCGAGGACGCCGCTATTTCGTCGCGCACTCGCTGCAGGTCAGCTGCGGTGCGCGCGACCAGAATCAGGTTGCAACCTTCTTCGGCAAGCAGCTGGCCGACCGCGCGTCCGACGCCCTGTGTCGCCCCGGTGACGAGGGCGGTCTTTCCTCTGAGTCCGAGATCCATGCCTGTGTCTCCTGCAGTCGCCCTGGCCGATCGATGGTGGCGCCGCGGCTATTCGAGATCATCCGCCCGTCACATTGCCGGGCCGCGCGAAACCACTTTGGAAGCGGTGCGGATTCTATGGATCCGGGTTGGATTCAGCCAGTTTTCCGGGGCTGCAAATTTGCAGCAAGCACTGTCAATATGTCGATTTCGCACGCGGTGCGAATGGCATATTCCGCTGTCTGTCGATCGGCCCGGTGCGCCAATGCACCGCGCCATCTCGCCCGTGCGAATCGCGGCCTCGCAGCGCTGCGGACGGCTACGAAGCGGATAATCGAGCGTCCGGCGAGCGATGATCGGGGAGGATGATTTCTTGGCTGCGAAGGACGCGATGATTCCCGGCTGTTCGGTCTGCCAATATATGGAGAATCTGTCGCAGGACCGGATTCTCTGGGAGGACGACTATTGGATCGGCGGTGCGCTGCTCGATGTCCCCGGCTGGGTGATGGTCATGACCAAGCGGCATGTCGAAGGCATCTGGGCGCTGAGCGATGAAGAAGCCGTCCGGTTTGGACCGATGATGCGTGACATTGCCGGTACGCTGAAGGATGTAACCGGGGCCGAACGGATCCATTACGCCGCGATGGGCGAGGTCGCGCCACATTATCACAACGCGATCCTGCCCCGGCGGCCCGGCGAGACGCCGGTTTGGGACAGCATGGCGATGGTTGCGCGGGCGAAGGAGGACGCTGATCCGGTCGGGTCCCGCGCCATCGAGGACAGGTTGCGCGAAAGCCTGGGACCATTTCGGCGGAACCTGGCCGCGCGGCAGCAAGCCGCCCGCCCGTAATTCCGACCGTTGGTAAGACAAAGGGCAGACCGAACATGATTGGGAAGCGGTTCGCGCGCGAATTCCGGATGAGGCGCAACGCTCGCGGTCAAATATTGATGACCGGGGCCAGGGCATGAAGATGCGGGGAGCGCGAAAATGAAGTGGGTATCGCGGGACTTCATCCATTTCGACAGGGTCGTCACGCCCTGGCTGATCCTGCGCTTTGTCGACCCCGAAGCCGAGTTCATATTCGTGCCGTGGGGGAAGGAGGATGAGCGTCCCGCCGACGCCATCCCCTATGCCCTCCCCGGCGTCGAACTTGGGCCGCATGACGCGGAGGGGACCACCTTCGATCGCGTCATGGCGAAATATGAGCTTGGCGACCCCGGGCTCGATCTGATGGCGCAGGTGGTGCGCAACGGCGTCAACAAGACGCTGTTCGACATCGATCCGCCGCGCGATCGTGGCGGCGGGCTGATGGAAGGGGTAATGGCGGCGATCGAGGGCCTCATGCTCTCGAGCGCGACCGATCATGAGACGATCGCCCGCGCGCTCCCGGTGCTCGACGGACTCTATGCGATGTTTCGTGCAGAGGACGTCGCCCGGCGACGGGGCAACGGCCCGCCGCCAACGGATATCAGCGAAGCGCTGTGGCGTACCGCCTTCAACAGCGCCGTGGTGGTGTGCGCGCGCGAGCAGGGACGGGGCTATGATGGCCGCACGCCGCTGGTCGAGGACGAGCTGTTCGAGACACGGTTGCGCGCCTTTCAGCACACCGCCCTCCATTCCCATCCGGGGAGGCAGTAGCTACCGCGCGGGCCGACGAGAACAGATGATTTAATGAAGCGATTGCAACAAGAGGACAGGACATGAAGCTAGCGAAGTATCGCGACGCCGATGGAGATCATTGGGGCGAGATCGATCCCACCGCCGGTACGATAAGGCGGATACCCGCCCCTTTCACCGAATGGGCTCCGGCGGTCACGGCCAATGGACCGGGGGTGCTGAGTTTCGACAAGGGCACCGTCAGGGTCGATGACATCAAGCTGCTCGCGCCGCTGCACCGGCCGGCACATATCTACTGGCTGGGCCTGAACTATCCCAACTGGCCGAAACCCGAAGATACCGACGCCTCGGTCTTCTTCAAGGCGCGCACGGCGATCGTCGGCCCCGACGACATCATCCGCTTCCCCAAGCTGATCACCGTCCAGCCGCAGGCCTATTTCGTCTATGAGATCGAACTGGTGGCGGTGATCGGTGGCCATGGCCTCGCCGATCCGCAGAACGGCTTGCCTGATGTTCTGGGCTATACGATCGGCAATAGCGGGGCGCTGCGCAACAACCGCACCACCTGCGTCGGTGCCGACATCATGGGCCGCAGTTCGGCACGCAGTTCCTCGGCGATCGGTCCGTGGATCGTGACCCGCGACGAGCTGGGCGGCGACAGCCATCCCGACCTGCAGATGACGATGCGGATCAACGGCGAAGTGCGCCAGCGTGGCCGCACCGGCCGGATGACCTGGGACATGAACCGCTTGCTTTATGAGGTCGACTATCGGTCGCGCCTCGTCTGCGGCGATGTGATCGAAACCGGCACCTGCGGCTATGTCGGCGTTCAGGACGGCGTGTACGATCCGTCCGACAAGGCCGAGGCGGAGATCGAGGGTATCGGCGTGCTGCGCAACACCGTCGAAAGTGCCGATCCTTATGCGATCCACCCGTCGCAGCGGCCACTGGGCGCGCACAAGTCGCCGCAGATCTATCCCCATCCCATTCCCGATGAGGTGCTTTGATGAAACTCGCTTATTATCAATTGGACGACCGGCGTGAGTGGGGAAGCGTCGATGTCGCTACCAATACGATCCGCCGCATCGCAGGCGCGTTCGAGGATTGGGCGCCGCAGGCGACCGCCAAGGGCTCGAAGGTGATCGATCTGGAGGGCGGCGCGATCAAGCTGGCCGACGTCAAGCTGCTCCCGCCGATCATTCCCGGTGCCGAGATCATCGGAACGGGCATCAACTATGCCTCCTGGGCGATTCCGCCCGAGGGCGCGGACACCTGCTTCGAGTATAAATCGACCACGGCGATCGCGGGGATGGACGATACGATCCGCTTCCCGCAGATCATCGAGGCGCAGCCGAAGTGCGAATATCGCTATGAGATCGAGCTGGGCGTCGTGATCGGCATCGACATGGAAGAGCCGACCAGCCAGGGCATCAAGCATATTCTGGGCTATACCGTGTTCAACGACGGATGCCTGCGCGGCCAGCGGCCAAGCTATGTCACCTTCGACTGGACCGGCAGCAAATGCGGCTATCAGGCCTCGTCCGCAGGGCCGTGGATCGTCACGCGCGATGAGTTTGGCGATGGTCAGCCGGACCTGGCAATGATCGCCCGGACCAATGGCGTCGTCACCACCTCCGGACGTAGCGGCGGCATGCGGCTCGACCTCAACCAGCTGTTGTCGGAACTCAGCTGGCGCGTTGGCCTCAGCGCGGGCGATCTCTTCTTCTCGGGAACGCCGGGTTATGAGGGGATACCCGACGGTGTCGTCGGCCCCGGCGATGCGTTCGAGTTCGAGATCCAGGGTGTCGGCGTCCTCAAGAACCGGGTGGAAATCCGCAATCAGCCGCCCGGGCAACAGGCCGGACTGGTCGCGCTCACCCTCGGCGATGTTCCCGCCCTGCTCGCGGAGCTGCGGCGTTGGGACGGCAAGGACGTGTTTTACGTCAAGCAGATCCTGGAACGGCTGCTGGCGGCCGATCCGGGCGATACGCAGGGGTGGAAGAAGGATTCGCGCGGCTATCTGATGAGCGTGAACACCGACGCCTGGCCCGAGGGGAGCCGTTCGGACACGATCGAATGGTGGGCGATCGATACCGCACGCCGCCGGATCTACCAGATGGCCGGCCAGGACATCTTCGCGACCGGCTATTTCCCGCATCGTCGGGAAGGGGGCACTGCCTGATGAAGGGGCGGAACGGGCTCCCGTTCCGCCCATCGGTCCGTCGCCCGGGCATATTTCCGGGCGACGGCGATCAGCGCATCGGCGCGGGCAGCGGATAATCTGCGGGATCGAACATCAGGTTTGCGGTCCAGCGCCCGGCCGCGACGAGCGACGCGATTTCGTGCCGTACCAGCGCGCCGAGCACATGTCCGGCCCGCGTGACCGATTTGCCCGGTTGCATCGCCAGGACCAGCTGCCGCGTAACCACCGGATCGACGATCCGCGCATGCCGCAGGCGATTGGCCGCCGCCTCGCGGCTGAACGCCGACAGGGGCAGCAGGGTATAGCCCAGCCCGGATTCAACGAGTTCCTTCATCAGCACGAACGAGTCGGCTTGAAACCGCACGTCGAGCCGTGTTCGCGCCTTGGCGGCAGCATTGTCGGCGACGATGCGAAGCCCGTGCGGGTGACTCGGCAGGGCGAGGGGCAGTTTCGCAACTTCGCTGAACGGGATCATGTCGTCAGGACTGAGCGCGCTGTCGGGCGGCCCGACCAGCCGGATCTCCTCGATCAGCAGTTCTTCGGCGTGGAGACGGAAGTCGGCGGCAGGGCCGTAAAGCAGCGCGGCGTCGATTTCGCCGCGATGGAGCCAGTCCATCAAATGCGCGGCATAGCCCTCGACCACGCGCAGCGACACATTGGGCGCATGTTCGACCACGCTGCGTGCCAGCGGGGCGGCAAGGACATAGCTGGTCGTGGGCGGCATGCCGAAGGCGAAGCTGCCCCCGACCGATCGGGACAATGCGCGGACATCCTCAAGCACCTGTTCGATCTGATGAAGCGGCCCGACAAGGCGGTCACGCAGTTCCTCGCCGGCCTCGGTCAACATGATGCCCCGCCGGTGCCGTACGAACAGCGGCAGCCCCATTTCCTCTTCGAGAAGCCGCATCTGCCGGCTGAGCGCAGGCTGTGCGATGCGGATCCGGTCAGCCGCGCGGCTGACCGATCCCAGTTCCGCCACACGGACGAAATTCGCGAGCCGTTTGAAATCCATGATCTATCCATCTGCTATCAATTTATGGCATGTCAGACAACCCTATATTGCCTTTGTGTTATAGCAGGAACACTCCCTAGATGCCGCCCATCAGCCTCGAAAGGATCAGGAGGATCGATGGCGCAATTGGCAGTTGAAGCACCAGCCGGCGAGGCCGCAGAGGCCTCGCCCTGGGCTGACATCATATATGACGCGCTGATCTCGGCGGACGTTGGCCATATGAGCTATGTGCCCGATGCCGGCCATGCCCGGCTTATCGAGTTGCTGCGCACGACACCGGGGTTCACGTCGAACGTGCTGACCACCGAGGAAGAGGGTATCGCCATCGCCGCCGGCGCCTGGGCGGGTGGCCAGCGCTCGGTGCTGCTCATGCAGTCGAGCGGGGTCGGCAACTGCATCAACATGCTGTCACTGATCTCCAACTGCCGGATGCCGTTCCTGACCGTCGTCACGATGCGCGGCGAATGGGCGGAGTTCAATCCGTGGCAGGTCGCGATGGGCCGTGCCACGCCGCAAGCCCTTGAAATCATGGGCGTCCGGGTCATCCGGGTCGACCGGCTGGAGGATCTGGCCGATGCGATGTCGTCAGCGCTCACCATGGCGTTCGACAGCAATCAGGCGATCGCCGTGCTGCTGTCGCAGAAATTACTGGGCCGCAAATCATGGGTGAAAAAATGAGCGGGCAAACCCTCGAACGCCGGGCTGCGGTCAAGGCGCTGCTCGATGACCGCGGCGACCTGCTGGTGGTGACCGGGCTGGGATCTCCCACCTATGATGTCTTCGCCGCGGGCGACCATGACGGCAATTTCTATCTATGGGGCGCGATGGGCGGCGCCGCGCTGATGGCGCTGGGCATCGCCCAGGCGCAGCCGGGCCGGCCGGTCGCCGCGTTCACCGGTGACGGCGAACAGCTGATGGGACTGGGCGGGCTCGCCACCATCGCCGTCAGCGGCGCGAAAAATCTCTCGGTGGTGGTTCTCGACAATGGCCATTTCGGAGAGACGGGCCGGCAGATCAGCCATAGCGGCCTCGGCGTCGATCTCGCCGCCGTCGCGACCACGCTGGGTTTCCCCGTCGTGAAGACGGTGTCGTCGCCCGCCGAGCTCGATGCTGCGCGTGCCATGCTGCAGCAAACGGGCGCCGGGCCAAGCCTGCTGCTCGTGCGGATCGCCAATGGCGATACCCCGCGTGCGCTGCCGCTGCGCGATGGGTCGGTGATCAAGACGCGCTTCCGCGCGCACCTCGGGCTGTCGGCCAGCTGATGCCCGACATCGCGCCTCAGCTGCAGCATTTTTCCAATATCGTCGCGGGCGTTGCCGTGACGGCGGCCGCGCATATCGAATCCTTCGATCCCTATACAGGGCGGCCATGGGCGATGGTGCCGCGCTGCGGCCAGGCAGAGGTCGACGCCGCAGTTGCCGCAGCAAAACATGCCTTCCGCCACTCGCCGTGGCGCAGCATGACCGCGACCCAGCGCGGAAAATTGCTGTCGCGCTTTGCCGATGTTCTGGCCGACGAGGCCGAGGCGCTGGCGCAGGTCGAAAGCCGCGATAATGGCAAGCTGATCGCGGAGATGCGCGCGCAGCTCCATTATCTGCCCGAATGGTATCGCTATTTCGCCGGCATGTGCGACAAGATCGAAGGCGCCGTGCTGCCGATCGACAAGCCGATGATGCATGTCTTCACGCGCCGCGAACCGATCGGCGTGGTCGCCTGCATCACGCCATGGAACTCGCCGCTGCTGTTGCTGGGATGGAAGCTTGCGCCCGCGCTCGCGGCGGGCAACACAGCCGTCATCAAGCCGTCCGAACATGCGTCCTGCTCGACGCTCGCCTTCGCCGCGCTGTTCGAGAAGGCGGGCTTTCCGCCAGGCGTGGTCAATACCGTGACCGGCTATGGCGACGAGGCCGGCGCACCGCTGGCGGCCCACCCCGATGTCGCCAAGATTGCGTTCACCGGCGGCGAGCCGGGTGGCCTGGCGGTGTATCAGGCGGCGGCCGCAGGGCTCAAGAAGGTATCGCTCGAACTGGGCGGCAAGTCGCCCAACATCATCTTCGCGGACGCCGATCTGGACAAGGCGGTGTACGGCGCGATCTCGGGTATCTTCGCGGCGACCGGGCAGACCTGCATCGCGGGCTCGCGCCTGTTGGTGCAGGCGTCGGTGCATGACGAGGTCGTCTCGCGGCTGGTCGATCTGGCGAAGACCGCGCGGATCGGCAATCCCGGCCTGCCCGAAACGCAGGTCGGTCCCGTCACGACGCGCGATCAGCTGGACAAGATCCTGTCGCATATCGAGCGGGCGAAAGCCGGCGGCGCGCACTGCGTGCTGGGCGGTGGCCGACCCGACGATGCGGCGCTCGTCGATGGCTGGTTCGTCGAGCCGACGATTTTCACCGGGGTCGACAATCAGATGCCGATCGCGCGCGACGAGGTCTTCGGTCCGGTTCTGGCGGTCATCCCCTTCGCGGACGAGGCGGAGGCGATCGAGATCGCCAATGACAGCGACTATGGGCTGGCCGCAGGGGTATGGACCACCGATATCGGCCGGGCGCTTCGGATGTCCGAGCGGCTTGAGGCGGGGACCGTCTGGATCAACAGCTATCGGGCGGTCAGCTATATGGCGCCGTTCGGCGGCGTGAAGCGCAGCGGTATCGGTCGCGAAAGCGGCCAGGTCGCGCTCGACGAATATCTCGAAACCAAAACCGTGTGGATCGACATGGGCGCCCCGGTGGCGAACCCGTTCGTGATCCGCTGACAAGGAGGCTGTGAGCCAATGTACGCCAATCTGATCGACGGCCAATGGGTGGAGGGCGCCAGCGCGTCCACCAACGTCAACCCATCCGACACCAATGATGTGATCGGCGAATATGCGGCGGCGTCGCTGCAGCAGGTGGCCGATGCCGCGGCGGCGGCGCGCGCCGCCTTTCCCGCCTGGTCCCGGACGACCGCGCAGGTGCGCGGCGATATTCTGAATATAGCCGCAGACGAGATGCTGGCACGCAAGGCCGAGCTGGGCGAGATGTTGTCGCGCGAGGAGGGGAAGACCCTGCCCGAGGGCATTGGCGAGGTCGTCCGCGCCAGCCAGGTGGTCCGCTTCTTCGCGGGTGAGGCGCTGCGGCTGAAGGGCGAGCGCCTGCCGCCGGTGCGTCCCGGTGTCGAGGTGGAGATCACGCGTGAGCCGCTCGGCCTGGTCGGCGTGATCACGCCGTGGAACTTCCCGATCGCGATCGCCGCGTGGAAGATCGCGCCTGCGCTCGCCTTCGGCAATTGCGTCCTGTTCAAACCCGCCGAGCTGACTCCGGCATCGGGCTGGGCGCTCGTCGACATCCTCGTCCGCGCGGGATTGCCGCATGGCGTCCTCAACCTGCTGATGGGGCGCGGCTCCGTCGTCGGCCCGGCGATCGTCGATGCCGTCGATGCGATCAGCTTCACCGGATCTGTGCCCACGGGGCGCGGCATAGCCGAGCATGCGATCCGCACGATGACCCGCATCCAGCTGGAGATGGGCGGCAAGAACCCGCTGGTCATCCTCGACGACGCCGATCTTGCCGTCGCGGTCGAGGCGGCGGTCAACGGCTCGTTCATCCAGACCGGCCAGCGGTGCACCGCTTCGAGCCGGCTGATCGTCACTGAAGGTATCCACGACCGTTTCGTGGCCGCTGTGTCCGAGCGCATGGCTGCGATGGTGATCGATCATGCGTTGAAGCCGGGTACCCAGATCGGCCCGGTCATCGATCAGCGGCAGCTCGACAATAATCTGCGCTATCTCGACATCGGTACCGGCGAGGGCGCGCGAAAGACCGGTGGCGACCTGCTCAAGCGCGACACGCCGGGCTTCTACATGGCGCCCGCGCTGTTCACCGACACCGACAATAGCATGCGGATCAACCGCGAGGAGATATTCGGTCCGGTGGCGACGGTCATCCGGGTCAAGGGCTATGACGAAGCGCTCGCGGTCGCGAACGATACCGATTTCGGGCTTTCGGCGGGAATCTGCACGACCTCGCTCAAATATGCCCGCGATTTCCAGCGCAACAGCGAGGCGGGGCTGACGATGGTCAACCTGCCCACCGCCGGGCTCGACTATCACGTGCCCTTCGGCGGCCGGAAGGCCTCCAGCTACGGCGTCCGCGAGCAGGGCAGCTATGCGGCCGAATTCTATACGATCGTCAAAACTTCCTATGTCAGCGCCTGACGGAGAAAATAGCATGGAGAGGGTAGGATTTATCGGCCTGGGCCGGATGGGGCGTCCGATGGCGTCGAACCTGCGGCGCAAGGGTTTCGAACTGTATGTTCTGGATATCAATCCGGCGCCGGTGGCCGAACTGATCGCGCTCGGCGCCAAGGCTGCGACCGACATTGCCGACCTGGTCGCGAATAGCGACATCATCGTCACGATGCTGCCAACGTCGGTCGAAGTGCTGGGGACAGTGACCGGCGCCGGTGGTGTGCTCGATCATGCCCGCGCGGGTCAGCTCGTCCTCGACATGAGCACGATCGAACCCGCGGCGACCAGCCAGATGGCGGCCGCCGCTGCCGAAAAGGGTGTCGCC
This sequence comes from uncultured Sphingomonas sp., assembly GCA_947085315.1. Taxonomy (GTDB): domain Bacteria; phylum Pseudomonadota; class Alphaproteobacteria; order Sphingomonadales; family Sphingomonadaceae; genus Rhizorhabdus. Next base: position 133,683 of record CAMTVW010000013.1, on the reverse strand, counting down.
GTGGTCGATGCGCCGGTGGGGCGGCTGGCGATCCATGCCGATCGTGGCGAGTCGCTGTTCATGGTCGGCGCCGATCCCGCCGACCTCGAACGGGTGCGGCCGCTGCTCGACGCGATGGGAACCACCGTCCTGCACTGCGGCCCGGTGGCGTCGGGCGTCGCGATGAAGCTGGTGAACAATTATATCTGCATTGTCTCCTGTCAGATGAACGCCGAGGCACTGGCGCTGTCGCAGCGCTTCGGGCTCGATCTCGATCGCACGCTCGAGGTGTTGAACGGCACCACCGCCTATAATGGCCAGCTCCAGTTGAACTGGACGAACAAGACGCTGGCAGGTGACACATCGGCGGGCTTCACGATCGATCTGGCGCACAAGGATCTGTCGCTCGCGCTGGCGGCGGCGAACGCGGCGCGGGTGCCGCTGCCGGTGGGTGCGGCGGCGCGCGAGGCCTTTTCCGCCGCACGCGCAGGCCCCTATGCGACCGCCGATTTCTCGGCGATGGTCGACGTGCTGTGCGATCTGGCGAGCATCGAAAAGCCGCGCATCGCCAAGCGGGGCTGATCCCGATGTCGATTCCGGTCACCGCGCCGCTTGCCGCCTATTGCGCCAATCTGAAGAAAGCGGATCTACCGCCCGAGCTGGTGGCGCGAACCCGTCTGCTCGTCGCCGATCTGATCGGCTGCATCGTACGGGCGCAGGTCGAGGCGCCCGCCGCCGCGCCGCTCTATGCCGCCGCGAAGGCGATGGGGTGGTCCGAAGGCGCGTGCCATGTGTTCGGGGACGACCGCGTCCATGGGCCGGGCGGGGCGGCGTTCCTCAACGCCGCACTCGCTCATTCGCTCGATTTCGACGACACGCATGCACCCAGCACGCTGCACCCTGGCGCTCCGGTGATCCCGGCGGCGATCATCGCGGGCGAGATGACGGGTGCGTCGGGTGCCGATGTGCTGGCGGCGATCGTCGCGGGCTATGAGGTGACGTGCCGGGTGGGCCTCGCGCTGCCGGCGGGCGACCATTATGCGCGCGGCTTCCATCCCACCGCGACCTGCGGCGCTTTTGGCGCGGCGGCGGCGGCGGCGCGCGTCTTCGGCCTGCCTGCCGAGCGCATCGAGGCGGCGATGGGCATCGCGCTCAGCCAGGCCGCGGGCAGCCTCCAATTCCTGGTCGATGGCGCATGGACCAAGCCGTTTCAGGTCGGCTGGGCGTCGATGGCGGGGCTGACCGCCGCGATCCTCGCGCGCGAGGGCTATCGCGGGCCGCGCGAGGCTTTGGAGGGGCGTCACGGCTTTCTTCAGGGCTATGCGCCGACGCCCGACCCGGCGCGGGTGATCCAGGATCTCGGCACGGTGTTCGAAACCATGGCGACCGGGGTCAAACCCTATCCGTCATGCCGCTATGGCCATGCCGGGATCGACGCGGTGCTGGCGCTTCGCGCCGAACATGCGATCGAACCGCAGGAGGTCAGCGCGATACGCTATGGCCTGTCGCGCGCGGGATTGCTGCTGGTGGGTGCGCCGATCGAGGACAAGCGCAACCCCCGGAATCTGGTGGGGGCGCAATTCAGCGCGCCGTTCGTCTTGTCGGCCGCGCTGGTGACCGGCAGGATGGCGTGGGAAAGCTATGCATTGCTCGACGATCCCGTGATCCGCGCGACGATGGCGAAGGTCGACTGCGTCCATGATGATGAGATCGAGGCCGAGTTTCCCGCCAATATGTCGGGACGCATCACGATCGATGCGCGCGGCCGGAGCTTCACCAGAAAGGTGATCATTCCGCTGGGCGAACCGGGAAATTTCCCGTCGGAACAGGCGCTGCTTGCCAAGTTCGAGGGGCTGGCGGAGCCGGTGCTGGGCAATGGCTGGCGGCCGTTGGCCCAGGCTGCCCTGGCGCTCGACAGCTTGCCCGACATGGGCACCCTGCTGCGCGCCGGCGCCCGCGCCTGAACGAAAAAATGGCGCCGGCGGTGGAAGCCGCCGGCGCCAGTTCTTCGAGGATATCGGTTAGAAGCGCACCATGCCCTGAACGCGAAGCTCGCGTCCGCGCTCGACGACGCCATAGAGGTCGCCCGAAGCACCGCCCGGCTTCGACGTGGTCGAAAGGATCGCATATTTGTTGAACAGGTTGACGCCGATCAGCGAAACTTCCCAGCGATCGTCAACATCATGGACCCGGATGCTGCCATTGACCTTGGCATAGCCCTTCTGCTTCGCGAACGGCGTGTTGTCGTCCTGCGTGCGGTAGCTGCTCACATATCGGACGTCGCCGTTCAGCCCGACGCCGATGGCGCCGCCCGTCGGAATATCGAGCGAAAAGCCGGTCGAACCGGTGAACTTCGGAGCGAGGGCGATGGTCTGCCCGCTGATATCCTGAGTCTTCACTACGCCCGTGCAGCTGGCTGGACTGGTCTGCAGCGTATAGCAGGGCGAGTTGGTGAAGCTGATGAAATGGGCGTCGTTATAGTTCGCCGCGCCACGCAGCGTCAGATTTTCGATCGCGCGGAAGGTCCATTCGATTTCGGCCCCCTTGGTCCGCGCCGATGCGGCGTTGCGGATAAGGAAGGAGTTGGTGGGCGGATCATAGGCCGCGCGCTGAAGGTCGTTGAACTTGTAGGAATAGAGCGCGGTGGTGATCGTCAGGCGGCGGTCGAGCAGCTGGGCCTTGTAGCCGATCTCACCACCTTCGGCGGTTTCCGATCCAAAGGTCACCTTCGCCAGCGTATCGGCCTTGGCGACGATCGGTGAGAGCGAGATGCCGCCCGACTTGTAGCCGGTCTTGTACGAGGCATAGACCGTCTGGCCCTGGGTTGGATGCCAGGTCAGCGTCACCTCGGGAGACCAGTTCGAGTCTTCATAGGGCCAACGAAACTTGCTGCCGGCCGGGAGCAGCGTCGCCACGGCGGAGGGCAGGCCCGGATTGACGTACAGCTCGCTCGTAACCGCCTTCTTGGTTTCGCGCGTATAACGAACGCCGCCGGACAGCTGGACCTGATCGGTAATATCCCACAGCAACTGGCCAAAGGCCGAGTAGGTATGCCCCTTCAGCCGGCTGTCGTTCCAATAGGCGATCGAGCGATTGCCGAAATTCGGATCGACCGGGGCCGTGCCGAAGCCACCATAGGCGATGGTGAAGGTGTTCCGCTTCGAATACTCGTAGAAGCCGCCAAGCATGAAGTTGACGGGGGCGTCGAAGCTGGAGGTCAGCCGCACTTCCTGTGCGAACAGCCGGCTCTTGTCGCCGTTGATGGCGCCGAATGAGTTGAACGTGGTGCCGTCATAATTGCCGAAACCCAGCGCATCGAGATCGTAGAAGCCCGTGACGCTGTTGAGCACAAGATTGTCGTTCAGGTCGTACGCCATGCCGAGCGAGGTCAGGAATGACTTGTTCTCGGAGAAATATTTGCTGTTTTTCACCAATGGGAAATTGGCCATGATCGCATCGGGCAGCGCACCCACCGCACGGTAATTGTCGGGTTTGCAGTCGGCATTATTATCGACCTGGCCAAGGGTTGTCGGGTGGAGCCGGCCGTTACAGCGCACGGCCTGCACCTGTCCGCTGAGCTCATTGTCGCGATAGTCGCTGTACAAGACCTTCAGTGTGGCGGAAAAATCGGTCGTGGGCTTGTAGACCAGGGTACCGCGAAGCGCGATCGAGCGCGCGGCGGGCGTGACCTTGTTGTTGGTGGCACCGGGCAGCGGGAGCGCCGGAACGAAGGGGTTGGCGATCGGGACGGCATCATTCTTCAGCCAGCCGTCCATCTTCGATGCGCGTACCGCCAGACGGACGCCAAGATCCGGCGTGACCGGGCCGCCGATCGCGCCTTCGACGTAGCGTTCATTGGCGCGGAACTCATATCCGCCCTTGGCGTAGCCTTCCCAGCTTTCGCCGGGATCGGCGCTCTTCAGCGAGATGACACCCGCCGGGCTGTTCTTGCCGAAGAAAAGCGCCTGGGGGCCCTTCAGAACCTCGACCTGGCGCAGGTCGAAGAACGCCGCCTGGGTCAGATAGCCGCGGCTGAGCTGGATGCCGTCGATCGCGACGCTGACCGAGGATTCGAAGCCGGTGTTGTTCTGCGGCGAGTAGATGCCGCGAATGGCGATCAGGCCGCCGGTGCCGGTCGACGCGCGGGTGACCTGGATCGACGGAATGTTCTCGGCGATCCTGGTCAGGTCGGTCGCGTTGTAGCGGTTGATCCCGGCCGCATTGAGCGCGCTGACCGTCACCGGTGCGCTGATCAGCGTTTCGTCACGCTTGCGGGCAGTGACGATGATGTCGGAGTCGTCGATCCCGACGGTCTCCGGCGCGGTGTTCTGGGCCGTTGCGGGGGGCGTCCACAGCATGGCGGCCGCCCCGCAGGACAGCAGCGCCATCGCGCGGCGGCGCATATTGCATCCTGAATCCATGGTATTTTCCCTCTTCTCTGTTGTCGCCGCTGTCACGCGGCTGTTCCTCCCGGGAAGGGGCCGCAAGGCCGCTTCGGCGCAGGTCCGTTCGCCGCAGGATTTTCCTGTCAGCGGAACAGCAAGTTGGAACATTATCGTGGAACAATCAATGAAATTCGCGCGCCTGGAAAAGGGCCGCCGACAGGCGGTAGATCAGCCTCTGCGCAGAGACGGGTTCATCGCCCGGGCGGAACCGCACTGAAAAATTCGCGGATCAGACCGGCAACCTCGTCCGGCGCCTCTTCGCACAGCCAGTGGCCCGCCTTGTCGATCTGATGGAAACGAGCATCGGCCGCGATCTGCCGAGTCATTTCCGAGAGCAGGTCGGCGATGACGCTGCGACCCGCCGCGATCATCAGGGTTGGAACCGCCAGCGGTGTTTGTAACAGGTCGCTATTATCCTCTGCGTCCTGCAGGAGTGCCCGATAGAGTTCGAAGCCGGCCCGCGCCGCGCCGGGCGCCGCGAAGGCTGCGGCGTAAATCTCGACCTCCTCGGCGGGCATCGCCGCCGGATTGAACAGCCGGCTCGTGATGAAATAGCGGATATAGTCGCGCTCTCTGCCCGCGATCAGCATTTCGGGCACATCGCGCGCATGGTGGAAATTGATGTGCCAGGCGCGCGGATTGGCGCGCGTCACGGTCCATGCCGCCGTTCCGGGGATCGGCGCGTCCATAAGCACAAGCTGCACCACTTCGTCGGGATGCACCGCCGCATATCGCCAGGCGATCATCGCGCCGATATCGTGCCCCACGATCCGCACCCGGCGATGCCCGAGCGCGTGGACCAGCTTGCGCAGTTCCGACATCAGGCTGTGCTTGTCGTATCCGTCGCGCGGCTTGTCCGAATGGCCGGCGCCCCGGATGTCGGGCGCGATGACCGTGAAGCTTTCGCCCAGCACGGGCATCAGTCGGTGCCATTCATACCAGGTCTGGGGAAAGCCGTGAATGAGCAGCACAGGCTCGCTGCCGCTACCACAGGTCGCATAATGGATCCTGACGCCGTCAATGGTGATCGTCGCTTGGTCGAACATCACTTATCCTTTTGCCGGCCGGGTCGGCGTGCGCGGGGAGGTTTCAGCCGCTGGTCCGCAGCGGGTCGCTGCCATCCCAGGTGCGATGCGCCTCACGCATCATCGCGAAGCGTTCGTGGCTCGCGGAGCCGATCCGCAGGAATTCCATCATCGTCCCCGGCCCGCCGCCGGTATCGACATAGATCACCGCGCCGGCATTCGCCGCGAGTATGGCTTCCTGCACGATGATGCAGCCGGCAGAGAGGGCGCGGTCCCTGGCGACCGCGATGTCGTCGACCAGCACGCCGACATGATGAAGGCCGCTCAGGCCTTGCGCGAGCCAGTCGCTATATATCGATCGGCCGACGCCATGCTGACGCACGATCTCTATCTGCAGATCGCCGAAATAGCCGATCGCCAGCGAAATATCGATGTCGACCGGCTCGCCCCGGTAATGGACGGTCTCCATCGCGACATGGTTGCGTTCGAAAAAGGGCCCTGCGCCCATCCGCAGCCAATGGCCGAGCGCTGCGTCATAATCGCGCGGGCAAAAGGCCAACTGCATGATCGGCCCCAGATCCGCCAGGCCTTGCGGCTTGTTCATCGCGCGGACGGCGCGAACAGGCCGTTGAGATCCTTGTCCGGGGTGTTGACGACGCGCTCCACCCAGCTGTGAAATGTCTGGCCGCCGCCTTCGTTGCGGCCGAACAGCACATGATCGCGGGCGCCCGACTGCAACGCCTGTTGCTGGGTCAACCCGACCGCATAGTCCTCGCCGCGCACCACATCCTCCAGGAGATTGAACTGCGCGTGCGCGCGCGCCGCAGCCTCCTCGTCAGGCGCAGTTTCCAGCAGGTAATTCTGCACGGTGATGCACTCTCCGACAGTCTTGCCGGGCAGCAGCTGCGTGATCATCACGCCGCGGCCCCCGCCGTCGAAGCTTGCAATCGAAACATTCGGAAACAGCGTCCAGACCCCGGTCATGACATAGGATTCGGGCCATTCCGCCTCGGGCATTGAGGCCATTTCCTTCCACTTGCGATCGGTTCCCAGGATCTTCTGATGTGGCCCCCAGGCATGGAACAGCGCGCGATTGCCCAGCGGTCCCTTGAAGCCGCCCGGCCCGCCCAGCGTTTTGCTGTGCAGCGTGGGGATATGGTAGAAGTCCAGGTTGCCGTCGAAGGCGATCTTCCAGTTCGGGCCCGTGAAGCTGCGCTTCGCGAAGAAGTGCCAGTCCTTGAAATTGAAATATTCGAGCAGCCTGTCGTAGCCAGAAAGGAACTGGTCGATATCGACCTGGCTGTTCGGGTCCACGCTGCCGAAGATCAGGCCGGCGCGTTCGGCGGTCCGCAATTCGGTCAGCCCGTAGCAGCTTTTGTCGATCTCGCCGAAATCGCCCGATGAGGTGACCGCGATGAGGTTGCCTTGCTGACCGAACGTCCAGCCATGATAGGGGCAGGTGAACCGCGCGGCAGTCCCGCGCTCCTCGGTTACCACCATCGTGCCGCGATGCGAGCAGCTGTTGATGAAGGCCCGCGCGGTCCCGTCCGATCCGCGCACGACGAGCAGTGGAACCCCCGCGACCTCCATCGTCTTGAAGGCGCCCGATGTCGGGATTTCGGCGGAGGGCGCCAGCAGCAGCGGAAGCCGTTTGAAGATCATGTCGATCTCGATCGCGAAGCGATCGGGATCGGTATAGCTGCTTGCCGGAAGCCGCATCACCTCGTCGCGCAGGTCCATGCTGTTGTTGGCCGCGTGGCGTACCGCCCCGCGAAGCATTGCCGCTATCTCGGGATTGTCCATCGCTTTCGCCACGTTGCTCTCCTCGAGGCGCATCTGTCTCGGCCTGCACCCCATCAGGGGGCCGCCGACGACGCGGTTTAGTCGATTTTAGTATTACAGGATCGTGGAACAGTCAACGAACCCAGCCGGGCGAGATCAGTAGAGCGTGCGGACCTTGCCTCCGTCCAGAACCAGCAGCTGGCCGGTCATGAAGCCGGCCTGATCCGAGCAGAGAAAGGCGCAGAGCGACCCTACCTCGTCCGGTCGTCCGCCCCGGCCTACCGGCACCGTCCGCAGCCGCGACTGGAGCAGATCGTCGAAGTCGAGACCCAGTTTGGCGGCCTGCCCGCGAACGGTCTTGCGAAAGGAGTTCTCTTCGCCCCCGTCGATCAGCCCGGTCCCGATCGTATTCACCGTGATCCCGGCGGGCGCGAGTTCGACCGAGAGCGACTTGCTCAAGCCCAGCGCCGCAGGGCGCAAGACGTTGTGAATGATCAGCGGCATTTCACGGTGCGGTTCCTTTGCGGCCATCGACCCGAGCGTCACGAGGCGTCCCCAGCCGCGGCGCCTCATCTCGGGAACAACGTCGCGGACGACCCAAAGGAAGCCCATCACCTGGCTCATATAGCCGTCGATGAACTCGTCATCGGTGGCGTCATCGAAAGCGGAGTCGGCCGGACCGCCATTATTGTAGACGACGATGTCGGGGCTACCCAGCCGGGTGCGGATGTCGTCCATCATCGCAGCGATCGACGGCTTGCTGGTGATTTCGCAGGCCATGGGCGTCACGTCGCTTCCGGCGTCCCGCATGGCGGCCACCAGCTCGCGCAGCGTTTCGGTCGATCGCGCCACGGCGGCGACCCTGCATCCCTCATGGCCCAGCCGTTCCGCGACCGCCCTGCCGAGGCCGCGGCTGGCCCCGAAGACCACCGCGACCTTGCCCGTTATGCCAAGATCCACCGCTTGCTCCTCTTCATTTCAGGCTGTCGATACGGTCCAGTTGATCAGAACCGTCGGCCGCCATTCACTTCGACATCGATCCCCGTGATCATTCCCGCTTCATCGCTGCTCAGGAACAGCACGGTCGCCGCGATTTCTTCGGGTGTCACCGGTCGCTCGATCGCCTGTCGGCCCGCGAGATAGGCCGCCTTGCGCTCGGGCGTGAACATGCGGTCGATCGCCGGCGTCGCGACCATGCCCGGCGATACGCTGTTCACCCGGATATTGTCGGCTGCGGCAATGCAGCTGGCATGATGGGTCAGGTGGACGACGCCGGCCTTCGCCACCGCATAAGCGGGCGAACTGCCGTCGAATATCTTGCCCGCGATCGACGCGGTGTTGACGATCGTCCCGCCGCCATTGGCGCGCATGACGGGCAATTCGTGCTTGAGCGCTAGGAAGGTCGAGGTGACCGATCCCGCCAGCGTCTGATCCCAGGTTTCGCGGCTCATCGTCTCAAGCGCCGCCGGCTGCATATATCCGACATTGTTGAACGCATGGCGCAGCGGACCGAATGTCGCGGAGATTTCGGCGATCATCGCCGCGACCGACGACTCGTCGGCCGCGTCGGCATGGACGAAGCGTGCCGTCATCCCGGCCGCGGCTATATCAGCGACGACGGCGTTTCCGCTGTCGCCATCGATATCGGACAGGGTGACCAGCGCCCCCTCCCGCGCAAAGGCCAGCGCGGTGGCACGGCCGATGCCGGATCCGCCGCCGGTGACAAGGACTGAGCGACCCAGAAAACGCTCGGTCGCCATCGTCAAATCCCCCATCCTCACCCTCGTTGCTGGCGCTGTCAGCGCAGCGCTGCCAGCTCAGGCCATGTCGTCTAGCGCAAAATCGCTCACAAAGTGGAACAAAATTGTAGGGCAAGATAGGGCGGCGATTGATGCGGGTCGAATCCGCCCCGGGATCACCACCGCGAATCGCCTTGCCTTCCACTTGGCAGGATGGCGTCGCGCCGCCACGCTCGTAAACAGGTGGAACACCCTTTCACGCGAGGCCCCATGATCACGCTCTATGCCTGGCCGACACCCAATGGGCAAAAGCTCTTCATCATGCTCGAGGAGCTTGGTCAGCCATATGCGACGCACTTCGTCCATATCGGCCGCAACGAGCAGTTCGCGGCCGACTTCCTGAAAATATCGCCGAACAACAAGATCCCCGCGATCGTCGATGACGAGGGTGAGGGCGGATCGATCTCCTTGTTTGAAAGCGGCGCGATCCTCGAATATCTCGCGGATAAATCTGGTCGTTTCCTCGCGCCGTCGGGCAAGCCGCGCTGGGAGGCGCGGCAATGGCTGCACTGGCAGGTTGGCGGGCTCGGGCCGATGCTCGGCCAGTTGGGATTCTATGGTCTCCGTTCGGAGGAAAAGGCGCCGCTGCCGATCCGCCGCTTCAGCGAGGAGGCGACGCGCCTGATCGGCGTGCTCGACCGGCGGCTGGGCGAGGCGCGCCATATCGGTGGCGAGGATTATGGCATTGCCGACATCGCTGCCTACCCCTGGACGCGCGCGGCCAGCGTCAACTTCCGCACCCTGATCGGCGAGGCGCTGGACAAGGCGGCCAATGTCGCGCGCTGGCTGGAAGAGGTCGGCGCACGCCCTGCTGTGGAACGGGCGATGGCGATCAAACCGCCGGCCTGAGCCGGCACCAATGAAGGAGAGAAGCATGCTCGCTTATGCGACGGTCGGATCGAACCGGCTGGAGGAAGCCAAGGCCTTTTATGACGCGCTGATGCCGATCGCCGGCTATGCGCCGATGATGGAACACGGCTCCGGCGGCCGCATCTATCGGGGTCAGAGCGGGATGTTCGCGGTGGTCGGACCCTTTGACGGCAAGGCGGCGACCGTCGGCAATGGCGTCATGATCGGCTTTCTGCTGGGAAGCCCCGCGCAGGTCGACCAGTTTCACGCGATGATGCTGGACATGGGCGGCAGCGACGAGGGCGCCCCCGGGCTGCGCGGGCCGGAGGAGGTGCAGACCTATATGGCCTATGCGCGCGATCTGGACGGCAACAAGCTGTGCGCCTTCCACTTCGGTTCGGCGTGAAGGCGATCCCCGCGCTGCTGGCGTGCGCGCTGGCCGTGCTGCCGGTGGCCGCATTTGCGGCACCGATCCATGCCGTCAACGCGGAGGATCTGGCGCCGCTTCCCGGCGGCCGCTGGGTGATCGCGAGCAGCATGGCCGGCGGCGCCGAGGCATCGGGGCGGTTGCTTGCCATCGATACAAGCACAGGTCGGTCCACGACCCTTTACCCCAATGGGCAGGACGGAGGCGGGTCGGGCGATCCTGCCTGCGATACGCAGGTCGCTGCCGGTAACTTCAAGCCGCATGGCATTTCGCTCGCCACCCGCAGCGGTGGCGAAGCGCGACTTTATGTCGTGAACCATGGTGGCCGAGAGTCGATCGAGATATTCTCGCTGCGATCGGACGGCGCCCCGAAACTGCGCTGGATCGGCTGCGTGATGAGCCCGAAAGGGCTGACCGCCAATTCAGTCGCCGCGCTGCCGGACGGCAGGCTGTTCGTGACGAATATGGGCCGCCCCATCGACGGTTCGGAGCCGCTTTCCGCCGATATGGGCGGCGAGGTGGCGTCATGGTCCGCCGCGCGCGGCTGGCAGTCGGTGCCGGGGAGCGCATTGGTGGCGCCCAACGGGCTGCTGGCCTCGCCCGATGGCAGCCGCCTCTATGTCGCGTCGTGGAGCGGGAAGGCGGTCATCGAACTGACTCCGGGCGCCGATGGCACGAAGCGGCGGACGGCGGCGCTCGATATGTTGCCCGACAATCTGCGATGGAGCGATCGCGGAACGATCCTGGTCGGCGGGCAAAGCGCGAGCGTGCAAGGCGTGATCGATTGCTATCTGTCCACGCGGACGCCTTGCGCGATCCCATCGGCGATCGCCGAGATCGGGCTTCAGGACTTCACCGCCATCTGTCACCGCGCGGTCCGACTCGGCATGGCGACCGTGGCAGCTCAGGTCGGCCGCGAGATATGGGTAGGAACCACGCGGGGCGACAGTATCGAACGGTTGACGAGTCCCGCCTGCCCGGTCGGGTAGCAAGCTTTCGCTCTGAACCGGCATCGTCGGGCGATGTCGTGCGTTGTGGCAGATCCGAGCAGTAGGAGAGCGCCATGACGGACTATCACCGCGAAATCGACATTGCAGTGGCTGCGGACAAGGCTTTCGCCTTCGTTTCCAACCTCGACAACCTGCCCCTTTTCGTGCCCACCACGCGTCATGCCGAAGCCGATGCGGGGCATGTGCATGTCGAAGGCGTGTCCGATGGACATGCCTATCATGACCATGGACAGCTGTTCGTCGATGCCGATCGCCGCCTGATGCGCTGGGGTTCGGGCGCGAGCGCCTATCGCGGCGAGCTGAGCGTCAGCGAGTCGGATCAGGGACAGGCCCATGTCGAGATCCGCCTCCACTTCAGCGATTCCCCCGGCGACATGCCGGCTGAACAAATCGAGGAAAACCTCGATCAATCGCTCGAAAGGCTGCGCGTCGCGCTCACCCGGCACTGAGTGAGGCCTTAGCGGGCAGGCATGGGACGCCCATCCGGGCGCCCACGCCGCGCGCAGGTCCCATATCATGCCCTATCTTCGGATCGGTGAGCGACCTCCCCCGCTCACCCATGACGAGCATGCGGACACCAGGGTGCTGCGAGGGAGGAAGCGCGATGAAGCTGGGCATTTGCAGCCTGTGGGGCCCCGATATCGGCAAGTTCCGCGCCGAGATCGGGCTCGCGTCGGAGTTGGGCTATGAGCTGATCACCATCGGCGACTCCCCGGCGGGCTGGCATGAGCTCTATGTTTCGCTGACACTCGCCGCACTGGATGCGCCCAACGCCCGGCTCGCACCGCTTGTGACCTCCCCTTTCATGCGTCACCCACTGGTGACGGCTAACGCATTGTGCTCGATCGACGATCTGTCGGGCGGCCGCGTGGCGCTGGGCCTGGCGACAGGCGGCAGTACCGTGCTGGCAATCGGCCGCATGCCTGCGACCCAGATCGAGATCCGCGCCGAGATCGCCGCGCTCAAATCGCTGTTCGCGGGGCAGGGCATTGAATGGGACGGCGCCCCGGTGAAGCCGCTGCGCTTCCCCAGGCCGATCCCGATTTATTATTCGGCCTTCGGGCCCAAGGCGCTGGCGCTGGCGGGCGAGCAGGCCGACGGCGTGATCCTGTTCGCGGGCGAGCGGCACCTGGATGGCCTGGCCCAGCGCATTGCCAGCGTCCGCGATGCCGCGACGCGGGCCGGTCGCAACGCCGACATGATCGACATATGGGTGGTGTCCTACGCATCGATTCGGCCCACCCGCAACGAGGCACTCGACGATCTCGGCGCCTTCATCGTCGTCAACGGCATGGCGATGCGGACCCCGGAAACGCTTGCGCAGGTGCCGACCCAGTTCAAGGGCAAGATCCTCGAACTGCAGGCGCGCTATGATCCTACCGAGCATGTCGTCGTCGGCGGCAAGAATGTCGCCTTGATGAAAGAGCTCGGGCTGGGCGAGTATCTGTCCGAGTTCGACACGCTGGCGGGGCCGGTCGAGAATGCCACCACGATGATGCGGGCACTGGAGGGCATGGGCGTGTCGACCTTCATCGCCGCGCTGCCGGGACATGCCGCGCCGCTCGAAACGATCCGCGGACTGGCCGACGCCCGGAGCGCGATGTGACCTTTTCCGGCATGACCGATGCCAGTCGCATCCTGGACGTGCTGGAGCGCATGCCGCTGGCCACACTGATGGCCGAGGCGGAGGCGCTGACGCTGGGGGGGCATGGCGCGCGTGTCACCTATTCGCGCAAGGTGTTCATTCCGCTCACCAAATTATGCCGCGATGTCTGTCATTACTGCACTTTCGCGACAACGCCGGCGCGCGCCGGCACGGCCTATCTGGGCCGGGACGAGGTGCTGGCGATCGCCCGGGCAGGGGCGGCGATGGGCTGTCGTGAGGCGCTGTTCACCCTGGGTGACCGGCCCGAGGCGCGCTATGCTGCGGCGCGCGAGGCACTGGCGACGCTCGGCCACGAGACCACGCTCGGCTATCTGGCCGAGATGGCCCGGCTGGTGCTCGACGAGACCGGCCTGCTGCCGCATCTCAATCCCGGGCTGATGGACGCGGCCGACTATCAGGCGCTGCGCCCGCACGCGGCGTCGATGGGGATCATGCTCGAAAGCGGTTCGGAGCGCCTTTGCGCGAAGGGCGGCCCGCATCACGGCTCGCCCGACAAGGCGCCCGCCGCGCGGCTACGGTCGATCGCGGAGGCGGGCAGGGCCAGCGTGCCCTTTACCACCGGGCTGCTGATCGGGATCGGCGAGACGCGCGCCGAACGGATCGAGGCGCTGCTGGCGATCCGCGAACTCCATCGCCGCCATGGCCATATCCAGGAAATCATCATCCAGAATTTCCGGGCCAAGCCCGGCACGCGCATGGCGGATCGGGCGGAGCCGTCGCTTGACGACCATCTCTGGACGATCGCCGCCGCCCGGCTTGTGATGGGTGCGGAGATGACGATCCAGGCGCCGCCCAACCTCCATCGCCGCGACGAGCTGGGCGCGCTGGTCCGCGCCGGGGTCAACGACTGGGGCGGGGTTTCGCCGGTCACCCCCGATCATGTGAACCCCGAAGCGCCCTGGCCGCATCTGGAGATATTGGAGGACGCGACCGCCGCCGCCGGGCGTATCCTGACGCAGCGGCTGGCGATCGGCCCGGCGCATGCACGCGAGGCGGCCAAATGGACCGACCCCGGGATCACGCCGCTGGTCCTGCGCGCGATCGATGCGCGCGGCTTGCCGAAGCATGATGGCTGGTCGGCCGGACATGGCGATCCGCTGCCCGAACTTCGGGCCGGCCCCGGTTCGCCTGTGCTGGCCCCGGTTATCGCCCGTGCCGCGGCGGGGGATCGGCTGAAGGCGGCAGAGATCGCTGCGCTGTTCGACGCCGAAGGCAGGGATTTCGACGCGCTGGTGGCGCTGGCCGACGCGATGCGCCGGGATGCGGTGGGGGACACGGTCACCTATGTCGTCAACCGCAACATCAACTATACCAATATCTGCCTCTACAAATGCGGCTTCTGCGCCTTTTCGAAGGGCAGCACGCGGGCATTGCGCGGGCCGGCGTACCGGCTCGACATGGACGAGGTCGGCCGGAGGGCGGCCGAAGCGGCGGCACGCGGCGCGACCGAGGTGTGCCTGCAGGGGGGCATCCATCCCGACTATGACGGCAACACCTATCTCGACGTGCTGGCAGCCGTGCGGGCGGCGGCGCCCGATATCCATATCCATGCATTCTCGCCGCTCGAGGTGACGCACGGCGCGCGGACGTTGGGCCTGCCGCTGGAGGACTTTCTCACCCGGCTCAAGGCCGCCGGGCTGTCGACCCTGCCGGGCACCGCCGCCGAGATCCTGCACCCCGAGATTCGCGCGATCATCTGTCCCGACAAGGTGAGCGAGGACGAATGGCTGGCGGTGATGCGGACCGCGCATGCCGTCGGGCTACGCAGCACCGCGACGATCATGTTCGGCCATGTCGACGGCTATCGCCACTGGGCGCATCATCTTGCCGTCATCCGCGCGCTTCAGGAGGAGACCGGGGGCTTTACCGAGTTCGTGCCGCTGCCCTTCGTGCATATGGAATCGCCGATCTGGCGCAAGGGGCTGGCGCGATCGGGGCCGAGCTATCGCGAGTGCGTGCTGATGCACGCGATCGCGCGGATCGTGCTGGGCCCGGTCATTCCCAACATCCAGGTCAGCTGGGTGAAGATGGGCCCCGAAGGCGCGGCCGCCATCCTGGGCGCCGGGGCCAATGATCTTGGCGGAGTGCTGATGGACGAGTCGATCACACGCGCTGCCGGCGGCGTAAACGGGCAGGCGTTCGGACCGGCGGACATGCGCGCGCTCGCCGCCTCGATCGGTCGCCCCGCCCGTCAGCGCACCACCCTCTATGTACCTGTGCCGGACGTTGAGCCGGCGATGACGGAGTAAGACAGAATGACCGATCAACGCCCCCTCGACGGCAAGGTGGCCATCATTACCGGCGGCGGCAGCGGTATCGGCAGGGCGACCGCGAAGCTGTTCGCGAAGCGCGGCGCCAGGGTTGCGATCACCGGACGCACCGAAGCCCGGCTGTCGGGCGTCGTCGAGGAGATTGCGGCGCTGGGTGGTGAAGCGCTCGCGGTGGCGATGGACGTCACCAGCGAGGATTCGATCGCGGCCGGGATCAGCCGGACGGCAGAGCATTTCGGCCGGCTGGACATCGTCCACAGCAACGCCGCGCAGACCGGCGCGATGTTCGAGGATGCGGGCATCGCCGAGATGGATCTCGCCTTCTGGAACCGTACCTTTGCGACGAACCTCACCGGCGCGATGCTCTCGGCCAAACATGCCATCCCGCATCTGTTGAAGGCGGGCGGCGGATCGATCATCTTCACCGGATCGGGCAAGGGCCTGGGCGGCGATCTCGATTATCCTGCCTATGGAACGACCAAGGCGGGCCTTCTCGGCCTCTCGCGCTATGTCGCCACCCAATATGGCAAGCAGGGCATCCGCGCGAATGTGATCGTCGTCGGCCTGGTGATGACCGAGGCGCTCGACGAGAATATGCCGCCCGAGGCGCAGGCGCTGATGCGCGAGCATAACCTTGTCCCCGATCTCGGAACGCCCGACGATATCGCTGAAGTGGCGGCGTTCCTCGCGTCCGATCAGTCGCGCTACATTACCGGCGCATCGATCGTCGCCGACGGCGGCTTTACTGCGCATTCGGCCGTCTATGCCGACATGCGGCGGTTCATGGCGATGCAGGGCGCGGAAAAGCACTGAGCGCGCGCTAATTCAACAGCGAAGAAATATCGCCATCCTTCCCTCGGGAAGGTGGCGGCTTCGCTGAAGCGGGTTCCTTTCCTCACCGATCCAGCGCCCGCGCGGCGCGATAAAGGGAGGGTTCGATGAAGCTCAACGTTGGTGTGCCCAACAGCATGCGGGTGGCCGCGATGACGCAGCCCTGGGAGCATGACCTGACCGGCGACGATATCGGCCGCGCGATGCAGCTGGCCGATGAACTCGGCTACAACAAGTGCATGCTCGGTGAGCATTTCATCATCCCCAAGGAGCATGTCGCGCTTTCCGGGGACCATTATTTCCATGTCGTCGTGGCGCTCGGCTATTTCGGTGGCCGGACGAAGAATCTGCGACTGTCGTCGTCGGTCTCGATCCTGCCGCTGCAAAATCCGATCGTGCAGGCCAAGGCGTGGTCGACGCTCGATTTCCTCAGCGGCGGCCGCGCCGAGGCGCTGTTCGGCGTGGGCTGGCTGAAGGAAGAGTTCGACATGCTCGGCGTGGCGTTCAATGCGCGCGGCCGCATGGCGGATGAATATCTCGCCGCGATCCGCGAGCTGTGGACATCGGACGACCCTGTATTCGAGGGCGAATTTGTCAGCTTCAAGAATGTCGGCTTCGCGCCGAAGCCGCTGCAAAAGCGGCTGCCGATCTGGCTGGGCGGCGATGCCGAGGCGGTGCTGAAGCGGGTCGCGCGGTTCGCGGACGGCTGGTCGCCGTTCCGTACTCCGCCCGAGACTTTCCCGCAGTGCATCGAATTGATCAAGTCGCAGCCGACCTACGACGGCCGCCCGCTCGAAATCTTCTTCGCACTCGAAATGCTCAATGTCGGCGCGCATCACGAGGTGCTCGACGACCCGCGCGCGCCGGGTACCCGCAGCGCGCAGAAGATCATCGATCAGATCGGCTGGCTCAAGGAGCTTGGCGTGACCGAGTCGATCGTCCCGCTGCCGCCGGGCATCTCGGGCTTCACAGAATATGCCGACCGCCTGCGCTGGGTGGCCGAAGAGATCATGCCGAAGGTCTGACGCGGATCAGGTTTTGTTTCAGCTTTGCTGAAACGGCGGTGCCGGCCCGCTTCCACGTCAGTGGAACAGACTCTACCAGAAGAAGAACAGCAGGGCGGCGCAGACGAGGATGGTCCACCCTTCGAACGCCGCCCGCAGCGCCACAGGGGCGTGGCGGAGTTCCATGAACTCCAGTCCGACGAGACGGACCTTCAGGAAGGCGATGATCAGGATCGCCGACCGCCCCAGCCGGGCGTCGCCTCCAGCGATCGACATCGATTCCCATGACAGCAGGCTGGCGACGACGAGCAGCAGCCAGATGATCGTGGGGCGGTTCCAGACGAGCGAGCGCATCTTTTCCTATCCGAGCAGGTAGAGCAGGGCGAACAGCACGATCCATAGCAGATCGACCAAGTGCCAGAAGGCGCCGCCGCCCTCGATCAGCGCGATGCCGGCGCGGTAATGCCCGCTGCGGTCGAAGCGCGTGAAGATCAGGGTGAGGACGCCCAGCCCGATCACGACATGGATCAGGTGGATCGCCGTGAACATATAATAGTAGATGAAAAAACTGTTCGTATTGAGCGTGATCCCGGCTGAGATCTTGGCGCCATATTCGAAGAATTTGACCGCGACGAAACCGAGGCCGAGCAGGATCGCGCCGCCGACCAGCAGCCGTCCACGCGGGTCTCCCCGGCGCACCGCGCCCACCGCCTGCGCCACGCACCAGGAAGAGGTGAGCAGCAGCAGCGTGTTGAGCAGCCCCAGTTGCCGATCGAGCAAGGCCTGCGACGTGGAGAACAGCTCGAGCTTGCCGGCGCGCTCGACCGCATAGGTGATGAAGAAGGCGGCGAAGACGAGGAGATCGCCGAAGATGAATACCCAGACGCCCTCCTCGCCCGGCAGATGCGCCTTGCGCGGCGCATGTTTGGCGGATTCGAGAGTGGTCATTCGCCCGCCAGCACGTTGCGCTTGATCGCGCCGAGCATCGCCCAGATCATCACGTTGAACCAGATCCCGAACACCACTGCGGGCAGCCAGAAGGCGAGCGCCCCGTTCCAGGCGAACGGGCCGATCTTGAACAGCCCGACCGCGCAGCCGGGCAAGAGCAGCACGCCGGTCCACAGGTTCATATAGCCGACCCAGCGCGGCAGGATCGGCTGGCTACGCCGATCGCTCAGGATCGCGATGCCGGTGACGACATTCTGCACGAATCCGGGAATGGCGGGCATCACGAACAGGAAGAAGGCGATGTCGCTGAGCGAGTGGATCGTTTCGTCCGGGAAATCCGGGCGGTAGGCCGCGGCCGTGAAGAACAGCCCGGCGAAGAAGACCGTCACGAAACCATAGGCGACGATCATGATGAAGGCATAGGTCAGCGGCGAGATCGGTCCCTCGATCTTCTTCATGAATATCGCGATCGCAGCCATGAAGGGGAAGAACAGCACCGACGAGGCCATGATGAAGATGCCGCCGACCAGGATGCCGGTCTGATGCGCGCGATAATAGTCCGCGACGTCGGCGCTCGGCATCGACGGATCGAGCGGCGGAAACATCTGCGCGAGCGGCCAGATGCCCAGAAACATCAATGTCCCCGCGATGGCACCCATATAGGTGCAGACCTTCATCGTCCCCGATTTCATGCACGCCTCCCTCGTTCGGTCGCTTTCGGCCGATGCGGCAGACTGTGATCTGGCGGGTATTTCTCACCCGTCTTTGGGAAGGGCCGGTCGTCCGGGCCCGGCACTATTCTGGCGCCAATGACATAAGAGAGAGGGCGGGGTTGTGGAGAGGTTGAAGGGGAAGGTCGCGCTCATCACGGGCGCCGCGGGCGGCATCGGCGCGGCGACGGTGCGCCGCTTCGTGGCGGAAGGCGCGCGGGTCGCGATCTGCGATCTGAACGGCGCCGCAGCCCGCGCGCTGGCCGGCGAGATCGGAACGGCGGTGATCGCGGTCGAGGTGGACGTCGGCGATGAAGCCTCGGTCAAGGCGGGGGTCGATGCCACAATCGCCAGCTTCGGGCGGCTCGATGTCCTGTTCAACAATGCGGCGCTCACCGACATGGCGTCGCTTGCTGGCGACACCGACGCGGCCACCATCTCCAACGAGACCTGGGAGCGGACGATGCACGTCAACGTGACCGGTTATCTCTATGGATGTCGCCACGCCATCCCGCATATCGCTGCCGCAGGCGGCGGCACGATCATCAACATGGCGTCGGGATCCGGCCTGCTGGGGGATCAGGCGCGGATCGCCTATGGCACGTCGAAGGCGGCGGTGATCGCGATGACCAAATATATCGCCACCCAGCACGGCCATCAGAAAATCCGCTGCAACGGCATCGCTCCGGGTCCGATCGTGACGCCGCATTCGCGCAGGGTGGCCGGCAAGGAGTTCGACATCATCGCGCGCCACATGCCGATGGGCGAACTGGGCGAGCCGAACGACATCGCCGCGCTGACCGCGTTCCTGGCCGCCGACGAATCGCGCTATATCAACGGCCAGATCATCGCGATCGATGGCGGCATGTCGGCACATCATCCGCATGTCGTCGACATGCAGGATCATATCGAGGCGCTGCAACGGCAGGCGGCGGGCTGATCGTGCCCGGGGCGAGCCCGCGCGGATACGCCGGCAGGTCGGAGCGGCTGCCCGACAGCCTCGATGCGGTCGATGCGGCGTGGCTCACCCGCACGCTTCGCAATCGCTATCCCGCGATCAATGTCGACCGGCTCGATATGCTCGAACTCATCCAGGGGCATACCAGCAAGCTCAGGGTCGCCGTCTCGTTGTCGGGCGAGGGGGCTGAGGGTTTCCCGGCGCAGCTGTGCCTCAAGTCGAACTGGTCGGGAAGCCCGCTCAGCGGCCCCGCCAACGTCAATGAGGCGCGCTTTTACCAAAATCTGGCGGCGGGGCTGGCGCTGCCGGCGCCACCCTGTTTCTACGCCGACTGGGACGACGATGCCGATGGACATCAGGGACTGCTGGTGCTGGAGGACATGGAGCCGTGGGGCGGCCGCTTCGGCACCTCAGCCGAACCGATCGGGGTGGATGCGGCGATGAAGGGCGTCGAGGCGCTCGCACGGCTCCACGGCAGCAGCTGGGGCGATCCCCGGCTCGACGATGCCGGATGGCTGTTCACCGCGATGGCGCCCGACAATCCCGGCGACGACTATTGGGCGATGATGGAGAGTCACTATGACCGGGTGAACCGGTTGCCCGAGAGGGTGGCGATCTTTCCGTCATGGTTCGCGCGTGAGCCCGCGAAGCTTCGCGAGGCGTGGTTGCAGCTCTGTGCCCATGATCGCGCCCAGCCCGGGCCACGCTGCCTCGTCCATGGCGACGCCCATCTCGGCAACAGTTACGGCATGCCCGATGGAAGCCGGCTGTTCCTCGACTGGCAAATCGTCCGAAAGGGACGGCCCTGGCGTGACTATAGCTATTTCGTCGCCGGCTCGATCCCCATCGCCGAGCGGCGGCGCAGCGAACGCGATCTGCTCGATCACTATCTCACCCATCTCGCCGCCAATGGCGTTGAGATCGGCTTTGCCGAGGCATGGGACGAATATCGTCGCTGGATCATCTGGGGTCTGGTGAGCTGGCAGTCGAACATCAATCCCAAGGAAGACACTATGGCTTCACTGGAGCGCTTTTGCGTGGCCGCCAAGGATCTGGACATCGATGCCCTATACCGACTCTGAGCCGATGGAGGCCCCGATCTCCACAACCCGGATCAGCATCTGCAAGATCTGCCCGGCCTGTTGTCCGCTGGAAGTGACGATCGAGGATGGCCGCGCGGTGAAGGTCGTCGGCGATCGTCAGTCGCCGATCTTCGGCGGCTATACCTGCCCCAAGGGCCGGGCCCTGCCCGAGGCGCATTACAGCCCGGACCGTATTCTTCATCCACAGAAGCGCCTGCCCGACGGCAGCTATGTCAGCGTCCCGATGGAGCAGGCGCTCGACGAGATCGCGGCGCGCATCAGGGAAATCCGCGACGAACATGGCCCGCGCGCCGTGGCGGTCTATCCGGGCAATGGCGGGGTCAGCAATCCGATCAATCCCTATATGGGCGCCAATTTCATCATGGCGCTCGGGTCCTTTCCCGATCGCTTCTTCTCGGTGCAGACGATTGATCAGCCGGGCAAGGTGATCGCGCAGGCGCTGCACGGCCGCTGGATCGCGGGACCGAACCGCTTCCACGACAGCGACACATGGATGCTCGTCGGCGCCAACCCGGTCATCTCCAAGATGGGGTTGCCGATCAATCCAGGGCAGGAGATCAAGCGCGCGGTGAAGAACGGCATGAAGCTGATCGTCGTCGATCCACGCGCGACCGAATCGGCGGTTCACGCCTTCCTGCATGTCCAGCCGCAGCCCGGTCGCGACATCTGGTTCCTTGCCGGTATGCTGCACGTGATCCTGTTCGAAGCTCTGCACGACGGGGCGTTCGTGGCGGCGGAGACGCAGGGGATCGCTGCGCTGAAGGCCGGCATCGCGCCGTTCACGCCGGCGGTGGCGGCCGAGTTGGCCGGCGTGCCCGTCGACCATATCCTGTTGGCGGCGCGCACATTTGCCGGGGCGAAGCGCGGTTGCGTCGTCACCGGCACGGGGCCGCATTTCGCCCTGCACGGCTCGCTGCTCGAATATCTCGCGCTCTGCATCAATACGGTGTGCGGGCGATGGCAACGGGCGGGCGAGGAGAACGGCCACCCGCATGTCCTGCTGCCCGAAGTCGAGGTCCGCGCGCAACCGCTTGCGCCCTACAAGCCATGGGATGACAGCGTGCGCGGGCGCATACACGGGCTGCCGCGCACCGTGCTGGGCGGGGCGACCGGCACGCTGGCGGAGGAGATATTGACGCCCGGCGAAGGCCAGGTGCGCGCACTGATCTGTTCGGGAAGCAATCCGATGGTGTCGATGCCCGACCAGGTGCGGATCGGCCGCGCGCTCAAGTCGCTGGACCTGCTCGTCTCGCTCGATGTCGAAATGTCGAATACGGCGCGGATGGCCGACTATGTCATCCCCGACAAACAGGGGCTGGAAACCCCGGCCTGCACCCAGTTCACCGAGAGCATGAAATATTACGGCATGTGGACGCAGGGTTTCGAATATCCCTATGCCATGTACTCGCCCGCCGTGGTCGATCCGCCCGCCGGATCGGATGTGCTCGAAATCTGGCAATTTTTTTACGAGCTGGCCCGGCGGCTCGACATGCAGCTCACCTACTGGGCCAATCCGGCGGGCACCGGCGAGCATTGGGAGAAGGTGCCGGTCGGGTTCGAGCTCGACATGGCGAACCGCCCGACCACCGAGGCGATGTTCGAGAAGATGTGCGTCGGCTCGCGGGTGCCGCTGGACGAGGTGAAGAAATATCCGCACGGCCGGCTGTTCGACGATCTCGACAATATCGTTCTGCCGCGCGATCCGGCGTGCACGGCGCGGCTGGAACTGGGCGATCCGCACATGATCGCGGAACTGGGGCAGGTCCTGGCCGAACGCGGCGGAGCCGTCTCACCCGATGCCGACTTTCCGCTGCTGATGACCGCCCGGCGGCGCAACGAGGTGCTGAACTCGATCGGTCGCAACAATCCGCGGCTGGTTGGCCGGCAGCGCTACAATCCCGCCTTTCTGAGCCCGGCCGATCTCGAGCGCTTCGCGATCAGTGCGGGCGATGTGATCCGCATCCGATCCCGCCATGGCGAGATCATCGGCGTTGCCGAGGCCGAAGCCACGCTGCGGCCGGGCACATTGTCGATGGCGCACTGCTTCGGCGCCAATCCCGACGAGGAGGCCGACCCGCGGGTCCAGGGCGCGTGCACCTCGCGGCTGCTCGACAGCAACGCCGAATATGACCCGCTGTTCGGACAGCCGCGGATGAGCGCGGTGCCGGTGACGATCAGCCGGTGGGAATGATCAGGCGCCCAGTTCCTCGGTGCCGGCGAAATCCTGACCAACGCCCATCTTCCGGGTGAGATCGGCCATGTCGAGATATTCGCGCCATTTCAGGATGCGTCCGTCATCGTCGAACTCGTAGATCGCGACCATCTGATGAGGGCACCATTTCCCCATGATATAGGCGGTGTCCGAACGCTCCTGCATCACCATGCGGTCGCTGGAAAGGATGTTCACCTCGTTGCACTTGTTGTGCGTGGCGACCTGGCTCTGATGTTCGATCTCCTTGCGGAGCGCGGCCTTGCCCTTGATGACGGGGCCGCCGGGAACCCATAGCTGCCACTCGGCGTCCTCGGCCATCATCGACAGGATCTTTTCGATGTCGGGCCTGGTTTCGGCGGTGCCGTCACCCCAGGCCGCATGGAATTCGCGGACATAGTCTTCCTGCTTCTTGCCCATATGATCGTCCTTCGGGTTGGAGGGTCAGGCGCCGCCGAGCATCTTGCGGGTGACGCTGATGAAGGGGACGGTGCAGTTCTGCCCGCCGTCCACCGAATAGAGCTGGCCATTGACGTAGCGCGACTCGTCGGAGGCGAGGAAAACGGCCATCGCGGCGATGTCCTCGGGTTCGCCGATGAAGGGCGTATTCAACACCTCCATGAAGGCGGCGTCCATTTCGGGGGTCGACCATTTGATCTTGGACGGCGTCTGGGTCGGCCCCGGCAGGATCGCGTTGCTGCGAATGCCGCGCTTGCCATAGGTCGCCGCGATCGCCTGCACGAACCAGTTGAGCGCCGCCTTGGACGAGCCATAGCTGTAGGCCGTCACGTCGCCGCCGAGCGAGCTGCCCGATGAGGTGGAGATGATCGACCCGCCCCCCTGCGCGAGCATGTGCGGGATGGCGAGCTTGCTGGCGATCACCGCGCCAAGCACATTCACCCGCAGCGTGGCCTGGAAGACCGCAGGATCGAACGCCAGGAAATCCATGTCGCGCATCGCCATGTCGGGATTCACGAACAGCGCGTTGTTGAACAGCACGTCGATCCGGCCGAAGCGCTCGATCACCGTGTCGATCATCGCCTTGAGCTCGCTCTCCTCGCCGACATCGACGGTGAGCGGAAGTGCGCGGCCGCCGTCCGCCTCGATCTCCCCGGCGACCTGTCGGGCGGTGTCGACAAGGATATCGGCGACGATGACGATGGCGCCCTCGCTGGCGAACATCCGCGCGCTTGCCCGGCCGATGCCGCTGCCCGCGCCTGTGACGATCGCCACCTTGTCCTTGAGGCGGTCCATATTGTCTCCTGCTCCTCGATCCTGAAGCGAAGATGTGCCCGCGACCGGCGCGCCGGACCTATCGACGGGCTGGCCCTCCTTCAGGCAGGTCACGCCCCTTCGCCGATCAGGCTGCTGGCCGCGACGAGGGGTGAATGGGGAGCCGGATATGAATGCAGAAGTCCCCCGCGCGCGTCATCTCGGGCGACGCATGGTCGTGGTGGCCGCGCTCTCGCAGAATGTCGCGACCGGTTTCATGTTCGGCTCGTTCGGGGCGCTGGTGGTACCGATCGAGCGGCAGATGCACGTCGATCGTGGACTGAGCTCGGCCGGCGCGGCACTGGTGATCCTCGCCATCGGGGTCATCGCGCCGTTTATCGGCTGGTTGATACGGACTTGTGGTCTCAAGTGGATGATGATCGCGGGCGCGCTGCTTTGTTCGGCGGGTTACGCCACCGCAGGGCTGGCGTCCGACATCACCGTCCTGCTGCTCGCTTATGGACTGATGATCGGGCCCGGGGTCGCGCTGCTTGGGCTTTCGGTTCCGACCACGCTCGTCTCGAACTGGTTTGTCGAAGGGCGAGGGAAGGCGATCGGGATCGTCAACATGCCGATCGCGGTCGCGCTGGTGCCGCCCGTCATGGCCTTGCTGTTGGCGCAGCTTGGTCTGTCGGCAACCTATATGGTGCTGGCGGTCGGCTCACTGCTGCTGACTCCTGCGCTGTTTCTCGTCGTCGAACGGCCTGATCAGGCCAGCGTGAATCTTTGGGATGACAAGGAAATTCCGATCGTCGTCGCTCCGCTGGGGAATGTCGAGCTGCTGCGTACGCGCGATTATCGGCGGCTCGCCTTTTCGGCCGCGATGATGGCGGGTGGTGGCGCCATGCTGACGACGCATATCATCTCGCTCGCCATCGGGGAGGGCGTCGATCCGCCGCTGGCCGCGTTGCTGCTGTCGCTGCTGGGTGCGGCCGGAGTGGCGGGGTCGCTGGCCTATGGAGCGCTTGCGGACCGGTTTGGCGGGCCGCGCGCGATGGTTCTCAACGCGACCTGCCAGGCATTCCTGTGGGCGGGTTTCCTGGTGCCGATGGACTTCGTGCCGCGCGCTCTGCTGATCGTCCTGATCGGGATTAATTCGGGCGGGATGATCACCTGTATAGGAACCGCGCTCTCGCAGCGCTTCGGCCCGGCCGCGCTCGGTGCGGCGCTCGGGCTCTGGAGCTTGCTCAACCTGCCTTTCGCAGTGGGCATGCCGCCGCTGGCCGGCTTTCTGTTCGAGCGTTTCCACGGCTATAGCGCGGCCTTCACGTTGCAGATCTGCCTGTTCGCGGTGGCGGCAGTGCTGGCCGGGCTGGTTGCGCGAGCCGGAAGCAGGCGCGCCGCGACAAGCGGCTGATCATCCTTTCCGTCGGCAGGATGGCGATTTTGCGGGCGTCAGCATATGGCTGGCGTGCATTTTGACATGAGGATGATGTGATGAGCCACGATCCCGCGCTCGACCCCTTGTTCGACCCGATCACGATTAATGGGCTGACTATTCGGAACCGGCTGGCGATGGCGCCGATGACGCGCAGCTTCTCACCCGACAACACGCCTGACCAGGCGGTCGTCGATTATTACCGCAAGCGCGCGGAGGGCGGCACCGGGCTGATCGTCACCGAGGGGGTCGGCGTCGACCATCCCGCCTCGATCGGCGAAGGCAGCGGTACCGCGAGCCATATCCCGGTCATGTATGGCGAAGGGCCATTGGCAGGCTGGCGCAAGGTGGTCGATGCGGTCCACGGCGCCGGCGGGCTCATCTTTCCCCAGCTCTGGCATCAGGGCGTGTTCCGCATCGAAGGGACCGGCCCGCACCCCGAGGCCCCGTCGATGCGCCCGTCGGGTGTGTGGGGGCCTGTCGACGGCTATTCGACGGTGGCACCCGACTATATCCCCAAGGTTATCGAGCCGACCCGGCCGATGACCGAGGAAGAGATCGCCGATGTCGTCCATGGCTTTGCCCGCAGCGCGCGCAACGCCCGTGATGTCGGCTTCGACGGCATCGCGATCCACGGGGCGAGCGGCTATCTGATCGACAGTTTCTTCTGGCCAATGACCAATTTGCGGACCGACGGCTATGGCGGCGACATGGCGGGACGGGCGCGGATCGGCGTCGAGGTGGTGCGCGCAATCCGCGCGGCGGTTGGCCCCGCCACGCCGATCCTGTTCCGCTTCGGCCAGTGGAAGCAGCAGGACTTCCGGGCGAAGATCGCCGAGACGCCCGATGAACTGGGCGTCCTGATGCGCGCGCTGGCCGAGGCGGGGGTGGATATCTTCGATGCGAGCACGCTCTATTTCAGCGCGCCGGCCTTCGAAGGCTCGGACCTCAGCCTGGCCGCCTGGGCGAAGAAGCTGAGCGGCCGGCCTGCGATGGCGGTGGGGGGAGTCGGCCTATCAGAGACCCTCTTCAAATCCTTCGCCACCGGCGGCGCGGCCGTGGAGAAGAACTTCTACGATGCCGCCGAGCGGATCGCGCGCGGCGAGTTCGACATGATCGCGCTGGGCCGGGCGCTCATTGCTGATCCGCAATGGCCGGCGAAGGTGCGCGCGGGTGAACCAACCCTGGCCTATTCGCGCGACATGCTGATGAGCCTCGCCTAAACAGGCTGGCCCATCCGGCGGCAGGTTTGCGGCCGACGCTCCATCTTATGGCTGAAATCCAGGGATGGAGAGAATGCATGGGTGCCGAACAGCATATCTGGGCGCAACTGCCACCGATGCCGCGCGAGCGGCTGGTAAGGGCGGTCGGGCTCTACGAATCGGCGGGGCTCGACGGGATCTGGGCGTCGCAGACCTTCGGCGCGCCTTTCCTGCCCTTGTCCGCTGCGGCGGCGGTGAGCGAGCGGGTGAAGCTCGGCACCGGCATCGCGCTCGCCTTCGTGCGCAGCCCGCTGGAAACGGCGTGCAACATCATGGACCTTGACCTGATCAGCGGGGGGCGTGCGGTGCTCGGCCTTGGATCGAGCGCGCAGAGCCTGACCGAAGGCGCCTTCGGCTGTAGCTATGGCAAGCCGCTCAGCCATATGCGCGAAGTGATCGGCATGATCCGCGCGGTCGTCGCCAAGGGGCATACGGGCGAACTCGGCGTGCTGGAGGGCGCATATCACAGGCTCGACCTGCGCCATTTCCGGACGCTTCAGCCGCCGGTCCGCACCGAGATCCCGATCTACCTGCCGGCGGTGTTCCACAATGCCTGCGAAATGGCGGGTGAGATCACCGAGGGGCTGCTCGGCCACCCGCTGTGGAACGAGCAATGGATTCGTGACGAAGCGATGCCGGCACTCAAGCGCGGACTCGACAAGGCCGGGCGGCCGCAAAGCGCGGTGGCGGTCAATCTCCAGATGTTCGTCGCGCTCAACGAGGATCGCCGGCAGGCGATCGAGGATGCGCGGGCGAATGTCGCCTTCTACAGCCAGTCGCCGCAATATCTGCGCTATTTCGACACGATCGGCATGGGCGCGCCGGCGCGCGCGCTGCAGGCGGCGTTCGCGGCCGGGGACCTGGCCGGCATGGCCGCCGCCTGCACCGACGAGATGGTCGAGAGCATCGCGATCGTCGGCGGCAAGGACGAGGTGATGCGTCGCGTGCGCGAGCGCGCCGCCCATGCCGATGCGATCACGCCGGTCATCCCGCACTACGGGCTGGGCCAGGATCAGATCGACTTCTACACGGCCGGCATTGCCGATCTGTTCTACGGAAAAGGGAGCAACTGATCATGGCTGATGGCGAGGCGAACAAGGCGATCGTGCGCCGCTATATGCAGGCGGTGATCGACGGGGATATCGACACGATCGAGGCGCTCCAGCATCCCGATGTCAAATGGTGGATATTGGGTTTCGGCGACATGGATCGCGCCGCCTTCACCGCGTCGGTGAAGGGCGGCCTGATCGCCGCCAGCGAACGGCGCGTCGAGATAACCGGGCTGACGGCTGAGGGTGACCGCGTCGCGGTCGAATGCTGGAGCGAGATGGTTTTTCCTGACCGGGTCTATCGCAACCAATATCATAACCTGCTCGTCATTCGTGGCGGGCTGATCGTCGAAGGCCGCGAATATATGGACACGCGCGCGGCTGTGGCGGCCTTTGCCTGAAGGAAGAGCATGACCGAGCCAGCCAGCGGCACCCCGAATTATGACGATGCCGCGATCGAACGACTGCGCACATTCGTCGAGGCGACGACCGGTGGCCGGATCGTTCGCATGGAGCGCCAGGTCCGCTGGCGGCCGGCCTGGTTCGCCGATGTCGAACGTGACGGGGAGTTGCTGCACATCCATCTGCGCGGCGACCGTGCCGGGGATGTGGCGATCTTCCCCGAGCTGAAGCGCGAGGCGGACATCATGCATATCCTGCATGAGCATGGCATCCCGGTGCCGCGCATTCACGGCTATTGCGAAGACCCGCCCTGCATCGTCATGGACACGCTGGCGGGCACGCGCGACGTGTTCGATGGCACCGACGAAGCGCAGCGCGCCGCGATTGGCCGGGAATATATGTCGGCGATTGCCGCCATGCATCGCCTCCCGCTTGAGCCGTTCATCGAGGCCGGGGTCGAATTGCCGGAGGGGGCGGAGGGAATCGCGCTGGTCGGCTTGCGCGCCTATCTGCCGCATTATCGCCGGACCAAGAGCCGGGCCGAGCCGCTGCTCGAGTTCGTTATCCGCTGGATCGAGCGGAACGTCCCCAGCCATCGCACCAAGGCCGGTTTCGTCCAGTTCGATTCGGGCCAGTTTCTGGTCGAGAACGGGAAGATGACGGGGCTCTACGATTTCGAGTTCAGCATGATCGGCGATCCCATGACCGATCTCTCGACGATGGCGATGCGCAACAGCATCGAGCCGCTGGGGCGGCCCTTTCCCGAAATGTGCCGCTATTATGAGGAAGCGGCGGGCGAGCCGGTCGATCATGGCGCGATCCGCTTTCACAACCTGTTGTTCGCGACGCTGGGGACGATGCAGTTCACCGGGACGGTGGGCGATCCGAAGCCCGGCGATCCGCACTCGGTCTATCTCGAATGGGACCTGTCACTGCGGCGGACCATCCTGCTGGCGCTGGCCGAGCTGATGGGCGTCGAACTGCCCCAGCCCGAGCCGGTGGCCCCGATCGCCGGTAATTTTCCGGCGCTCATAGCGGCACTGGCCGATACGATCGGGACGATCGAGGCGGCCCAGGCGATCGATGAGAGCCGCAAGACACAGGCGTTGGAACTGGTCGAATGGCTAAGCCATGAGGATCGCATGGGGGGGCAGGCCCGCGAGCGCGACATCGCGGACATATCATCCTATCTGCGCCGCGACTTCGACGACATCGCCGCCGCGAACGTGGCGCTGGAAGCGCATGTCGCTGAGGCGGGTCCCCAGGAGGACAAGGCCCTGTTCCATCTGCTGGCAACACTAGAGCAGCGGCGCATGGCGGTTTTCGGGCCGACCAGGATCGGCCATTCGGCCCGCCATGTGGAACTCGCCGCGACCCGCTGAAACGCGGGTTCAGGCCGGTGGGCACTGGAAGAAGGCATCCATGCCGGCGATCGGCGGGGCTTCGGTCAGCATCATGATCCCCGGCTTCGCGGTGATCACATAGGGCACCGCGTGGATGGCGTGCATCGCCGTCGCCATGCAGGCGTCATCGGTGGGCATGATGCTGTGCGACCCGATCTCGATGCGGGCGCTGATGCTGGGTTCGCCTTCCATTTCGATGATCCAGCCATGACCCTGCGGCCATTCGGGCGCGAGATCGGGCGCCATGCGGGTGAAATGCTGGAGCACCACGCGTTCGCGCCCCCCGGAGAAAACCCGCACGCCGAAATTCATCGCGCCGACCGTCCCCGCCTTGATCGTGCCCGCCGCGACATGCAGGTCGCGCGGCGTGACCACGACATTGCGGAAATTTTCGATACGGTCGATCGGCAGCCCGATCATGTCGGCGACGAGCATGCCCGAATGGCGCCAGGTCTCGCCCACCAGTTCAACGTTTGAGAAAGCCGGGGCAGGATCGTCGGGCGCATAGCCGAAGCCCATCAGGTCGAACATCTGATAGGCGCTCGGATATTTGTCATAGGCGAGCGTTTCGGACGCGATCATCCGGTCGATCCGGCGCGATAGCCGGGCGAGATAGAGCGGTACCGATTCCGCAAGAAAGCCGGGCATGATGCCCAGACCGTGGAAGGTCGTCCCGCCCTGCTCGCAGGCACGCGCGATGGCATTTTCGACATCGGGGCCGAGCGACTTGGGGTAGATGAAGTTCGCCGCAGTGGTGATGACGTTCTTGCCCGAGGCAAGCAGCGCGCAGATGTCACGTACGCTGCCGGGCACGTCATTTTCCGCCCCCGCCAGGAACAGGACACAGTCGGCGGGCATGGCGAGGATCTGCTCGCGATCATTGGTCGCGATGACTCCGATCGGGTCGATGCCGGCGATCTCGCCCAGATCGCGTCCGGTCTTTTCGGCGCCATAGACGAAGGCGCCGACGATCTCATAATCCGGCCGTTCGGCGGTGGCACGGACCACCATCTTGCCGGTGTGGCCAGTGGCCCACTGGATAATCCGATATGCCATGTGCTTCCCCTCAGCGCGCAGTCCAGCCCCCGTCCACGGGGAGCACATGTCCCGTCACCATCGCCGCCTGGTCGCTGCACAGCCAGCCGATCGCCTCGGCCTGTTCGCTGGTGGCGATCGTGCGCTTGATCGGCTGATATTCGAGCAGATGGTCGATCACCATCTGGCCCATTTCCTTGCCGGCCTTGTTATAGGCCTCGGTCGGCGTGACCCCGGGGGCGATGCAGTTCGCGCGGATGCCGCGATCGGCATAGGATACGGCCGCGAACTTGGTCAGCCGGATCACGCCCGCTTTCGCGGCGGCATAGGCCGCACCCGAGGCGCCGACATGGAGCATCGCGGCGAGCGAGGTGACGTTGGCGATCACGCCCCCGCCATGCCGGATCATATGAGCGATCTCATATTTCATCGACAGGAAGACGCTGCGCAGGCTGACCGCCTGGGTATGTTCCCAGGATTCGAGGCTCTGTTGATGGAATTCGGGGCCGGAAGCTTCGCGATGGGCGTCGCCCACCACATTGGCGGCGACGTGGAGCGCGCCAAAGCGCTCCACCGTGCCGCGGACCAGCGCGGCGACATCGTCCTCGCGGATGGCGTCGGCGTGCAGGAAGGCCGTTTCGCAACCTTCGCCCCGCAGCCGTTCGGCGGCCGCCTCGCCGGCCGCCGCATTGATGTCGGACAGCATCACCCGTGCGCCCTCCCGCGCGAACAGCTCGGCGGTCGCCAGACCGATCCCCGCGCCTGCGGCGGTGACCAGTGCGACCTTGCCCTCGAACCGCTTCGTCATCGTCCGCTCCTCACTGGTCCCACACGACATGGATCGCGCGGGGGCCGCGCAGCTGCGCGCCGACGATCGTCGGCGCCGGCGCATCGGGGTCCAGGCGCAGGTTGGGCATGTGATCGAGCAGGCCGTTCAGCATCGCCTCCATTTCGGCCTTGGCGACCTGCATGCCGAGGCAGAGATGCGGACCCGCCCCGAAGCCCAGATTGATCCGCTGCGGACGATCGATGTCGAACGCGTCGGCATCGTCGAATATCTCTTCGTCGCGATTGGCGGAACCGGAGGCGAGCGACAGCGCGGCGCCGGCCGGGATCTTCACCCCGCGTATCTCGACATCGACAGTGGCCTGCCGCGCCAGGAATTGCGACGCGGTTTCCCAGCGCATCCCTTCATCGATGACCTTGCGGACCAGTGATCGATCGGCGCGCACGCGTTCGAGCAGCGCGGGGCGTTCGAGCAACGCGACCAGCATGCTGCCGAACGAGCGCGTCGTCGTCTCGGCGGCGGCGGGCAGGAACTGACGGATCAGCTCGGTGACCTTGGCGTCGTCCAGCGCATTGCCATTGTCATTGGCGCGCAGCAGAAAGCCGATCAGATCATCGCCTTGCGAGCCTTCGGCACGGCGGCGACGGACGACCTCCAGCGTATCGTCATAGAGTTCCTGCGCTGCCCGGAAGGCGGACTCCATGCTGAGCCGCGCCTTTTCCGGATCGCGCTGCGGCCCGACCAATATCCGCATCGCCCGCGCCGCGAACAACTGGGTCTGCTCTTCATCCCGGGGGAAGCCGATAATCTCGTAGATCATGCGGACGGGCAGGGGAAGAAGCAGGTCGGCGATCAGGTCGGCGCGACCGCGTGTCGCGAGCGTTGCCATCGCCTCGTCGGCGACGGGCTTCAGCAGCGCCTTCCACGCGGCGATCGACTTGGGCGAGAAGGCGGGGGCGAGGAGACTGCGGATCAGCTTGTGCTTCGCGTCATCCATGCCGGTCAGCAGGAAACCGCCGAGGAACTGGCCGAGCCCTTCGTTGAGCAGGGTGCTGGTGTAGGTCTTCGAATCCCGCAGGACCATCATCACGTCGGTATATTTGAACAGGGTGAAGACCTGCCGGCCGAGATTCGAATAGTCGGCCTGAGAGGGCACATTGAACCTGGCGAGAATATCGCCCTCCATTACCGGCATGGTGCGGCGATAGCGGGCGTAGAGCGCGTGCGGATCGCCGACCTCGGCGCCATAGACGTCGCTGACCGCCGAAAAATCGCCGTGGATGTCGCCCGCTGCGTCAATGTCCTGCGTCATGCCTGCGCTCCCATGGGCGCGTGCTGGCCCGTCATGTGGAGCACCGCGAGATAGCCGTAGAGCATGCCACGGGTGTTCGCGATGCCGCTGTTATAGCCGCCGCCGATGTCGAGCCAGGCGGCCGAATTGCCGGCGGCATAGAGGCCCTGGATGGCCTGCTCGCGCGCGTCGAGGACGCGGCCGTCGGTATCGATCGGCAGGCCGGCGGTCGGCACGCCCATCGTCACCCGCTCGATCTTGACGGCGTGGAAGGGCGGTTTCACCAGCGGTGCCATATTGGGGTTGGGCAGGCTGGGATCACCGGTCATGATCCGGCCCCATGGGATGGTGCCACGCGCGAAATCCTCATCCACGCCGCTTTCGCAGAAGCTGTTGAAACGGGTGATGGTCCGCTCCAGCCCGTCCGCGTCGATACCTGCGCTTTCGGCCAGCGCGGTGATGCTGTCAGCCGATATGGCGATGCCTTCCGAAAGCGGCTGGCCCGGCCAGCTCGGCATTAGGCCATATTTGTCGACCATATTCTGGTCGAAGACGATCCAGGCGGGCCAGTTGGGCTGGCCCTGCTCCTGCCCGTCGAAGCGGCCGACCTTGGTGGCGACATCGGGATAGAAGCCGTCATTGGCGAAGCGGTTGCCCGAACGGTTGACGGCGATGCAATGCGGCACCCCAGGAAGCCACATGCGGTGCGAGGTGCGACCATAGATGGTCTCGGCAGGCACCTTGTAGCCGATGAAGATCGGGCTCTGCGCGGGTGCGCGGGCGGGGACGGCGATCGCACCCGCCTTCGCGGCCATGACGATATGGTCGCCCGATACGGTTGGCGGTGCCATGCTGCCGGCCTCGGGCAGTGCATCGAAGGCGCGGACATAGTCGGCTTTCCAATCGTAGCCGCCGGTGGCGAGCACCACGCCCAGCCGGGCGCGGATGCGCTTTGTGCCGACAGCGTCGCGCGCGATGACCCCGGTGACGGCGCCGTCCTCGATAACCAACGCGATAACTTCGGTCGAAGCGCGCATCTCGACACCGCGCTGCCGGGCGGCAAGAATCTGCGCTGCCGCCAGCCCCGCGCCGGCACAGCGCTCGCCCGCGTCGAGATGGCGCTGGAGGCAGACGCCGACATGTTCGCCGCCATTCTGCATGGCGATCCACTCGTTCGACGTCGTGTAGCTGTAGCCGTCGCCATAGGGCGAGGTGAGGACCTTGTCCGCGAGCGCGCCGAGCCGTTCGGCGCGGAATGGCTTCACCTCGACATAGCGCCCTTCGGGCTTCGATCCTTGAACCGCGGGATAATAATAATCGGGCAGGCCGTTCACGACCGTCATTTCGATGCCGATCACATCGGTGAAATAGCGCAGCGCCTCGCGCCCGCGCTCGATGAAGGTCCTGCGGCGATCGGCTGTGGCGAAGCCCTGCGAGAGATGGCTCAGATAGGCGTCGGCGTCTGCATCATTGTCCTCGATGCCGTCGGGCTCCTGAAGATGGTTCGGACCGAGCCACAGCTGGCCCGACGACAGCGCCGAAACGCCGCCGAGCAGGTCGAATTTCTCGATCACGATCGCCCGCGCTCCGCGCTCGGCGGCGGTCAGCGCGGCGGACATGCCGCCAAGGCCCGAACCGACGCAGACCACGTCGAAATCCTCATCCCAGCGCATGGCTCGATCGGTGGTCATCCTCATCCCCTTTGGGCGATGAAGGGTCATTGACCGGCCGCCCGGCACCTCCCTTCGGTTAGGGTATCCCCCTGCGCGTGCCATGTAGCGTGCGGCATCAAGGAGATTCGCCAATGACGAAGTCGCAGAGCGTGGTTCCCGCGCATGTCCCGCCGGAGCTGGTTTTCACGCTGCCGCTCTATTCGCGGACGGTCGTCTACGAAAACCCGCAGGAGACGCTGATCCCCGAGATGCACGCGACCCTGCCGCCACTGAGCTATATCACCAATATCTTTCCCGGCGATCAGCCCGCCTGGTTGCTGAAAAACGCCGAGGATGTGCAGGTCATGCTGCGCGATGCCGACAATTTCACGAAGAACGGCATGGGGAAATGGGCGCAGAATATCGGAGAGAACTGGCTGGCGATCCCGACCGAGGCCGATCCGCCGATCCACACTGAATATCGCAAGGCGCTCAACGGGCATTTCTCGCCGCAGAAGATGTTCGCGATGAAGGAACAGGTCCGCGAGCGCGCGCGCGTGCTGATCGATCGCTTCAAGGATAAGGGCGAGTGCGATTTCATCGCCGGTTTCTCGGAGAAATATCCGATCTTCATCGTGCTCGATCTGCTAGGCCTGCCGCAGGAGCGGATGGGCGAATTCCTGGTCTGGGAAAAGGAGATGCTGCACACCAACGACTGGGAGGTGCGCGGTAACGCTGTCCGCAAGGTGAAGAATTATCTGATCGCGGAAATCGATGCACGGCGCGCCGAGCCGCGCGACGACTATATCAGCAAGATCCTGACCTTCGAAATTGGTGATCGGAAGTGGAATGCCGATGAGGTGTTCGGCCACTGCTTCAATCTCTTTCTCGGCGGGCTCGATACGGTGACGTCGATGCTCGGCAACATCTTCAACTATCTGGCATCGCACCCGGAGCAGCAGAACCGGCTGCGCGAGAATCCCGGGGAGATCGTGCTGGCGGTCGAGGAGTTCCTGCGCGCCTTCGCGCCGGTGACGCCCTTCCGCATCGCGACGCGCGAACTCGAAATGTATGGCCAGAAGATCATGCCTGGTGAATTTGTCGCGATGGCGACGCCGGTGATCGGCCGCGATCCGGCTTATTATCCCGATCCGCAGGAAATTCGCTTCGACCGCAAGGCGCCGCACATGTCGCTGGGGAGCGGAATCCACAAATGCCTGGGCATGCATCTCGCGCGGCTGGAGCTTCAGATCGCGGTTGAGGAGTTCGTCAATACGCTGCCCGAATTCCGCATCAAGGACGGGTTCAAGGTGCCCTATTTCCTGGGCAATATCCTGCACGTCCCCGACCTCCATCTGCAGTGGAATTGAGGACGGATGATGGCGCGATGAAGTGAAGCTGTCGTGAGCCGGACGCTCAGAGGCTGAAGCCGCCGTCCACGATCAGCGTCTGTCCGGTGATGTAGCGTGCGCGTTCCGATGCCAGGAACGCGACCGCCTCGGCGATCTCCTCGCTCGTGCCGAAACGTCGCAGCGCAATGCGGCGGCGCTGCGCTTCCCATATGTCGGGGCTGTAGAGATCCTTGAGGAAGCTCGCGCCCAGGCCCGCGTCGATGATGCCGGGCGCCACCGAATTGGCGCGGATGTTCGCGCGGCCCTCCTCCTTCGCTACCGCCCGGCAAAGCGATTCGATCGCTGCCTTCGGTACCGAGGAGAGTGCGTCGCCCGGGGGATAGGCGTAGTTGGCCACCGACGACACCGCGACAAAGGCGCCGCCCCCGCCCGCGCGAAAATGCGGCAGGGTGGCCGATACGACCCGGGTGAAGCCGATCAGCTCGGTTTCGATCACCTCGCGCCAGGCGGGTTCGCCGATCGTGCTGACAAAGGGCTGACCGATCGGCACCCCGCCCGCGAAGATCATCGCGCCCAGCCGTCCGAACCGTGCCGCCGTGCCGTCGATCGCGGCACGCACCATATCGGCGTCGGCCAGGTCGCAGCGGATCGGATGGGCGTGCGGGCCGACAGCCTCGGCCACCCTGGCAGCATTTTCCGCATTGGAACGATAGCCGACAATCACATCGTCCCAATCGGCCGCGAGCACCCGGCAGATCGCGCCGCCCAGCGCACCCGATCCACCGACCACGAACGCAGCGCCGCGGCTCATGCGGGCATCGGCGCAAGACGGGCGAGATGGTCCAGAAGCGTCTCCGCGAAGGCGTCGTTGCGGTCGCCGGTCAACATATGGCCAACCCCCCGCGCTATCACCACCTCCAGCTGAGGGGAGAGTTCGCGAAAACGCGCCACGCTTTCGTCGGTGACGATATTGGAATGTTCGGCGCGAACGAGGACAACCGGATCGCGCAGCCGCACCGCCGCCGCTTCCAGCGCGATGCCTTCCGATGGAGGATTGAGGAATTCGGGTGAGACTGTCTTGGGATCCCATTGCCAGTAGAGCCGGCCGTCCTCGCCCTGCCGCATAGCCTTTCTGAGGCCAGAGGCGTCGGCCGCGCGCTTCTGGTGCAGGTGCGTCGCCAGCGCGTCGGCGGCTTCATCGACATCGGCAAAGCCGCCGGCACTGGCCCTGAAGAAGCCGCGAATGTCTTCTACGCCCTCGTCGCGCAAAAGCGGGGCGACGTCGGCCAGCATGATAAGATTGACGCGGCCCGGCCGGCGGGCGCCGCCCACCAGCGCCGCTTGTCCGCCGCGTGACGCACCGACCAGCACGACCGGCGTGGCGAACCCGTCGATCAGCGACTCCACGTCGCGTGCATAGGCGTCCAGCATATAATCGCCGTCGGCGGCCCAGTCGCTGGCGCCATGGCCGCGCAGGTCGATCGTGATCGCGCGGTAGCCGGCCGCGCCGACATTGCGCGCGGCGCGTGTCCACGAACGGCGGCTTTGCCCGCCGCCATGGAAGAACAATACCGGGGTTGCCGATGCTGGCCCATAGGCGTCGGCGGCAAGGAAGAGACCGTCCCCGCGCAGGCGGATGCCATGCTCTACGGGGACGGTCGTCATGCCTGTGTTACTCGGCAGCGCTCTGATAGGCGAACTTGCCGGGCGCGTGATGCCACTTGCCGTCGTCATGGCTCTCATAGGGCGAGGCGACCTCGATCAGGCAGCCATGCGTGCTCTTCGCGCCGACCCAGCTCCACTTCTGCCAGGTCATGTCGGGATCGTTGAAGACCTGGCCATCGCCCGGCAGATGCAGTCCTTCGGCCTTCAGCTTCTCCATCGCACCGGGAACGTCGTCGGTCGTGAAGCAGAGGTGGTGGACATGCTCACCCACCTTCTCGAGCCGATTGCCCATCGGGGTGCCAGGCGCGGGCTGGATGAACTGGATCTCGGTCGAATGATCGTTGACGAAGGTCGCCCACTTCATGCCGGAATCGGCACCGCTCGAAAATTCGTCATAGCGCACAATACGCTTTTCGAGGCTGGCGGGATCAAGAACCTTAAGGATCTTGGTCCAGTCCTCGACAGCCTGGTCGAGGTCGCGAACGACCATGCAGACATGGGCAAAGGGGCCGCTGGGCATGAAAATTCTCCTTAGGATGGAAGTTGAATGGTGGCGGTGCCGGCATTGACCGTGCCGCGGCCTTCGGCATCAAGGCTGAGCTCGCAGGAGACGAGCGTACCGTCGATCGCGGTGATCCGGCCGCTGGCAGTCACCTTGTCGCCGGCATAGACATTGTCGAGGAACCGGGAGTCCATATCCTGGATACGCCCGCCCGGAAAAGCAGCCATCAGCATGTTGATCATATAGGCGACGTTGATCGGCCCCTGGTTGATCACCCTGTCGCCGAGGCCCTTGGCCTTCACCACCTCGACGTCGAGGTGGATCGGATTGGGATCGGCAAGGAACACCGCCCATTGCTTCATCGCATCGGGACTTACCGCGTCGATCACGAAGGGGGGAAGCGTGTCCCCGACCGCGTAGCTCATGCCAGTTCCTTCCTGGGCAGGACCCAGACATTGTCGGTTTCAAGCGCAACCGCGCCGCCCATGTCGTGCAGCCGAAGACGGTAGGTCAAGACGTCCATGACGCCGAGCTTGCGGCTCCGTTTGCGGATGAGGCTCAATATCTCGCCGGTCACCTTGTAGCTGGCGCCTGTCCGCAGCGGCGTGGTGAAGCGTACACCACTGCTGCCCATCATCGGGCCTTCCTCGACGTCGAAGTCGCACGCCGCACAAAGCCCGGCCACTGTCTTGCCCATCGCGACCTGGGTGGCGATGTAATAATAGATCGGATGGGCGTTGCCATCGAGCGAGGGTTCGACGCCGGTCGAGCGGCACAGCGCCGCATTCTCGACCGCCGAGATGGTGAAGGTGCCCGTTCCATCGAGTTTGGTGCCCGCCACGTCGGGGGCGGGAGGCAGTTCGGCAAGTTCCGTCATGGTCGATCCGTTCAGAAAGAGCGCGGCAAGCCGAGGCTCTCGGCGATGCTGTTACGCACCATTTCGTTGGAAATGGGCGTCATGCGCAGGATACGATGGTCTCGCCAGTAACGCTGCATGTCGGTCTCGGCCGAATAGCCCATGCCGCCGAGGATCTGGATGCCGAGATCGGCTGCCTTCACCGCATTTTCGGTGGCGACCATCTTCAGCATGTTCGCCTCGACGCCGCACGGCTTGCCTGCCGCCTGAAGGCTGGCGACATAATAGAGCAGGAGCTCGGTTGTCTTCTGCCAGGTCGCGATGTCCGCGACATAATGCTGAAGGATCTGGAAGCGGCCGATGATGCCGCCAAACGCCTTGCGCTGCATCATATATGCGAGCGCGTCTTCGAGCACGCCGTCCATCGCACCGAGGCACTGGGCACCGACCATGATCCGCTCATTGTTGAGCGTCGGCAGCATCATACGCCAGGCCTTGCCCGGCTCCCCGAGGACGTCTTCGTCCGGGACGAACACATCATCATAGGTGACCGAGCATGAGCCCATCGCGCGCATGCCGAGCTTGGGCAAAAGCGATGAGGTGATGCCGGGCGTCTTGGCGTCGACGAAGAAGAGGGTAAGCCCATCATGGCGCTTTTCGACCTCTTTCTCAGTGCGCGCGAGCACGAGCAGCCGGTCGGCGGCCTTGGCGCCCGTGGTCCACATCTTCGCGCCGTTGAGTATCCAGCCGCCATCGACCTTCCTGGCTGCAGTCTTCATCGCGCCGAGCACGTCGGTGCCGCCGTCGGGTTCGGTCATAGAGAGCGAGACGCGCAGCTTGCCCTGCGCCATCGGACGCAGCCAGCGCTCCTTTTGCTCAGGCGTGCCGTACACGCCGATCGACTTGGCGCCGCCGAAGGAGGTGAGACCCCAGGTCCACAGCAGGCCACCGGCCGTGCGCGCGAACTCGCGGGCGAAGATCATCTGCATCATGATATCGCCGCCGAGGCCGCCATATTCCTCGTCGATGCCGATGCCGAAAAAGCCCTGTTCGGCCAGCTTGTCCCACAGGGCGAACGGATAATTCTGTTCGTCGGCTTCCAGCTCGCGCATCCAGTCCTTGGGCGCTTCGGCATTGACCCAGCGGCGGACCACATCCTGGAACGCCTGCTGCTCCTCGGTCAGTGAAAAATCCATGGTCTTCTTTCGGCTCCGTTTGAGCGACGTCTCTCTGCGCGGTTGAACAAGTCGCAACCTATCGAAAGATGGGCTGAACCACCTGTAACGACGCGACCTTCCCTCCGGCAGGAAGCGGTTCGCGGTCGCGTGTCTATCCAGCCATATCATAAAAATTCGACACGGGGAGACGGGTGATGAGTGGCCAGCTTTCGGGTAAGGTGGCGATCGTCACAGGGGCAGGTGCGAATATCGGTGAGGCCTGCGCACGTGCGCTAGCCGACGCCGGGGCGAGCGTGGTGCTGGCCGACATCAACATGAAAGGCGCTGAGGCGGTGGCGGCGGATATCGTCGCCAACGGCGGCACCGCCACGGCACATGCGCTGGATCTTGCCGAGGAAGACAGTATCCGCGTTCTCCTCGCCGCCACGGTCGCGCAGTTCGGCCGGCTCGACATACTTCATAACAACGCAGCCGATACGCGGCTTGAACAGATGGCTGCCGACGGCCGCATCACCGAACTGGACGCGGACGTCTGGGATCGCGCTTTCAAGGTCAACGCGCGCGGGACGATGTTGATGATCAAGCATGCGGTGCCGCATATGATCGCGGCGGGCGGGGGATCGATCATCAATACCAGCACCGGCGTGGCCCTGACCGGCGATATCTTCAACCCATCCTATTCCGCGTCGAAAGCTGCCGTGAACGCGCTGACCCGGAATACGGCAGTCCAGTTCGGCCGGCAGAATATCCGCTGCAACGCCATCACGCCCGGCCTCGTGCTCTCGCCGCTGGCCCGGCAGATGATGAGCGAGGGCCAGATCGACATGATTCAGCGCCATGTGCTGCTGCCCCGATTCAGTCGGCCCGAAGACATTGCGGGCGCGGTGCTGTTCCTCGCTTCCGACGCGGCAAGCTTCATCACCGGGCAAATCCTGTCGGTCGACGGCGGCATCGTCCACCACACGCCCTATACTGCCGACGTGCTTGCCGCGATGGAAACGAGCTGGGGCAAATAGTCGGAAGACGGCGTCGGCACTGGTGCAGAAAAGGCGCACCTGAATCAGAAAACTTCGCGAACCCTTCCTTTAGATAGGAATGGCCCTGCGTAACATCATTAGCGTTGCTGGTCAGGTCAGCCGCTTGTCGTGGCCGACCCAAGATAAAAGTTCGACTGAACCCGGACAAAAAATTGTCCAGGTAATAAAAATAACGGGAGAGGAAACGATGAATTATATGTCGCTTCGCAATCTGTTCCTTGCGTCCAGCGCTCCGCTGGCAGCATTAGCAG
Source organism: uncultured Sphingomonas sp. (assembly GCA_947085315.1). GTDB lineage: Bacteria > Pseudomonadota > Alphaproteobacteria > Sphingomonadales > Sphingomonadaceae > Rhizorhabdus. Next base: position 92,296 of record CAMTVW010000013.1, on the reverse strand, counting down.
TTACCGGCCCGGTCTGGGCCCAATCCGCTGCCGCTACGCCGGCTGCTGCCGACGATGCCGTCGCCGCTGCCGAAAGCACCGGCCTGCAGGACATTATCGTGACCGCGCGGCGGACTAACGAAACACTGCAACGCACACCGGTCGCGGTCACCGCGCTCAGTAATACCGCGCTGCTGGAGAAGCAGGTCACCGAAGTGACCGACCTTGCTCGCACCACGCCGTCGCTGTCGATCGGCACGGGTGGCACCGGACCGGCTTCGATCGTCTATCTGGCGATCCGCGGCCAGGCGCAGAACAGCCCGAACTCCTTCTCCGACGCCGCCGTCGGCATCTATATCGACGGCGTCTATGTCGCACGTCCGATCGTGGGCAATCTCGGTTTCCTCGATCCGGCATCGGCCGAGGTGCTTCGCGGGCCGCAGGGTACGCTGTTCGGTCGCAACACCACAGGTGGTGCGCTCAACCTGACCACCGCCCAGCCGACCCAGAAGCTTGAAGGATATTTGAAGGGTGGTATCGGCAATTATAAGATGCGCGTCATCGAAGGCGTCATCAATCTGCCGTTGACCGATGACCTGGCCGCGCGTTTTGCTGGCCGCTACAACGAGCGTGACGGATATTTCCCGAACCCCGCGCTGGGCTATGCTCAGGGCGGCATCAAGGGCGAAACCTATATCCGCGGTACGTTGAAGTGGGAGTCGAGCTCGCTTCCCGTCACGCTTACTGTAGGCGGTGACTACACTGATTACAGCGACACCGGCAATGCCACCGCCGTCGCGGCGATCAACCCTGCGGGTCCGCTGGCGGCGTTCTATGGCATTTCCCAGGGCGTGCGCGCCGGCCTAATCCCCGGTGCCGCACCGATTCCGCTCGGGCCGGGCTTTTCGGTGCCGGCAAGCCTCTTCACCAATTTCACCAAGGGTCCGATCGGGCCGATCACGCAATATCTGAACCCGGAGTTCGCAACGGCCGCGCAGCGACCAACGCTGCTCGCGAAGAACTGGCGCACTAATTTCGGCGCACCGTTCACGGGTGAGCCCCGAATCGATCAGCTCGGGAGCAACAACGAGGCCTTCTCGCTGACCGCCAATCTGGTCGTCGATCTCGATGCGATCAGCATCCGGTCGATCACCGGCTATCGCGACTCCGACACCACGAGCAATCTCGACCTGACTGGCACCAACACCGGCACCGGCGCCTTCATCAGCCGCTATCGCCAGCATCAGTTCAGCGAAGAGGTCCAGATTTCGGGCGAGACCGGCAACCTCCAATATATCTTCGGGGGCATCTATTTCCGTGAGGCCGGCGACGAGCTCTCCGATTCCGCCATCTTCTACAATACGCCGATTGCCTCGGGCGGCGACCACACCTTCGGCAAGTTCGTCAGCACGTCGAAGGGCCTGTTCGCGCAGGTCAATTACCGCTTCTCGGATGCGCTGCGCGCGACCGCCGGCATCCGCTACACCTGGGACAAGCGTTTCATCAATCGTATGGGGACCACCCCGCGCCTCGGCGCCCCACCGCGTTGCCAGGCGGGCCCCAATCAGGGGGTCCTGCTCAGCGTCGTGGGCACCTGCCAGAATCCGGAAACGGCGAAGTTCGACTATCCGGCCTGGACCGTCGGTATCGACTATAAGCTCAGCCCGGATGTCTTCGTCTATCTGAAGACGAGCGGCGCCTCCAACTCGGGCGGCTTCAATTCGCGGCCCGTTCCCCCGCCTTTCTCAAGCTCGTTCCAGCCAGAGGATGTGCGTGACATCGAAGGTGGCTTCAAGGGCACGTTCCTCGATCGTCGTCTGCGCACCAACCTCGCCGTTTTCCGGGCGAGGCAGAGCAATGTCCAGCGCATCATCAACACGACATTCGTCGACTCCGCGGGGGCAACCCGCCTGACCCAGTTCGTCAGCAATGCGGGCAAGGCGAACACTTATGGCGCCGAACTCGAGGCGACCGTCGTGCCGTGGCAGGGGATGGAGCTGTCGAGCAGCGTCGCCTATCTCCACGCGCGCTACAAGAAGGGCAGCCGCTTCGAGAACCAGCTGGTGGGCGGTGTGCAGGTGGTCGTCGATCGCTCGAACGAGCCGATCACCCAGGCACCGAAATGGACCGCGAATATCGGCGCGACCCAGACGCTGGAACTGGGTGATGGCGAGCTGAAGCTGCACGCCGACTATGCCTATATCTCGAGCCGCTATTTCGACTTCTTCACCACCGGGGATCCGGCGGCCCGCGCGGCTGTCGCGGTCGCCAACGAGGCGTCGCGGATCAGGAGCTATGGGTTGTTGAACGGTCTGATCAGCTACACCTTCAACGAGCCGAACGTCGAGATCGCGGTATGGGGCAAGAACCTGACCAACCAGCCATGGTTCACCAATGTGTTCAACAGCTATACCGGCCTCGGTGCGACCGTGCAGTTCCAGGGTGCTCCCCGGACCTTCGGCATGAGCGCGACCTTCCGTTACTGATCCACTCCGGTAAATGGCGGCCGTTCATGGCCGCCGTTTACCCCCAGTGAAAAGGCCCGGCCCTCCTATGAGAGCCGGGCCTTTTGATTTTGGGATGTTCCCGAAGGCGCTATTGCTGCGCGCCCGGCCCTTCCATGACGCCCCGATTGGTCGCCATGTCGACCGGGTAGGAAATCATCTCGAGGAAGCTGTACCACTTGCCCCCGACGCGACGCATGCAGTCGCTCTGGCGCAAGGCGATGTTGCGGGTCGAACCGTCGTTCATGGTCAGGGTGATGTCCTGCGTATCGATCTGGACGCCGAAGGACCCGTCCGAATCCGCAACGAAGTGGGGCATGCTCAGCTTGATGCCCTTATAGCTGTTCATCATCCCCGCATAATAATCGCGGATTTCCTGCCTGCCGATCAAGGCCTTTGGATGCAGGCTGTCATAGAGCAAGATGTCGTCGCCAGGCCCGTAATAGGTCATCAGCATATCCAGACCGAGCGAAGCGCCGCCGACGTCCATGAACTCCCGGATTTCCTTCTTCCCCTGCTCGCCGGTCGTCGAGGCGGCTTCGAGCGGCGCCTTCGACCAGGTCAGCGGGCGCGGCTGGATCGGCATGGCGTTGACCGCGTCGAGCGTTTTGGGATCGAGCGGCAGCGAAACATGCTGCTGGATGATCTTCCAGCGGCCATCGATCTTCTTGAAGGCGTCGAGCTGGCGCACGTTCATCTTGAACTGAGTGCCGTCCTGGAGCGTGGTTTCGAACGCAATCTGCATCGCGGCACAGGCGAAATTGCCATTCGTCGCGATCGTCATCTCGGGAGTGCTGTGCTTGAGCGCCTTGATCTTGGCCAGCTGCGGGGCAAAGCCCGCATAGATCTGGTCACGACCCTTGAAGATGCCCGGCGCGTAGATGTCGAGCACCATCGCGTCATTGGCATAATGGTCGATCAGCTTCTTCATATCGAGTTCGGTCGCCAGGACCTTTTCGAGTGCCATGACCGCTGCCACATCCTCGGGCGCATTGAAGCGGGGTGCCGGGGCGGCGGCGGTCAGGCTTAGCCCCAGCGCCGTCGCGGCCAGCATCTTGGTCGCCTTCATCATCTCGGACTCCTTGCTATTATCGTTCTTGCTGCGGTTGTTAGTGATAGGCCTGCATATAGCCGCCATCGACGACGATATATTGGCCAGTGATATAGCCGGCGTCCTGCGAGCACAGGAAGGCGACGAGCGATCCAACCTCCTCGGGACGTCCGAAGCGGTTGGCCGGAATGCGCCGGATGAAATCGCGCATGAAATCCTCGAGCGGCATATTGGCGTCGCGTGCGCACTTTTCGAAGAAGGCGGTGTAATTCTCACCGGTGTCGATAAAGCCCGGCGGTACGGTGTTGACCGTGATGCCATAGGGGCCGAGTTCGTCGGCCAGGCTGCGGCTGAGGCCGAGCCCTGCGGGTCGCACGGTGTTCGCCAGCACATAGTCGAAATTGAGGATCGAGCGCCGCGCGGGCGACTTGGCCGCTCCCGAGCCGATCGTGACGATACGGCCCCAGCGGCGCTCCTTCATCGCCGGAGTCACGGCGCGCGCGAAATGCGCGAAGGCCTTGACGATATAGGCATAGGCCTGGTCGAACGCGGCATCGTCGAAATCGTCGAAGGCGCCCGACGGCGGCGCTACCGGCGTGAAGATCGCGATGTCCGGCGCGGAAAAGGCCGCGGTTGCCTCGGCCACCATGCGCGGATAATCGGCGAACCTGGTCAGGTCGGCCGACACGCCGAACGCCTCGCCACCTTTTGCGCGGATCGCTTCGACGGTTTCGTCCAGCGCGGCTCGGCCGCGCGCGACGATGACCACCTTTGCGCCATTCTCGCCCAGCCGTTCCGCGACCACCCGGCCCATGCCGTGCGAGCCCCCGGTGACGAGCGCTACCTTGCCGGAAATCCCCAGATCCATATGATTATCCTCTGCCTCGCCACTGCGTGCGTTGGGCGCCGCCGGGGCTGGTCAGGCGTTGCTCGCCGATCCAAAATAATGCATAATCCTATCAAACATGCATGGCAACGGCCATCACAGACCAAGGAGAGTGCTGCCAGTGAAGGTCTCTTATCTCGCCATGACCGGCTATGAGGGCGCAGCGCCCGGCATCGAGACATGGCCGGCGCCACCGCTCCATTGCAATCCAATTGTCGCGGCAGATTCGATGGCGCGCACGCTCGATCGCTGTGCGCTTGCCGATGAGCTCGGCTTCGACTGGGTCAGCGTCTCCGAACATCATTATGCGCCTTATATGATGACGCCCAACCCGATGATCATGGCGGCCGCGATCAGTCAGCGGGTGCGGCGTGCGACGATCGCGCTGCTGGGCCCGCTGGTCCCGCTCAACAATCCGGTGCGGCTCGCCGAAGAGATGGCGATGCTCGACGTGATGACCGGCGGGCGGCTTGCCGTGCTGTTCCTGCGCGGCACCGCCAATGAACATCATACCTATGACACGCAGGGCGATACGCGGGCGATGACGCAGGAGGGGATCGACCTGATCCTCAAAGCCTGGCGCGAGGAGGAGCCCTTCGCCTGGGAGAGCGAACATTATCGCTTCGGCACCGTTTCGGTCTGGCCGCGCGTGGTCCAGCAGCCGCATCCGATCATATTCGGCTCGGGCAACTCGCCTGAATCGATCGCCTTCGCGGCGTCGCGGCGGATGGGTATCGCCTTTTCCTTTGCCCCGCTGGAGGTGATCCGCGAGTGGATAGCGCTTTACCGGCGGGAGGCGGCACTACACGGCTGGGCCCCGACCCCGGCGCATATCCTCTATCGCGGGCTTGGTCATGTCGCGGCGACCGACGGGCAGGCGGGTGCCGAGGTCGGCGCATTCTTCAGCGACCGCGCCGCCGAGCAGGCGCGGATCCAGGCGCGCACGATGGGCGGTCCGCCGGTCAATTCGTTGATCCTTGAGCCCTATTTCCTGGGCGGCCCCGACACGCTGGTCGAACGGTTCGCGGCGCTCCGCGACTGCGGCGTGGGCGTGGTGGACATGGTGTTCATCGGCCATCACGCGCAACAATCGGCGGCGATGGAACTGTTCGCCGCCAGGGTATTGCCTGTGGTCCAGGGCTGGGACGACAGCCGCTTCGCCGATGCCGATGCCGATGCCGACGCCGCGGTCCACAGTGCTGCCTGAGTGATGGAAGGCGCGCTCTCGTCGCTATCCCAGGAAGGGTTGTGGCGGGTCAGCGCGCTTCTGGTCTGTCGTCCCGGCACGGGAATGGAAGAGCGGCTCCTGCCGGGGATCAAGGCGGTGGTGGACGATGACGCGCGGCTTGCCCGCTTCATCGTCGATCATCCCCCTTCATCGCTGGCCCCCGATGTCGCCGGTCTTTTTCCGCCCCTGTTCGACGCGCTGTTCCAATTCTGGTTCGTGGATGCCGACAGCGCGATGGCGGTGATGGCGAGCATCGAGGAGAATCCGGGGGTGCGCGCTGCGGCCGAGACCGTGGTCGATGGCGCTCGCAGCACACTGTGGCTGGCACAGGTCTTTCCGATCAAGCGCGAAGAGGGCCGCAGCCGGGTCAAATTCCTCGCCGGCGGCGACGTCGCGGAAGGCTGGAGCGTCGCGGAAGCGCAGCGCTATTGGCGAGAGGTTCATCCCGTCGTGGCGCGCACCGCGCCGACCGTCTGGGAACCGCTTACCCGCTACGTGCAGTTTCACGGCAGTCCCTGTCCGGCGGGTGAGCGGGCGGGACCGCTCGGCCGCTGGCGGCAGGTGCCGCTGTGCGCGGAGATGGGGTTCGCCGATGAACGCGACTTCATCACCAACTACAGCAATGACGAATATCGCTCGATCGTGCGGCCGGATGAGGAGAAATTCTCGCGCCCCGGTGAGATGCTGGCCTTTGTGAGCGGGGAGGAGCGGGTGGTTGTTGCGCGTCGCTGAGACATCGTCTGACGGCTTGTCCACATCGTTCCGCCGGGATAGGCCTGCGCCGATGGACGATCAGAGCATAACCGGGCGCGCCTATCATCTGCTGCGCGCGCAGATCATCGGGTGTGAGTTGAAGCCGGGATCACGACTCAATATCTCGTCGCTCCAGTCGAGCCTGTCGCTCAGCCAGGCTTCGGTTCGCGAAGCGCTATCGCGCCTGACGGCCGAGGGACTGGTCGAGATCGAGCGGCATCGCGGCTTCCGCGTCGCGCCGATTTCCGCCAGCGGTTTCCGTGAACTGATCGAAGCGTGCATCACCATCGAATTGCCGCTGATCCGTTCCGCGATCGCCAATGGCGATCGCGAGTGGGAAAGACAGCTGGTATCCGCCTATCACCGCGCCGCGCAGACGCTGCAGCAGGTGGTCGCCGGTGACGAAGGTGTCGACGCTTATTCGAACGAGCGGCAACGCTTCTATGAGGTGTTGCTGAGCCCCTGCGAGAACAAGTGGCTGCTATGGTCTTGGCGGCTGCTCTACGCGCAGAACATGCGCTACCGACATATGTATTTCCCGCTCGCCCGGGTCGAACTGGAGCAGCTGCCTCTCCATGAGGAGATTGTGCAGGCTGCGGTGAAGCGCGACGTCGCCAAGGTCGAAAAGATGGCGATCGCCAATTACGAAGAGGTCATGACCGTGATCGAGCAGGCGATGGCGGCCGATTCCAACGCTCAGACGCAGGCGCCTCGGCAGCGACGCAAGAGTAGCTGATCGAATCGGCCGGCGCGGGGCAAGCCGGCGTGTGGCAATAGAGCGCGGCCCGTTTGGGATCGCGCCACGGCTCAAGCCGAGCCGATCATCGATGGAGAGGATGGGATATGAGGCGTCTCGAAAACCGCGTGGCGATCGTTACCGGCTCGGGCGGGCCGAGCGGTATCGGATCGGCTACCGCGAAGCGGCTCGCCGCCGAGGGCGCGGCGGTGATCCTGGCTGATATCGATCCCGGCAGCGCGGCCGACGCGGTGGGCCAGATCGAGGCAAGCGGCGGCCGTGCGATAGCGCGGGCGCTCGATCTGGGCGACGAGGCCGGCATCGCGGGGCTGATCGGCTGGGTCGACCAGCATTTCGGCCGGCTCGACCTGCTCCATAACAATGCTGCCGCGACCAGCGCCGCCCAGATGGGCCGCGACATGGCGGTCGCGCTGATGGACGCCGATGTGTGGGACGAAGCGTTCCGCATCAATGGCCGGGGCACGATGCTGATGATCAAACATGCCCTGCCGCTGATGCTGCGTGGCGGCGGCGGCTCGATCGTGAACACCAGTTCGGGCGCGGCGTTGCGCGGCGATTTCTATGCACCGGCCTATGCCGCGTCGAAGGCGGCGATCAATTGCCTGACCATGTATGTCGCGACCCAATATGGAAAGCAGGGCATACGCTGCAACGCGGTCTCGCCCGGGCTGATCATGACGCAGGCCAATATCGTCAACAATTCGCAGGAGCAGCTCGACCGGATCGAGCGGCACAAGCTCACCCCCTATCTGGGCAATCCCGACGATATCGCTGCGGCGGTTGCCTATCTGGGTTCGGATGACGCACGGTTCGTGACCGGGCAGGTCATCGTCGTCGATGGCGGAATCACCAGCCACATGCCCTATTTCGCGGAGGTCCATGACAATTTCGTCTCGGCGCCGGGCCAGCGGACAGTGTGATGGGCGGCAAGCTCGTCAGTCTGGTGCGGGCGGCTGAGGGCATTTCCGCCGAGCAATTCGCACGGCGGTGGCGCGAGGATTGTCTGCCACTGCTGATGGCGTTTGCCGGAATGGAGAAGCATCTGATCCGCGCCGTCCATCATCATGCGATCCCCAGCGGGATCCGTGCCGAGGAGGGCGTGTTGGCGGACGGCTGGTCGGGGGTGGGGACCTATTTCTTCGATGATGCCGGCTTTGTCGATGCTCTGGCAGCCGATCCGCTTTTCCACGCGCTTCACGCCGAAGCGGCGCTGTTTGCCGAGGTTGCGCTGCTGCCGGTGGATGCGCTGTGGATCTATGATCGTGACCCGTCACACCTGCCGCTCAAGATGTTCGCCTTCTTCAAACGCAAGCCTCAGCTGAGCCGTGCGGAGGCGCAATTCTACTACCGCACCACCCATGCCAGGGTGGGCGATGCCATCAATCACAACCGCACGGTCCGCTTTGTGCAGAACCATGTACGGGCGGGCTTTACTGCGCCCGATCCCCGCCACGATTTCGATGCGGGCCCGGAAATCTGGTTCAGATCGATGGAGATCGCGCTCGATCTGTTCAACGATGCCGAGGCCATGCGCATCCTGGGCGAGGACGAAGGGCGCTTCGTCCTCCGCGACCAGATCATGAACCTTCTCACCGACGAGCGGATCGTGTGGGAGCGCGCGGACTAGCCGGCGTCGCCGCGGCCCTGTGCGATCATGTCGAGCATGTCGGCGATCTGCGGCTGGTGGGCGAGATGGCCGCCGTCGCAGCAGATCGTCTGCCCGGTGATGTAGGCCGATTCATCCGCAGCCAGGAAAGCCGCCAGCGCGGCGATGTCCTCGGGGATACCAAGCCGCGGCGTCACGACATGCCGACGAATCGTCTCGGCCAGCACCGGCAGCTTCTTCATCTGCTCGGTCATGATCACGCCGGGGGCGATCGCATTGGCCCGGATTCCCTGCCGCCCATATTGAACCGCGATATATTTGGTGAGGGTGATCACCGCGCCCTTCGATGTGCCATAGGCCACCCGTGCGATGTCGCCCGCCAGTCCGGAATCGGATGCCGTGTTGATGATCGAGCCGCCGCCGACTTTCAGCATGTGCGGAATCGCCAGGCGCGTCCCTGCCATTACCCCGCGCATGTTGACGCGTAGCGTCTTGTCCCAGATCTCCATCGGGATTTCGGTGACGGTCGTGTCCTGCCCCTGCTCGTCGATGTCGGTAAGCGCGGCGTTGTTGAACAATATGTCGAGCCGCCCGAAGCGGCCCATAGTTTCGGCAACCGCCGCTTCCATCGAAGCGTCGTCACCGGCATCGTAAAACAGGGGCAGGGCGTTGGGGCCGAGCCGTTCGGCCACTGTCTTCGCGCGATCGAGGAACAGATCGGCAATCACCACCCTGGCTCCTTCGGCGATGAAGCGTTCGGCACTGGCCGAACCGATTCCGCCCGCGCCACCGGTGATGATGGCAACCTTGCCTTCCAGCCTGTTCATCGCTCTCCACTCCTTTTTCCGGCGGACTCGTTCCTGCCCTGTCAGTGCCGATGCTTGCCGATAATAATTGACGATAACAATAATTATGCATTATTTCCCAAGAAAGGTCTTCCGCAGAGAAGTACCATCCAGGAGAATCGGGATGCCCTACCGCGTCGATGTTCCGGAGGGCCGTGAAGCCCTCGATCATATCCTCAACCATCTCGGCACGCCGCTGCTCGTGGAGCACCGGCAGCGTGGTTTTCGCCTCGTCTATGACGCGCCCGAAACCACGCTGTCTCCGCGCGAGCGGGAGGCGATGCGCTATCCGATGACGGCCATGATGGGCTGTCCGATCTGCAACTCGATGCGGATGTGGCGGGATTGGCCTGGTTTCTCGGACGAGCCGATCGAGGAGGAGTTCTACACCAATGCCGAAGCGAAGAACCTCTCCTGGGACGGGTTTACCGAGCGCGAGCGGCTGGTGGTCGAGTTTGTCGATCGGTTCGCCAATGCGATTGACGGCATGAACGGTGATGACGCCTTCTGGGCGCGGATGCATGCCAATTTCTCCCAGATCGAGATCGGGGACATCGTCAATCTCGCGGGCACCTGGCTGGGGGTCGGTCATGGGTTGAAGGCGCTGGGTATCGGTAGCGTCTGCCAGTTGCCCGTCAGCGAGGAGACCTATGCCCGACTTCGCAATGCCGATCTGAACGTCGCATATTGAGGAGAGGGTGATGACTCCCAAATTCTGCCGCATCGCGGTCCTCGTCGACGATATGGACAGCTTCACCCGGGAGGTCGGCGGGTTGCTCGGAACGCGCTTCGTGGTGCCGGGGCTGATCGAACAACTCTATCCGGACGCTGGCTTCAAGGTGACCTTTGGCGAACATGGGCTTGAGCCGATCCAGCCGGGCCCTGATGGCCTCGGCTTCGGTGGCGATGGCCGGCTGATCGAGATTGCGGTCGATGTCGATGACGTTGAAACCAGACGCGCCAAGCTGGAGGCCGGAGGCTATAATTTCGTCGCGGACAGCTATTTGCCGGCGCCCGACACCCATGAATATCTGTTCGGCCGCGACTTTTGCGGCGTCCCCTTCCTGATCTGCACTGCCGGCGACAATGAGGTGCAGATGCGCAGCGAGGGGCCGTTCAATTATCTGGATGACGCGCCTCCCCCCAAGATCGCGCGGGTAACGCTGGTGGTCGACGATGCGGCGGCGGTCGCGGCCGATCTCGATGAATATCTGGGCATGCGCTTCGTCGAGACCGACCCGGACGGGTTCGGGCGCAAGGCGCTGGGCGGCGCGCATCGTGTGCGGCTGATCGAGGGGCCATCGGCCCTGCTCGACGGCATCGAGCGCCCGCTCGCGTCGATCGATTTCGTGGTGAAGGATGTCGAGGCGACCCGCCGCCAATTCGAAGAAGCGGGTTACCCGGTTCGCCACAGCATCACACTGCGGTCCGGTGCCACGGGCTATTATTTCGGGAGCACGGTGCAGGCGATGCCGGTGAGCATCTATCCGATCGCGGCCGATGCGGAGCTGCGCAGCCCTGGCACGATCGCCGAACCGATCGGGGCCTGAGGCGCGAAGGCCGGCCGGATCGGGCCTCAGCCGGCCATCTGCCCCGCGAGCACCGGGGTGATGCGCATATTGGCCGGGATGCGATCCCGCCCGATCCGCCGATCGATCTCTTCCTGGAACCAGTAGAGTGCGCGCTCCTGATAGCCCATGACGACCGACGGCATCACCCCGCTTTCCAGCGACAGCTGCATGCTGCGGAACAGCCGAAGATCCTCGGACAGGATGCCTTCCACCGTCGGGCGCATATTCGCCCAATATTCCTTGTCTTCGGGGCTGTCCGACTCCCAGCCGAACATGGTCGCCTCCATGATCGAGCGGCCGGTGCCGTCGGGCCAGAAGGTCTGATAGTTGAAGCCGACCGGATCGAGCGCATAAAAGCTGTTGGGGAAGGTCGGCAGCGCGATCGTGCATTCCCGGAACAACCGCGTGATGTCGTCGGGCACCGTCACCGGCGTAGCGAAGATCGTGTCGCCCTTGCGCTTGCGCGTGGCGAAGCGCGAGTGGCCGTTCTGCAGCAGCGACACCACAAAGCTCGCCGAATCCAGATAGGGCGCCAGCGACTTCGCGTGGACGACGTTCACATGATAGATTTCAAGGAAATTGTCGTACGCCGCCTTCCAGTTGCAATCCATCGGGACGGTGATCCGATCCTTCACCACCAGCCGCTCGAGCGGGAAACCCTGGGTCTGCTCGGTCATCGGCGCCATATGGTCGGCGAGCGGTTCGGCATTTGCGTCGAAGTTGAGGAAGATCAACCCGCGCCAGATCTCGCAACGAACCGGGACCAGACTCTTGTTCGACTTATCGAGGCAGGCGAAATCATGTGCGTCGGGCACCGACACCAGCTGGCCTTCGAGCGAATAGCCCCAGGCGTGATAGGGGCAGACGAAGCGCATCGCCTTGCCCTGCGGTTCAAGCAGTAGTGCGGAAGCGCGGTGGCGGCAGCTGTTGTGGAACGCGCGGATGACGCCGTCCTTCGCCTTGCTGACGATCACAGAACGGCCGAGCTTCTCGAACAGCCGGAAGCTGCCCGGTTCGGAGAACTCGCTCTGATGGCCGACCATCAACCAGGATTTAAGCCAGAGGTGCTCCATCTCCAGCGCCGCGAAACCCGCGTCGAAATAGCGCGCGGCGGGGACTTCGGGCAGAGCGGGAAAACCCTCGGGATAATCGGTACGTCCCAGCTGGGCGTCCATGCTGCGGTGGATGAGGTCCAATTGATCGTCCTGCATGACATTCTCCGTCCGCCGGGTGGGATTATTCCGCCGCCATCCGCGACGCTTCGGGATTGGAAGGCTCGACGGCACCAAAGCAGCTCTGCGCCAGATGGCTGCAGCTATATTCGCGCACCTCGGTGAACTTGCCGTCGCGCAGCTTGAATACGAAATGATAGGCGTTGTCGTAGTGCTTGCCGTTCAGCATCCGCGAATCCGTTATGGCTTCTACGGCCACGCGCTCGCCTTCGGCGGTCATGTCGACGACGCTGAGATGGATCGGCGAGGTCATGAGCTGGGACATCGTGCTTGGCACCTTGGCGAACTCGTCGCGGTTCCAGTTATAGAGCATCCATTCGGGCTGGCGTGCCATTGCCTTGAACTGGAAATCGTCGGTGGTGAGCCCCAGGATGAAGTCCTCATCGCCGCGGTTCACGGCGTCGAACCAGGACCGGACGATCTGCTTGTTCTCCTCGATGCCCATCATACTCTCCCTAGCCGGCGAATATCGTACGTCGCGGCCACATCGGCGCGCCGCGACCATGATGGCGCGGGCACCGAACGGGAGCTTGGGGAGCTCATAGGCCATCCTCTCCTGCCGATGCGGCTCGCGCACATCTGACCGGAATAGATTATGCATAATCTAGCGCTTGGTACATGAAAAGAGGGATTCGTGAGCGGTCGCCGAATTGCATGAAAAAGGCCGCGATCCATTGGATCGCGGCCGCATTTCCCGGCGACGCTGACCGCGTCCGCTTTAATCCTCAGGTGCGATCGTCACCCGCATTCCGGCGAGCTCGTCGCTCATCGACACCTGACAGGACAGGCGTGAATATTCATTGCGATGGTCCGAGCTGTCGAGAAGGTCGCTCTCGTCGTCACTTACCGGGGGCAGCTTTGCCGCGAACTCCGGCTGTACATAGATATGGCACGTCGCGCAGGAGCAGCAGCCCCCGCATAGCGCCAGCATTTCGTCGATCCCTGCATCGCGGACGACTTCCATGATGCTCAGGCCGCTCTCCACCTGAAGCGCCTGTTCGGCTCCATCCCGCGTGACGACGATCAATTCAGGCATCTTCTAATTCCCTTTCGCCGGACTATTGCCCGGTGCTGCGTCAAGGCATCCGCGCTGCGCGAACACCTGTCGAAGGATGGGGTGCGTCATCGGACCTCGACCTCGACCGGGAAGCGGTCGAAATAGAAAGCGAAATTGGCCCGGATTTCTTCGGCGGTGATCGCGAAGTCCCGTTCGAGGTCGTAGACGATCTTGCCCTTCTGCTGTTCGCCATGCTCGGCAAGATAGGCGTGCAGCTCGCCCAGTGCCGCATCGGTCAGCTCCATGTCGGCCTTGCGATAGATTTCGCGCAGGATCGGGTCGGGATTGCGGATCCAGTCGTGGAAATAGACGTCGATCGTCTGCTCGGGCGGCAGTACGTCGCGGTCGCGGACGCAGGCGCGCAGCAGCCGCTCGTAGCGGTCGATCCAGTAGCCCTTGGGTTCTTCGATATCGATCCGCTTGCGCAGCATCCGCGCGGCATAGGTGTACATGGTGAGCTGCGAGCGGATCGAGCCGACCGGATCGCGATGCGTCAGCACGAAGGTCGCGTCGGGGAAAGTCCTATGGAGCGCGGGCAGCTGCTCCATATGCTGCGGGCATTTGATCACCCAGCGGTTCGGCCCCTTCAGGAAGGTCAGCACCTGCAGGCCCTTCTTCAGATAGGCATAGGTACCGCTCTGATCGTGACTCAGATAATAGTCGCGCCAGCGCGGCACGAGCGCGAGCCATTCGATCAGGTAGGAGGAGAAGTCGATCGCCTGCAGCTCGATATCCTCGCTGATATGGTCGGGCGAGAATTCGTGCATGATCGCCATATAAGGCAGGATCGATTCCATCATCCGCCAGCCCTGCTCGGCCTTCGTCCAGCGCGGATTGGGGTCGGTCGGCGTAGGCGCTTCATCGGGCGCGGGCACCGGCGCGATCGCTTCCCACCAGGGCAACGACCGCAGCCGCGTGTCGGCGCTCAGCAAGCCGAGCAGGTGGGTGGTGCCCGACCGGGGCAGCCCCGCGACGATGATCGGCCGCGCGATCTCGATGTCGAGGATTTCGGGGTGGCGCTTGATCAGGTCCTCGACGCGCAGCCGCGTCGCCGCATAGCGGATCATCATCTGGTGGAGATTTGCGCGCGTCACGCCCGACGCGTTCTCATCCTCCCCGATTGCCCGGCACCACACGTCCAGCCGCTCGCGAAAATCGGGCGCGCCGAAATCGTCAAGCCCGGTCTGGGCGCGGGCGGCCGCCAGGATCTCCTCGGGATCGAGGATGGGCGGAGCCACAGGGGCGGCCTGGAAAATCTGCTCCTGCAATGGCGTGCGGATCGGCGCCAGCAGGTCGTCGATGTGAATCAGCTTCTCGGTGCTGCCTGGCTTATGGGCGATCGCCATAACCTCTCCCTGATCTGTCTGTCTCCAATCAGCGCGGGCGGTGGTTGCGGGCAATCTGCAATCCTGTCGCGTCCGCGCCAAATCCGAACGCTCGCCGCCACGGACGTTGCCCATCGTCCGGTAGGCTCGCAAATGGCGCGGGCGGGCTATCGACCGGGCAAGTAGCCGCCAAGTGCTTTCGAGAGGATGAGGATGTCAGGCATATCCGAAGTCTATGAACTGCCCGCCAATGCGGCGCTGCAATGTCGCGTGACCGGTCGTATGGCGCTGCCGCAGGCGACGATCGAGATTCACCAATATCGTTTTCGCGGCCCGCAGGAGGGCGTATTTCGCTCGCCGCGCTCGTTTCTCGACCTCGCTTTGTCGCCGCGCCCCGGCGGTCCTCGCGGTGTCTATGCCGGGCAGGCCGGCACGGGCCTGCGACCGCTGGGCGACATCATCTTCATTCCGGCGGGGCAGGGGCTGGAAACCATGTGGGGCGAGGGCGAGCAGCGCTCGGTCTGCTGCGGCTTCGACGATATTGTCGATGACGACGGTGCCGCGCTCGTGTCGAGCGCGCTTGAGGCGACCCTCGACGTGCGCAGCGCCTATGTTCGCGAGGCGCTGGTGCGGCTCGCACGCGAGGTCGAGAATCCGGGCTTCTGCAGCGAGATGCTGGCCCAGGCGATCTGGACCGAGATGGTGATCGAGCTCAGTCGCTACCTGCGGCAATGCGGCGATCCCGAACCGCACGCGCATGGCCTGACACCCGCCCAGCTCCGTCAGATCGAGGAGTTGATCGAGCAGCCTGGCAAGCTGCCTTCGGTGGCCGAACTGGCCCAGCTGTGCGATCTCAGCACGCGCCATTTCTTTCGCATGTTCCGCGCCGCGACCGGCACGACGCTGGCGAGCTATGCGGCCGACCGGCGCATGGACCGGGCCAAGCAGCTGCTTGCCATGTCGCGGCCGCCGGTAAAGGAAATCGCCTGGCGCTGCGGCTTCGACACGCCGGCTGCCTTTTCGGCCGCGTTCCGCAAGGCGATCGGGGTCACCCCGAAGCAATATCGCCAGACGCTGCTGCACTGACGATCGGGCCTTCGCGCAATGCGAATGGCGCTGGGCAGTAATATTGGCGGGTTGCGCGGATGCGGCGAACTCCGGCAGCGTGTGGTCAGGCGAACGACAGCTTTCGCGCCAACAGGAGGATGTCTTGTCCGCTAATCCCTTTGATCTGAGCGGCAAGGTCTCGCTCGTTACGGGAGCCAATTCCGGGCTCGGTTTCGCCTTCGCGCGTGGCCTTGCGAAGGCCGGCAGCGACGTCGTGATCTGGGGCCGGCGCGCCGACAAGAATGAGGAAGCCGCCGCCCGGCTTCGCGAATATGGCGTGCGCGTCCTGACCGACGCGGTCGATGTCCGCGACGACGCCGCGATCGACGCCGGGATCGATCGCATCGTGGCGGAACTCGGCCGGCTCGATGTCGTGGTGGCCAATGCCGGGATCGCCCAGCAGGTGCCGTTCATCGACATGGATCGTGCCGCCTATCGCAGCCTGATCGACATCAATCTGGACGGCGCGGTGTTCACGCTGCGTGCCGCGGCGCGGCACATGGTCGACCGGGCGATCGCGGGAGACCCGGGGGGTTCGATGATCATCTGCGGCAGCGGCTCGATCTTTCAGGGGGTGCCGACGCTCGCGCATTACGGCATCGCCAAGGGCGGGCTCAACGCGCTCGCCAAGGCTCTGGCCGCCGAACTCGGCCCGCACGGCATCCGCTGCAATGTGATCGCACCCGGCTTTATCGAGACCGAGATGACCTTCGCCGATCCCGAAATCGGCAAGATGATCTCCGACGCTGTTTCCGCAAGGGCCCCGCTTGGCCGCGCCGGCAAGCCCGAGGATCTCGAAGGAGCGTGCGTCTATCTGGCGAGCGATGCGGCGCGCTACCACACCGGCGACACGCTGGTGATCGACGGCGGCAAACTCAACGCCAACTGACGGGGGCAGGATCATGTTCGCACGGCCCAACAGCCAGCATAGCCAGGTCGCCTATGTGACCAACGACATCGCGGCCGCCGCGAGTCTGTTCGAACGCGAATATGGCTCGCCCGGATTCTTTCATTTCTCCAATGTCGACAACGGGATGGAGATCGGCAACGGGCCTCAGCTGAAGATCGCGCTCGCGCGCGTCGGCGGCGTCGAGATCGAGCTGATCGAGCCGATCGGCGATACGGCGCCGCTGTTCAAAGATGTGCTGCCCGAAGGACCCGAACTGGCGATCCGCTTTCACCATGTCGCGATCCGGATCGACGGGCCCAGGGAGAATTGGGAGGCACATGCCGCATCGATCGATGTGGACAGGCATCCGATCGCCTTTCAAGGTGAGCTGGGTGAGGACCTGCGCTTCTTCTACACCGACGAAAGGGCGACGCTGGGCCATTATGTCGAGCATGTGTGGATGTCCCCCCAGCTCCTAGCCCAGGTGACGTCCGCGACGCCAACCTACCCGGCGCAGGATTGAGCCCCGGCCGGGCGATGGACAAGACGGTCCTCGTCGCAGGCGCATCCGGCTTCGTTGGTACGGCTGCGACCGAGCGGTTCATCGCGGAGGGCGCCCGGGTGATCGGGCTGGCCCGCAGCCGCCCCGAGCGGCCGGTGCAGGGCGCGGACTATCTTGCGGTCGACCTGCGCGACGCGGCGTCGTGCGTGGCGCTCGCAGACCGGGTGGGGGAGGTCACCCACCTCGTTTATGCGGCGGTCAATGAAACGCCGGGCGACCTGATCGCCGCCTGGACCGATCCGCATCATGCCGCGCGTAACGGCGGGATGTTCGATAATTTGCTGGGCGTGCTTGAGACGGCGGCGCCCGCGCTTCGCCATGTCACGCTGGTGCATGGCACCAAGGCCTATGCGACCCACCGACCTGACCGCCATCTGCCGGTGCCGCTCCGCGAGGACATGCCGCGCCCCGGCAATGACGATTTCTACTTCCGGCAGGAGGATCGCCTCTGGGCCGGAGCGAAAGCGCACGGCTTTGGCTGGACGATACTGCGCGCGCCGATCATCTGCGGGGGCGGGCGGGGGAGCAATCTCAACAATCTGCTGGCGATTGCCGTTTTTGCCGCCCTGCGCCGCGACGCGGGCCTCGACCTTCCCTTTCCCGGCAGCTGGCCCAGCCTGGGCGTCACCGAGATGGTCGATGTCGAACTGCTGGCCCGCGCGATCCTATGGTCGGGTGAGGCGGACGGTGCGCGAGGCCAAGTCTTCAATATCGCCAATGGCGACGCCTTCGCCTGGGCGGATCTGTGGCAGGTCATCGCCGCCGAAATGGATATACCCCTGGGAGTGCCGACGCCGATGTCGGTGCGGACCTATGTCGACGGCGAGGTGGAGCGTTGGGGCGCGATGGTGCGGCGGCACGTACTGAGCGTCGATGAGCGGCTCGCCTTTCTCGGCGAATCCGCATCGCTCGTCGATTTCGCGGTGAACAACACCAACCGGCCGATCCTGACCAGCACGATCAAGATCCGGCAGGCGGGATTCGCCGACTGCATGGACAGCGCCGACAGCGTCGTCCGCTGGCTTCGCCGTTGGCGCGCCGAGCGATTGCTTCCGCCGCAATAGCTATCGTTCGGCAGGTCAGCCGCTGCGGACCGCGCTTCAGGCTGAAGAAGGAACATCAGAGAGGGCCCCGGGTTCGTGACGCACCAGCATCCTACCTCCACCGACGGCATCACGCCTGCTTATATCAATGGGTTGCTCGCCGAAGCGGGCCATGGCGCGCCCGTCGAGGCGGTGACAATCGTCGACGCGAAGACCTATGGCGAACAGATGGTCTCGACTGCCGGGCGGGTCGTGATCGATGTGCGCTATGCGCCGGGCACGCCATCACATCTTCCTTCGCGGCTGGTCATCAAGCTTACCCGCGCGGTCGACAAGATCATGGCGCCCTTCTACGCCAACGAGGTCGCTTTCTATCGCGGTATCCGGCCCGAACTGGAACTGGAGGCGCCGCGCTGCTTTGGGGGCGCCTTCGATCCCGAGACGACCTATTTCGGGCTGTTGCTCGAAGACCTCACCGAACGTGGCGCCACCTTCCCCAATGTCACCGTGCGGACCACGCCCGACGACGTCCGTCCGCTGCTCGACACGCTGGCGGTGCTCCACGCCCGCTACTGGCAGTCGCCGCGCTTCTCCGGCGATCTGGGCTGGGTGGAAACGCATGTCTCGGGCGACGTCGCCCATCTGATGAACAATCTCGCGCCCTTCCACATCGCGCAGGAAGTCGAGACCGAGAATTTCAAACGCGAGATGGTCCAGCGGCTGCGCACCAGCGCACCCGAACTGCTGGCCGGGGTGCAGGCGGTGCAGCGCCACCAGTCGCGGCTTCCGCAGACGCTGCTCCATGGCGACACCCATCTCGGCAATACCTACCGGCTTGCCGATGGGCGCGCGGGGCTGCTCGACTGGCAGCTGATGGTACGCGGCTATCATATGCACGACGTGAACTATTTCATCACCACCGCGCTCTCGATCGAAGATCGGCGCAACCATGAGCGCGAGCTGCTGACCTATTATCTCGACCGGCTTGCCGCCGGGGGCGTGGCCGATGTCCCGACGTTCGAGGACAGCTGGCGCGAATATCGAAGGACGCTGGTCTGGGGCGTCTATATCGGCTGGCTGACGACACCGGTGGTCAATTATGGATGGGAGATCAACGTGATGAATCATCTCCGCCTGACCACCGCCTATGAGGATCTCGAGACCGCCAGGCTGGTCGACGAACTGCGCTAGGGGAGGAACGCTTGAAGGAGCCCATCGAATTCACGATCGACGTCACCGAGGCCGCCGGGCTCGGCAGCCCGGCGCACACCGCGGTCACCGTCTTTCTGCCTGATCAACTGGCGGTGCCGCCCGTCGTCTGCTTTGCGTTCCCCGGCGGCGGGTACAGCCGGCGCTATTACAGCTTCGACATGCCCGACGGGGCAGGCGGCGGAGAGGCGGGGTTCCACAGCGATCGCGGCTGGATATTCGTTGCCTGCGATCATCTTGGTTTTGGGGACTCCACCATTCCCGAAGGCAATGCGCTTGACCTCGACAATGTCGCGGCGGCCAATCACGCTACTGTCTGCGCAGTGATGGAAAAGCTCGAGACGGGCACGATCGACCCAGGGTTCGCGCCCGTGATCGGCGCAACGAAGCTGGGCATCGGCCAGTCGATGGGCGGCTGCTTCACCATCGTCGCCCAGGGAGTGCACGGCACCTTCGATGGGGTGGGGATATTGGGCTATAGCGCAATCCATACCGTGGTGCCCAACCGCCCGGGCACGCCGGCATCGGCGTGGCCGTGGATATCGCGGCGCAGTTCGCTCGACAGCCCACGCATCCTCAACGCCGCCGCCCTCGCCGCCGCCGAAGGCGCGACGCTGGGCGGTGCGGGGGCGATCGAAAAGGCCGCGGAAGGGGGAGAGCATCCCTTCCAGTGGTGCTTCCATTATGACGACGAACCGGCCGACATCGTCGCGCTGGACATGGCCGCATCGGCGGGCAAGGCCGATCCGCTGCCGGTCTGGCGCTCGGCGACGACGCCCCCTTGTGGGGTCTATATGGTCGCGCCCGGGGCGGTCGCCCTCGAAGCGGCGGCAATCCGTGTCCCGGTCCTGATCGCGGTCGGCGAACGCGATGTTGTCCCCGATCCCGCGATGGAGCCCAAGGCCTTCAAAAGCGCGGGCGACATCGGCCTCTTCCTGTGTCCGCGCATGGGCCATATGCATAATTTCGCGCATACGCGGACACTCTTCTGGCAGCGCATCCATAGCTGGGGCACCGGCGTCGCCGGGATGCGCGCGCTCAATCCTTCTTGAAGAAGGCCTTGCTGAACGCCTCGACCGCCAGCACCCGGTCGCGCCGTGCCACGGTCTGCCGTTCGGACTCCTCGGGCGGCTCGCCGAACGCATAGATATAGCTGGGCCAGTCCGGCAGGCGGCGCAGTGTGTTGCGGACGACATCCTCGGGCGCGAAGATGCCGGGAATCTCCAATGCGCCGACCGACTGGCGCAGCGACGGCGTCTCCATCACCGGGGCGGCGATGCCGATCACGTTGACGCCCGCTTCGCGCAATTCGGACCATAGCGACTCCGCCAGATTGAGCACGAATGCCTTGACCCCCGAATAGACCGCGACGCCGGGCTGGCCGCCAAGCCCCGCGCCCGAGCCCATCAATATGATGCCGCCACGGCCGCGGGCGCGCATCGCCCGCCCGAAATGCCGGCACGCTTCGATCATCGTCAGGATGTTGCGCCCGATCAGTTCGTGCATCGTCTGGAGCGGGGTATCGAGAAACATGTGGCCGCCCTGCTCGGACCCGGCGTTGGAGATATAGAGACCGACCTCCAGATCCTGTGTCGCCGCCGCGATCTTGCCGGCCGCATCGGCTGTGTTGAGATCGAGTGCCAGCGGGCGCACCTCGACCCCATGATCGCGGCGCAGTTCCTCCGCAATGGCCTCGAGCGGGCCGGGTCGGCGCGCGATCAGCACCAGATTGATCCCCGATGCGGCCACTTCGCGCGCGAAGGCGGCGCCGGTTCCGTCCGAGCCCCCGGCGATCACCGCCCAGGGGCCATATTTCGCCTTGTCGAGTAAGGGTACAGCATCTGTCATCGTGGTCATTCCTTCGCAAAGATCAGGCGTCGCCCAGCACCGCATAGCTGGGGTCGGTCCGGTCGCGCCGGCCCCATGGCGTCACGATCTGCGCGCCCACATCGCGGATGTCGTCAAAGTCCTGCACATAGACGCGCGCATCGATCGCCCAGCGCCCATCGCGCTTCGACCAACGATCAAGGTAGCGGCCGAACACGCTTGCCTGGCGGAGCACGCCGTCCTGTTCGAAGCGCAAGGTCGCGTGGACATAGGCTTCGCTGCTGGCGGTTTCGCCATCGAGTCGGATCAGGATGTTCGCGATGCGGTGCGCATGGGCAACCATCCCGCCATGCGTCTCGCACACCCAGTCGACGAAGGCGCGGCCAGTGCCGTTGAACATCGGCCCATAATCGGCGGTGCCGCCGTCATGCCACACCGCATAGCCCAGTGCGTGATCGATCCGGTCCATCGCCCGGCAATATTTGTGAATCTGATCGGTGATCGCCTGCCTGTCGTCGGTCATAAACCTGTCTCTCCGCTGGCGAGTGGAAAGCCCAGCTCGACCAGTATCCCGTTCGGATCGCGGACGAAGATCAGGTGCCTGCCGATCTCCGGCACATCCATCCGGTCGAATGTGAGACCGGCAGCTGCAAGGCGCTCGGCGTAGCTGTCGGGATCGGACGCACGCAGCGCGAGATGGTCGATCATGCCGCGCTGTGCCGCGCCGCGCACCGGCTCCGCGCCATCCGCAACGCGATCGGTGCCGACAAGATGAAGGATCGGATTGCCCGCCGCGTCACATCCATACGCGCCACGCTTAAGGTCGGTGCATGTCGGGGGAGGCTGCATGCTCAACCCGAGCAGGCTTCCGTAGAATTCGATCGACTCCGCAAGCCGTGCCGTTCGGATATTGATATGGTCGAGCGCCAGCGCCGTCATGAACCTTCTCCCTGACGGCCTTCTAGAGCCCGAACCGAACCGCCGCCCCTGACCAGCGGCAGGTGAGCGATCCCGTCACTGCGCCGAACCTTACGGCAAGAATATGGGAGAGGACGGCACATGGATCTTGGAATCGCAGGCAAGGTCGCGCTCGTAACCGGCGGCTCCCACGGCATAGGCCGCGCGATAGCCGAGGAGCTGGGGCGCAATGGCTGCCGCGTGATCGTGGTTGCGCGCGGGCGCGAGCAGATCGACGAGACGGTGGCGGCGATCAGGGCGGCAGGCGGAGCGGCGGTAGGCGTTTCCGCCGATCTCACCCGGATCGATTGTTATCCGGCGATGATCGAGGAGGCGAAGGCGGCGTTCGACGCGCCCGATATCGCCATCTTCTCGCCGGTGGCGCCGCCTTCGGGCAAGTTCAGCCAATATGGTGATGCCGACTTCCAGGAGTCGTTCAACAATGTCGTGCTGAGCTTCGCCAATTTCGTCCGCGCGGTGGCACCGGCGATGCAGCAGCGGCGCTGGGGGCGGATCGTGACCGTGGGCTCGGGTCATGGCCGGTTGCCTGGCCGGGCCGCGACATTGGGCTTTGACTATGCACTGGCCAACACCTTGCGGCCTGCCGGCGTGGGGCTGAGCCGCAGCATCGCCGACGAGCTGGCGCCCCATGGCATCACGGTCAACACGGTGCCGCCGGGCTTCATCGATACTGGCGAGAATTACGAAGCTTTCTTCCGCGTCTGCGCCGAAGAGGTGGGACTGACCTATGACCAGTTCATGGACGGGCTGATCGACCGCATCCCGATGAAGCGCTTCGGCACGCCCGATGAGGTCGCCAGCCTGTGCGCCTTCCTCTGTTCGGCGCGGGCCAGCTACATCACCGGCCAATATTGGCTGGTCGATGGCGGCCGGATGGAGATCTATTATTAGGGCTAAGTGTTTGATCCCGCAGTGTGGTGGTACGATTGACCATCACGCATGCCGGGAGGAGCGCATCACCTTACCTGACATTCACATCAACGCTTGATCGCGCTTAACGCAAAGTCCGCCGCGAATTTTCGCCAGAAGGCGAGACGCTCCGGGGCGGAGAAATCCATCGGGACGAAGCCCGCGATGATCTTGCCACCCGTGAAATTGCCGATCATCGCCATGATCGAGATGGCGAAAGTGGCGTCTGGCTCCAGTTCCTTACGAAACGTTCCCACGGCCTGCCCGGTGCGGAAAATGGTGGAAAGGCGCGCCATCAATTCGGGACTGCGTCGTTTCAGCTCGCGGCACTCGGGAATTTGCTCTCCGCCGTAAAGGCTTTGGTCATTGAAAAGCCCTGAGAGGAAAGGCCAGCGAACGAACAGGTCGAAAACGCCACCCAGAAACAGCCGGATTGCTTCTTCGGGCTGGAGCGACTCATAGTCAGGGATCGAAAGTTGCTGGATCGCCTGCGCGGAAACCTCCTCCATGACCGCCGCATAGAGTTCGGCCTTCGTGCGAAAATAATGATGGATAAGCTGCTTCGATACACCCGCCTCGAGAGCGATGACATCAAGCTTGGCACCTGCAAGGCCAGCGCGGCAGAACTCGTTGGTAGCCGCCGCTATAATATGTCTCAGCCCCTCCTTCTTGGACCGGCGCCGTGTTCGCCGGTCGATCGGGGCTAGGTCGTCCATTGCTCGCTTCCTTTGAGAACCCGCATCGGACAGTCCGCCGCTGCATCCGCGCTTAGCTAGATTGACACTACAACGAACGGGGATTTTTCCCCCTGCGTCCAGAGCCTATCTGCAACATGTCGATCGCGTCGGCGGAATTGAGGATAAGCATGAGTGACACCAAAGTCATGGTCGCCGATATACCTGCCCATGTTCCAGCCGAGCTGGTGTGCGAAGATTACCCCTTCATCATGGGCGCGCGGACTTCGCAGAACCCCTTCACGTTCATGGTTCCGGCGCTGCACGACAATCCCGATCTGATTTATTCGACAAACTTCTATCCTGGGTTCCAGCCGGCCTGGGTGCCGCGACGTCTCGAAACGCTGCAGGCCCTCTACATGGACACCGAACATTTCTCGAGCGAGGCGTTTTCGCCGTTTCCGACGCTGGTCGGAGAGAATTGGAGCCTCGTCCCGGTCGAAATCGATCCTCCCGCCCATGCGATGTACCGGACGCTGCTCAACCCGTTGTTTACCCCGACGCGGATGCGCGCTCTTGAGGGCCGTGTGCGCGAGGCGGCACGCGACGCCATCGCAAAATTCCGAGACAGCGATGAATGCGAATTCATGGGGGCATTTGCGTTGCGGTTCCCGATCATCGTGTTCCTCGATCTGATGGGGCTGCCGCGCGAACGGATGGAGCAGTTCCTCGAATGGGAATTCATGCTGCTCCATAGTCTGGACATCGAGGATGTCGCAAAAGGGACGCGGATGTCCGTCGATTATTTGCGGGAGGTGATCGAGGATCGCCGGAAAAGCCCCGGCGACGATCTGGTTAGTTTTGCCGTGACCGCGGCAATAGAGGGCCGAAAGCTAAACGATGACGAACTGATCGGGCTCTGTTTCAACCTTTTTATCGGTGGCCTCGACACCGTTTCCACCAATATCGCCTGGCAGATACGCCATCTGGCCGAGCATCCGGACGACCAGCGCCGTCTGCGCGCCGATCCTTCGCTGATCCCCACAGCCGTCGAGGAAATGTACCGCCGTTACGCTGCGGTGACGACCTTCCGCACCTGTGTAAAACAGACGACACTTCATGGCGTCACCATCATGCCGGGGGACAGGATCGCCATGCCCACGACATTGGCCAACACTGATCCGGCGGCGTGGGATCGCCCTTTCGAAGTCGATTTCGGCCGGGCGCCGCGCCATATTGCGTTCGCCTACGGAATCCATCGCTGCATCGGTGCGCCGCTGGCCCGGCGTGAATCGGTCATCGCGATAGAAGAACTGCTCGCGGCGATTCCCGAGTTTCGCATCGCCCAGGGGGAAGAGCTTGTCACCGAGCTTGGGCCGATCCTGCAGCCGAAAAACCTGCCGCTCGTTTGGGGCGAG
Organism: uncultured Sphingomonas sp.; assembly: GCA_947085315.1. GTDB lineage: Bacteria > Pseudomonadota > Alphaproteobacteria > Sphingomonadales > Sphingomonadaceae > Rhizorhabdus. Next base: position 66,886 of record CAMTVW010000013.1, on the reverse strand, counting down.
CGGACCTCGCGTCGCGCAGCTTCTTCCACCCGGCCGCGACCAGCCGTGGCGTCGCAGCATGGCAACAGGCAAGTCGGTTCATCGATTCAGGATGTGAAGTCTTTTCTTTCGGCAAAACTGGGGTCGATGGAGCCGTTCAACAAAGTCATCGCGATGCATCTGGATGATGATCAGATCTTGCTCGACGGAACAGTGAATCCGCCGACGCTCGTCGACCTAGTCGCATGCGATGTCGATGTAACGGTCCGGGCCAGTCTCAAGGATTTTGTCGCGATCCTTAACAAGGAAATGAATCCACAGCTCGCCATGGTGAAAGGCAAGATCAAGGTGAGGGGTGACATCATGTCGGTCATGGCACTGACCAGGCTTCTTTAGCGCAGATGCACCGGCCGGATAGCTGGCCGTCCACACTTCATCCCAGCGACGACGAAAACCGCCATATCAGGGGCCTGCATGCCAGAGATTACCTTCATCACGACCTCCGGAGAGGTAATCAGAACGAGCATTCCGGTTGGCACGACATTGATGCGCGGAGCGATTGAATCCGGGATTGATGACATACGCGCCGAGTGCGGGGGGGTGGCTTCGTGCGGCACCTGCAAGATCATTCTTGATGAATCCAATCAGGGCAAGGTTCCACCAGTGAGCGCTATCGAGGGTTCGATGCTGGAAGACGATCCGTCAGGCTCCAGGCTGTCGTGCCAGATCGTCGTCGATCCTGGGATGGACGGACTTGTGGTTCGCATCGCACTTGCCGAATACTAGGCGAGCAAAACGAGTCCGGTGCCGACCGGCCGGTCGAACCGGCACAGGGCCGCACCGTGGCCAAGCCCGAGCGAACGACACACGCCTGCTTCAATAGAGAGAACCCATGTCACAATTTGCCTATGTCGTCCTCAGCAATCCCGTCGCCGGCCGCGAGGACGAGTATAACGACTGGTACAGCAACCGACATCTGGCGGATGTCACCGCCGTGCCCGGCTTCGTTGCGGCGCAGCGGTTCCGTTTGATGGACGACGCGGGGGAGGATGGCGCACCGCGGCAGCGCTACATGGCAGTTTACACGATGGAAACCGACGATCCCCACGCTGCAGTCGAGCAGTTGAAGGCGCTTGTTCAATCGGGGAAGATCGAAATGAGCGAGGCCTTCGCCATGGAGGACATGGCCATCCACATGTACGAGGCGATCACGCCAGTTGTCGCCGCCGCAGCGAAGGACCTATGAAATGAGCAAAGGCGAATTTGTCGGAATGGTCGTTCTGGTGACCGGGGCGGCCTCTGGCCTTGGACGTGCGGCAAGCATTCGTTTCGCGGCGGAAGGTGCCAAAGTTTGTCTGGTCGACCTCAATAGCGACGGCCTGACCGAGACAGCGCGGCGCATTGCCGAAGCGGGTGGCGAGAGCGCTGGCTATGCCGGAGACTTGGGTGATCCGGCAAATTGCGCAAAAGCCGTCGCTACTGCGATCGAGGCCTTCGGGCGTCTTGACGTTCTGTGCAATGTCGCCGGAATCTTGCGGTTCCATGCTTTGGCCGATGTTACGGTGGATGCCTGGACGCGACTTTTCTCGGCCAACGTCACGGCGCCCTTCTTCATGATCCAGGCAGCAATGCCCCATCTCGTCGAAACGAAGGGCAATATCGTCAACGTCGTCTCGACGGCCGCCTTCCTGGGGCAGGCTTATACCGCGCCTTATGCATCTACGAAGGCGGCGCTGCTGAGCCTGACCAGGTCGCTCGCGATGGAGTTCATGTCTTCACCCGTACGGATTAATGCGCTGGCGCCCGGCGGGATGATGACCGAGATGGTCCAAAAGCTGGAATTCCCGACCGATGCCGATCAGAGCCTGATCGCGCGCTATATCGGTATCCGTCCCCCCTCCCAACCCGATGATATTGTAGAACCGCTGTTGTTCCTGGCATCGCATCGCGCGAGATCGGTGCACGGTGCATGCTATACCGCCGACAGCGGCATTACGGCTGGCTGATGCTGCCATGGAGCCACGGCTTGTTCCGCAGATTTCATCGGGCCTTGCCAAGTCCGTCACCGACGGAAGGCTTCGAAAACACGCCCTTCGAGCTCAAGCCCATCACGTATCAGCGCATCGTGAGGCGGAGGGGCTGATCCGCGACACTTGTGGGCATTGGGTTTGGCCTCGGCTTATCCGCGGCCCGTGGCCGCCGCGACCAGTTGAAACAGCCCGCCATAATAATATTGGAGCTTTTCCATCGAGAGGTTCCGATAGGGCGTCATCGGCGCGAGCGAGTCCACCACGTCCCAATAGGGCTCGATCTGCTCGAGCACGTCCTCGACCGATCCGCAGGCGCAGAAGGCCAGCACCATTTCGTCGGGGATGTTACTGACGACCGATGAGACATCGCCATGCTGGCCGAGCGCCAGCTGGCAGGAGCGCGCATAGTCACCAAAGCCCTGCTTCTCGAAGAAGGGCTCATATTGCTTATAGCCCGAATAGGCTGCCACGGTGGGGCGCGCATCATCGATCGCCTGGCGCTTGTCGGGGTTGATCGCGATCCACGGCCAGGCATTGATCTCTATATCGGTGCGCTTGCGGCCATGCTTTTCGAGTGCCGCCGCGATGACGGGTTTCTGTACCGTCGCGGTATAGTTGGCAGACCACAGCGCATGGACCATCAGGCCGTCGGCGATCTCGATCGCCAGATCGGTCATCTTCTCCTGCAATGCCGCGATCCAGATCGGTACATGCTCGCGCACCGGCGGCGCGGTGATCATCATTTCGGCGAAATTGGCGCTGAAATATTGGCCCTTATAGGGGTTGAGCCCCTTATGACCGTTGGCGATGACATAACGGATCACGTCGACCGTCTCGCGCAGATGGCCGAGCGGCTTGGCCGGCGGCATCCCGTACATGTCCTCGGTGCACGACGGGATCGAGCTGCCGAGGCCCAGGATGAAGCGCCCGCCGCTGATCCGGTCGAGGTCCATCGCGGCATAGGCCGTCTCGACGGGGCTGCGGGTGCCGGCAATGGCGATACCGGTGCCCAGCTTCAGCGTCTCGGTCACGGTCGAGGCGGCGGCCAGCGGCACGAAGGGCGGGCCGTAGATCTGCAGCACGAACACGCCCTCGAAGCCGAGCGCTTCCATCTGTTGCACGATCCCGGTCAGCTCTGCTGCCGGCAGCACCGGCATGGTGCCCCAGAAGCGGCGCGGGGCGCCCACGGCATTGGTCCTGGACATGGCAAGCTCCCCTATCTGTCGCGGGCAAGACTGCCCGATCCGCACACGCGGCTTTCCTGACCTTGGGTAGGTCGATCAGCGTTAGAAGCGGAAAAGCTCCTTGCGCAGGCCGATGATGTCGCTGCAATCGGCGCTGACATTGTCGCGATACTCGAAATCGCCGCCGGCCTGGCGCGCGACCAGATCCATCATCGCCAGACGATAGCGCTGGCTGGCCTGGTCGAACTTGGAATGAAGGTCCTTGCGCGTCGTCGGCAGCATGTAGCGCGGGCTCTGCGGCGAGGTCATCGAACTGTCCTGGCGCGACACCTTATAGCCGGCCTTCGGCATGATATGCCGGAACATGAAACCGGCATTGGAGGTGTTCATCACCATTTCCATCCGGGTGCGGTCGCGCGTCTCCGGCGTGCAGGGATGGAACAGGGGAACGTCGTCGCCCGGCGAGAAGCGGCCATAGGCGATCGCGCAATGCGAACGCAGATAGATGCGGATCACCTGGCGAACATTCTGGGTCGGCTGGCGGATGCCGCTGAAGAACTTCATGATCGGCGCGACCGACTTGTTGGTGCAGGTGCGCACCATCGTCACCGTCTCGCTGTCGTAGAATGTCTCGACGGTCTCGCTGTCGGACTTCTCGTCGCCGACCACATCGGCGTGCAGGAAGTCGGCATGGGTCAGGTCGATGAGATTTTCGAGGCTCACCGGCGCCGAACAGTCGAAGCGGATCGTGGATGTCATATAGCCCGGCAGGCCGCCCTGCGGCGGCAGGAAGGGCAGGCTGGGCAGATGGGCCGGATCGGCGGCCTTGGGATTGCCGAGCCAGCCCCATACCACACCATAATGCTCCATTACCGGATAACGGCCATTGGCATCGGTGAACGCGCTCTTGTCCCGAGTGCGAACCTCGTTCGGGTGAAATTCGGAAGCGACGACCTTGCCGTCCTCGCGCCACAGGAAATAGGGGTTCGAATAGATGGCGCGGCGGACCGGCTTCTTGCCGACGTCCGGCGAGTGCGCGATCGGGAACCAGCTGTCGAGCATGACGATGTCATGCGGCACCCAGTTATTGACCGCGTTCATCGAACTGCCCGGCGCGCGGGTGGGACCATTTCCGCCATGATCGACCGAGACGGGGCTATCGGCAACGTCGAGCATCGTCTTCTCCTGAATCAGGCCGCAGCCGCGACCGCCGAAGTGGCGGCCATTTCCGAATACAACTTTTTGCCGTGCAGTGAAACGGACGGCTTCAAAACGCGCAGCGCCGCCGCATCGATCCGCTCGCGTACCGCGAAGGGCGTACCACGGCGGAGCATGCGTGCATGCAGGCCCTTGAGGGTCGAACCCGGTTCGGCGCGCCAGCGGATCTGGGTCACGCCGCGCGCCGCCGGGACGGGCGCAAGCCGCACTTTGAGCAGTTCGTTGAAGGCGTCGTCGCGGAGCAACAGTTCGGTTTCGCCGGTATCCGGTTGCGTCCGCGAAAGCAGCGTGATGGGGAATTCGGCCGTGGCGTAGGATGGCCAGTGCAGCTTGCCCCACAGGCAGTTGCGCTCCATCACGAACAGCCCCTTCTCCTCGCGCAGTTCCGACATCAGATAGGGGGTGAACTCCACGCCCCTGATGTCGATCACCAGGCCGGGATCGTCATAGAGCGCATCGAGCCAGTGCGATTGTTCAAGCGCGACATGGGCGGTGCCCGACAGCGGCAAGGTGTGATCGGCGGGGGCAGGCGCCACGGCCTTGGGATCGAGATTCACATGAACGAAGCCGTCGCTCTCCGCCACCGCGAAGGGCTGGGCCTTGTAGATTGGCGGGAAGCGCTGGTCGTCCTTCATATTGGGGATGTCCTTCAGGCGCCCCGTATCGCCCTCATAGCTCCAGCCGTGATAGCCGCACTGGATCCAGCCATTGTCGCGGATGCAGCCCAGCGAAAGGGGGGCACGGCGATGCGGGCAGCGATCCTCCAGCGCCCGGGCGATGCCCTGCTTGTCGCGCCACAACACAACCGGCTGGTCGCCGATATCGACCGCCAGGGGCTTCCTGTCGGTCACTTCGTCGCTTAACGCGACTGTCCACCACGGGGAACGACTCGTCATATCGAAATCCTCTACCGCGATGAAATTGACAGATGACAATTTATAGGTCAAGCCCGCTCAATGCGAAATGCGGTGGCCCTGATGGCTGAAACCACGCCCGCGCCGCGCAAGCGCGGCCGGCCGGCGGGCAACGGCGTTCATGCGGTGTCCGAGGATCGGGTGCTCGATCTCGCTTTCAACGCCTTTGCCGAGCGCGGTTATGAGGGCACCACCCTGCGCGAACTCGCCAAGGTGCTGGGCGTCAGCCACAATCTGCTGAACGTCCGTTTCGGCACCAAGGAGGATTTGTGGCGTCGCGCGGTCGATGCGCGGGTCGCGCGGATCGCGCCGCCGGTGTTCGAAGCGTTCGAGGCGCGCGAACTCGACGATGAGGCGCGGCTTCGCGAACTCGTCCACCGTTTCTGCCGCTGGGCCGCCGACAATGGCGAGTTCGCCGCGCTTGCCTATGTCGAAGGCCGTCGCGCGACATGGCGTATCGATTATATCGTCGACGCCTATCTGCTGCCCTTTAAGGAACAGCTCGATGCGCTGCTCGGCAGCGTCGCCTTGCGCCGGCCGGTTCATCCGATCACGACCGGCGCCTTCATGGCGATGCTGGTACAGGGCGTCGGCTTCTACTTCGCCTCGCGGCCCATGCTCGATCGGCTCGGGGTCGGCGAGGAGATCGATCCCGGCCATATCGATCAGCAGATCGATATGTTCGCGAACTTCATCCTGGCCGCGCTGCTGCCATCTTAGGGCTCAGCCCTTCACCTTTTTGAGATAGCGCTGGACGCGCTGCGCGGCGATGCGGCCGGGGATGCCCGATATGCCGCCGCCCGGATGCGCACCCGCGCCCCCTATATAGAGGCCCGGCACCGGCGGTTTCGGTCCGCCGAAGCCCGTGGCCGGACGATTGAGGCCCGAGCGCAGCGCGCCGAAATCGATATGCGTCACGCAGCCATTGGTGACGTTCAGTCGCTTCTCGCGATCACGCGGCGTCTCGACGAAGCGGCCCACCTCGGTCTGGAAGCCGTCATAATAGTCGGACATCTGGGCGATCAGGTCGGTCATCACCTGATCCTTCTGCGCTTCGCTCCAGCCTTCGCGCGTGTCCACCGCCATCGCCGGCACATAGACATAGGCAAGCGATCCGCCCGGCGGTGCCTGGGTCGGATCGCTATTGGACAGCGGCGTCAGCGACACCGCAAGCCGCTTCGGGATGTCGCCGCGCCGCGCCGCCGCAAAGCTCTCGCGCACTTCTTCGGGGGTGCCGATATAGCCCACCGCCTGGTTGAGATCGGCGCCGTCGTGGCGAAGGTCCTGATGGCGCTTCAAAGTCAGTGGACCCGACATCGCGATATTGGCGAGGAAGGGCGCCGCGTTCGAGCGGTTGGAAGGCGTATGCTCGATCCGCTGAAGCAGCCGGCGCTCGACCTGGCCGGGCGTCGTCATGCGAAAGGCGGTGCGCGGGTCGCAGCTTGCGATCACGGCCTTCGCCTTTATGATGCTGCCGTCCTCCAGCCGGACTCCCCTGGCCGCGCCGTCGTCAACGATGATCTCGGCGACCGGCGCGTTGAGCCGGATCTGCGCGCCCGAAGCCTCGATGCTCCGCTTCAGCGCATCGGCGAAGGCTTGCAGGCTGCCGATCGGCTTGCCGGTACCCAGCCGGTGCAGCACGGCAAGGATCATATAGGCCGCGCCGTTGCCGTCATCGTCGATCGGGCCTGCGCCCGCGGCGGTGTTGGTAAGCAACGCAATGTTCGCGGGATGCTCGAACCATTCGCAGGCGATCTGGTCGGCGGTGCCGGCGGCCATGATCTGAAGCTCGTTCTTAAGCTTCACGTTGCGCACCGCGTTGCCGATGATCTTGGAGAGATTGCCCAGGTCCGGACGGCCCGGCTCCGACTGCATGATCGGGAAACCGATATCCATCAACGCATCGAGCAGCTGCAGGAACTTAGCATAGTTCTTGCCGTCGTTGCGGTTGAGCCGCGCCATGTCCTCTGCGGTCCGCCCGGGGTCGCGGAACAGGCAGACGCTGCTGCCGTCGGGATGGAGATAAGCGTAGGTCGGGTCTGGATCGACCCATTTGAGTCCATGTTTGACCAGCTCGAGATCCTCGATCAGGCCGGTGCCGCGCACGAACAGCAGCTCGACCGCGCAGGGCGTCACCAGATGCTGGGGCGCCGCGGGGATCATATAGCCGGCGCTCGTCATGCCGCCGACCTTGCCCAGCCGTTCCACCACGATCACGCGCTTGCCGGCGCGGCTCAGATAGCCCGCGGCGGCCATGCCGTTGTGGCCGGCGCCGACGATGACGACATCTGCTTCCTCGTTCACAACCATCCCCTCAACTGCATTTCGTCGGCGCGACCTTCCGGCCATGCTGACGGTGAAGCGCGCCGCATTGGCCTGCGCGCCTCTATTCGGATAGGTGGCCAAAGGTTCGTGCGCGCCTTGGGTGCATCCGGATAATCGGGCGGTTACGATCCGCCGGAACGGGGAATGAAGGGCAGAGAATGTCGGTCAAGCTGGACGCCAAGCAGGTTCATGATCGCCTTACCGGCTGGCTTGCCAGGACAAAGCCTGAATGGCGCGGGCTGACGGTGAACCCGATGGACGTCCAGCTCGGATCGGGCTTCTCAGCCGAAATATTCTTCGTCGATGTCGCCTATCATGACGATGCCGGAGCGCAGCGCCGCACCCTGGTCGTGCGCCGGCAGCCCCAGACCTTCGAGGTGGTATTCGGCAGCGACCTCAGCCTGCAGGCCAATATGATGGCCGCACTCTACGCGCGCGGCGACGTGCCGGTGCCGGCGTGGATCGGTATGGAGACCGATCCGGAAGTCCTCGGCGCTCCCTTTCTCGTCATGGGGCGCGTCGACGGCCGGGCGGCGACGCAGCGGCCCAACTATAATGTCGAGGGTTGGCTGGCCGAAATGGCGCCCGGCGAGCGCGGCCATGCGTTCGAGACCGCGCTCCAGGCGCTTGCGAAGGTTCATGCGATCGACTGGCGCGAGGGCTTCACTTTCCTCGACCGCCCCGATCGGGGGGCGCCCGGACTGGAACAATATCTCGGCTATCTCACCGAATGGCATCGCTCGCTGAAGAAGGGGCGAAGCATGCCGATCATCGATGCGGCCATGGCACATATCCTCACCAACCGGCCGGACAATACCGATGTGTGCGTGCTGTGGGGCGATCCGACTCCGTCGAATGTGATGTGGCGCCCGGACGGCAGCGTTGCCGCACTGATCGACTGGGAACTCGCGGCGCTCGGTCCGCCCGAGCTCGACATGGCATGGTGGCTCTATTTCGACGACCTGTTCAGCCGCCGTTTCGGCGTCACGCGGCTCGAAGGGTTGCCGACCCGCGACGAGACGATCGCCATCTATGAGCGCGCTGCGGGCCGGACGGTGAAGAACCTCGACTATTTCGACATCGTCGTGGGGCTGCGCATGGCGCTGGTCGCGGCCGGCGCGTTCGACCGGCAGGTGGCGATCGGCAATATTCCGGCGGAAAACACGTCGCTCGATAATAATCTGATGACGCTCTACCTCGCCGAACGGCTGGCCCTGCCGCTGCCCGAACTCGGCGCCGACTTTCGGGCGTTCATGAAGAACCTGACCCCGGTGGACGAACCGGCGGATTAACTTTCGTCAGAGCTGGTTGCTGCCCGCCGCCGCGAACAGCTTCTGGAAATCGACCATGCTCGCCTGGTGCGCGGTAAAGCCGCCATCGACGGGGATCAGCGCACCGTTGATGAAGCGGGCCTCGTCCGACGCGAGGAAGGCGACGACATGAGCGATGTCGACCGCGCTGCCCAGTTCTGGATTGAGGTGATGGGCGAGCAACACGTCCTTCACCGCCTGCGGCGTCGTCTGGACCGCGGTGTCGGTCAGCACGAAGCCTATGGCGATCGCGTTCGAGCGTACCCCCTGCTTGCCATATTGCGTAGCGATGAAGCGGCTGAGATTGATCAGCGCAGCCTTCGACGCGCCATAAGCGGTCAGCGTGGCCTCGCCGAGCAGGCCGAAGCCCGATGCCGAATGGATGATCGATCCGCCCCCGCCTGCGATCATGGCCGGCAGGGCATGTTTGCACAGCAGCATCGGGCCGCGCGCATTGACGTCCATCGCCATGTCCCAGGCGCCGGTATCGAGATTGACGACGTCCAGATCCCTGGCGCGCTGGGCCTCGGTCTGGAAGGCGGCGTTGTTGTGGATGATGTCGATGCGGCCATGATCGGCAAGGATCGCGCGGACCGCCCCGGCAATCTCCTCTTCGCTGGTCAGATCGAAGCTCGACGCGGCTGCCTTGCCGCCCTCGCCGCGCAGACGCTCGGCGGTGCGCTCGGCGCCGTCGCGATCGACATCGGCGACGATCACGGTGGCGCCGCGGCTGGCCATCAGCCGGGCGACCTCGCTGCCGATGCTCTGGGCCGCGCCCGTGATGATCGCAACCTTGCCGGCCAGTGGTGTGTACATCGTCGCTTACTCCCTTGGCGCCCCCGTCCGCCAGGAGCCGCTCCGCGCAACCTATAGAGCGGTAGGCGCGGACGCTACGGGGGGTGCGTAATTGCCCCTCATTATCCAGGAGAGGAGCAGCCGGGTGGATTCACTGAAGGGTAAGGTAGCGATCGTTACCGGCGCCGGATCCGGCATCGGTCAGCGTATCGCGCTGCTAATGGCAGAGCGCGGTGCCAGGATCGTCGTTTCGGCCAGCCGCGAAGAGAGCGCCGCCGGGACCACGCAGCTGATCAGGGACGCTGGTGGCGAAGCCGCCCCGGTCTGGGGCGATCTGGCCGACTATGAGACACCCGCCAAGGTGGTAGCTGCCGCGATCGCGGCTTTCGGCAAGGTCGACATATTGGTGAACAACGCCGCCGTCACCGACGCCGCGACGCTCGCCAGGGACGCCAATATCGCCGAGATGGACGGCCCGACCTGGGAGCGGGTGCTGCGCGTCAACACGATCGCGCCGGCGTTGCTCTGCAAGCATGCGATTCCGCATATGATCGCCGCCGACGGCGGATCGATCATCAACATCGCCTCGGGCCGGGGCGTGCAGGGCGATCTCGGCCTGCCGGCCTATGGTGCGTCGAAGGCGGCGCTGATCAACCTCGCGCTCAATGTGGCGACCCAATATGGTAAACAGGGGATCCGGGCCAATTCGCTGATCGTCGGCATGGTGCTTACCCCGCCCGTCGCCGCCGCCACAGCGCCTGAGATGATCGAGCTGTTCACCGGCCATCACCTTACGCCCTATGTCGCCAATCCCGAGGATATCGCCGAGCCGGTCGCCTTCCTGGCGTCCGATGCCGCGCGCTTCATCACCGGCGCGACGCTGGCGGTGGATGGCGGCATGACCGCGCATGCGGCACCCTTCGCCGATGTGATGAAGATGTCGGCGGGCGCCGGCATGATCAAGCAGGATTGAGTGTGTCCGAACCCGCGCATCTCCTCGCGGAGGGTGAACCGGATATCGGCAGGATAACCGGCTGGCTGGAAAGCAATATCGGCCGCGTCACCAGCATAACGCGGCAGGAGCGGTGGCGGCCGGCCTGGCTTGCCAGCGTCGAGAGCAAGGAGGGTCCGCTAAACCTCTATGTTCGCGCGGATCGTGGCCCGGGCCTTGAAACGAGGCCGCTGTCGCATGAATATGCGGTACTCCGCCTGCTTGAACGACATGGGATCAAGGTGCCCCGCATCTACGGCTGGTGCGACGATCCCGAGGCGATCGTCATGGCGGCGCTCGATGATCATCCCTTCCACGGCGGCGCTGACAAGGATCCGGCGCTGCACCGCATCGTGCAGGACTATATGGCGATCCTCGCGGACATCCACCGCATCCCGCTGTCGGATGTGACGTCCGCGGGGATCGAGATTCCCAAGGATCCGGAGCAGATTGCGCTCGCCTATTTCCAACTAGCGGACAAGGCCTATCAGGCGGGAAAGACCGGGCCGGAACCACTGGTCGAATATCTGCGCGGCTGGGTGATGCGCAACATCCCGATGCACCGGAGCAAGGCGAGCCTGCTCGTCGCCGACGCCCCGCAATTCTTTCATGACGGCGATGACGTCACTGCCATCTACGATCTGGAAATGGCGCATGTCGGCGATCCGATGATGGAGCTGGCCTCGATCCGGGTGCGCGACATTAACGAGCCGATCGGCGACATCCCGTGCCTGCTGCGGCGCTATGTCGAGGAATCGGGCGACGAGATCGACTGGGAGGCGCTTGATTTCCACACCGTGGTTTCATTCCTCGCGGTGCCGATGATGACGCGATCGACCTTTCGTACCAACCATCCCCATCCGGCCTTCGTCGAATATCTCTCCTGGGATCTGGCCACCTCGCGCGCGGCGCTGGAAGTGGTGGCGGAAAGCCTTGGCCTGTCGCTCGATGCGCCCGTCGAGGTCGCAGCGCGGCGCAGCGTCCACAGCGACGCGCTGGAGGATCTGGTGGCGGTGGCCGAGGCTCTGCCGCCGCCCGAGGGACTGCTGCGCGAGGCGCCGGTGCTTTCGCTCGCGCGCTATGCGCTGCGTGCGGATGAGATCGGCCCGGAGATTGAACGGCTCGACCTTGCCGAGGCGGAAGCGTTGCTCGGTTGCACCTTCGCTTCGGCGGAAGCGGCCGAAGCGGCGCTGGAGCCGTTCGTGATGAATGCCGATGCCGATCGTGATCGCGCGCTTACGGCGTTTTTCCATCGGCGCGTGATGCGCCGCCTCCAGCTGATCAGGGACTATCCGGCGCCGATCGTCACGCGCGGCCTGGGCCGGAGCCGGTGAACCTGAGTCGCTTTTGCGGCAGCTTTAGGCCGTCTGGCGATAGTAGTGCCGATTGATCCTTTGGCGACGGCGCCATAGCGATAATTCATGGAGTCCCGCGTCTGCGGGCAAAAAAACGGAAGGGTAGAGGGCAATGAAGGTTGCATGGATCGGTTTGGGTCAGATGGGGCTCCCCACGTCGAAGAAGGTCGCGGCGGCGGGCCACCAGGTTCGCGCGTTCGACATCAAACCTCCCGCGGGCGCTGACGCCGACGGGCTTGTCCTGTGCAGCTCGCCGCGCGAAGCGGCCGAGGATTGTGACGTGCTGTGCATCGCCGTCTTCTCCGACAGCCAGGTCGAAGAAGTGCTGACCGGCCCCGAGGGCGTGATGGCCGGGTTGAAGCCGGGGGCCGTGGTCGCGATCTTCACCACCGGCAGCATCGAATCGGCCCAGGCGCTGGCGGCCGCCGCACCTTCGGGGATCGTCGTCCTCGACACCTGTTTCAGCCGCATGGCCTCCGAACTCTCGTCGGGTATGCTGACGCTGCTCGTCGGCGGCGAGGCCGAGGCGATCGAGCGTTGCCGCCCGGTCTTCGACGCTTTTGCGCGCGGGATATTCCATGTCGGGCCGAGCGGGGCTGGGCGCCGGATGAAGCTGGTCAACAACATCCTGTTCGCGGCCAATCTTCAGGTGGCGGCGGACGGGCTGCGCCTGGCCGAGGGTCTTGGCCTCGATCGCGCGAAGACCGCTGCGGCGTTGCTCGAATGCAGCGGCGCGAGCGACGCGATGCGGCTCGGGCAGGATCCCGGACCGATGCTGGAAGCTGTGCGCCACTATATGGTCAAGGATGTGGGGGCAGCGAACGAAGCCGCTGCAAATGCGGGCGTAGATCTTGGCGCTCTGGGCGCCGCGACGGCCGGCTTTCTGAAGTCCTGAGGTGAATATGGCGACCCAGTCCCCCGTCATTCCCGCACATGTCGATCCTGCGAGGGTCCGCCATGTCGAGCTGTTCGACCGCAAGATCGTCTACGAGAATCCCTATGAGACGATCATAGCCCGGGTCCATGAGGGTCCCGCTGTCTTCTACGCGGAGAATATCTCGTTCCAGCAGCCGGGCTGGGTGGTGCGGCGCAACGCCGATCTTCGCAAGATTTACGCGGACAGCGAGAACTTCCACAAACGGGGCAACACCGGCTTCGCGCGGATGATCGGCGAGAGCTGGGATATTATCCCGACCGAACTGGATCCGCCGCAGCACACCGGCTTCAGGCAGGCGCTGAATCCCGTTTTCTCGCCGAGCCGGATGATGGCGCTCGACGGGCTCGTTCGCGAGCGTGCGCGCTTCTACATCGACCAGTTCAAGGCGAAGGGGCGCTGCGAGTTCGTTCAGGACTTCGCGGTCAACTTCCCGATCACCATCTTCCTGGACCTGATCGGCCTGCCGCAGGATCGCAAGCCTGAATTTCTCGACTGGGAGAACAAGATTCTCCACGGAACCGATCATGAGGCCCGGATCACCAGCGTCCGCGCCGTCAAGGATCTGCTCGTCGAGACGATCGAGGACCGCAAGAAAAATCCGGGCGAGGACCTGATCAGCAAGACGCTCACGCTCGAGGTGGAGGGCCGCAAGTGGAGTGACGAGGAGGTTTTTGGCCACGCGTTCAATCTCTATATCGGCGGGCTCGACACGGTTACCTCGAACCTCAGTCTGCATTTCTACCATCTGGCCACGCATCAGGCCGATCAGGACCGGATGCGGGCGAACAGCTTCCAGCAGAATGTGGTCGCGATCGAGGAATTGCTGCGCGCCTATGCCGCTGTGTCGACGCTGCGAATCTGTTCGAAGCCGTTCGAGCTGGACGGCCAGACCATGATGCCCGGCGACCATATCATCATGTCGACGCCGCTCGCCGGGCGTGACCCCGAGGCTTATGAGTCGCCCGACGAGATCCGGCTCGACCGCAGGCCAACGCATGTAACGCTGGGCCACAGCATCCATCGGTGCCTGGGACAGCATCTCGCGCGCCGTGAATTGCAGACGGCGATCGAGGAGTTCCTGAAGGCGATTCCAAACTTCCGGGTCGAACCGGGATTCAAGGTGCCGTTCTTCCTCGGCAATGTGATGCACATTCCCGAGTTGCCGCTGACCTGGAGCTGACTGCTCAGCGGCAGTCGACGCCGTAGCGCATTACGAAATGCTCATGTGCCTGTTCGGCGGGCGCAAGCAGTTGCGCCGCCGAGCACGCCCTGGTGGCGTCCGCAGCGTTGCTGGCCGTGCGGCACAGATAATCGACCTTGTCGAAGGCCGCGTGGACATTGGCGGGTTCGAGCATCGAATTGCCGGTGTGGCTGTAATAGGCAAATTTGCGAAAGCCCGTCTCGATCCCGCGACGGTCCTTGCCGCTGACTTCGCCGCAGATCACCCCTTCATGATTGGCGCGGATGTTGCGAAACCGCGCCGAGGCCGGATCGGCCAGGTCGCGGGCGGCCGCGTAGCGGGCGGCCTTCTCGGCGGAATGACATCCGCCCAACGCCGCCAGGGCCAGCAAGATCATCGGGATTCGCATCGTCAGATCGCCAGCCCGCCTTCGACTGCGAGCACCGAGCCTGTGACATAAGCGCCCGCGCGCGAGGCGAGGTAGATCGCGGCGCCGGCAACATCCTCGGCAATGCCGGTGCGGCGACGCGGGACCATGCCGACCACCATCTGGCGCATCTCGTCGGAGGTGATCACCGTCATATCGGACTCGAAGAAGCCCGGTGCGATCACGTTGACGGTCACATTCTCCGGTCCCAGCTTGCGCGCCAGCGACTTGGTCACCCAGTGGACTCCGGCCTTGGCCGCCTGATAGGAATAGACCTCGCGCGGCCCGATCTTGAGCGCGCCGACCGAGCCGATGTTGATAATGCTCGCGGGATGCCCTGCGGTGCCGCCCGCGCGGAGCAGGGGCAGGAACTTCTGCAGGGTGAAGAAAGGCGCCTTGATGTTCAGGTCCATGACCTGATCCCAGTCTTCCTCGGGGAAGTCGTCGAGCGGAGCATCGGTCAGCGTGCCCGCATTGTTGACCAGGATGTGCAGCGCCTGTTCCTTGGCAGAGACGGCGGCGACCAGCGCTTCGATCCCGGCGACGGTCGAGAGATCGGCCGCGAGCCCGATCACCGTCGCGCCCGTGGCAGCAGCGATCTCCGCCGCGACCGCCTTCACCTTGGCCTCGGTGCGCGCACAGATATAGACTTTGGCACCCGCCGCAGCGAGGCCGGTGGCGATGTGGCGGCCGATACCGGCACTGCCGCCGGTGACGACCGCGACCCGGCCCTTGATCGAGAACAGCGTCGCGATGTCCATCACTTGTCGCCGGTGATCTTGAGGATCAGATCGGTCGTGCCTTCCGGATCGCCGACCAGCAACGCATGATCGCCGGGATGATCGTGGACCGGCCAGCCGAGCGCGCGCGCGCGGTCGTGCATCATGCCCATCACCGTATGTTTGGCGGCGATATAGTCGACCGGCACCGTGATCGATTCCGCGCCGACCGGGATCTTGCAGGCGGTGGCGCGCATCGGCTGGTCGGTGAGATTGTCGAGCAGCCATTGCTCGCGCTCGCGCGGCATCATATGGGGATTTTCCTTGGCAACCTGCCGCTGCATAGCGTCGACCCCCGATCCGATCGGACCTTCGCCGCCATCGAGCATCGCTTCGAGCCCGGCGAGATCGCCTTCGCTGGCATAGCCCATCATCGAGGCGATCCGCTCGCCGGCCTGAGGGATGATCGCGTCGAGATAGATCACCCGGCGGATCCGGCCCGCCGCATCGGGGTCGGCCAGCACGCCGGGCGCGACCGTGCCCGAATAGCTGTGCGCGACGAGCACGGCATCCTTGATATTCTCGAACTTCAGGACATTGACGATGTCCTTGACGTGCGTGGCATTGCCGACGTCGCGCCCGATCAGATGGATCCGCTCGCCAAAGCCGGTGAAGGTCGGCGTGTAGACCTTATGGCCCTTCGCTTCGAGCAGTTCGCGGACATATTTCCACGTCCAGCCGCCCATGCCGCCGCCGTGAAGAAGAACGAAGGTCGTCATGCGCCATGCTCCGCAGGCTCGAAATTCTGGATGAATTCGGGGGGAGGATTGGGGCCCCAGAGGAACATGCTGTCCTCGGGCGGGTGATCGGACGAAGGCCAGTCGCAATCGGCGGGGATATAGTCGATGTCCGCCGAATATTCGCTGTAGCTGCCCCACGGATCGCGGACATAATAGAAATAATTGGCACCCAGCACATGCTGGCCGGTACCCCATCCCGGCCCGTAGCCCGCGCGCTCCATCGTCGCGCCGCCGAGACCGACCTCCATCACCGATCCGACGTCCCAGCTATTATGGTGCATGCCACGACGATCGGACATGACGAGCGCGAGCAGATGATGGTCGCTGCCATGGACGCCGTGCAGGAAGGCTACCGCAGGCCCGCTCTGATCGGACAGGCGGAGGCCCAGCGTTTTCTCGTAGAAAGCGATCCCTGCGGGCACGTCCGAGCAGAACAGCGCGAAATGCGAGAGGCGCCGGGGGTGGACCGGAGGCGCCTTCGAATTGGGCACCGCGCCCGATTGACCGGGAAGCGCGCTGTTGAAGGTGAACAGGCTCTTTTCGTCGGGCGTGGCCTTGTCGGCGACGCGGACATTGACGGGCAATCCGTCGGTCCCTTCGAACCATATGCCGTTTGAATCCGCGCCCGCCGGCGCATCGATGAAGCGCACCCCGCAGCCTTCGAGATGTTTGCGGAACGCATCCACCTCGTCGTCGAAAATGCCGAAGGACAGGTAGCGGAGCCGCTTTGGCCCCTTGCCCTGGGTGAAGATCGCCCAGCGATGGGGATTTCCCCTGGCATAGAGCTCGATCGCGCCGTCCTTGTCGCGGACCTCAAGCCCGAAGCCCGTGTAGAAGCGCCGGGCCTCATCAAGGTCCGGTACTTCCACCGCGAAATGGTCGATCGAATGGACGCCCAACGCATTTGGGCGCCGTCCTCCCTTGCCGCTCACGCTCATCCTGTCCTCCTTGCTCGTTGCGGCGGCTCAGGCCGCCTTGATCGGATTGACCAGCAGTCCGACCTTCTCGATCTCTACCTCGACGGTGTCGCCGTCCTTCATGAACAGCGGAGGCTTGCGCGCGAGGCCGATGCCCGCGGGCGTCCCCATCACCAGCACGTCGCCGGCTTCGAGCGTCAGGAAGGTCGACAGCAGGGCAATCGTTTCAACCACGTCGAACACCATGTCCGAGGTCGATGCGCTCTGGACGACCTGGCCGTTGAGCCGGGTTTCGAGCTTCAGGCCCTTGGCGCCGGCAGGCAGTTCGTCCGGGGTGACCAGCCAGGGGCCGAACGCGCCGGTGTCGTCGAAATTCTTGCCTGCCGTCCACTGGGGGGTCTTCAGCTGATAGTCGCGCACCGAGCCATCGTTGAACACCGAATAGGCCCCGACATGATCGAGTGCCTTTTCCTTCGAGATGTTCTTGCCGCCCTTGCCGATGACCGCGACGAGCTCGCCCTCATAGTCGAGCTGGTCGGAGTTGGAGGGCTTGATGATCGGTGCACCATGACCGATCAGGCTCGAATTGAAACGACCGAAGATGGTCGGGAATTCGGGTACCTGGAAGCCGCCCTCGGCGGCATGATCCTTATAGTTGAGGCCCAGGCAGATGATCTTGGGCGCGCGTACCAGCGGCGCCAGAAAGGTCAGCGACGCTTCGTCGACCGCTTCACCCGCCGCTGCCGCTTCAGCCGCCTTGGCGAGACCCGCTCCCGATGCGATCAGGGCATCGAGATCCGCCGCCGCACTGTTGCCGAATACGGCCCTGACGCCATCGGCGGTCTTCACCGCGACGCCGACCTGCCCGTTCCTGGAAACCCTTGCCACACGCATTGATCATACTCCTCTATTTGGTTGGCCTCCGCCACGACGGCGGAGCGCTGTCCTATTTGCCTTGCCCGGTGCCGCCGCCGCTTGCGGGCATCAGCATATTGCTCATTCCGCCATCAACCAGCACATCGATGCCGCTGACATGCCCGGCGTCTGGCCCTGCCAGGAACAGGATCATTTTGGCCACATCCTCGGCCGTGCCGAGCTTGCGCAACGGGATATTGGCTTCGCGCTGATCGCGCAGCGCGGCATTGTCATAGCCGCTTGCAGTCATGGGCGTATAGGTGGGCCCTGGCGAAACGATGTTGCAGCGGATCCCGTCGGGGCCCCATTCGACGCTGAGTTGCCGCACCAGCATCAGCAGCGCCGCCTTGCTCGAGGAATAGAAGCCGAGCGCCGGGGTTGGCTGAGTAGCGGACATCGAAGCTGTGGCGATGAAGGCGCCCCGGCTCTCCCTGAGATGCGGATAGGCCGCCTTGGCGAGCAACCAGGCGGCGCGGGTGTTGATCGCGTACATCCGGTCGAAATCCGCGACGTCAAGCGTGGCGAGCGCGCCGGTGCCGATAATCCCGGCATTGCTGATCACGGCGTCGATGCCGCCCATATGCGCCACCGCCGCAGCGACGATCTTGTCGCCGCAATCGGCATCGCTCAAGTCCACCACCGCCGCCGCTGCCTGGGCTCCGATCGCTTCGGCCACCGCCCCGAGATTGTCGGCGTCGCGGTCGACGAGCAGCAGGCGATGCTCGCCCGCGATGCTCCGTCCGCTCGCCAGCAGTTCCGCGCAGGCGCGGCCAATGCCGCTCGCGGCTCCCGTAATCACGAAACGCATTGCTCTCTCCGTCAGTCGCTCAGTCCCAGCTCATTCATGAGCTGCAGGCGGAGCTTAAATTTCTGGATCTTTGAAGCGGACATCGGCCATTCGTCAATGAAGCGGATATGGCGCGGGACCTTGAATGACGCCAGCCTTGCCTTGGTATAGGCGATCAATTCCTCCGCCGTCGCCTCGACCTCGCCGCTCGGCTGGATATAGGCGGCGGGAATCTCGGCCAGCCGATCGTCCGGCAGCCCGACCACCTGGGCGAGGCGCACCGCCGGGTGGGTCGCCAGGACCGCCTCCACTTCGGCGGCGGCGACATTCTCCCCGCCTACCTTCAGCATGTCCTTGAAGCGGCCATGGAACATGATGTGGCCATGCTCGTCGAGCGAACCGATGTCGCCCGAATGATACCAGCCCTCCGCGTCAAGCGCCTCGGCAGTCTTGACCGGATCCTTATAATAGCCGTCGAACAGATTGTAGCCGCGGATCAGCACTTCGCCGCGCTCGCCGGTCGGCAGGTCGTTGCCATCTTCGTCGACGATGCGGACCTCCACCCCGGCGAGCGGATAGCCGAGACGCTGAAAGCCCATCTCCGGATCCATCGCATAACCGCCGGTGCTGACGATGCCCGTCGCCTCGGTCATGCCGAAGGTGCCCACCTGAAGCATGGCGGGCGCCTTCTCGCGATAGGCCTGGCCCACCCGGTCGGGCATGAACGCGAAGCAGCTGTTCTGCAGGCGGACTGAGCTCATGTCGGCCTTGTCCCAGTCGGGGTGCTGCATCATCGCCTGATGGAATGTGACAAAGGGCAGGAACATCATCGTGACCTTTTCGGCCGCGATCTGACGCAGGCTTTCACCCGCGTCGAAATGGGGCTGTCCGATGAAGGTGCCGCCGACGTCGACCGCGCCCAGCATCGCCAGCATCGCCGCGACGTGGAAGAGCGGCAGTGGCGACCAGCTGCGCTCATCCTCGGTGAACCCCCAGCGGTTCTGCGCCAGGTTGGACGCCTCGCGGGTCACCGCCTCATGGCTGAGCAGGCAGCCCTTGGGATTGGCCGAGGTGCCCGAGGTGTAAAGGATCAACGCGGTGTCGCGAACGCGTACGCCCAATCGGCGTCGGTGAATTTCATCATCGTCCAGCGCAGCCGAGGCCGCGTCGAATGCCGGCTGGTCCACGAAGCCGCCATGGCTGGAAGTGCCCAGCGATATGATGCGGCGCAGCTGCGGGGCGCCCGAAAGACCGAGCGCCTGCGGGTCGGCCGATTGGGCCAGATCGGGAAAGGCCTCGTAAAGGCGGCCGATGAAATCGACATGCTCGTCCTGCATGTCGTTGGTAATGATCGCGGTCAGGTCGGCATTCTCGGCCACATAGGCCATTTCCGGTGCCTTGTAGCGGGCGTTCATCAGCACCGACACCGCCCCGCACATCGACGCGGCGAACAGCGTTTCGACAAACTCGATGCCCGAAGGCAGCAATATGCCGACATGGTCGCCCGGCCGAATCCCGAGCCTGGCCATCCCGCGCGCCTTGTGGAAGACGGCCCGCACGACCTCGTCATAGCTCTTGCGCCCGTCCGGGAAGACCAGCGCTTCCTTATGCGGCGCGCGGTCCCACGCCTTGAGCAGCATGTCCCCAAGCGTCGTCGCAGAAATTCGAATCGAGGCGCTGTTCTCGCCCTGCCTACCCACTATGACCTTGCTCCATATGAACCCCGATATGTCTTCTGTTGGCCGTGCGGAGCAGGGTTCCGCGCCTTCCGGTGGATAGGTGCGGGATGGCTAGCGTCAGCATGATGCGCGGTGCATAAGCCCCGTCACCAAAAGCTTTTCGCAGGACAAGTATAATGGAAGCCTATGTTTACGATCATGTGCGCTCGCCACGCGGCAAGGGCCGCCCGGATGGCGCGCTTCATGAGATCACGTCGGTGCAGATGGTCACCCAGCTGCTCGAGGCCGTCAGGGATCGCAACAATCTCGATACCTCGCTGCTCGACGATGTGATCATCGGCATGGCGCAGCCCGTGGGCGAGCAGGGCGGCGTGCTGGCACGCGCGGCGGTGCTCCAGGCGGGCTATGCGCAGACCGTCGCGGGTCAGCAGATCCATCGTTTCTGCGCGTCC
This sequence comes from uncultured Sphingomonas sp., assembly GCA_947085315.1. Lineage (GTDB taxonomy): Bacteria > Pseudomonadota > Alphaproteobacteria > Sphingomonadales > Sphingomonadaceae > Rhizorhabdus. The sequence goes on along the minus strand of CAMTVW010000013.1, from coordinate 45,972 downwards.
GGGCTGGACGCGGTCAGCCTGATCGCGGCGCAGGTCCATGCGGGGATGATCCAGGCAGGCATCGGCGGCGGCGTCGAATCGATGAGCCGCACGCTGATGGGCTATGACAGCGGCGCCTGGACGTCCGATCCCAGTGTCGCCTTCCACAATTATTACGCGCCGCAGGGCATCGGCGCGGACCTGATCGCCACGCTCGACGGGTATAGTCGCGAAGATGTCGACGCCTTCGCCGTCGCCAGCCAGGACCGCGCGGCACTGGCTTGGGGCGAAGGGCGCTTCAAGAATGCGATCGTTCCGATGAAGGATGTGATGGGTGAGATCGTGCTCGACCATGACGAGCATATGCGCCCCGGAACGACGATTGATAGCCTTGCCAAGCTCAAACCGGCCTTCGAAGGCTTCGGCAAAGCCGGTTTCGAGGCGGTGGCGAAGGCACGCTATCCCGAGGTCGAAGAGCTGAACTATGTCCATCATGGCGGCAACAGTTCGGGTATCGTCGACGGCTCCGGCATCGTTCTCGTGGGTTCGAAGGAATTTGGCGAGAAGGCGGGGCTGAAGCCGCGCGGCCGGATCCGTTCCTATGCCAATATCGGTTCGGAGCCGATGATCATGCTGACCGCACCCGCTGCGGTTTCGCAAAAGGCCCTGAAAGCCGGCGGGATGACCAAGGACGATATCGACCTTTGGGAGTTGAACGAGGCGTTCGCGAGCGTCGTCCTGCGCTTCATGGACGTGATGGACGTCCCGCATGAGAAGATGAATGTGAATGGCGGCGCTATCGCCATGGGCCATCCACTCGGTGCAACCGGGGCGATGCTCGTGGGCACTGTGCTCGATGAGCTGGAGCGCCGCGACCTCAACACCGGTCTCATCACGCTGTGTGCCGCCAACGGCCTCGGCACCGCCTGCATCATCGAGCGCGTCTGAGCGCCCAGCGAAAAGCGAACTGATATCATGCGACATCTCAAGATCGAAAAAGCCGCTGACGGCTTTGCCACGCTCATCCTCGACAATGCCGACGAGTCGATGAACATCGTCAACACTGCCTTCATCACCGAGATGGAGGAAGCGATCGGTACGCTCGCCGCAGATGAAAGCGTCAAGGGCGTGATCCTGACTTCGGGCAAGAAGGCATTCATGGCCGGAGCCGATCTGAAGCAGCTCGTCCAGAGCTTCGGCAAGCTGAGCCGGCACGAGGCCTATGGTTTCGCGCAGCGCGCGACCCGGATGCATCGGGCTATCGAACAATCGGGCAAGCCATGGGTGGCGGCGCTCAACGGACTGGCGCTTGGCGGCGGGTTCGAACTGGCGCTTGCCTGTCACTATCGCATCCTGGTCGACGATCCCCGGGTGCAGGTTGGCCTGCCCGAGGTGAATGTCGGCCTGCTGCCGGGTTCGGGCGGCACGGTGCGGCTCAGCATCATCGCGGGCATGAAGACCGCGCTCGACCTGCTGCTGTCCGGCCGCGCGGTCGCGCCCGCCGAGGCGCTGAAGCTTAAAATCGTGGATGAGGTCGCCCCCGCGGCGGAGCTCATCGACCGTGCCCGGGCATGGCTGGCGACCAGCCCCGATCCGGTGAAGCCTTGGGACCAAAAGGGCTGGGTACCGCCGCAGAAGAAGGGATTGACCGTCCCCGAGGTCAGCATGACCTATATGATGGCGGCAGGCGCCATCGCCGCGAGGGGCTATAACACGCCCGCGCCGCTCGCGATCCTCGCGTCGGTCTTCGAAGGGCTCCAGCTGCCGTTCGACAAGGCGCTATCCGTCGAGGGCAAATATTTCGCCAAGCTGCTGACCGATCCGGTCGCCCGCAACATCATCCGCACGACCTTCATCTCGAAGCTCGCGGCGGAGAAGGGCGCTCGTCGTCCGGCCGGGGTACCGAAGTCCGAAGTCAAGAAAGTCGGCGTGCTCGGCGCGGGCATGATGGGCGCCGGCATCGCCTTTGTGTCCGCCAATGCCGGGATCGAGGTTGTCCTGCTCGACCGCGACGTGCCGACCGCCGAGAAGGGCAAGGCCTATAGCAGCAAGGTCCAGGCCAAGCTGATCGAGAAGGGCAAGCTGGCACAGGACAAGGCCGACGCCGTCCTCGCCCGGATCACGCCCACCGACGATTATGCCCTCCTTGCAGGCTGCGACCTGATCGTCGAGGCGGTGTTCGAGGATACCGGCATCAAGGCCGAGACGACCCGCAAGGCCGAGGCGGTGATCCCCGAAAGCGCCGTGTTCGCGTCCAATACGTCGACGCTGCCGATCGGTCAGCTGGCGCAGGCGTCGAAGCGCCCGGCTCAGTTCATCGGCATTCACTTCTTCTCGCCGGTCGATCGCATGGGTCTGGTCGAGGTGATCATGGGTGCGCAGACCGCTCCCGAGACGCTTGCAAAGGCGCTCGACTATATCGCCCAGCTGCGCAAGACGCCGATTGTCGTCAACGACAGCCGCGGCTTCTACACCAGCCGGGTGTTCCAGACCCTCATCCACGAAGGCGGCGCGATGATCGAGGAAGGCGTGCCGCCTGCCGTGATCGAGAATGCCGCAAAGGCGATCGGCATGCCGGTCGGTCCGCTGGCGCTGCTCGACGAGCTGACCTTCGACCTGCCGCTCAAGATCGTCGATCAGGCGATCGCCGAGGAAGGCGACAAATACCTGCCGCCCGCCGGCGTTACGACGCTGCGCAAGATGCGCGACGAACTGGGCCGCAGCGGCCGCAAGTCGGGCGCGGGCTTCTACGATTATCCCGAAGGTGGGAAGAAGCACCTCTGGAAGGGGATGGCCGATCACTTTCCGGTCAAGCACGACTATGACATTGAGGAACTGAAGCAGCGGTTCCTCTATGCGCAGGCCATGGAAACGGCCCGCTGCCTGGAGGAGGGCGTGCTCGAGACGCCGCAGGATGCCGATCTTGGCGCCGTCTATGGCTGGGGTTTCCCGGCATGGACCGGCGGCACCATCAGCTATATCGACACGGTCGGTATCGAGAAGTTCGTCGCCGAGGCTGACAAGCTGGCGCAGCGTCATGGTCCACGCTTCCTGCCTTCGGCCTGGCTGCGCGAGAAGGCTGCCAGGGGTGAGAGCTTCTACGCCGACGGTGTCGCGGCGAAGGATCTGGAGGCGGCATGAAGCGTCTGATCTTCGAGACCGAACATGAGCAGTTCCGCGACAGCGTAGTCAAGTTCATGCAGGCCGAGGTCGGCCCGCATGCGGAGCGCTTCCGCGAGCAGGGGATCGTCGATCGCGAGCTCTACCTGAAGGCCGGCGCGCAGGGGCTGCTATGCACTTGGGCCGACGAGAAATATGGTGGCGCAGGGATTGATGATTTCCGCTTCGAGCAGATCATCATCGAAGAGAATATGCGCCACGGCGACGTCGGCTTTTATATCAACCTGCACAACGATCTGGTTGCCCCTTACATCGCCAAGCTGGGCAATGAGGAGCAGAAGGCCCGCTGGATGCCGGGAATCGTCAGCGGCGAGAAGATCCTCGCGGTGGCGATGACCGAACCGTCCACCGGGTCGGACCTTGCCGGCATGAAGACGCGGGCCGAGGACAAGGGCGACCATTGGCTGCTCAACGGCGCCAAAACCTATATCTCGAACGGGATCCTGGGCGATCTCATCGTGGTCGCCGCCCGCACCGATCCGACCAGCCGCCATGGCCTTGGGCTGTTCGTCGTCGAGCGCGGGATGGAAGGTTTCGAGCGCGGCCGCAAGCTCGCCAAGATGGGGTTGAAGGCGCAGGATACCGCTGAACTGTTCTTCAACGACGTCAAGGTGCCCAAGGAGAACACGCTCGGCGATCCGGCCCAGGGCTTCACCTATCTCGCCCGTTTCCTGGCGCAGGAGCGCCTGGTCGCGGCGATCGGCTTCCTCGCGACCGCGCAGACCGCGTTCGATCTGACGCTCGATTATGTCAAGGAACGCCGCGCCTTCGGCAAGCCGATCGGGGCATTTCAGAACACGCGCTTCAAGATGGCTTCGATGCGCGCCGAGCTCGACATGGCGCAGACCTATGTCGATCAGTGCGTGCTGCTGCTCAACAAGGGCGAGCTTACCGCAGAGGATGCGTCGGCCGCAAAGCTGCTGACCAGCGAGATGGAGGGCCGGGTGATGGACGAATGCGTCCAGCTCCACGGTGGTGCGGGCTATATGGAAGAATATCGCATCAGCCGCATGTATACCGACGCGCGGATCAGCCGCATCTTCGCCGGGACGTCCGAGATCATGCGCGAGATCATCGGGCGCGGACTGGGCCTGGACGAGCGCAAGCTGGTCTAGCCCCCTCCGGATGCCAGCAAGCTGAAACGACGGGCCCGCGCTGCGGTGCCCGCGCTCATGTGGGGAGCCGCAGCATGAACACTCGTCACCTGATCGATCCCGAGCTGCTGCCGGTGCTCGATATGTTTCCCGTGATCGATTTCGATGCGATCGGGCTGGACGCCGTGCGCGCCGGTACCCAGGCCAGCATCGCTGCGGTGCCCCGGCCGGATCTGCCGGTAACAGTGGAAGAGGTGACCATCCCCGCAGGACGCCATGGTCCTGCCATGCGCGCGCTGCTTCTGACACCGCAGGGCGTCCGCTCCCCGGCCGCGATCCTGCACATCCATGGCGGCGGCTATGTGCTCGGCAATCCCGAAATCAGCCTGCCAAACCTGATGAGCACCGCGTTTGAACTGGGCTGCATCATCGTCTCACCCGACTATCGGCTGGCTCCCGAGACCCGGTTCCCGGGCCCCGTGGAGGATTGTTATGCGGCGCTCGGCTGGCTTCATGGGCGGGCGGGGCCGCTGGGGATCGATGTCGGGCGTATCGCGGTGATGGGCGAGAGCGCCGGCGGCGGACTCGCGGCGGCGCTGGCGCTGCTCGCGCGCGACCGGGGCGAATATAGGCTGGCCTTTCAGCTGCTCGACGCGCCGATGATCGACGACCGCACCTGTGTCCGCGAACCCCATCCCTATTCCGGCGAGTTCGTCTTCAACGTAAATGCCAATCGCTTCGGCTGGCAGGCGCTGCTCGGTACCGAACCGGGCGGTCCGGACGTCTCGCCCTATGCGGCTGCCGCGCGCGCGACCGATCTGGCCGGTCTGCCGCCAACGTTCATCGCGACCGGCGCACTCGACCTCTTCCTTGAAGAAGATGTCGACTACGCCCTTCGCCTCAGCCGCGCGGGCGTGCAGGTCGAGCTCCACGTCTACCCCGGCTGCTTCCATGGCTTTGGCATCGCGCAGGAGGCCGGGATCGCGAAGGAGGCCGTCCGGCATAAATATGATGCGCTGCGTCGTGCGCTCGGCATCGCGGCCGTCTGATATGGCGGTGCTCGATATCGATCGGCTGCGCACCTATAAAGTGCCTGTCGCCCGCGATTCCTATGATCCCCGCGACGCGATTCTTTACGCGCTCGGTACCGGGGCGGGGCTTTCGGAGGAGGTCGACGAAACCGACTTCGTCTTCGAGCGAAGTCTTAAGGTGCTGCCTACCCTGGCGCTGGTCCTGGGAACCCCGGGCTTCTGGCCGATGGACCCGAAGATCGGGCTCGATTGGCCGCTGATCCTGCATGGCGAACAAACGCTGCGCCTGTTTCGGCCGCTCGAACCGGTGGATGAGCTCAGCGGGGAAACGCGGATCGGCGAAATCGCCGACAAGGGCCACGGCAAGCCCGCGCTGGTCCGCGCCTATCGCACGATCCGAGATGGATCGGATGCGATCGTTGCGGAGCTTTCGGAATTATGGGTGCTGCGCGGAGCCGGCGGCTTCGGCGGCGAACGGGCGCTGCCCGGCGATGCGGCGGTCGTGCTTCCCGAAACCAAGCCCGATGCCGCGCTCGACCTGCCGACCAGCCGTAATCAGGCGATGGTCTATCGATTGTCGGGGGATCGCAATCCGCTGCATGTCGATCCGGCGACGGCGGCGCGCGGGGGTTTCGATCGGCCGATATTGCATGGGCTCTCGACGATGGGGCTGGTGGCGCGCGCGCTCGGACATCTGGCGTGCGACGGAGATCCGGCGCGGCTTTCCTCGATCGCGGTACGCTTCACCGCGCCGGTCTATCCGGGCGACCGGGTTCGAACCGAGATATGGCGAGACGGCAGCGAGATATTATTCCGCGCGTCGGTGCCCGACAGGGGCCAGATCGTGATCGATGGCGGGCGGGCGACGATCGGCGCCTTTGCCCGTGATGAAAGGGGCGAAGGTTGAACATATTGCAGGACAAGGTGGCGCTGGTTTCGGGATCAGGGCGTGGGATCGGCAAGGCGATCGCGCTCAAACTTGCGCGGGCCGGCGCTCGGCTGGTGGTGAACGATCTCGACGAGGAATATGCGAACGAGACAGTCGCCGAGATTGAAGCACTGGGCGGATGTGCGATCGCCTGCGTCGGAGACGTCACTGCAATTGATTTCGGCGAGAGGTTCATCGGCAGCGCGGTCGATGCGTTCGGAACGATCGACATCATCATCAACAATGCCGGCTATGCCTGGGATGCGGTGATCCAGAAGACCAGCGAAGCGCAGTGGATGGCGATGCTCGACGTTCACCTCACCGCGCCGTTCCGCATCCTGAAGGCCGCGCAGCCCGTAATCGCCGCGGCGGCCAAGGATGAGATCGCGCTCAACGGACGGGCGACGCGCCGCACCGTGGTCAACATCTCCTCGGTGGCGGGGCTCGGCGGCAATGCCGGCCAGGCGAGCTATGCTGCAGGCAAGATGGGCGTCGTCGGACTCACCAAGACGCTGATGAAGGAATGGGGCCGCTACAATGTGACCGTCAACGCGGTCGCCTTCGGCGCGATCATGACGCGGATGACGGCGGGCGAAGCCGGCGCGTCAACGATCACCGTGAAGGGCCAGGAGATCAGGGCGGGGGTAAGCCAGGACATTCTGGATGCCATGGAAAAGGGCATACCGCTCGGTCGCGCGGGTACCCCCGAAGAGGCGGCGGGGGCGGTCTATCTCCTCTGCCTGCCCGAGGCCGACTATATCACTGGTGAGGTTATCGTCGCAGGTGGCGGCTGGTCGCTCTGACGCCGGCAACACGGCAGTAGGGGAAGGGAATAATGGATCGCATTCCATCGACGATTCCGATGATGCCGGTGCGGACGGCACCGTCGCCGGCCAGCGAGATCTTCACGATCGGCACGACCGCGATCCTGCTTGCCATGCTGCTCTGGTGGTTGCTGGCCGAACGCCGTCGGACGGGGTGGGCGATGCCGTTCATTTTCCTCGGGACGGCACTGTCGTCGATTCTGATCGAGCCGATCTTCGATAACACGCTGCTTTACTGGTATCCCGAGGTGAACCATCTCGCGGTTTTTCGCGGCTTCGACCGCACCATCCCCTGGTTCGTGCCGCTAGGCTATGCGTGGTTCTTCGGGGGGACGGCCTATTTTCTTGCCCGCGCCTTCGAAAAAGGGATGGCGGCGGGGCGGTTCTGGCGGGCATTCGCGTTCGTCGTGTTCATCGACTGGCTCGCCGTGTCGATCTGCGAATGGTTCGGCCTGAGCGCCTTTTACGGCAACCAGCCCTTTCATCTGGTCGGCTCGCCGCTGTGGTTCTCCTTCTGCGACGCGACTGGCGCATTCACCCTCGCCGGCGCGCTGCATGTGCTGCTGCCCTATCTGGAGCGTGGCCGTCGGCTCTGGCTGATTGTCCTGCCGATCTTCACCTATGGCGCGACATTGGGTTCGACGGGGGCGCCGGTCTCGATAGCGCTTACATCGGGCTGGTCGACCGGGATGATATGGATCGCTGGTACCGCGACGATCATCATGTGTCTCATCGTGGTCAATCTGGTCGGTGCGGTCGCCCGCCATCCGCGCGGCGCGCTCAACTTCGGAAGCTGATCAGGCGGCGCCGTTCATCTGCTGAACAATCTTGGCTATTGTCGATCGTACCGTTGTGGCTTTCCCCCGCATTGTTGACCAGGATGTCGACACCGCCCCATGCGGTCGCGACTTGCTCCACAAAATCGCGGACTTCAGTGGTCTGCCTGACATCGACGCGACCGCCGAGGACATTGCCCGGGTAGATTTGGCGCAATTGTTCGACGACCGCGTCTACCGCTTCCCGGCCGCGCGCGCAGATCGCGACTTTTGCCCCCTCGGCAAAAAAGGCCTTTGCGGTGGCCAGGCCGATGCCCCTCCGGCCGCCGGTCCCCATGTCTCGAACCGACGCGCGCGTTACTTCAGCCCGGTACGTCAGGGCCTTTCATGATGAAGCTCGTGCGGCGGCGGTGGATACGCCATTCTTCGCCGACGAGATGGTAAACATCGTCGAATTCGACGAAGACGGGCTGCGCTAGCTGATAGAGGACAGGCAGGTCGCCATCGATGGGTTGCCCGACAAAGTCGGCGCAATAGATATTGCCTTCCACGCACGTCGGGCTGACATGCGACAACCGGATATTGGCGGGCATGTGTCGCGTCAGGAAGGGATGGCGGTTGCCATAGGCTTCGATAATGCCGTTTCGACCCTTCAATATGTGGCCCAAGCGATCGAATTCGCAATCCTCGGTGAACAACGCCGCGAGGTCGTCATAGCGGCACCTGTCGAGAAAAAAATTGAAGTCGTTGATGAGCCTGGTGATTTCCCACTCGATCAGCATCTGGTCGATCTTGGCCACTATTATGCCCTTCGCTGGTCAGATCGGCGAACCCTGGGCCCGGCCGCCCGGTATCGGGCGCGATGCGGGACCGGGCCGGCTCATGTCGGTTCCCGGAGCCAAGCAGGGTGTCTGCCTCGACATCCCCGCCGCTTCCTTCAGCCATTCGACTATCGGGCGTATGATGTGGGTTCAACCAACGCGAACCTGCAAAATCAAAGTTGCCGCTGCAATTTCTAGTAATGAATGCTGGCAATCCCGGCGCCAGGCATCGCGGATGCGTGAGCCGCTCATCCGCGAGCGGCCTAGCTGACCGGCCAGACCGGCGTGCGGCCCCACATTGCCTGGAACACTGGCTTCAGATTGTCGGAGATCGCGCCCATACCGACGCCGGTGCCGTAATTCATCCCGCGTCGATGGGAGACGCGCCAGCCTGACGCGGTGCGGCGCAGGCTGTCCTGATAGCCCCCGATCGCGACAAGGTCTGCCGCACCGAACGGATCGGCATCGGGCTTGGCGAACCAGTGCCAGCCGATGATGCGCGACAGGCAATCGGCCTCGTCGCCCTTCACCTCGATCAGGACATTGGTGATGTTGTGCGACACGCCTGCCATCGCCCCCATCATCCCCGTCAGCGTGGCGTGAATCGCCGCACGCCCGACGGCGTGGATGCCGCCCAGCGTCACATCGGCATCCTCGGTGAACACCTCCTCGGCGACGCGCTCTGCCTGACCCGAGTCGATCAGATGCGCGTAGCGCTTGAGGCAGTCTTCAATGGCGATGCGATCTTCCAGCACCTGCAGATCGATCGGCATATCGGTTTCTCCTGTTGATCAGGTGCGAACGCGGTTCGGCCCGGCGATGCGCTGGCTGCGCTGATAAGCGGGCCGGGCTTCGATGCGCGCGATATAACGCAGGATGTTTGGATAGGGGGCCAGGTCGAGTTCCACGAACAGGCGCGTGGTCGTGAAGACGAAGGTCATCATTATGTCGGCTGCGGTGAACGCCTGCCCCGCGAAATAGGGCATGTCGCTAAGCCGATCATCGACATGAGCAAGGAACCGGGCGGTGCGCTGGCGGCTGAATACCCGACCGTGATTGTCATAGGGCACACCAGCCATCTCGGACATGATTTCGCGCGTCACTTCGGTCATCAGAGTGGCTTCGGCGAAATGGAACCAGAAGAGATAATCGGCATAATCGGATGTGCCCGGCGCGACGGCGAGGCGTCCTCCACCCAGCGTGGTCGCGAGGAATTCGATCACCGCGCCGCTTTCGCCGATGATCTTCCCGTCGACATTGATGACGGGGGACGAGCCGATCGGGTGCAGGGCCTTATAGGCCGGCTCGGCCTCCCATATCGGCTCGATCCGCTCGAAATGCTCTATCAGATAAGGTTCGGCCAATTCCTCGAGCAGCCACACCGGGCGCTCGGAGCGCGAACGATCGAGGTGATAGACGGTGATCATGGGTCCCTCTCCTGCGCCGGTTGACGGCTAGTCCGCACCATCCACGGCTGACCGTCCGGCGGGCCTCTCCCTTGGCAGGGCAGGGCGGCGCGGTCAGGCGCAGCCGACAATCCCCCCGTCGACGGGGATCTGCGCGCCGGTGATATAGCCACCGCCGCGCGAGCAGAGGAACACGACGATTCCGGCAATATCGTCCGGCCGGCCCAGCCGCTTCATCGGGATGTGCGAGAGAACAGCGGGATCGACCTTATCCTCGTCGCGCAGATGCGCGGTCATCTTGGTCGGGAAAAAGCCCGGGATGACCGCGTTGACTGTGATATTGCGCTCCGCGAGATCGCCCGCCAGATCGCGCGTCAGCATGTGGATCGCGGCCTTGGAGGCGGCATAGCTATAGGCCTTGAGCCGTTCTGGACGCATCCCGGCGACCGATCCGATGTTGATGACGCGCGCCGGATCGTCGCTGCTGCCGGCGGCGCTCAGTTCGGGCAGAAGTTCGCGAACCAGCGTGAACGGCGTCTGGACGTTGACCGCCATCACGCCTGGCCACGCCTTGTCCGGGAAGCTGTCGATTTCGCCCCCCCAGGTCTTGCCCGCATTATTGACCAGAATGTGGCAGGCCCCGGCTGCCGACCGGTAGCGCGCCACCAGTTCGACGGCGGCTTCCGGGGTCGAAAGGTCGGCGGGCAGTGAGATGCAACGGCCGAGCGACCCCATCTCCTCGGCCGCGGCATCGCAGATGTCCGCCTTGCGCGAGGTGATCGCCACTGTCGCGCCGGCACGCAGCAGGCCCTCGGCAATCATGCGCCCCAATCCCTGGGCGCCGCCGGTGACCAGGGCGGTCTTGCCTGCGAGACTGAAAAGCTGGTCGCTCACATCCGCACCGCGATCTTGCCGAATTTGTGGCTGTCCCTCAGATGGATCAGCGCTTCGCGCGCTTCGGCCAGCGGGAAGCTGCGTTCGATGACCGGCTTGATCTCATGCTTTTCGGCGAAGGCCAGCATGTCGCGGAAATCCTGCGGATCGCCGACCTGGCTACCGACGATGCTGGCGCTCTTCAGGAAGATGTCGGTGGCATTGAACTTGATCTCGTTGCCCGCCGTCGATCCGTAGATCACGATCCGCGCGCCCGGATTGATCGCCCGCACATAATTGGCAAAGCTCGGGGATGGCGCGCCATCAAGGACGACGTCGATCCCGCCGGTCAGCTTGCCGACCTGCTTGCGCCAGTCGGGGTCGGTGAACAGCAGGCCGCCCTTGGCGCCCATCTTGTAGGCGCGCTCCAAAACCTCTTCGCTTTCGCCGGTGACATAGACATTCGCGCCGAGCGCGACGGCGAACGCCAGGCCGAACGTCGCCACGCCGCCACCGATGCCGGAGATGAGCAGCGTTTCGCCGGGCTTGAGCTGGCCCTTGAACATCAGTGCACGCCACGAAGTGAGCGCGGTGAGCGGCATCGCGCCCGCTTCCTCGAAGCTCATGAAGGCCGGCTTGGGCGCGAGATTGTCGACGGGTACGCATACATATTCGGCGATCGTGCCGGGGAATGGCATGCCAAGCAGCCCGAAATCGGCCGCCGGTGCATGGCGGTTGGGGCCCCAGTTGCGAGCGGGATAGAGCACTACCTCGTCGCCGACCTTCGCCCCGGTCACGCCTTCACCGATCATGTCGACGACGCCCGCGCCGTCGCAGCCGAGGGTGGTCGGAACGGTCATCCCGGGATATTGTCCGTGCGTGATGAAGATCTCGCGGTGGTTGAGCGATGCGGCCTTGACCGCGATGCGAACCTCACCGGCCTGGGGCATCGGTGTCTCGACATCGGTCACCCGTGCGCTCTCCGGGCCGCCGGTTTCTTCGAGATACAGTGCCTTCATGATCACACTTTCCTATGATTCGTTCCCGCCTCTTGATGAAACGGATTCGGTCGCGTGGGTGCGCGGATCGCCACTCTTCGGAACCTGTCAGGCGATAGGATGGCGCGAGCAGCCAGGGAATTCAGGGTTTTGCAGATCGGCATCGGCCGCATTTTTCTTACGGGCTTGACGGCGGGTAGGTGACAGCTTCCCGCCAAAGCCGCCCATCCCTACCAAAAGATAGGAACTCCCGATTGTTTGGGATCGCTACCGCTGCTACATCTTGGTCAAGACGAATCGCGCAAAAGACGCGAGCACAGGAGAGCAGCTATGGGCCTGGTTCCCACGACGATCGTCCCTCCGCGCAGCGCATCGGTGCTGATCCATCGCCCCGCTCTGGAGGCGCTTTGCGAAGCTATCGGAGGGTCTCGCCTCACCACCATCTGTGCGCCCGCGGGCAGCGGCAAGACGACGGCGGCCTTGTTCTGGTTCAACCGATTCAAGGACGCAGGCCGGCCGGGCCTCTGGCTTGCGGCACGCGCGGGCATCCGCGACCTCCCATCCTTCCTCCTTGCGCTCAAGGAGGCGGGGATTGCTGCCGGCCTGCCGTGGGATTCGCTCGATCCGGCGGAAGGGGATGCAAGCTGGCTTGCGGGGCTCGCCATGCAGCACGATCGCAAGCCTGTCCTCGTGATCGACGACGCCCAGCTGCTGCCGCCCGATGCGCTCGCCTTTCTGGGGCAGGCGATCGCCAGCGCGCGGGATGCCATCACCACGATCGTCGTTTCGCGGGGCGCCATCGGGGTTCCCGTGGCGCGCACACGCGCGCTCGGTTTCCTGGTCGAGGTCGGCGCCGCCGATCTGAGCTTCAACCGGTCCGAAGCGATCGAGCTCGTTTCGCGGATCGCGGGAACGCCGCTCGACGCTGATGCGATGCAGCAGATCATCCACGACACGCATGGCTGGGTGTCGGGCCTGGTGATCGCGGGCAATCTCTACGGGCGGGAATATGCGCGTGGCGCAGTCTGGAAGCCGCTGGCGGGTAGCCTGCATGGCGAGTTCACCAGCTATTTCTACGAGGAGGTGCTCGCGCTCCAGGCCGCCGATGTGCGCAATTTCCTGGTCGACACCTCGATCCTCAGCGAACTGACCCCATCGGTCTGCGCGGCGGTGACCGGGGACGAAAATGCGCGGGCGATGCTCGACGATGTGTTCCGCGCCGGCCTGTTCCTGAACGCGATCGATCAGGAACATAGCTGCTATGCCTACCATCCGCTGTTTCGGGAGTCGGTGATCGGCCGGCTGGTCGATCGTGCCCCCGCGCGCGCCGCCGAACTGCATCGGCGGGCAAGCCGCTATTATGCGGGATGCGGCGAGGAGCTGAAGGCACTGGAGCATGCCCAGCTGAGCGGCGATCCCGAGTTCCTGGCCGATCAGCTCGATCAGCTGGCCAACGAACTGGTTTATGCGGGCTATCTTTACCGCATCGATGAATGGGGTTCGGAGCTGCCCTGGTCGGTGATCAGCAGCCGGCCCATGCTGCTCCTGGCGCTTGCCTGGCGCCGGATCAGGCGTCTTTCCTTTGCGGCGACCGAGCGCTTCATCAATGCTGCTGCCGCGATTGCCGAGAATCGCCCTGAGGATGTGCAACTCGGCCAGCTGGTTCGCCACCGGCGGATCATGCTGGAAGCCGCTCGCGACAATATGGCTCTGGTCGAGGCCGACGCCGAAAAGCTGCTATTCGAGCTTGGCGACGATGAGCCCTATCTCAGCTGCACCTTGCTGGCCCAGCTCATGTCGGCGCGGCGCGAGCTCTATCATTTCCAGGATATATTGAAGCTGGAGGCTGAGACGCGGCGCGCGCTCGGCCGGCCCGGTTCGGAATTCGCTGCGATCGCGCTCAAGTCCACCGTCGCGCCGACCCTCGCTGCGCAAGGCAAGACGCCGTTCGCGCGCCGCTTCCTCGAAGAGGCGCTGGCCTCGGCCGAAGAGCGTCAGGGCGTGGGCTCGGGCCTTGCCGCGCTGCCGGCGCTTCCGCTTGCCGAGATCCTTTACGACGCGGGTGAGCTTGATCGTGCGGCCGAGCTTGTCGAGCAATATCTGCCGGCGATCCGCCAGTGGGGCTTCGTCGATCAGCTCGCCTCCGGCTATCTCGTCCGTGCGCGCCTGGCCTTTGCGCGGGGCAATACCGCCGCCGCGCTGTCCGGTCTCGAAGAGGCGCATCTCATCGCCATCGAGTGCGGCCTCGACCGGCTTCGCGCTTTCGTGGTCGCAGAGCAGGTCAGGGTTCTGGTCAAATCCGGCCATATCGCCGAAGCCGAGGCGGCGCTGCGCGCGGGCGACATCCAGATCCAGGACGAGCCGGTCCCGACGCTCACCCCGTGCCGGAAGAATGAGAGCATCGCGCTGGCGTGGCTCCGCATCGAGATGCAGCGCCATCGGCTGGTCCGCGCCCGCAAGGTGGCAACGCGCTGGCTGGAGTTCGTCAAGCGCAGCGGCGCGACGCGTTCGATCGTGACCTTCGAGCTGCTTCTTGCGGAGATCGCGGTGCTGCAGGGGAATCGATCGCGCGCGCGCCGCGCCGTCCGCGAGGCGGTCGAGCTGGCCGAGCCGTCCGGCTGGACCCGCGTCTTCCTGGACGAAGGCGAGGTAATCTGCTCGCTGCTCACCGAGGCTTATGCCAACGGCCCGATGCTCGACACGCCCGCCGACATGTTCGCGTCACGCCTCGTGGCGCTGATGCATGGTGGACCGACCGTCGAGATCGAGGAGGATGGCGAGGAGAGCTCGGGCCTCACCTCGCGCCTCGCCGCACGCGAGATCGACATCCTGACGATGGTGAGCGGGGGTCTGCGTAATCGCGAGATCGGCGAGCGGCTCGGCCTGACCGAAGGCACCGTCAAATGGTATATGCAGCAGATCTACGACAAGCTGGGCGTTCGCCGACGCCCACAGGCCGTGCTGCGCGCGCGCCAGTTCGGCATCCTCAGCTAAGGCCGCAGACCCTATCCAAAAGGGGGTTGCGTTGCGCGGGCTTGCGCAACATGGCTCGGCTTAACCGAAACGAGGATCTTATGGCCAAGGGCAAAGTCATCATCAGTTGCGCCGTGACGGGCGCGATCCACACGCCGTCCATGTCACCATTTCTGCCGGTCAGCGCCGAGGAGATCGCGGAATCGGCGATCGGCGCGGCCGAGGCCGGGGCTGCGATCATCCATCTCCATGCCCGCAACCCTGTTGACGGCCGCCCTGATCAGAATCCCGATCTGTTCGAACCCTTCCTCAAGGTCATCAAGCAGCGTTCCGACGCGGTTCTGAACCTCACCACCGGCGGTCATCCGTCGATGACGGTTGCCGAGCGTATTCGCCCCGCTGAGCGCTTCGCGCCGGAAGTTGCGTCGCTCAACATGGGTACGATGGGCTTCGGCCTGTTTCCGATGCTGGAGCGGTTCAAGAACTTCAAACATGACTGGGAGGCGAAGGCGCTGGAAGCCTCGCGCGATCTGGTCTTCAAGAACACCTATGCCGATATCGAGCATCTGCTGACGACATTGTCGCCGAGCGGCACGCGCTTCGAATTCGAGTGCTACGATACGAGCCACCTCTACAATCTCAAATATTTCCTCGATCGCGGCCTCGTGAAGGCGCCGCTGTTCATCCAGACCTGCTTCGGCATCCTGGGCGGCATCGGCAGCCATCCCGACGACGTGATGCATATGAAGCGGACGGCCGACCGGCTGTTCGGCGACCAGTATCAATGGTCGGTGCTGGGCGCGGGTGCGCGGCAGATGGGGATCGTCGCGATGGCGGCCTCGATGGGCGGCAATGTCCGCGTCGGCCTGGAGGACTCGCTCTGGGCGGGTAAGGGCAAGCTTGCCGAAACCAATGCCCAGCAGGTGAAGCTGGCCCGCCAGATCATCGAAGGCATGGGGCTGGAGATCGCATCCCCCGACGAGGCGCGCCAGATCCTCGACCTCAAGGGCGGCGACAGGACCAACATCTGATGACAGGAAGGTCCGGGCCGCTTGCCGGCTTCCGTATCGTCGAAATCGATGCGATCGGCCCGATTCCGCTGGCGGCAATGCTGCTTGCCGATCTCGGTGCGGACATTGTCCGAATCGCGCGCGCGCCGGGCGCCGGGGCGGGGGCGTGGGACGATGTCGGCGGCGATGTCCTGCACCGCAGCCGCGATGTCGCCTATCTCAACCTTAAGGATCCCGGCGATCGTGAGCAGCTGCTACAGCTTGTCGAGCATGCCGACGCCCTGATCGAGGGCTTTCGCCCCGGGGTGATGGAACGGCTCGGCATCGGTCCCGACGTCTGCCTCGCGCGCAATCCCCGGCTCGTCTTCGGGCGGATGACGGGGTGGGGCCAGTCGGGCCCCCTCGCATTGCGCGCCGGGCACGACATCAACTATCTCGCGATCACCGGAGCGCTCCACGCGATGGGCGACGGGGAGACGCCGCCACCGGTGCCGCTCAACCTTGTCGGCGACTATGGCGGGGGGGCGATGTTCCTGATCGCGGGCCTGCTTGCCGCCATCCTGTCGGCTCAGAAGTCCGGGCGGGGCCAGGTCGTCGATGCGTGCATTACCGACGGCGTGATCGCGCTGATGGGCCTCTATTATGCGTGGGAGCCCAAGGGGCTGTGGCAGGACCGGCCGGCTTCCAACCTGCTCGACGGCGGCGCGCCATTCTACCGCTGCTATCGCTGCGGCGACGGGCGCGACGTCGCGGTTGGCTGTCTCGAACCGCAATTCTTTGCCCAGATGGTCAAAGGGCTTGGACTCGAGGATCGCAACTATGTCCAGAATGATCGTACCGGCTGGCCGGCGATGGAAGCGGACCTGAAGGCGGCCTTTGCCAGCCGTGCGCGTGACGAGTGGGCGGCGATGTTCGCCGACAGCGACGCTTGCGTGACGCCCGTCCTGTCGATGGCCGAAGCGCCGCAGCATCCTCATAATCAGGCGCGCCAGAGCTTCGTGAGACGCAATGGTGCCAATCAGCCGGCACCGGCGCCACGCACATTGCGAACGCCCGCCGTGATCGGCGAGCCGGGTGAAACGGGCATCGTCGACGCGATCGCTCGCTGGAACGCGGAGTAGGATATGGGGGCAGGACCAAGGATCGCTTTCATCCTGGCGGCGCTAACGCCGCTGATCCTGCTTCAGGGCAAACCCGAACTGACCCCCGCCTGGTTTCAGGATGAAGTGGCGGGCGTCCCGATCGTGATCTGGCTGGCGATCAGCTGGTTCGCGCTGATGGTGGTCGCTTCCTGGCTGCCACAGCGGCAGGACGGGCCGCGATGAGCCAGATCCACTATTTTCTGGCGACGGTGCTCGTCACGATCGCGATCACTTTCTGGGCGGCGCGGCGCAACAGCGGCCGCGCATCGCTCTATGCCGCCGAAGGAAAGATATCGGCGCCGCAGAACGGCCTCGCCATCGCGGGTGACTTTCTGTCGGCGGGCACGGTGCTGGGCATCGTCGGCCTGTTCTTCGCGGTCGGGATGGATGCTGCGCCCTATCTGATCACCCCGCTCGCGGGTCTGTTCCTGATGCTCACGTTCATCGTCGGCCCGCTGCGGCGGCTTGGCCGCTACACGCTTGGCGACGTGGTGACGCATCGGCTTGATGCGCCGGGCATGCGCGTCGTCATCGGCCTGTGCACGATCATGATCTCGCTGATCAATCTCGTGGCGCAGCTGGTGGGGGCGGGAGCGCTGATCGCGATCGTCTTCGGCATAGAATTCAACATCGCCGTAGTGATCGTCGCGGCATTGATGACCACCTATGTCGCCTTTGGCGGCATGCTGGCGGCGACCTGGGTGCAGATCATCAAGGCGGTGATCCTGATCGCGATGATCGCGGTGCTGGCGGCGCTGTGCATCGCGCGAGCAGGGGGCTATGCGCCCTTGTTCGATCTGGCGGAGATCAGCGCGCGCAGCCGTGACATGCTCAATTTCGGCGGACTCCAGCTCGGCCTGTTCGGCGCCATCAGCCTGGCACTGACGCAGGTGACGGGCATGATGGGCATGCCGCACCTGCTGATCCGCTTCTTTACCGTGCCCGACGAGCGCGCCGCGCGCCAGTCGCTGGTGATCGGGACGACGATCATCGGTCTTGCGATGGCGACGGTCCTGCTTGTGATCGGCCCCGCCGCGATCGCCTTTGTCGGCGCCGAGCAGTCGTTGCGCGACCCGACCGGCGCGATTATCGGCGGCACGAACATGATCACCATGCATCTCGCTCGCCTGCTGGGGGGCGAGGTGCTGTTCGGCCTGATGAGCGCGGTCGCCTTTTCGACGATTCTGGCGGTGGTGGCAGGGCTCACCATCTCGATTTCCTCGGCCACCTCGCATGATCTGGTCCTGGGCCTGCGCGCCGGGCGGTCGCTGGCGGAGCGTTCGGAGGTGGGCCTGTTCAGGCTGGCGGCGTTCGTTACATCGCTGGTCGGAACCGGCCTCGCCATCCTGTTCCAGAAGGAGAATATCACCTTCCTGATCGTGATGGGCCAGACCGTAGCGGCGAGCACCACCTTCCCGTTGCTCATCCTCGCCATCTACTGGCGCGGGCTGACCGCTGCCGGAGCGATTGCGGCGGGATTGTTCGGCCTGGTGACGAGTATGCTGGGTATCGTCGCGAGCCCGGCCTTCTGGGTGAAGGCGATGGGCAATGCCGCACCGCTGATCCCGACCGATTATCCGGCGCTGGTTACCGTGCCAGCGACTTTCCTCGTCGCATGGATCGTTTCGTCCGCGACGGCGCCGCGTTCGACGGAGCCGGCCAGGGGATAGACCTTCCCCACGACAGGTGAGCAGCCGCCCCTCCGCCCTTCTAGACAACCGCATGGAGGGCGATGATGCGGGACAAATATGATTATATCATCGTCGGCGCGGGTTCGTCGGGGTGCGTGCTCGCCAACCGCTTGTCCGAAGATCCGGGCGTTACCGTGCTGCTGGTCGAAAGCGGGCCGGACGACACGAGTCCGCTGATCAGCATGCCACGCGGGATCGGCAAGCTTCTTGCGCCCGGCAACCCCCATGTATGGGACTATCAGGTCTCGCCGGGCGGCAATCGTCCGCCCGAAACCTGGCTGAAGGGCCGGGCGGTCGGCGGGTCCAGCTCGATCAATGGCATGGTCTATGTCCGCGGCGCGCCGCTCGATTATGATCATTGGGCATCGCTCGGCTGCCCCGGCTGGGGCTGGGACGAAATGGGCCGGCGCTTCGTCGAGCTGGAGGATCACCCGCTCGGCGCTGCCGAATGGCGGGGAATCGGCGGGCCGCTCCGGATCACCATGCATCCGTCGGGCAATCCGCTGTGCGAAGCGATCCTCGACGCAGCGGAGGATATCGGGGTGTCGCGCACCGCCGACATGAACGATGTCGATACGGTAAGGGAAGGCGGCCTCGGCTACCAACCCACCACCACCTATCGCGGCAAGCGGTTCAGCGCGGCGCGTGCCTTCCTGACGCCGGTGCGTCGCCGCCCCAATCTCGATGTGCTGCCCAACACCGATGTCCTGCGCGTCGAGATCGTCGATCGTGTCGCGACGGGGGTGACGATCCGCAACAAGCACGGCGAGCGCATTGTCCGGGCGGCGCGCGAGGTGATCCTGTCCGCCGGTGCGATCCATTCGCCGAAGCTGCTCCAGCTCTCGGGCATCGGCCCGGCCGCGCTGCTGCGCGCGCACGGCATCCCGGTAATCGTCGATTCGCCCGGCGTTGGCCGGAATCTGCGCGAGCATCGCTATCTGCAGACTGTCTACCGGGTGAAAGGCAGCAGCCTGAACAGCAGCTTCCAGGGGCTTGGGCTGATCCGCTCGGTGCTTTCCTACCTGCTCCTGTCAAAGGGTCCGCTAACGCATAGCGCGCATGAGGTGGGCGGCTTCGTGAAGACACGGCCCGAACTCGACCATGCCGATGCGCAGATCGGGGTAGGCCTCTATTCGGTGAGCACGGGGCCAGACGGCGTCGTCATCGACCCCTTTCACGGCCTTACCATCCTTGGCTATTTCACCCGGCCGGAAAGCCAGGGCGAGATCCGCATCCAGTCGCCCGATCCCGCCACCGCGCCGATTATCGACGCGAATCATTTCTCGGCCGAGATCGACCGCATCTCGGCGGTCTCGCTGTTCCGCTTCCTGCGCAGGCTCGGTCAGGCGCCCGCGCTCGCGAAGTGGATTGTCGATGAGACGGTGCCGGGCCCAGGCATCCAGACCGACGAGGATATCGTCGCGAACGCCGTGGCACTTGGTGGAACCGCTTATCATATCTGCGGGACGGCCAAGATGGGGCCTGACGGCGATCCGGGGGCCGTGCTCGATCCGCAGCTGCGCGTGCGCGGCGTCACTGGGCTTCGTGTCGTCGACACCTCGATCATGCCGACCATCGTGTCGGGGAACACCAATGCGCCAGCCATGGCGATCGGCCTGCGCGCGGCGGATTTCATTCGCTTCGGCCGATAAGAAGGGAAGAATGATATGACCGATACCCCTTTTACCAACATCGACCGCCTCTACATCGATGGTGAATGGGCGTCCGCAGGCGGAGGGCGGGAAGCGGTGATCAATCCGGCGACCGAGGTGGTGATCGGCGAGGCGCCCGTTGGCGACGCCGCCGCAGCCGAAGCCGCGATCGCGGCCGCGCGCACCGCCTTCGATCATGGGCCCTGGCCGCGCATGGCGATGTCCGAACGGGCGGATGCGCTTCGTCGCATGCACGCCGCGCTGCTCGCCCGGCGCGAGCGGATCGTGGCGCTGATCCTGGCCGAAGTTGGTTGTGCGCAGGGCGTCACCAACGCGGTGCAGGTCGACGCGCCGCTACATCATCTCCTGTCCGCGCTCGACTATTCCACGCGCGAGGACAGCGTCCGCCTGCCGATCGAGTCGGTCGCCAACCCGATGGATCCGAACGGGCCGCGGATATTGGGCGGAACCACCGTGGTGCGTGAGCCGGTCGGCGTCGTGTCCGGCATCACCGGCTATAATTTCCCCTTCCTGCTCAATCTGGCGAAGATTGTTCCGGCGCTGCTGGCGGGCAACACGCTGGTGCTGAAACCTTCGCCCTTCACCCCCTATTCGGCGCTGCTGTTCGGCGAGATCGCCGAGGAGATCGGGCTGCCGGCCGGGGTGCTCAATATCGTCACCGGCGGGCCCGATGTCGGCACCGCCCTCACCACCGATCCCCGCGTCGATCTGGTCACCTTCACCGGATCGGAACAGGTGGGCGCGGCGATCATGGCGCAGGCGGCGCCAACGCTGAAGCGCGTTCATCTTGAGCTGGGCGGGAAATCCGCGCTGATCGTACGCGCTGACGCAGATATCCAGAAGGCGGCGATGAGCGCGGTCGCGATCCTCTCGGTCAATTGCGGACAGGGCTGCGCCCTGCTCACCCGCCTCCTGATCCATAATTCGGTGCGCTCGGCCTTTGTCGAAGCGGCGGTGGCGGTGGCTTCGCACTGGAAAGTCGGGGATCCTGTTGATCCAACGGTGCTGATGGGCCCGCTGATCCGTGAATCGCAGCGCTCGAAAGTCGAGCGCTACGTCCAGATCGGTCGCGATGAAGGTGCCCGGCTGGTCCATGGCGGCGGCCGGCCGGCCGGGCTCGACAAGGGTTTCTTCACCGACCTCACTCTGTTCGACGATGTGACCAACGACATGACGATCGCGCAGGAGGAGATTTTCGGCCCGGTGGGCGCCGTAATCGGCTTCGACAGCGACGAGGAGGCGATCGCGATCAGCAATGATTCGCGTTTCGGGCTCAACGGCGGCATTCTTACCGCCGACGCGGCCAAGGCCTATGAGATGGCGCTTCAGATCCGTGCCGGCTCGGTGGCGATCAATGGCGGCACCGGCAAGATGACCTATGCTCCGATCGGCGGGTATAAGCGCTCGGGCATCGGCCGCGAATATGGGCCCGAATGGCTGCGCGAATATCAGAACGAGAAATCGATCTTCTATCCCGTCGGCCGCTGACCGGCGCCGGAGGCAGGTCGGCCGGACCCGCCTCTATTCCGGTGCGACGACCAGTGCCTCGCGGAATCGCGTGAGAAGCGGGCCGTCGATATTTGCGGCCGCGAAATAGCCCTCGATCGAAGTCCAGTCGCGATCCACCGCCGCGAGCGCGGCATTGAGCATGTCGAGATCGACGCCGATCATCGCGTCGATCACTGCCTCGCTCGGGCGGAAGCCGAAATGTTCCTCGAATTGTTCGTGGATACCACCGCGCAGGCGAAGATTCTGACCGAAGATATCGGAGCGAAGATAGTCGGCGAAGATGAGGTCATCGGAGACGCCGACCGCCCTTAGCAGCAGCGCCAGCATCACGCCGGTCCGATCCTTGCCAGCGGTGCAATGGATGAAGACGGGGGTCTCGCCCTCGACGATGGCGATGACCAGCGCGCGCAGATGCGGCCTGATCGCCTCGGGGATGGCGGAATAATTGTCGATAAGGGCCTTCCTGGCGGCCTCGGGCGATGGGTCATCCTTCAGCGCCATCCAGCCATCATTGGTCTGAACCCGAAGATCGGCGGTGACGTCGAGGTTGAGCAGGCGGGCGCCGTCGGCCCAGTCATTGGGATCCTTGGCACGTTCGGTATCGGCCCGCAGATCGCAGACGAGCCGGATGCCGAGCGCCGCGAGTTCATCACGGTGGACCGGTTCGAAGTTCGCCGGGCCTTCGGAGCGGTAGATGATGCCGGGGCGGACGACGCCGCCGGCTTCCGTCGGAAGGCCGCCAATGTCGCGGAAGTTGAGCTTGGAAAGTGCTACGGTCATCAAAGTCCATCCACTGCTTGCTATGTGCGAATCTACCGCGGACGTGCGGCAATATGGTTGCACGCCAACCTTCCCGTCGGCGGGAGCTACCGTTCAGCAGGTGATCTGGCCGCCATCGATGACCAGTGTCTGTCCGGTGATGAAGCCGGCGGCGTCGGAAGCCAGGTAGAGCACCGCGGCCGCGATATCGGCAGGCTGCCCGACGCGGCCGATCGGCGGCATGAAGGCTGCGATCTGCTCGGGGGGAAAGGAGGGGCCGGTCGACGTCATCTGGCCGGGAGTCGCAGTATTGCCGGGGCAGACCGCGTTCACGGTTATGCCGTCCTTCGCCACTTCCATCGCTGTTGCGCGGGTGAGCCCAGCGACCCCCGCCTTCGATGTGGAATAGGCGAGCAGGCTGGGGGCGGTGGCGTGAAAGGCGCTGTTCGAAGCGATATTGACGATTCGCCCCCGGGTGCCGTCGGCACGCATGATCTTCACTGCCTCGCGGCTGGCGACGAAGGGGCCGCGCAGGTTGACGTCGATCATATGGTCCCAGAATTCGGTGGTCGTGTCCTCGATATAGTTGCGATCCTGCAGGCCCGCGCAATTGACCAGGATGTCGAGCCGGCCGAAATCCGCCCGTACCTTGCGGACCATGTCCGCCACGGCCGCGTCATCGGCCATGTCGATGCCATAGCTGCGCGCATCGCCGCCCGAATCGCGGATGGTTTCCGCAACATTCGCCGCCAGTTCGGTCTTAAGGTCGGCCAGCGCGACAGCGGCGCCGACCCCGGCAAGATAGTGGGCGATCTTTTCTCCCATCCCCTGTGCCGCTCCGGTGACGAGTGCGACACGGCCGGAAAGGCCGAACAGAGCCTGCAGATCGATCGCCATCCCATCCCTCCAATTTTGCTTGCAGTGAGGAGCACCTTCGGCCGGCCCGCTCTCACCTGTCGAACGATGGGTAGCGCTTTGCCAGCGAGGATACAGGTTGCGGCAATAGGGAGAGACGGGTGATGAAACTGCTGGATACCACCACCGATACGAGCGGCCTGCTCGATCAACATGATCTGTCAGAGGAGCTGCGTGAGGGCATCCGTCCGGGGCTGGACGTGATGCTGCGCGCGCTGGATGCCGAGCGGGGCCTGAGCGAAGCGGGGCGCCAGCAGGCGATCGGCCTTTTCGGCGACAATCTGCGGCGGCTGGCGGCCGTCGATGCGGATCACCGCCGCTACCCCGAGATCGCCGATGTGCGGATCGAACGCCCCGTGTTCATTCTTGGCCTGCCCCGCTGCGGGACGAGCCTGTTACACGCGCTGATCGGTTCGGATCGCGACGTTCGGACGCCGATGTCATGGGAGGTCGCCCAGCCTTCTCCGCCGCCCGAAGCGGCGACCTATGACAATGATCCCCGCGCGCAGGCGTTCGACGACTATGTCGCGGCGACCTTCACCGGCAAATGGGCCGACATGCTGAAGGCGCATCCGATCGGTGCCTGGATACCGCAGGAGTGCGGGATGATTCTGGAAACCTCGTTCCAGAGCATCAACCCCCTGACGATGTTCCGGATTCCGGACTATTATCCCTGGTACCTCCAGGCCGACACCCGCTTCGCCTACAAAGTCCACAAAATGTTCCTGCAGCAGCTCGCCTGGCGTAACCCTCGCAAGCGTTGGGTGCTCAAGGTACAGGAGCACGCCTATCATCTGCCGGAGCTGTTCTCCGTCTATCCCGATGCGATGCTGGTTCAGCCACATCGGGACCCGGTGACGGTGCAGGCCTCGATCTGTCGCCTGATCGAGGTATTGCGCAGCACCGCTTTCGATCAGCAGGACCGCGCCGCGCTCGGGCAGGAGCTGCTGCATCTGTGGCATGATGGTCAGGTTCGGATGATGGCCTATCGCAAGGCCCATCCCGACCTGCCCGTTCACGATATGCGCTACAAGGATCTCGCCGCCGATCCGGTGGCGGCGGTAAAGGGCGTCTACGCCTTTGCGGGCCTCGATTTCACCGCCGCGAGCGAAGCGGGGGTACGCGGCTGGCTGGCCGACAACCCCGCAGGCAAGCACGGCAAGCATGTCTATGCGCTCGACGATTACGGCTTGACCGAGGCGCAGGTCCGCGACGTCTATGCCGACTATATCGATGCCTATCGGGATTATCTGTGATGGCGGACGAAGGCGCATTGCCGGGCTGGGGCGAGTATCTGGCGGGCATGGAAGGGGCGGGACAACTGCTCGCCCTGCTGCAGGACCAGACCGATCCCGCGCAGCGGCAGGAGGCGATGCGGCTCTTCTTCATGGCGCTTTCGGGCGGCTTTCTGACCACATTTGCCGATCCGGACCTGCCCGATTTCGTGCCGGCGGTGAACACCCACCTCAACGGCAGCATGACCAACCCGGACTTCGTCTACGGAACCGCTGCGGTCGACGGTGCCGGGACCTATCGGCTGAGCGGCAATCGCGGCGAAGGGCTGTTCGTGTTTCTCGACATCGTTGCGGGCGGGCTGGGCGTGATGGATCAGCTTGGTCCGTCCTGTGGCACGATTGACCTCGACACGCTTTCGATCGGTCCGGACGGGGGCTTCGATCTGCTATTGGCGGCCGAACGCCCATCGGGCTGGGCGGGTGACTGGCGACCGCTCGACCCGCGCGCTCGGACGCTGACACTTCGCCAGGCCAGTTATGACTGGGGCACCGGACGCGACGGCCGTGTCGCGATCGAACGGCTCGACAAGCCGATCGCCCCCCGGCGCAGGAGTGCGGCCGACATCGCCGAACGGTTGAGCGCGCTCGCCGCCTATCCGAAACGCTATGCGGGCCTCTGGATCAACGTCATCAGGGATCAGGCCGCGAAAGGCCTGTGGAACCGGTTCGAGCATGACGACTGGGCGGGGCGGGGCGGTGTTACCGGGCAGCATTATTATCAGGGGCTGTTCCGCGTGGAGCCGGGCCATGCGCTGATCCTGGAGACCGCGTTGCCCGAACGGGTGCGCTACTGGAATGTCCAGCTGGGCGATATGCTCTGGAATACGATCGACTGGATGAATCGCCAGTCGAGCCTGAACGGCGGACAGGCCGAGATCGACAGCGATGGCCGGTTCCGCGCGGTGATCGCGCTGGAGGACCCGGGCGTGCCCAACTGGCTCGATCCGGGCGGCTGGAGCGAGGGCGCGATCATGTTGCGCTGGACCGAAGCGTCGAGCGGACCCGAACCCAGCCTTCGACAGGTGCCGCTGGCGGCACTTCGAGATCATCTACCCGCCGATACGCCCGTCATCCCGGCGGCGCAAAGAGACCAGCGGCTACGCAAGCGGCGCACGGGCGTCCAGCTGCGCCGGCGCTGGTAGGAGATTATTGATGGCAAGCAAGCTTCGCGTCGGCGTGATCGGCGCCAATCTGCAGGGAAGTTGGGGCGTATGGGCGCATCTGCCCGCGCTGGCGGCGCTCGACAATGTCGAGGCGGTCGCGGTGGCGACGTCGCATCAGGAGTCGGCGGACGCCTCGGCGCGGCAGTTCGGCATAGCCCATGCCTTTGGCGATCCGGCGAAGCTGATCGACCATCCCGACGTCGACGTGGTTGCGATCTGCGTCCGCGTGCCCGCGCATCGCGATCTGGTGCTGCGCGCGCTGGAGGCGGGCAAGCATGTCTATTGCGAATGGCCGCTGGCCCGTGACACCGCCGAGGCGCGCTTGCTGCTCGAGGCGGCGGAGAAGGCCGGCGTCGTCCACATGGTCGGGCTTCAATCGCGTGCCTCTCCGGTGCTGAACCACGCCAGGGCGCTGATCGCCCAAGGCGCGATTGGGACGGTGCGAAGCGCGGCGCTGACCCATTCGAGCGACTGGATCTCGACGGTGTTTCCGGGCACCGAATATTTGCAGGATCGCACCAGCGGAGCGCATTTCCTGAGTATCCCCGGCGGGCACAGCATCGATGCACTGAGCTGGATGCTGGGCGAGTTCGGCAGCCTCACCTCGGTGGTGCGAACCTCGCTGACCGATTTGACCACTATTGGCACCGGGGTACCGGTGCGTCGCACGTCGGCTGACCATGTGCTTGTCGCGGGCGTGCTCGATAACGGCATCGTCGCCTCGATCCGCCTGTCGGGCGCGTCATCGCCGGGCACGGGCGTCCGGCTCGAGATCAGCGGCGACACGGGCGATCTTGTGGTCACCGCCGCGCCGGGCGGGCGGGGTATCCAGATGTCCGACCTTGCGCTGCACAAGAGCGTCGGCATGGGCGAACTGGAGCCGATCGCGATTCCCGATCGCTGCTACCAGTCACCATCCTCGCTCAGGATGAATCCCCCGCTCAACGTCGGCGAAGCCTATCTCCACCTTGCCGACGCGATCGCGTCGGGCGGCAAGGCAAGCCCCGACTTCGCAGACGCGGTGAAGCTGCATGAGCTGCTCGACCGGGTCGAGGCGGCGGCGATCGGATGAAGACGCTCGCCACCGGACTCCGCATGCCCGAAGGCCCCGTAGCGCTGGCCGATGGCAGCCTGCTGGTCGTTGAGGTGCTCGGCGCTTGTCTCAGCCGCATCGCCCCCGATGGCAGCGTGTCGACGGTCGCCGAGCTCGGCGGCGGACCCAATGGTGCGGCGATCGGTCCGGATGGGCGCTGCTATGTCTGCAACAATGGCGGCTTCGCTAAAGCCGAGCTGCCCGGCGGGGGGCTCATGCCGCTCGAAGCGCCGCATGATACCCCCCCGGGGTCGATCCAGGTGGTGGACATCGGCACCGGCCGGTTCGAGACGCTCTATGCGCATAGCGAGGCGACGCCCTTCTGGGGGCCCAATGACCTCGTCTTCGATCATGCTGGCGGCTTCTGGTTCACTGATTTCGGGCGCGATCAAGGGCGCGTTCGGCGGCGCGGTGCCGTCTATTACGCCAGGGCGGACGGCAGCGAGATCCGCGAGGTGATTGCGCCGGTCGATGGCGCCAACGGGATCGGCCTTTCGCCCGACGGCGGCACGCTCTACGTCGCGACGACCTATGAGGCGCACCTGCTCAGCTTTCGCCTGTCCGCGCCGGGCGTGGTCGATCCCGCCGGCGGCTTTCTGCCCAATGGCGGCAGCATCGTCGGTCGCGGCGGGCCGGGCCAATATCTCGACAGCCTGGCCGTCGACAGCAGCGGACGCATCTGTTGCGCGTCGCCGGGAATGGGTGCGGTCCTGATCTTCGCACCCGAAGGCGGCGTGCCCGAAACGCTGACGATGCCCGACTTCCTGACCACCAACATCTGCTTCGGCGGACCCGATCTACGAACCGCCTATGTCACCCTGGGCAGCAGTGGCCGGGTCGTCACGCTGGACTGGGACGTACCCGGCCTGAAGCTCGCTCATGGTCTGGGCAGCGCATAGGCGATCACCGCGTCGCTCGATCCCGACAGCATCGCGCCGTGGCCGCCCGCCGCGATGATCACGAACTGGCGGCCGCTCTTTGCAGACCAGTAGGTCGACGGGTTGGCGTTTCCGCCGGCGGGTAGCCGTGCCTTCCACAGTTCCCGGCCGCTGGTCACATCATAGGCCCGGAAGGCATGTTCCTGGGTCGCGCCGATGAAGATCAGCCCGGTTTTCGTCACCAGCGATCCGCCGATATTGGGCACACCCATCGGGATCGGCAGGAAGCTGGGCAGCGCCAGCGGTCCCGAATCGCGCGAGGTGCCGAAGCGGCGGCTCCAGACCATCTTGCCGCTGCGCAGATCGACCGCGTTGATCATCCCATAGGGCGGCTGCTGACAGGGTATGGCGAGTGGCGACAGGAAGGGCGTGATATGGGCGGCATAAGGGACGCCCTTTTGCGCGACGGGTCCGCCGACGTCGCTCATATGCGCGGCGGTCATCGGCTTGATGCCCTGCCGATCGGCTTCGGCGCGGGGGATCAGGCGGTTATAGTTGCCGACCTGGTTGTTGTTGACGATCAGCAGGCCGCGCGTCTTGTCGACCGACACGCCACCCCAGTCGATACCGCCCAGATAGCCCGGCCAGGTGAGGGTCGGACGGTCGGTGCCGAGCGGCGTCATGTCTCCTTCGAAGCGTGCCTCGCGGAAGCGGATGCGGCAGATCGCCTGGTCGATCGGCGTTAGACCCCACATGCCTTTCTCGGTCGGACGGGGGCCACCGAAGGCTGGCAGCGCCGAGTAAGGCTGAGTCGGTGACAGGCGTTCGCCGGGGACTGCGCCTTGCGGCACGGCGCGTTCGGTTACCGGGAAGACGGGCCGTCCGGTGCGGCGGTCGAGGACGAAGATCTGGCCGCGCTTGGTTGGCTGGATCAGCGCGGGGATGCCGCCCGGCAGGTCGGTCAGCGTCGGTTGTGCGGGCACGTCATAATCCCACAGGTCGTGATGCGTCGTCTGGAACTGCCAGCGCACCGCGCCGGTCGCCGCGTCGAGCGCGACCACCGCGCTGCTGAAGCGATCGTCATTGGCGGTACGGTGCCCGCCGAAATAATCGGGCGTGGCATTGCCGGTGGGTGCGTAGACCAGTCCCAGGCTTTCGTCGGTGCTCATCGGTGCCCAGCTGTTGGGCGTGCCGCGCGTATATTCGCTGCCCTTGGCCGGTTGCTCGTGATTGTCGGGCCGGCCCGCATCGAATGCCCAGGCAAAGGCGCCGGTGACGGCATCGAAGGCACGGATGACGCCGGCGGGCTCGCCGACATGCTGGCCGTCGGTCACCCAGCCACCCAATACCAGCCTTCCGCGTATCAGCGCGGGCGGCGAGGTTACGAAATAATAGCCCTTCTCGACCTCGCCCAAGCCGGCCAGCAGGTTGACCCGGCCGCCCTGGCCGAAGCCCGTGCAGGGCCGCCCGTTGGTAGCATCGACCGCGATCAGGCGCGCATCGATCGTTGCGGTGTAGATGCGCTCGGCGCACGCGCCGCTGGCGTCGGGGACCTTGTAATAGGTCACGCCCCGGCAGGAGAGCCCATAGACGCCGCGATGATCGACTTGCGGGCGATGCCGCCACACTTCACGGCCGGTCTCCGCATCGAGCGCGATGATGTCGTTATAGCCGGTGCACAGATAGACGCGGTCGCCGATCTTGATCGGGTTGACCTGAAAGGAGAGACGAGCCCCCTTGGGCGCCGGTCCGGCATGATAGATCCATGCGGGCTGGAGATTGCCGACATTGGCGGGGGTGATCTGTGCCAGCGGGGACCAGCGCGATCCGCCGCGATCATTGCCGAACGCCAGCCAGTCGCCATCGGCCGCAGCGGCAGGGGGCGAACCAAAGGCCGAATCGGTGGCGGGGGGATGACGGTCGATCCAGAACAGGATCGCGATCGAAACGAGCAATATCGCTGCGAGGCCCGGCCAGAGCAGCCGTCCGCCCGGCAGCGGATTCACAAGCCCGACGCGGCGGCGATACCATGGCGTGAGCATCCAAAGGCCCAGGCAGACGGGCATCGCCAGCCGCGGTGCCAGCGCCCATCCGTCGAGACCGACTTCCCACAATGCCCAACCGAGGTTGAGGAGAAGGAAAGCCCAGAACAGTCCGATCGACAGGCGCTGTCTGCGGAAGCCGAGCGCTGCGGTTGCGGCCATCGCAAGGCCGCTGACGAGATACCAGGGAGACCCCCCCAGCAGAGCGAGCCTGCCGCCCAGCCACAGCAGCGCGGCGCCGCTCGCCGCGAGAATGACGAGGAAAAGCAGGTTCAACCCGCGCGCCGGAGCCGGCATCCGATATTCGGTCATAGCGCCCCTCAGGCAATCTGCGCGCGGAGCCAGTCCGGAATATTGAGATTATAGCATTTCTCTTCGTAGAGCCGCGCTATGCGCCAGCCGTCGGCGGTTCGCACATAATCATGGATATACCAGAGGCCGAACACCACCGTCGCCTGGTCGGTACCGTTGGTGACGATCATCGGGTTGTAGCAGACCGTCTTGGTCGTCGCCCGGTCGCCCTGAATGTCGTAGCGCGTGGTCGATACGGCGTGCTGCGCGGCGAGGACGCCCTTGAAGCTTTCGCGCAGGAAGGCCTTGATCTCGGGCAGGCTGCCCTTCACGCCGACCATCTCCGAATAGTCGATCACGGCATCGGCGGTGAAATAGCGATCAAGCGCATCGAAATCGCGGCTGTCGACCGCATAGCAATATCCGACGAGCAAATCCTGGATCTCGAATCGATCCGACATTTCCTGAACGCTCAGTGCCACGCCATCCTCCAGATTTCGGTTTCTTATGAAGTATCGGTGTCATGGCCCCCGCTGGCCAGGGCCTCTCTTAAGGTAGGTTGCGAAGCCCATGCGTCGGATCAAACGAAACCGGTCTGCTGGATTCCAGCCGCGCAAAATCAGATATCGCCGTAACCCGATCGGCGCATGAAGGAGATCACCATGGGCCTTGCCCCTTTCACCGAAGCCGATTTCGTCCTCCCCCAGAACAAGCGCGATGAGATAACCGCCGGCCTGACGCCACGCCAGAAGTTCATGGTCGAACATTGGATGAACCTGCACGAAGTCATCAACCGTGGTGACTGGGACGGCATGGACGCGTTCTTCAACACCGAGACCATGACCTATGACAATCCGAACCGCCCGGACCTCGGTACCTATCACGTCTGGAAGACGTCGCCGCAGGGTCTCTACAAGACCTTTCCGCCGTCAATCTACCGCACGCTGAAGGCCTGGGGCCGCGGCGAGGACGAAATCTGCGTTCTTTGCCACCACCACGGCAAGCACACCGGCGGTCCTTATATGGGCGTTCAGCCGACGGGCAATGATCTCAACGTGTTGTGGTTCTCGTGGCTGCGCTTCCGCGGCGACAAGATCGACCACATCTATTCGATCTCGGACGTGCTCACCATGCTGAAGGATCTCGAGGTCATCCAGGTTCCGCAGCCGGTCGATCCGTACAAGTAAGCGGGTTTGGGGGGGCGCTGCGCTCCCCCTTCTCCATCCAAAAAGGGGCGCGCCTGTCGGCACGCCCCTTTTTTTCCGCCACACCGGTTTGCGGCACGGCGCCCGATCAGTTCATTCGTTCAGCAGCAGTTTCCAGGTGCCGAGATCCTCGCCAGCCGCGAAGAAGCGCTCGTTCATCGGCAGGCCGTTCTGACCCCAATGGTCCATGTTCGCGACCCAGGCCTGGATGCCGTACATCACCCAGCGACGGATCTGCTCCCAGATTTCGTCGAGCCCGATCACATCGGTCACGCCTTCCTTGATCAGACAGTCGCGATAATGGGCGACCAGATCCTTGTGGCTATGGCGGCGTTCGTCGATCGTGAGCGAACCGACCGTGAAGTAGGTGAGGTCGCGCCACGGACGACCGCGACGGCCCAGCTGCCAGTCGAGCCACAGCCGCTCTCCGTTCGGCAGGATATAGGTATTGCCCTGGTGGCAATCGCCGAGGATCACGCAATAGGGCGCCTCGAAGCCCCGCTCGAACGCGACGAGCTTGTCATAGGCGCGTTCGACCCGGCGCGGATCGTCGAGATAGTGCTTCGGCGCGATCGCGCGGAAGTTGGGGTCCTTGAGATTTTCCTCGATCCACTGCCACATGATCCGCACCTGATCATAATCGACCGGCACCTCCATCGATGTCTGCAGCCAGGGCGCCGCAGCCGGCGTGATCAGCGGACTGTTCCATAGCCCGGCGTGCAGCCTGGCCAGATCGCCGAGGCTGCTGGCGACGCCATCCACGCCCGCATGCTGGGTGCTGTGCCCGAACTTGCCGCCCCGATCGAGCAGATCCTCCAGGACGATCACGCCCTGCGCGCTGCCGTCATCCTCCCAATCCGCATAATAGCAGGTGGCCGTGGGCGCGGTGAGCTTGTCGGTCAGGAAATGGTAAAAGCGCGCCTCGAGCGCGTGAATGTCGACATTGGCGAACATGCCCGACCAGTTGGACTTGATGCACAGGTTGCGCGGCAGCCCCGCGGCCTTGCCGGCATCGTTCCAATCGACGGCGACGCGAAGCTTGGTGGTATGGCTGTCGAACAGCTGGACGACCTCCATGCTCTCTGCCTTCACGCCGGGATATTTATTCGACATCAGCGCGCCGAGCCATTCGGCGGTCGGTGTGAATCGGCCCTTGGGAAGCGGCTCGGTACGGCTGGGATAGGGCCGGGGAACGACCTGCGTGTCGATGATCCGCGCCTCTGCCTCTGCCTCTGCCTCTGCCTCTGCCTCTGCCATGTCCCATGTCTCCTTGCGTTATCGTACGGCGGTTGAGCGCACCGCCTGCTTCGACGCTTCATCGACCGCACGTCCGATGCAAAGACCTGCCAGAGGGAAGGTGTTGGCCGAGCCGAACCTTCCATGGTCGACATACCCAAAAGGAGGGGAGCATAATGGATCGCAACGAAGCCGCCGTGCGGGAATTCCTGGCCCTGTTTCATGCAACGACGCTCGATATTCCGCGTATCCGCGCTGCGCTGGCCGAGGATGCGAGCTGGCAGCCGGTGGTGCCGCTGGCCACTGCCGTCCATGGTGCGGACGCGATCTGCGCCGAGGCCGAACGTCAATATCGGCTTTATGCGGACTGCGACTGCGAGATATTGGCAATCGCGTCGAACGGGAAAACCGTGTTCACCGAGCGCGTCGACAGCGTGCGCATGCTCAGCGACGATCGCACCGTTCTCACCCGCGTCGTCGGTGTGTTCGATCTCGATGACAATGCGAAGATCACCGTCTGGCGCGAATATTGGGACACGCTCGACATCGCCGACCAGATCGGCCTTTCGGGCGAGGAGATGCGCAAGATCATGGATACGAGCGTGGAGGCCTGATCATGGATGAGGAAAAATGGCAGAAGGGCTGCGAAGCCATCGATCGGGTCTATGGGGCGGGCTATTCGGAGATGATGGAGCCGTTCAAGGATGGCCGATTCAATCAGGAGATCGTCACCAACCTGTTCGGCAATCTGTGGGCCGATGAGGCGCTGTCGATCCGCGACAAGCGGCTGATGGTGCTGGGGGCCACGGCGATGCTCGGCCGCCCCGATCTGGTCGAGACCCAGATGCTGGGCGCTCTGGAAAATGGCGAGTTCACCGAGGATCAGCTCGCGCTGATCCCGCTGTTCATGCTGTTCTACGCTGGCGCCGGGAACACCACCGCGCTGTTTCGCGGGATCGAGACGGCGAAGGCGAAGTTCAAGGCCCAGGGTAAGGCGGTGGCATGATGAGAAGGCTTGAAGGCAGGGTTGCGATCGTCACCGGCGGTGGCGGTGGCATCGGGTCAGCGACCGCCCGCCGCTTTGTTGCGGAAGGCGCGAAGGTCGCGGTGGCCGATGTGTTCCTCGAATCTGCCGAGCAGGCGGCGGCGACGCTGGGCGAAAACGGGTTCGCGGTGCAGTTCGACGCGGCCGATCCGGATTCGGTGAAGGCGATGGTGGAGGCGACGGTAAAGCACTTCGGCCGTCTCGACATCCTTCACAACAATGCGGCGATGACTGATCCGGTCAAGTCGCCGCAGGACCGCACCGCAGTCGACACGCCGATCGAAATCTGGCGCGAGATATTGGACATCAATCTTACCGGCTACATGCTCGGCTGCAAATATGCGATCCCGCACATGATCGCGGGTGGCGGTGGATCGATCATCAACACCGCGTCCAATTCGGGCACTGCCGGGGATCTCGCGCGGATCGCCTATGGATCGTCGAAGGGCGCGATCATCACACTGACGCGCTATGTCGCGACCCAGCATGGCAAGCAGAATATCCGCTGCAACAGCGTCGCGCCGGGCGTGGTCCTGACAGAGGCGCTGGAAAAGACGGTCCCCGGCCTCAAGGAGATCATCAAGCGTCACATCCTGACGCCTGAGTTCGGCACGCCGGATGATATCGCCGGGCTGGTGGCATTCCTCGCGTCGGACGAAGCCCGTTACATCACCGGCGAGAATATCTCCATCTCAGGTGGCGGCCTGATCCATCAGCCGCACTACGCCGATCTCGCCGCCTTCATGGAGGGCGCCGGCTGAGGCGGGCGGGCGCGCTGTCGCGCCCGCCCGCGTTTCTCAGGCCGCCAGGCTGCGCGCGGCGATATAACCCAGGGTCATTGCCGGGCCGACATTGCAGCCATGCGCGGGCGCATTGCCACGCCAGATCGAATTGACGTCGAGCCCTGCGGCATAGAGCCCGGGGATGACGCGGCCATCGTCGGCCAGCACCCGCGCTTCGCCGTCGATCTTGAGGCCCACCGTCGTCGAGCCGTCGCCGGGGAAGATCTGGACCGAGTAGAAGGGCCCGGTCTGGACCGGGCCCAAACAGGGGTTGGGTCCGTGGCGATAATCGCCCAGATCGCGATCGAGGAAGCTGTCACCCTTGTGGAATTCGGGATCCTTACCGGTTTTCGCATAGTCGTTCATCTTCGCCACGGTCGCGTGGAGCCCGGCCGCGTCGACCCCGATCTTCGCGGCGAGTTCATCGAGCGTGGCGGCCTCTACCAGATAGCCGGCCTTGACCAGCTTCTTCAGGCCCATCGCGCCGGGCAGGCACAGGCCCAGCCCGTATTTCTTGACGAACTCGGCATCGGCCACCAGCCGGGCGGGCACCGCGCCGGCCTTGTGCATATATTCGACGAAGACGTTCGAGGCCTCGTTGCCGAACCGTTTGCCCTCCTTGTCGACCGCGATGCAGCCGGGCTTAGCCATGTCGATCAGATGGGCATAGATCGCGGTCGAGCCGTCTTCCTTCTTCATCGTCGAAACGACCGACCAGACCCCGTTGGCGACATTCTTGCCGTCGACCACGCCGCCCGCCTCAAGGCCCATGTTCATCCCGTCGCCGGTGTTGCATCCCGCCATGATCGAGATGTGCTGATCAGGATAGGGCATATAGGCGCGGCGAAGCTGTTCATTGGCGGAGAAGCCGCCCGAGGCCAGAACGACGCCCTTGCGCGCAGTAAGGGTCTCGGTCGCGCCGTTGCGCTCGACCTGGACGCCGGTCACGCCGTCGGCGCCGGTGACGAGCGCCTTGACCGGCGTATCGCGCCAGAGCGTGACGCCTGCGTCCATCGCGGAGCGCAGCAGTCGCGCGGCGAGCGCATTGCCCATCGTGATCCGCGAGCCGCGGCGCCGGCCGAGTAACTTGTCCATCCCATATTGGCCGATGATCTTGAGCATGTAGAGCATCGATTTGGGCGACGACTTCATCTGATCGAGATGCGGCAAGTCGGGCAGGTCGACCATGAATCCCATCGGGGCATTGAACTCGCTGCGCGGGTCGCGGAGCTCGTCGACATGGCCATTCAGTTTCGCGGTGCGATATTCGAGCGGTCGGAGCAGGCGGCCCTCCTTGCTGAAACCCTCGATCTCCGGATGCCAGTCGGGCGAATGGTCGGCGAGCGCGAAGCACACCTCGGTCTTGTCTTCCAGGAAGCGGACCATTTCCGGCCCGGCCTGCAGATAGGCATCGAGGACCTCATGGCGCAGGTCGGCGCCGACGACGCCCTGGATATATTTCCGGGCTGCGCCTTCCGGTTCGGGGATACCCGCAGCGCGCTGATGGTGGTTGCCGGGGATCCAGATGCCGCCGCCCGAAATGGCCGTCGTGCCGCCGAACACATTGGTCTTTTCGACCACGAGGACCTTCAGACCCTTGCGCGCGGCGGTGACGGCGGCGGTAAGCCCGGCCGCGCCCGACCCTACGATGATAGCATCCCATTCCATGCCCATTGGCCCCTCCACTCACGCTGTGCGGCGCTGCCTTCGCCGATGTCGATGATGCCACGCTAGGGCCCGGTCGGCGTGGCTGACCTGCCTTTGGGAAGGAGGCGATGCCGCTCGGGAGATCTGTTCCGTCGCAAGGCCGGCGATGGATGATGGCGCTCGCGAAACAGCGCTGGCGCGTCTAGCCCCGCAAATGCGATTGGGCTGGCACGGTCCGCCGCCTAATCAGGTCCGTGATAGCGACCGGAGGCATGTCATGAGCGAAGATCAGGGCGTCTACGAGTGGGAGCAACTGCTCGACGATTTGCGGCCGCTGGGTGCGCGGATGCGCGAGCGTCTGCCCGAAGCGTTGCGCCAGGATCCCCGGGTGCGTCAGGAAGCCATAAGGCTGCTGCTCGCGGGACTGCTGCGGACGACCAACGATGCGATCGCTCATGATCGCGCTCATCCGATGTTCGTGCCCGAGCTCAACCTGATCCAGAACATCTTCCAGCCCAATGCCGACACGATCTACAAGGCCGCGCTGATCGGGAAGGGCGGCAGCTATCGCATGCATGGCGAGCGCGGCGATGTCCGCATGATGGTGATGGCCCAGCTTGGCCCCGACACGCTGCGCACCGGCCAGCATCACCCCGCGCTCGATACCAACGATTTCAGTTCGCTGCCGCTCGATGCCGATGGCCGGTTCGACGTGATCATCTCACCCGAAAGGCCGGCCGACTGGACGGGCCCCTGGTGGCCGCTGCACCCGCAATGCGAGAAGTTCATGCTGCGCATCGTCGGCTGCGACTGGGGAGCGGAACGCGAGCCACGCTTTGGCATCGACCGGCTCGACACCCCGGCGGCGAAGGGACGGCCAAGCCTTGCGGAATTGTCCGCGCGGCTTCGCGAGATCCCCTTCACCACCCAGACCTGCGCACTCGCCTTCCCCGACAAGGTCGGCAAGATGCGCGACAGCGGGCTCGTCAATCAGCTCAACGTTGTCGACTTCGCGCAGATGAGCGGGCTGCAGCGTCAGTCCTATTATGAGGGCGTCTATGACCTGGCCGATGACGAAGCGCTGATCACGGAGGTCGCGATTCCGGCCGACGTGGGCTATTGGTCGCTGATCCTGACCAACGAGCTCTATGAGACGACCGACTGGTACAACAACCAGTCGAGCCTGAACGACGCACAGGCCCTGGTCGACGAGGATCGCGTGTTCCGTGCAGTGATCTCGGCGCGCGACCCGGGGGTCCACAACTGGCTCGACACGTCGGGTTATGCGAGTGGCGCGATCCAGGGGCGCTGGTTCGATACTGACCAGCGGCCGACGCCCACCGTCAGGAAGGTGCCGATCGCCGAGGTGCTCGATCACCTCCCGGCCGGCACTCGCATGGTAACGGCCGAACAGCGCGCGGCAATGATCCGCAAGCGGCGTATCGGTGCGCATATGCGCACCATCTGGTAAGGAGAGCGACGATGGACAGTCTCGCGAAGCTGGTAGCCCATGAGGCCATCCGTACGGTCAAGGCGCTATACTGCCGCTATCTGGATACAAAGGATTGGGACGGGCTGGCGAGCATCTTCACCGAAGATCTCGTGCTCGACGTGCAGGAAGATACCGGAAAGCCGCCCTTTGAGGGTCGCGACGCGGCGATCGCCACGATCAAATGGTCGGTGCAGGACGCGAAGACCGCGCATCAGATCCATTTCTCCGAGATCGAACTGAACGGCGACGAGGCGCAGGTACTGACGCCGATGCAGGACCGGGTCGTCTGGGCGCCAGGCAAGTCACCGGTGCCGGGAGTCGCCTCGATCACCGGCTATGGCCATTATCGCGAGCGCTATGTGCGGGGCGAGGATGGAGCCTGGCGGATCGCGCATCTAAAGTTGACCCGGCTCCATATCGACATGTTTCCGGAGCCTGTCGCGGGATAGGAGCCGTCGGTGCGGCGCTCCACCATCGCCGACCGTCAGAGACTGGAGACACCACATAATGACGAGCTTCGACGAGCCGGGCGCCCGGGCGCTTTTTGACAAGTTCGGCACCTATATCCTGCCGGGCCGGGTCAGTGATCCCCGCCGCGGCATTGAAGAGGCGCAGGAGGCCGAGCGGATCGGGCTTGGCTGCGTCTGGATCTCCGAGCGCTATGCGCTGAAGGAGCCGGCCGTGCTGGCGGGCGCGGTCAGCGAGGCTACGTCGCGGATACGCATCACCGGCACCTTCTACGCCACGATGCGCCATCCGCTCGTGACCGCGAGCATCGCCAACATGATGCAGGCGATGAGCGGCGACCGTTTCCGTCTGATGTTCGCGCGCGCCGTCCCATCCTATATGAAGATGCTCGGTTCGCCGCCGGTGACGATGGACCGGCTAGGCGATGCGATATCGATCATGCATCGGCTGTGGGCGGGTGAGACGGTCAATTATGAGGGCATCCTCGGTACCTTCCCCGCGATCAAGCTGACCGACAAGCATGACGGGCCCAATCCGCCGATCATCTTCACCGCGATCGGCCCGAAGTCGCTCGAATTCGCTGGTACGCATTGCGACGGCGTGCTGCTCCATCCGTTCGTGTCGCCCGACGGCGTCCGCAACAGCACTAAGATCGTGCGCGACGCCGCCGAAAAGGCGGGCCGTGATCCCATGTCGGTGCGGATTTATCACAATATCATCGTCGCGCCCGACCTGCCCAAGGACGAGGAGGACGCCGTCGTCCGGGGTCGCGCGGTCACCTATTTCGAACTGCCGGGTTTTGGTGACCTGATCGTCGAGATCAACGGCTGGGACAAGTCGGTGCTCGACCAGATTCGCGCGCATCCGCAGATCGCGGCGCTCAACGGCAAGCCCGCCGATCAGGCGTTCACCCGCCAGGAGCTGGTCGAGGTCGGCCGCATCCTGCCACAGAAGTGGATCGACGAGGGTGCCGCTGTCGGTACGGCCGCACAGTGCGCCGATCAGCTGATGGCCTATCTGGACGCGGGCGCGGACGAGATCCTGCTTCATGGCTCGGCGCCGAAGGACATGGGCCCGCTGACGAAGGAGCTGAAGCGCGCGCTGGCCGCCAAGGGGCTGTGACGCGCGCGTATCAGGTCGCTTGACAGCGAGGTTCCACAAAAAATACACGCTGTGGAAATAAGCCCGCGTGCTGACGGGCATGAAGGAGAGGATGCCGCATGGCGCTTGCCGAAACATCCGAGCCGGCCGCGCCGCTCGACGCCGACACGCTGATCGCGGAGGCGAGGCGGCAAACGGGGCTCGACGATTTTGGCCCCGACCTGAGCTTCATGACCGGCTATCGCAAGCTGGTGGAGGCGGTCGAGGCGATGAGCCCGCCGCCCCAGCTTCGCGCCACCGCGCATCACAAGATCGTCGGGCTGCTCGCCACGCGGCTGCGTTATGCGGAAGATGACAGGCTCCACCCAGAGATCGCGCGGCAGGATGTCGGCGATCCGCTGATTGTCTGCGGCCTGCCTCGCACCGGCACGACCATCACCTATGACCTGCTCTGCCTCGACCCCGCCGCGCGCGCGCCGCGCGAGTGGGAATGGTATATTCCCTGGCCCGCGCCCGAAGTCGCGACCTTCGACAGCGATCCGCGCATCGGCCAGGTCCAGGCGATCTATGAGAACTGGTTGAAG
This sequence comes from uncultured Sphingomonas sp., assembly GCA_947085315.1. GTDB lineage: Bacteria > Pseudomonadota > Alphaproteobacteria > Sphingomonadales > Sphingomonadaceae > Rhizorhabdus. The sequence goes on along the minus strand of CAMTVW010000013.1, from coordinate 6,068 downwards.
CACGCGCCGCAGCTTGCCGATATCCAGCGGATGGACTGCACCCAGCCGGGCGAATGCAATCACGGCATGATGCTGCATTTCGCGAGCACCAATTTCCCTGCCGAGCTGGGCGTTCCCGCCTTCGCACAATGGCTGATCGATACCGTTGCCGAGGGCCAGTACCGGACGCATAGGCGCATGTTGCAGCAATTTCAGTGGAAGGGGCCGCAGGGCCGCTGGACGCTGAAATCGCCGCAGCATCTGTTCGATCTGCCCGGGCTGGTCGAAAGCTACCCCGGTGCGATGCTGGTGTGGACGCACCGTGACCCGGTGCTGACCTTCTCCTCACTGGCCAGCATGATCGCGGGCTTCCTGGCAGCGGTCGGCGCGGACAATGATCGGAAGGCGATCGGCCGCAGCGTTTTCGAAACCTGGACGGCGGGTCTCAACCGCGCGACGAAGGTGCGGCTCGAACGGCCCGATATCGAGGGTCGCATCATCGATCTGGGCCATGACAGCATCGTCGCCGACCCGATGGGGACGGTCCGCCGCATCTATGATCGCTTCGGCCTGCCATTTGGCGATGAGCATCAGGCGCGCATCACCCGGTTCCTGAACGAAAATCCCGCAGCGACCCGATTGGGCAAGCACAAGCACAGCCCCGAGCAGTTCGGCATCGACCGCGACGAAGTCCATGACCGGCTTGCCGACTATTATGCGCGCTTCGGCCATCTGCTCGCGCCCGCCAGAAAGGATTGATTTCGATGAGCGTACTCGACCGCTTCCGCCTCGACGGGCGCACCGCGATCCTCACCGGCGTCGGACCGGGCGTGGGCGAGCATGTCGCCAAGGCCTATGCGGAGTTGGGCGCCAATGTCGTGATTTCAGCCCGCAGCGCCGACCGGCTCGAGCGGATCGCGGCCGAGATCAACGCGAAGGACGGCGGCCGCGCGGTTGCAGTGGCGGTCGATGCGGGCGTGAAGGAGGATCTGCAGAGGCTGGTCGACGTCGCGCATGACGCCTTCGGGCCGATCCACATCGTCTTCAACAATGCCGCAGCCGGTGTCGTCTATGCCAAGGACGGCGGCCTCTGGGCCAATAGCGACGAGGTGTGGAAGACAGCGATCGACGTCAATGTCCTCGCCACCTGGCGGCTCACCGAGATGACGACCGATGACATGCAAGCGCATGGCAAGGGCAGCGTCATCTCGGTCCAGAGCTGTGGCGGCTTTACGCCGATCCCGCCAGCGGTCGCCTATGGGGTCAGCAAGGCGGCGCTCGCCTTTCTCACTCGCTCGCTCGCGAAGGCGCTGGCGCCGCACACGCGGGTCAACGCGCTGTGCGTCGGATCGATGAGCCCCGATGGGCAGGAGGCGGACATCCATAAGGGCCTGGGCCTCGCCGAGCGCAACGCGATCAAGCGTTTCGGCGCGGCCGACGAGGCGGTGGGGGCGGCGGTCCTGCTGGCCGGCGACGGATCGAGCTATACCACCGGCAGCACCATATTCGTCGAAGGCGGACGCGTGGGGACGATATCGTGACGGCAAACCCGCTGTGGACCGCCGACCAGGCTGCAGCTGAGAAACTGGCACTGCGCCTGATCGAGCGCGCCGACATCCGCGCCGCGCGTGAGGCCGCGCGCAGGATCATGCTCGACGATCCATTGGTGCGAACCGTCGACGGCCGGTCGGGGCTCGATCGCGCACTCGACCAATGGGTACTGGGTCTCGCGATGCGTGAGGCGAACGGCGACACCGCCGATCCCAGGGTGGTGTGGAATATCAGCAACGCGCCGCGCAACTGGTACGGCCATGTCTATCCCGGCGCTGCGGTGGCGATCGACAATCCCGACAATTTCAATCGCGAGATCCCGATCGACGGCGACGGGCGCTATGAGATCAGCATCCGCTTCTCCGACGATCCCCCGCAGTTCAGCATCGTCGCCGAGGTCGAACCCGAGCATCACGCCGGGTTGGGCCGCAATCTGGGAGCCTTCACGCTCCAGCAACTCACCGAGAATGCGAAGCCGGGCGAGACGGTGATCGTCACGGTCGGACCGGATGAGGGCGAGGGCTTCCACCTCCGCACCGAGCCGGGCGCGCGGATCCAGGTCTATACACGCGACAGCCAGCGTGACTGGCGGCAGGTACCGGCGGACGTGACGGTCCGCCGGCTCGACCCGCCCGCGGGCCATCGGCCGCGCGGCGAGGATGCGATCGCGGCGGTGGTGGTGGCCGACATGCCGGCCTGGGTGCGCTTCTGGAGCACGTTCAAGGATGACTTCCTTGGCTTTCCCGAGCCAAACCGGCTGGTTGGTCCGAACGGTCGCGACGGCGGCTGGGGCTATCTCGCCGGCGGGCGCTTCAGGATCGCCGAGGATGAAGCGGTGCTGATCACGATCGATCCGGCCGGAAGCTATTATACCGGCTTCCAGATAGCTGACCCCTGGACGATCTCGCCCGATCCGATGGTGCGGATGGTGAGCCTCAACAGCACGCAGGCGCTGCCGAATCCGGACGGGACCCTGAGCTTCGTCATATCTGCGCTCGATCCGGGTATCGCTAACTGGATCGACACGACCGGACTGGCCGAGGGCTGGATGATGCTGAGGTGGCAGGGCGTGCCAGCTGGCGTCGATCCGTCACGCTTCATCCGCGATACCCGCGTCATGAAGCTCGACGGGATCGACGCCGAAATCCCCGATTTCGTTCCGCGCATCGACATCGACGGCCGGCGCCGACAGTTCGCCGAGCGCGCCCGGACACATGGCACGCGCACCCGCGCCGCCGAATGGACTATGGGAGACTGAGATGCAGCCCAAAGGTACGGTTCTCGAGCTTTGCCAGGTCGTTCGAGATATCGATCGCGCGCTCGACCATTGGACCGCGACGATCGGCGCGGGCCCCTTCTTCGTGTTCGACGTGCCGGTGTTGCCGGGGCAAAAATATCGCGGCGCACCGACCGAAGTGTCGATGCGGGTCGGCTTCGGATTTTCGGGCGGGTTGCTGATCGAATTGCTCCAGCAGACGAACGACACGCGGTCGGTGTTCACCGAGATGCTGGAGGCGCGTGGCGATGGCTATCACCACATCATGTTGCGCCTTCCCTATGACGAAGGCGTCGAGCGACTGAGCGGGCAGGGGCATGAGATGGCGTTCAGCGGCCAGATGCCGTCGGGCGAGCGCTTCTGCCTGTTCGATACCCGCTCGGCCGATGGCAGCTATATCGAATTGATGGAGATTTCCCCCGCCATGGAGGAGTCGCTGGCGCGGATGCATCGCGCGCATCTCGCATGGGACGGCAAGACCGATCCGGTGCGCGGGATGGACGCGCTGGCGGCTTACGCCTGAACCGCCGCGCGGATCGCCTGAATCAGCATGTCGGTGCTGCGCGCGAACGCGGCCTCGACCTTGCCGCGCGTCATTGCCAGAATCTGGTCCTGCGCCGGCAGGCTTTCAGCGACGACCACATTGCCGAGTACGACCACCGAGAAAAGGATGAGGAATTCCTCCTGCTGATCGCGATCGAGCCCCGCCTGCTCGAACGCGCGGAAGATCGCCTCGCGGATGCGCAATGCGTTGGGCTGTTCGAGCCGGTTGGCGCTGCGCGAGAGAATGAACGACGCCGATCCCGGATAGTCGCGATAGGCGAGCTGCACCGCTGTGGCGATGTTGCGGAGCCGGCTTTCCCAGTCCGGCGACGAAAGATCGGGCATGCGGCCATGCAGGATCGCGTCGGTCAGCAGCGCGAGCATCTCCTCCTTGCCGCTGACATGATGGTAGATCAGCCGGGGCGAGACGCCGAGCGCCTGTGCGACCGGGCGGATGTTGAGCGCGTCCATCCCTTTACTGCGCGCAATGTCGAGCAGGGCCTGGATCAGGCGCTGATGGTCCAGCGCCGGGCCCTCGGCCTGCGGGCGCCTGCCCCGACGGGCGGGCACGATCGGTGTGGCGGAGCTCATCGTTCGCAGCCTATAGCCGGAACCGCGTTCTGCGCGATACAGGCGTGGGCATTAGGCGATGGAGGCCGCTGTTGACTGCGCATAGGCGATTTTCGGGGCGTGACCGCTGGTTCCTGCTCATGCTGGGCGCAATCTACATGTTCAATTTCGTCGATCGCACGATCATATCGGTCGTCGGTGAGGCGATCCGCCGCGATCTTGCGCTCAGCGATCTGCAATTGGGGCTGATGGGCGGACTGGCCTTTTCGCTTTTCTATGCGGGCCTGGGCATTCCGCTGGCGCGGCTCGCTGAACGGCACAGCCGTATCCGGATCATCGCGGTGGTGACGACCCTCTGGTCGGTGATGACCATGCTGTCGGGTGCGGCGGGCAGCTTCATCCAGCTGCTGCTGTGCCGAATTGGAGTCGGCGTCGGCGAGGCGGGATTTACGCCGGCACTCGTCTCGATGCTGTCGGACCGCTTTCATCCATCACGGCGTGGGGTCGCCTTCTCGCTGGTGGCACTTGGCGTACCGATCGGCGGAGCGGTGGCGGCGGTGATCGGGGGTGCTGTTGCTCAAGCGTTCGGCTGGCGGATGGCCTTTGTCGCGGTGGGCGCGCCGGGGCTGTTGCTGGCGCTGCTGCTCATCCTGACCGTTCCGGAGCCCGCCCGGGTCGATGCTGGCGCGAAGGGCGACACGCCTTCCTTCGGCGCGGTGCTGCGGCGGGTCGGCCGGTCGGCGGCGTTCCTGCACCTCACCTGCGGGAGCGGGCTGGTCGGCTTTGTCGGCTTCGGGCTCAATCTTTTCCTGATCCCGCTGCTGGTGCGGGTACATGGTCTGCCATTGCCGCAGGCGGGACTGATCTTTGCCGCGTCGTTCAGCCTCGCGACGATGGCGGGTACGATCATCGGCGGCTATGCGCACGCCGCGCTGGTCGCGCGCGACCTGCGCTGGAACGGATGGGCGCCGGCGCTGGCGGTGTCGGTTGCGTTGCCGTTCTATCTGGCCGCGCTGTACCAGTCCGACTGGCGCTATCTTGTCGGGCTGCTGTTCTGCGCGACCGCCGCGCTCTACGCCTTTCTGCCGGCGATCATGACGGTGACGCAAAGCCTGGTGGAGCCGCGGATGCGGGCCTCGGCGGCGGCGCTGCATTCCTTCGGACAGACGGTCGCGGGGCTTGGTCTGGGGTCCGTGTTTCTGGGCTATCTGAGCGATCGGCTGGCGGCGCGGGACTTCGCGGGGGATTATGCGCGGCAATGTCTTTCGGTGAAGGGCGTGCCGTCACCCGCCTGTCTGGAGGCCTCGGCGACCGGCCTTCAGCACGCGATGCTGCTGGCCGGACTGGTCCTGCTCATCGCGATCTACAATTACAGCCGGGCGGCACGCGCGCTTCCCGGCGAGGTGGCCGCGCTGCAGGCGTGAAGGTGGCTCAGCGCGTCCTTGCCACCTCGGCGAGGGCGGCTGCGGCGAGTGCCGGGGGGCAGATCAGCAGGTCCGGCAAATAGACGTCGGCTTGGTTATAGCGGAGCGGTGACCCGTCGATCCGCGAGCAATGGAGGCCTGCGGCCTGCGCGACGGCGACGGGTGCGCAATTGTCCCATTCATATTGGCCGCCGGAGTGGAGGTAGATGTCGGCTTCGCCGCGCACCACCGCCATCGCCTTGGCGCCGGCCGAGCCCATCGGCACCAGTTCGGCACCGAGCTTTTCGGCAACCGCGACCGCTTCGGCGGCGGGGCGGGTGCGGCTTACCAGCATGCGCAGCCTGCCGGGATTGGCCGGTATCTGTAGCGGCCTGCCCGAGCAGAGCGTCAGCGGCACGCCGGGCAGCGCTACCGCCCCGATCGCCGCTTGCCCATCGATCGCCAGCGCGATGTGGACCGCCCAGTCGCTGCGGCCCTCGCCATATTCGCGGGTGCCGTCGAGCGGATCGACGATCCACACCCGGCTCGCCTGCAGCCGGTCGGCATTGTCCTTCTCCTCCTCGGACAGGATCGCATCGTCGGGGCGCTGGCTCTTCAGCGCCTCGATGATGAAGGCGTTGGCGACGCGGTCACCCGCCTTGCCCAGCGCCTTGCCCTCGAACAGCCCCGAGCGCTGGAGATCGAGCAGCAACTGCCCTGCGACATCGGCGATGTGGCGCGCGAGT
>CAMTVW010000012.1:0-276048 GCA_947085315.1 uncultured Sphingomonas sp. | reverse complement strand
CCGCGACGTGCTCGAAAGCCGCCTTGCGGGCGATCCGCTGGTCGAGGAGGAGGCCGCCGCCAAGTTCCGCTACATCCCGACCGTCACCCGCGAACCCTTTCCACGCCAGGCGCGTATCACCACGATGATGGAGGATGGCGGGCTGTTCGACGGCGTCGATGGCGATAAGAAGCTCGATCCGAAGACCGACCGGGTGATGATGTGCGGCAGCATGGACATGATCCGCGACTGTTCGGCGATCCTCGAACGGCTCGGCTTCGAAGAAGGCTCGAACGCCAAGCCCGCCGATTTCGTGATCGAAAAGGCATTCGTCGGATAACGGCTCCCTGACCAGCCGCGCACAATCCATGCGCAGCTTTGGCTGTAATATCCGCTCGATCATGCCGCTCCTGGATCGCAACCGGCGATGGTTCGGCACGATCTGCCATGCCCTTCGCGAGCTGCCGGCCGATATTCAGTCCGGGAAGATAGCCGGCATCGTCATCTGTAAGATCGACGGGCTGACACACAGTCTCATCCCCCGACCGCCAAATTCGCCGCCAGAGAAATAGGGTGAGCGACCGCGAATTCGAGCGGTCAACATCGTCTCTTGCCGCAGCGGCTGATCAAGTGCTGGTGCAGAACTGCGGCAGAAACAACGCCCTGCCGCGGCAAGGATCTGATAGCTAAAACTAATTCAGAAAAAATGGTGCCCAGGGACGGGATCGAACCGCCGACACTGCGATTTTCAGTCGCATGCTCTACCAACTGAGCTACCTGGGCACTCGCGCGTTGGAGGCGTGCCTATAGAGGCGCGCCGCCGCCGATGTCCAGCCTGCTTTTGGCTTTTTATTCGGCGTCCCGATCATTGCCCGGGTCGGCCGGCGGACCGGGTATGCGATAGCCCTCGTCGAGCCATTTCAGCAGGTCGCGATCGCGACAGCCCTGGCTGCAGAAGGGTGAATGCGCGGGGTTTTCCGGCTTGCGGCATACCGGGCACTTAGGGATTTTCAGCATCGACATGTCCGGCCGATATGGCGAGCCGGGGATCGGCGCGCAAGGCGATTGAGCTGCCGATGCGGCGCGTGAGTTCGGCCTGCCAGTCGGCGCGCCGTTCGATCCGTTCGATCACGGCCGGCGATGCGGTCAACGTACGGACGCCAGCGCCCGGCGTGCGCTCGGCCCGGCGCAGCAGCGCCCGCGCCGCGCAGCCGGCGGGGTCGCCCTGGATACGTTCAGGCAGCGAGAGCTCGGCACGGCGGCGAACGATCTGGATGAAACCGAAGCCGTTGACCGCGGTCCGCTCGAACGGCTGCGGCAATATCCGGTCGACCGCCTCGGCCGCCGCGAGCCGCGCCGCCTTGCTGCCCGCGCTGGGCAGGTCGATGCCGATCGAACCGGTGATGCCTTGACGGACGATCATCCGCGCCGCCGCAGCCGCCCCCGCGACCGCGAGATCGCCGAGTTCGAGCCAGCCGTCGACGTCGATCAGGTTCATCGCCGGGGTCAGCGACAGGCGCAGCCCGCCGCCGTCGAAATCCGAAAGACCGGTGGCCGCCTCCTCGATCAGTTCGGACCAGCCGGCCGCCTCCAGCGCATCGGGCTGGTGCGCGAGCAGCCGGCGCACGGGATCGCCCCCCGCGCCGATCCGCTCGAGCAGCGACGGCGCCGCGCCCGCGACGGCACCGGCCGCGGCAGCCCTTGCAAGCGCGAGCTTGGCGCGGCCGGGCTCGGGGAGTGCGGCGCGGTGGATCTCGACCAGCAGCGGCCCGCCTTCGGACACGCCCTTCGGCACCGGCTCGATCAACGCTTCCTGGCCGCCATCGAGCGTGACGACGGCACGCCGCCCGGGGATGACGATCCGCGTCAGCCGCGCCCGCGCGATCGTCCCCGCGCGCACCCCGTCGTCATCGGCCTCGATCGCGGCGGCGATGATCGCGCCGTCCGCGATCAGCGCGGCGCGCGTCTCGCCGATCCCGACCTCATAGATCCACTCAGCCATCCCGGTTGGGCAGCAGCCCCGCCGCGACGAGCAGCGCCCGGGTTTCGAACAGCGGCAGGCCCATCACCCCCGAATGGCTGCCCGACAGCATCCGCACCCAGCTTTCGGCAAAGCCCTGGATCGCATAGCCGCCCGCCTTGCCCTGCCACTCGCCGCCGGTCAGATAGGCTTCGATCTCGGCATCGGTCAGCCGTTTGAAGGCGACGATGCTGGTCGACAGCCGATGCCGGGCAACACCGGCGGCATCGACCAGCGTCACCGCCGAATGGACCCGATGACGCCGTCCGGACAGCAGCTTCAGGCAGGCGCGCGCTTCGCCCGCATCCTCGGTCTTGGGCAGGATGCGGCGCCCCGCGGCGACGACGGTATCGGCGCCCAGCGCGGCGCAGCCGGGATGGCGCGCCGCGACCAGCACGGCTTTTGCCGCGGCGACCCGCGCGGCATAGGGCGCGGGCAACTCGCCCTTGTGCGGGGTCTCATCGATGTCGGCGGGATCGATCATCGCCGGCCGCAGCCCCAGCCGGCCGATCAGTTCGGCACGGCGCGGACTGGCCGAAGCGAGGACGAGCGGGGACAAGCCCGGCCCTTATTTGAAACGATAGGTGATGCGACCCTTGGTCAGATCATAGGGAGTCAGCTCGACCAGCACCTCGTCGCCAACCAGCACGCGGATGCGGTTCTTGCGCATCTTGCCGGCGGTATGGCCAAGGATCTCATGGTCGTTCTCGAGCTTCACGCGGAACATCGCATTGGGGAGCAGCTCCACCACCTGTCCGCGCATCTCCAGCAGTTCTTCTTTCGCCAAGCCGCTTGCCTCTTGAATATCAGCCTTAGGAATCGCGTCGCCCATACGCGCTTGACCGACAAAAGAAAAGCGGCGCTTGGGGGCGCCAAACCATAGATGGTGCGCCGGGGTGATTGCGCCAGTGGCTTGATTTCTCTAGCGGCGTTGCAGAGCGACAAGGAGACGAACGCGTGACCGAGGACGAGATCAAGGATGGCTTCCGCCACGCGATGCGCCGGCTGGCAACGACAATCGCGCTCGTCACCTCGGGCCGCGGCGACAATTGGTCGGGCATGGCCGCAACCGCGGTGATGTCGGTCTGTGCCGAGCCTCCCACGCTGCTTACTGCGGTCAACCGGTCCGCCAGCATCTATCCTGTCCTGATGGCCGGGGACCGCTTCTGCGTGAACCTGCTCGCCGATCGGCATCAGGAACTGGTCGGCATTTTCAGCGGCAAGAAAAAAGGCGCCGAGCGTTTCGAAACCGGCCACTGGGTGGCTGGTACCGACGGCATCCCGGTGCTCGACGATGCCCTCGCCAGCATGGTCTGCCGCACCACCCAGCGGATCGACGTCGGAACCCACACGCTGTTCATTGGCGAGGTCGAGCATGTCGTCAACCATGACGAGATCAGCCCCCTCGTCTGGGTCGACGGCAGCTTCGCCAGCGCGGCGCGCTGAACGAGCACCACGTCTTAAAAACCGTCATTTCCACTTTCGCGGGAATGACGGTGAGGAACATGGTGCCCCCTACTTCACCCGCCGCGCCTCGATGATCATCACCGGCTCTTTGATCATCTGACCCTTCAGCGCACCGCCGCCGCCGGGATGGGTGCGCGCGGCCAGGATGCGCTTGACGACGGGCATTCCCGACACGACCCGGCCGAAGGCGGCGAAGCCGGCATTGGCGCCCTTGCCATTGCCCTTCGCGTCCATCGAGCGCGCCGCGCCGACCATGATGAAGAACTCGCCCATCGCGGTGCCCGGCTCGCGCATCGCCATCGATATCGTGCCGTCGCGGTGGCTCAAGCCGGTCTTGGTGGTCGGCTCATGCGCGATCGGCGGCATCGACCGGCGCAGGTCGCGCTTGATCCCGCCCTGGATGAAGCCCTGGCGGGGATTGCCCAGCGCGCGGGCGGCCCGGTAGAATCGCGTTCCGTCGAAATATTTGCGGTCGACATAGGCGAGGAAATTATTCGCGGTGATCGGCGCGCGCCTCGTGTCGAGCGCGAGCAGGATCGTCCCCTCGCTGGTCTTGAGCGAAACGCGGACTTCGCCGGGTGCGGCGGTCGCGGGGGAAGCCAGCAGCAGCGCCAGCGCGAGGAGGATACGGCGAATCATCGGTACATAGTGATGCGCGCGATGCGGCACGTCCATCGTTCGTCACCGGCGGCGCATCGGCTTAAGGCTGGCACTGGCGTCCGATTCTGCGATAGGATCACGCCATGAACTACCGGAGCATATCGATGACGCGGAAGCAGCCATGGTCCGCACTGGCGCTCGCGCTGCTGCTTGGCTCGCCCGTCGCCGCGTCGGCGATGGTCAGCGACGCCGATCTCGAACTGCGCCAATATGTCCGCGCGCGCCTCGCCGACGCCGGGGGCATGCCCGATGCCGCCGCCGCCAGCTATGCGCGCCTGCTGCAGGCGTCGCCGCAGGACAAGCGGCTGGCGCTGCGCACCTATCGCCAGGCGCTGACCGCCGGCAATTTCAAGCTGGCGGCGCTCGCTGCGCAGCAACTCGACCGGCTTGGCGCGCTACCGGCCGACGCGGTGCTGATGTTGGTCTCCGACGCCGTCGTCGCGCATGACTGGCCGCGCGCATCGTCCGCGATCGCCCGGATCGAACGCGAGCAGGTGTTCGGCTTCCTCGCCCCGACGATGCGCGGCTGGGTCGCCTATGGGCAGAAGGCCCGCCATCCCGAACGGCTCGCCAGCCCGTCCGGGGGATCGCAACTCGCCAATGCCTATGCCCGCGACCATCATCTGCTGATCGCCCTCGCGGCGGGGCGCACCGACATTCTCGCCGACCTTCGCCGCCTCGTCAGCGCCGGCGACAGCCGCTCGCTGCGGCTTCAGCTCGCCTCGGGCGCGCTGCTCGCCAAACGCGGCGACGTCGCCAATGCGAAGCTGATCCTCGAAGGGTCGGCGCCCGAACTCGTCGTCGCGCGTGCCGCGCTTGATGCGGGCAAGCCTCTGAACGGCGCGGTCGACACGCCGGAGCTCGGCCTGTCCGAACTGTTCGCGCAGCTCGCGATCGACGTGAAGGGCGACGGCCGCTCTCCGATCTCGCTTCAGCTCGCCCGGCTTGCCAGCTATCTCGCGCCCGGCAACGCCGCCGCGCTGATCGCGACCGCCGATCTGCTCGCCGCCAACGGCTACCATGCCGCCGCGCTATCGCTGCTCGACAAAGTCGCCACCGCCAATCCGCTGGCCGAAACCGCCCGCCAGCAGCGCAGCGGCATACTGCTCGCGGCGGGCGACCGCGCCGGCGCGCTTGCCGGCGCGCAGAAGGCCGCCGCCCAGCCCGATGCCGCCCCGGCGGTGTTCGTCGAACTCGCTGGCATCCTGATGGACCTCGAACGGCCGACCGAGGCCGCCGCCGCCTATCAGAAGGCGATCGATGCCGAAGCGAAGTCCGGGCGCACCAACTGGACCTACCTCTTCCTCAAGGCCGGCGCGCTCGACCGCGCGGGCGACTGGGCCGCCGCGAAGGTGCTGCTCCACCAGGCCAATGCCATGGCGCCGGGCCAGCCGGCGGTGCTCAACTATCTCGGCTATGGCATGCTCGACCGCGGTGAGAGCCTGACCGAGGCGCAGGCGTTCATCGAGCGCGCGAGCGGGCTCGACCCGCAGGATGCGGCGATCGCCGATTCGCTCGGCTGGCTCTATTATAAGCGCGGCAATTATCCGCTCGCGATCGCCGCGCTCGAGCGCGCGGTCGCAAGTGACCCCGGACAGTCGGTGATGAACGAGCATCTTGGCGATGCCTATTGGGCGGCGGGGCGCAGGATCGAGGCGCGCTATGCATGGCGGGCGGCGCTGGTGCAGGCGGAAAAGCCCGACCTCGACCGCATCAACCGCAAGATCAGCGAAGGTCCGGCCGACACCCTGACCGCGAAGTGACCAGCGTCCAGACCGCTTACGCCAAGATCAACCTCGCGCTCCACGTCCGGCGGCGGCGCGACGACGGCTATCACGACATCGAGACAATCTTCGCCTTCGCCGAGGATGGCGATGAGATCGCGATTCTCCCCGGCCCGACTGCGCTCACCCTCACCGGTCGCTTTGCCGAAGCGCTCCGCGAAGACGATCCGGACGACAATCTGGTACTGCGCGCCGCGCGCCGGCTCCACGCGCTGCTCGGCGCGGGTGATCCGCCCGCGATCCGGCTCGACAAACGCCTGCCGGTCGCCGCCGGGATCGGCGGCGGATCGGCCGATGCCGCGGCGGTGCTGCGGCTGCTGAGCCTAAGGCAGGGCATCGACCCCGAAGATCCCCGCCTTCCCGCGCTGGCCCGCTCGCTGGGGGCCGATGTCCCGGCCTGCCTGCTATCGCTGACGGTGCGCGGCGACGGGCGCGGCGACGATCTCGCCCGGGTTGCGGCCGATGCGCTCAGCGGCATGCCGCTGCTGCTGGTCAATCCGCAGGTCCCGCTCGCGACCGGGTCGGTCTTCTCGGCCTGGGATCAGGTCGATCGCGGCCCGCTCGCGGCCGGCGATCCGCTCGCGGCCGCACTGGCGAGCCGCAACGATCTCGAAGCCCCGGCGCGCAGGCTCTGTCCGGTGATCGGTGATGTGATCAGCCTGCTCGCCGCACAGCCTGGCGTGATCCTGGCCCGCATGTCGGGATCGGGTGCCACCTGTTTTGCCTTGTTCGACTCGCCATCGGCCAGGGATGCGGCCGACCGGATGATCGCGCACCGCCAGCCGGGCTGGTGGCGGCTCGCGAGCCGCCTGCGTTAATCTACCTTGGCAACCGTCGCGCCGTCATATTTGGCGTCGTCCGGGTTGAAGAGCGGCGTCACCGTGAAGCCCTCGGCGGTCAGCGACAGGCTGTTCAGCCCCGCCAGCTTGAAATTGCCGAGCTTGGGCTCGGTGGGCACCTTGCCATCGCGCAGCGTGACGACGCCGTCGATGAACAGATCATCATGTTTGGTGTACAGGATGTGCGGCGCGATCGTCATCGGCGTGCGGTTGTAAACCGCGACGATGCACAGCTTGCGGCGGACCGCCTGCGCGATCAGCTGCGCCTCGGACGACAGCGCCGGTCCGTCGGAAGGGGCGACGACGCTACTGAGCGAGAGAGTCTTGCGGGGAGTGGACATCGGACGCGCGCATATCGGGCTGCGGAGGACAACGCAAGCACGCTGCGGTTCAGCCGGGCGCAAGCCTTACCGGCTTAGAGCGGCGCGATGCTGCGCGCCCTCACCCTTTTTTCGCTGCTTGCCGCCGTTCCCGCCATCGCGCAGGTCGAGGATGCCGAACATCGCGCCGATCGGCTGCGCACGATCGAACTCAATCACGGCGCCGACGCGATGGTCGCACGCCGCGACCGCGCCAACGCCAATGTCCGCGACCGCAACCGCCGCGCGCAGGAGGCTTATGAACGCCAGCGCGCCGCATGGCGCGCGCGGGTCGATGCCTGCCGGTCGGGAGATTATGGGGCGTGCGAGAGGTGAAACTCAGATCCTCCCCATCGCTCCGCGATAGGGAGGACCTGGCACCTCACATATTCGGGTAGTTCGGCCCGCCGCCGCCCTCGGGCGTCACCCAGTTGATGTTCTGGGTCGGGTCCTTGATGTCGCAGGTCTTGCAGTGGACGCAGTTCTGCGCGTTGATCTGGAGACGCGGCGCGCCCTCTTCGCGGCCGATGATCTCATAGACGCCCGCCGGGCAATAGCGCTGCTCGGGCGCGTCGTACCAGGGCAGGTTGATGTCGATCGGAACCGACGGGTCTTTCAGCTGAAGGTGGACCGGCTGATCCTCCTCATGGTTGGTGTTCGACAGGAACACCGACGACAGCCGGTCGAAGCTGATCACCCCGTCGGGCTTGGGATAGTCGATCTTCGGTGCGATATCCTGACGCCACATCCCCTCATTGTCCTTGTGATGCTTGAGGGTGAAGGGCAGCCCGATGCCGAAGTTGCGCATCCACATGTCGATGCCGGCGAACAGCGTGCCGGCAAACGGCCCGAACTTCGCCAGGAACGGCTCCGAATTGCGAACGATCTTCAATTCCCTGGCGACCCAGCTCGCATCAAGCGCCGCCGGATAGGCCGACAGCTCGTCGCCGCTGCGATCCGCCTCGATCGCCTCGAACGCCGCCTCGGCCGCCAGCATGCCCGATTTCATCGCGGTGTGGCTGCCCTTGATGCGCGGCACGTTGACGAAGCCCGCCGAGCAACCGATCAGCGCGCCGCCGGGGAAAACCAGCTTCGGGATCGCCTGCCAGCCACCCTCGTTGATCGCGCGCGCGCCATAGGAGACGCGGCGCCCGCCCTCCAGAAACTCGCGGATCGACGGATGCTGCTTCCAGCGCTGGAATTCCTCGAACGGATAGACGTGCGGATTCTTGTAGCCGAGCCCGACCACGAAGCCGAGCGCGACCTGACCATTCGCCTGATGATAGAGGAAGCCGCCACCGACCTCGTCGGTCAGCGGCCAGCCCTGCGTGTGGATCACCTTGCCGGGGACATGTTTGGCGGGATCGATGTCCCACAATTCCTTGATGCCGATCCCATAGGTCTGCGGCTGGCAATCCGACTCGAGGTCGAAATGCCCCTTGAGCACCTTCGACAGATGGCCGCGCACGCCTTCGGCAAAGAAGGTGTACCGCGCGTGGAGCTCCATGCCCGGCTGATAGTCGGGCTTGTGCTCGCCTTCGCGGCTGACGCCCATGTCGCCGGTCGCGACGCCCTTCACCGATCCGTCCTCATTGTAGAGGATTTCGGCGGCGGCGAAGCCCGGGAAGATCTCGACCCCCAGATTCTCTGCCTGCCCCGCGAGCCAGCGGCACAGATTGCCGAGCGACAGCGTGTAGGTGCCCTTATTGTGCATGAAGCGCGGCGTCGCGATGTGCGGGAAGGCGAACTTGCGCTTCTTCGTCAGCACCCAATGATGGTTCTCGGTCACCGGCACCGTCAGCGGGCTGTCCATGTCGCGCCATTCGGGCAGCAGTTCGTTCAGCGCGATCGGATCGACCACCGCCCCCGACAGGATATGCGCCCCGACCTCGGAGCCCTTTTCGAGCACGCAGACCGCAAGCTCGCGGCCGCTCTCTATCGCAAGCTGTTTGAGCCGGATCGCCGCCGAGAGGCCGGCCGGGCCGGCACCCACGATCACAACATCATAGGGCATCGATTCGCGCGTCGACATTTCACTCTTCCTCGTCTCTGTTCTTCCGGTCATCGCGTCAGAAAAACGTCATGCCCCAAAGCCGCTGCCCGCAGATTGACGGGTTCGTCAACCCATTCCTTTAGTCGTCGCCATGGTTTTCGGGGGAAATCACCTATCGCCAGCCGATATCACCAGCCTGCTCGGCTGGTGGCAGGACGCGGGGCTCGATACGCTGGTCGACGAGGCGCCACGCGACTGGCTGGCCATCGCCGAACGCGCCGCGCCGATCGTCGCCGCGCCTGCCCCCGCCGCCGCGAAATCTGCCCCGGCACCGGTCCCGGCGAAGCCTGCCGCTCCGTCCTTTCCCGACAGCCTGCCCGCCTTCCAGGCCTGGCTTGCCGCCAGCGACAAGATTTCGATGCCGCTCGCCGCGCGTATCGCCCCCGCCGGAGATCCCGCCTCGGGGGTGATGGTGCTGGTCGACCTGCCCGATCCCGACGATCTCGCCACCGGCCGGCTGCTCTCGGGTGAGGCCGGCGCGCTGTTCGACAGGATGATCGGCGCGATGCGGCGCGATCGCCAGTCGCTCTATCTTGCGGCAATGGCGCCGGGCCGCCCGACCGGCGGCTTCGTCGACAAGGCGTCGGGCACGCTGTTCAGCGAACTTGCGGGCCACCATGTCGCGCTCGCCAAACCGCGCGCGCTGCTGCTGATGGGCGAACAGCCCTCGCGCAGTTTCCTCAACATGGGCTTCGTCGAGGCCCGCGGCCGCATCCACGACGTCGCGCTTGGCGGCGGCGCCGTGAAGGCCGTCGCCACCTTTCATCCGCGCACCCTGCTGCAGCATCCGCAGCAAAAGCGCCGCGCCTGGGAAGACCTGCAATTGCTTATGACGATCCTGGCATGACGATCCGCAGCCTGTTGCTGGCCGGCGCCCTCGCCCTGTCCCCCGCCGTCGCCGCGGCGCAGAACGCCGTCCTCATCCCCGCCGCCGCCGCCGGGCTCGCCGCCGCCGCGCAGCCCCTGCCGATCGGTTCGGGGCTCAACGCCGACCAGCGCGCCCGCTACCGCGCGATCTTCGCCGCGATCCGCGCCGACGACTGGACGACGGCGCAAACCGGCATCGCCGCACTCCCCACAGGACCGCTGAGCGACATCGCCCGCGCCGAACTGGTGCTCGCCAAAGGGTCACCCAAGGCATCCGATGAAGAATTGACCGCGCTGATCCAGACCGCAGCCGACCTGCCCCAGGCCGCCGACATCGCCGCGATCGCATCACGCCGCGGTCTCACCGTGGCGCCGCTGCCGGTCGAGCGCGGCATGGTCCGCTTCGCCGGTCCGTCGAAGCGTCAATCGGCGCGCACCCAGCGCAACGACCGCGCCGCCGCAGCGCTCGGCCAGACCGCGCTGCCGCTGCTGCGCAGCGATCAGCCGAGCGCGGCCGAGGCGCTGGTCACCGCCCGCCTTGGCGACCTGTCGCCCGAAGGTCAGGCCGAATGGCTCCAGCGCGTCGCCTGGGCCTATTATCTCGCCGGTGACGACGCCAATGCCCGCCGCGTCGCCGATCAGGCGCGTAGCGGCCCGGGCGACTGGGCGGTCCAGGCCAGCTGGGTGGCGGGGCTTGCCGCCTGGCGCCAGAAGGATTGCCTGACCGCAGGTATCGCCTTCGAGCAGGTTTCGACCCGCGCGCGCGATCCCGAGATGATCGCCGCCGGGCTCTATTGGGCCAGCCGCGCCGACATGGCCTGCGCGCGGCCCGACCGGGTCGAGCCGCGCCTGCGTTCGGCGGCGCGGATGAAGGAGAGCTTCTACGGCCTGATCGCGCAGGCCGCGCTCGGCCTCACCGACGACGGCGCCGCTGGGGTCCGGCTGACCGCCAACGACTGGGCGGCGATCGGAACTATCCCCAATGTCCGCCGCGCCACCGCGCTCGCCGAAATCGGCGAGACCGCGCTCGCCGAACGGATGCTGCGCCATCAGGCGCGGATCGGCCTGAGCCGTGATCATGAATCGCTGGTCCACCTCGCCGCACGGCTCAGCCTGCCCGCAACCCAGATCTGGCTCGCGCAAAATGGCCCGTCGGGGACGCAGCTGTCGTCCGCCGCGCGCTATCCTATGCCGGGCTGGAACCCCGCCTCGGGCTGGCAGGTCGACAAGGCGCTGGTCTTTGCCCATGCGCTTCAGGAATCGCAGTTCAAGGTCGATGCGATCAGCCCGGCGGGCGCGCGCGGAGTGATGCAGCTGATGCCCGGCACCGCGCAGATGGTCGCGCGCCACCTCGGCCGCACCGTCGATTCCTCGTCGCTGTTCCAGCCCGCGACCAATATCGAGCTCGGCCAGGCCTATCTGCGCGATCTCGCCGGCAGTTCGGGGACCGGCGGACTGCTGCCGAAGGTGATCGCGGCCTATAATGCCGGGCCGACCTCGGTCGCCAACTGGAACGCACGCGGCCGCAACCTCGCCGATCCGCTGCTGTTCATCGAATCGATCCCGTTCGTCGAGACCCGCGCCTATGTCGCGATCGTGCTGCGCAACTACTGGATGTACCAGCGCCATTCGGGCGCGAAGCCGGCCAGCCTGATCGCGATCAGCCAGGGGCTGTGGCCGCGCTTCCCGGGCCTGCCCGGCCGCGACGCGGTGCGGCTGACCTCGCTGGGGGCGACGGCGGCGGCGGACTGATCCCACCCTCCGACCAGCCCTTTACCCGCTCATCCTGAGGAGCCATTGAGCGAAGTCGAAATGGCGTCTCGAAGGATCCTTCGAGACGGGCCTTCGCCATGCTCAGTCCCTCCTCAGGATGAGCGGAAAGGGAATGTGACATGCCCCTGAACGAAACCCTACCCTTCCTCCCGGTCCGCATCGCGGTCATGACCGTCTCGGACTCGCGCGACCTTTCGACCGACAAATCCGGCGACACCCTCATCGCCCGACTCGAAACCGCCGGCCATATCCTCGCCGACCGCGCCATCGTCATCGACGACGTCGACCACATCGTCGCGCGGCTGCACGGCTGGATCGACGACCCGCAGATCGATTGCGTGATCACCACCGGCGGCACCGGCGTCACCGGCCGCGACGTCACCCCGGAGGCGCTGGCGCGCGTCTGGGACAAGGAGATCCCCGGCTTCGGCGAACTGTTCCGCTGGCTGAGCTACGCGAAGATCGGCACCTCGACGATCCAGTCGCGCGCCACCGCCTGCGTCGCGCGCGGCACCTATATCTTCGCGCTTCCCGGCTCGACCGGCGCGGTCAAGGACGGGTGGGACGACATCCTCGTCCACCAGCTCGACAGCCGCTTCACGCCCTGTAACTTCGTCGAGCTGATGCCGAGACTGATGGAGAAATAAGCTCCCCTCCCTGCCAAGGGAGGGGTTGGGGGTGGGTTACGCTGACCGTTGGGCAGACCGGATGGCCACACCCTGCGGCCTGACCCACCCCTAACCCCTCCCTTGGCAGGGAGGGGGAATCAGTCACGCGATCTTCAACCCCTCCAGGTTCATCGCCTTGGTCAGCATCGCGCTCTCTTCGTCGCCGAGCAGCGCGCGCAGCTTTGGGAAGATCTGCTCCTCCTCCTCGCGCATATGCTGTTCGAGCATCGCACGGAAATCGCCGATCTTGGGCAGAAATCGCGGATGGTCGGCGGCCATGCTGCCCAACTCGAACAGATATTGCTTCACATAGCCATGGTCGCCGTTGAGCCGGTCCGCCTCGGCCGCCTGGCCATGGGTGCGCAGCATCGCATAAACGGCATTCTCCTCCTGTATCGCATGCTTGGCGAGCGCATGGCCGATCTGGGTGAGCAGTATCGAGCGGCGCGTCGTGTGGGCGTCTTCGGTCGCCTGGATAGCGTCGAACAGCTTGAGCACCGCCGCATGTTCGGCGGCAAGCGCATCGTCCCATTCGCCCGCCGCCAGGGTCGGCGCCTGGACGAAGATCTTGCGGATCGCGTTCGCCGCCAGCCCTGCGGTCAGCCCGGCCGCCGCGCCGATCGCGAAACTGCGCGTGGTCTTTTCCTCCAACATGACATCTCTCCTGCTGTTTTCCGGGATAGGCGCATGAAACGAAGCGGGCGCGGCCCGGTTGCGGAATCGCAGGCGAAATAACCGCTTACACGTCGCCCGGCGGAGGATCGTAGGGCGGTCAGCGGGCTGCGGCGGGCAGTCCGCAGCCCGGAGATCGGTTCGCTGGGCCGCCAAAGAGTCGCGATACCGGTGCGGCAGAAACCGACCCATAGTCGGCCATTCCCACCCCTTGTGCTCCAACCTATAAGCGGACGATCCGATCGAGGGGGACGGGCATGGAAGACATTATCAAGCCGCAGTTGCTTCAGGACGAACGCATCGCTTGGGAAGGGCAGCCTTATTCGGGTCTGATCCTGCGGCCAATCGAACTATTTTTAATCCCCTTCAGCCTTCTGTGGGGTGGCTTCGCACTATTCTGGAACGCGAGCGTGTGGACCACAGATGCTGACCTGTCCTTCAAGCTCTTCGGCATCCCGTTTCTCGTTGCTGGCATATATGTCACGGCAGGCCGGTTCTTGCTCGATATGAGCATCCGAAAAAAAATGGTCTATTTCGTTACGAACAAGCGCATCCTCATTGAGAAGCGGGGCGGATCGAAAACGAAGTCTCTGGACATCAACCGCCTTCCTGCACTTGAACTTGACGAGCTACGGGACGGCTCTGGAACGATCCGCTTTGGAAGCTCGGGAGGTTGGCTGAGCGGAAATAACTTCGGCATTTGGCAGCCGACATTCGATCCTACACCCCAGTTCATTCGGATCATAAATGTCCGATCTGTATATGAGCTGATCCAAAAGCAGACAGGCAGCTAACCACCCAATCTCGGTCATTCCGGTTTATGGCTCAGACTAAAACAGGCTCAGCTGATCCGTCGGCACCCTGAACAGGTCCGTCCTCAATTCGAGGCGATCGGCGTTCATGCCATGTTTCCGACACGCCAGCCTGAAGCGCGCCTGCAGCGCGGCGGCGTAGGCGCCCTTTGGCCGGAAGCGGTCGAAGAAGTTCGGATCGTTGTCCCGCCCGCCGCGCATCGCGCTGATCATCGCCATCACCTTCGCCGCGCGGTCGGGATAATGGACCGCGAGCCATTCGCGGAACAGCGGCGCCACCTCGTGCGGCAGCCGCACGACGATCGAGAAGGCCGCGCGCGCGCCCGCGTCCGCGCCCGCCGCGACGATCGCCTCGATCTCATGATCGGTGATCGCGGGGACGATTGGCGAGACGCTGATCGAGGTCGGCACCCCCGCCGCGACCAGCTGCCGGATCGCGTCGATCCGCCTGCGTGGCGCCGAGGCGCGCGGTTCCATCCGCCGCGCGAGTTCGGGATCGAGCGTCGTCACCGACATCATCACCGCCGCGAGCTTCTTCGCAGCCATCGGGCCGAGCAGATCGAGATCGCGGACGATCCGCGCCGACTTGGTGGTGATCACCACCGGATGGTCATGCGCCGCCAGCACTTCGAGCACCGATCGGGTGATACGATAATGCGCCTCGATCGGCTGATAGGGGTCGGTGTTCGTGCCCATCGCGATCGGCGCGCAACGATAGCCGGGCTTCGCAAGTTCCTTCGCGAGCAGCACCGCCGCATCGGGCTTGGCGAACAGCTTCGTCTCGAAATCGAGCCCGGGCGAGAGGTTGTGATAGGCATGGCTCGGCCGCGCGAAGCAGTAGATGCAGCCATGCTCGCAGCCGCGATAGGCGTTGATCGACTGGTCGAACGGCAGATCGGGCGAACGGTTGCGGGTGATGATCGTGCGCGGATGCTCGATCGTCACCTCGGTGCGCAGCGGCGGCCCCTCGCCGTCGACATCCTCGCGCATGTCGAGCCAGTCGCCGTCGCTCGCCCGCGCCCGATCGTCGAAGCGCGCGCTGAGCCCGGCATTGGTCGCCCCCCGGCCCTTGATCGCGGGGGGAAGCGGTGGCGGCGATTCGTCCATGATTGGAACATACAGGGAACATATTCTAACGCAACCAAGCCTCGATGATCGTCGCCCCGGCGGAGGCCGGGGCCGCCGTCGGCTCCTGCCTCAGCCTGTCCGCATATGCTTCTGGCGGCCCCGGCCTCCGCCGGGGCGACGTTCGTTATTCGGCCTTGGGTGCCGTCTTCGCCTCCGCCTCGCTGCCGATCAGGCCGCCCGCCTTGCGCCGGTTCCCCACCCAGTCGACGATCGACCGCCCGGTGGCATTGAGCAGCGGATGGGTCCGCGAATGGCGCATCCATCCGGGGCGTTCGGCGCTGGCGCCATAGAGCGTGTCATAGCCGAGGTTGATCAGCAGATAGCCCAAGGTCACGATGATCAGCCCCTTGAGCGCGCCGAAGCCGAAGCCGAGCACCCGGTCGAGCGGTCCCAGCACCGAGGTCCGCGTGCGCCGCCCCAGCGATCCGGCGATCAGCTTGCCGCCGGCATAGACCACCAGGAAAACCAGCGCGAAGGCGAGCACGCTCGCCCCGCTCGCACTGCCGACGATGCCGGTCAGCATCTTTGAAACCGGTCCGTGGAGCAGCTTGAGGGCGAGGATCGCCGCGACCCAGGCGAACAGCGAGATAATCTCGGTGATGAACCCGCGCATCACGCCGAAGATCGCCCCGCCGAAGATCGCGAGCAGGACGATGATGTCGAGGCCGGTCAGTCCATACATGGGGAGATCTGCCCTTCCATCCTGGCAATCTTTGCCCCTCCCCTTCAGGGGAGGGGTTGGGGTGGGGCCTCTCCTCCGGCGCAACGTTCGTGGACAGGCCCCACCCCCGCCCCCTCCCCTGAAGGGGAGGGGTAAGTTCGCGAGGCCCCTAGCTACCGCCGTCCCAATATATGGTCAACGAGTGCGCCCAGGGTCGAGAAATTCTCCACGCGCATGCCCGCCTGCTTCTCGTCCCTCGCCGGCGGTCCCCACGCCTTGCCGAAGCCCAGCTTGGCGGCTTCCTTCAGCCGCAGCCCGGCATGCGCGACCGGCCTTATCTCGCCCGACAGCGCGACCTCGCCATAGGCGATGCAGTCGGTCGGCACCGGGCGTTCGGCGAGCGCGGAGACCAGCGCCGCCGCCACCGCCATGTCGGCCGCCGGATCGGACACGCGGTAGCCCCCGGCGATGTTCAGATAGACCTCGGCGGTCGAGAAGCTGAGCCCGCAGCGCGCCTCCAGCACCGCGAGGATCATCGCCAGCCGTCCCGAATCCCAACCCACCACCGCGCGCCTTGGCGTCGCGCCGCTCTGCAGCCGCACGGTCAGCGCCTGGATCTCGACCAGCACCGGCCGCGTCCCCTCGATCGCGGGGAACACCGTCGCCCCGCTCATCCCCTCGCCGCGCGCGGTCAGGAACAGCGCGCTCGGATTGGCGACCTCGTCGAGCCCGCCCTCGGCCATCGCGAAGACGCCGATCTCGTCGGTGCCGCCAAAGCGGTTCTTCACCGCGCGCAGGATGCGATATTGATGGCTGCGCTCGCCCTCGAAGGCGAGCACCGTGTCGACCATATGCTCGAGCACGCGCGGTCCCGCGATCGCGCCGTCCTTGGTGACATGGCCGACCAGCACCAGCGCGGTGCCGCTGTCCTTGGCGAAGCGGATCAGCTCCTGCGCCGAGGCGCGCACCTGGCTCACGGTGCCCGGCGCACCTTCGATCAGGTCGCTGTGCATCGTCTGGATCGAATCGATCACGAGCAGCGCGGGCGGCTTCTTCTCGACGGTGGTCAGGATGTCGCGTACCGAGGTCGCCGCCGCGAGCTGGACCGGCGAATGGCCCAGCCCCAGCCGCCGTGCGCGCAGCCGCACCTGATCGGCCGCCTCCTCGCCCGAGATATAGGCCACCGACTGCCCCGCCAGCGCCATCCGCGCGGCGGCCTGGAGCAGTAGCGTCGACTTGCCGATCCCCGGATCGCCGCCGATCAGGGTCGCCGATCCCGGCACCACCCCGCCGCCCAGCGCGCGATCGAACTCGGCGATCCCGGTCGACCAGCGCTTCGGCAGCGCTATGTCGGCATCGAGCCCGACCAGCGTGATCGCCCGCCCGCCCGATCGCAGATTATGCTTCGCCGAAAACACCGTGACGTTGCTCGTTTCCTCGACCAGCGAGTTCCACTCGCCGCAATCGGCGCACTGCCCCTTCCACTGCGTCGCGACGCCACCACAGGCCTGACAGACATAGCGTTTCTGCGGTTTGGCCATTGGCATCCCCAATATGAACGAAGCAAGAACATAACCATAAAGCCGCGCCCTGCCAAGGGAGCGTTGGGGTGGGTCACGCCTTGTCAGTCGAATAGCATGTTGTGGCGTACCCCCCACCCCCCTCCCTTGGCAGGGAGGGGGGAAAGTCGCTAAGCCCCTCCCATGCGGGAGAAGGAACTGCGGTTGGCGCTGGTCTGCTACGGCGGAGTCAGCCTGGCCGTGTACATGCACGGGATCACCAAGGAGCTGTGGCGGCTCGCGCGCGCCAGCCGCGCCTTTCATGATGATGCCCCGCCCGGCCCCGGCAGCGAGGCGATCTATCACGAACTTCTCCAGCGCATCGAGACCGAACAGGGCGTCAAGCTTCGCGTCCTGATCGACGTGATCGCGGGGGCCAGCGCGGGCGGGCTCAACGGCCTGTTTCTCGCCCAGGCGATCACCACCGGCCAGTCGCTCGAACCGCTCACCAGCCTGTGGCTCGACCATGCCGATGTGGAAGTGTTGCTCGATCCCGACGCCCGGCCGCTGTCGCGCTTCTCCAAATTCTGGGCGCTGCCCTTCGCCTGGATGCTGTCGCGGCGGCGCGGCGGCACGGTCGAGCGGACGGTGTCGCCCGAAACCCGGTCCGAAGTGCGGCGCAAGCTGTCGGGGTTCGTGCGCGCGCGCTGGTTCCATCCGCCGTTCGGCGGCGTCACCTTCACCAATCTGATCCTCGACGCGTTCGACGCGATGGCGGCGGGCCCCGCCGGGGCGCCGCTGCTGCCCGATCGCCAGCCGCTCGACGTCTCGGTCACCGTCACCGATTTCCACGGTTATAATCAGCGGCTGCGGCTGCACAGCCCGGCGGTCGCCGAAGAGCGCGAGCATCGGCTGATCATCACCTTCACCGATCGCGGCATCGGCAAGCGCCATCTCGCCGACCCCGCCGAACTCGCCTTCGCCGGCCGCGCCACCGCCAGCTTCCCGGGCGCCTTTCCCCCGTTCAACGTCGCCGAGCTCGACAAGGTGCTCAAGGCGCGCCGCCAGGACTGGTCGGGGCGCGAGGCATTCCTCCAGCGGATATTCCCCAGCGCCGCCACCGGCGGCAGCCCGGAGGATCTTGTGCTGATCGACGGATCGGTGCTCGCCAACGCGCCGTTCCGCCCGGCGATCGAGGCGCTGCGCAACCGCCCGGCGCGGCGCGAGGTCGACCGCCGCTTCCTCTATCTCGACCCCACCGCCAATGTTCACGCCCCGCCCGAGCGCCGCAGCGACGGCATCGTCCGCCCGCCCGGCTTCTTCGCGACGATCTTCGGCGCGATGTCGACCATCCCGCGCGAACAGCCGATCCGCGACAATCTTGAACTGATCGAACAGCGCTCGATCCGCATCGCCCAGACCCGTCGGATCATCGAGGCAATCCGCCCCGAGGTCGATGCCGCGGTCGATTCGGCGATGGGCACCCGGGTGATGATCTATCGCCCCAGCGCCGAACGCATCGCCGGCTGGCGGGTGCGCGCGCTCGAACAGGCGGCGCGGCAGGCGGGTTTCACCTATGCCGGCTATTGCCAGCTCAAGCTGTCGACCATCGCCGAGGAGCTAAGCTCGACGATCGCGCTGCTCACCGGCGCCGACGATCCGGCTGCGCGCCATGCGGTCCGCGCCGCGATCGGCGCGCATATCCGCGAACAGGGTTTCGAGGAGGCCGATGCGCTGCGCAACGGCACCATCGGCGATGCGCTGCTCGGCTTCCTGCGCAGCCACGATCTCGGCTACCGCATCCGCCGGCTGCGCTTCCTTGCCGACCGGCTGACCGAGCTGGAAACCGGCAGCGGCGGCAGCAGCGAAGCCGCGCTTCAGGCGGCCCGCAACGCCATTTACGGCTCGCTCGCACCGTTCCTCGACCTGCAGATGCGCGATCATTATGAAAGCCCGGTGGTCGCCGCGGTCGAACATGCCGCCACCGACAGCGCAACCGCGCTCGCCAGCATCGCCGCCGCCCGCGGGCTCGAAGCGCTCGACGCCGCGACTGATCGGGCGATCGCGGGGGTCCTGCCCGCCTTGTCCAGGGTCGACCGCCGCGCGCTGCTGCTCGGCTATCTCGGCTTCGCCTTCTACGATCTCGCGACGCTGTCGCTGATGCGGCTGCAGGGCGCGCAGGAATTCCATGCGATCCAGGTCGATCGGATCTCGCCCGATGACGCGGGATCGATCCGGTCGGGCGGCGCCACGGCGACGCTGCGGGGGATCGAGTTCAACCTGTTCGGCGCCTTCTTCAGCCGCGCCTATCGCGAGAATGACTATCTGTGGGGCCGGCTCCACGGCGCCGAGCGGATGATCGACGTGCTCGTCTCGGCAATCCCGATGGGCGAGGCTATCGCCGCCGAGGACGTGACCCGGATCAAGCGCCGGCTGTTCCACGCGATCCTAAACGAGGAGCGCGACCGGCTGACCACCATCGCCGACCAGATCGCCCGGATCGAAGCGGAAATCGCGGGGTAAACTTCCAATCATTCCTCCCCGGAACGGGGAGGAGATGTCCGCGCAACGAGATGGACCTGATCCGTCCCGTCCTGACGCGTCCCGAAACGCACCGTCTCTTGACCCCGCCCGGCCACTGGAGGACATAGGTCCGCATGCATTTCCTGAAGACCTTGTTCTGGGTAGTCCTGACGGTGATCGCGGTGATCTTCTCGCTGCGCAACTGGGTGCCGGTCTCGATCAACCTCTGGGCCGGGCTCACCGCCGATGTGAAACTGCCCGTGCTGATCGTCATCGGCATGCTGATCGGCTTCGCGCCGACCTATGCGGTCCACCGCACCCGGATGTGGCGGCTCCACCGCCGGATCGACACGCTGGAACGCAACGCATTGCAAACCACCATCGCAACGCCCCTGCCTCGGCCGCTTCCCGACGCCGCTCCGGGAGAGGCGACAATATGACCCGCAGCCCGATCTATGTCGCAATCGACACCCCCGACATCGCCCGCGCCAAGGACATCGTCGCGCGGGTTCACAATCATGTCGGCGGGATCAAGCTGGGGCTCGAATTCTTCAACGCCCACGGCCAGGCCGGCGTCCGCGAGATGGCCGCGCTCGATCTGCCGATCTTCCTCGATCTCAAGCTCCACGACATCCCCAACACGGTAGCGAAGGCGATCCAGGCGCTGAACGGGCTCAAGCCCGCGATCCTCACCGTCCATGCCGCCGGCGGCCTCGCGATGATGGAAGACGCCAAGGCGGCCGCCCCGATCGGCACCAGGGTGGTCGCGGTCACCGTGCTCACCAGCCTCGACGGAGAGGATCTGGCATCGATCGGCGTCACCGCTGATACCCATGCCCAGGTCGAACGGCTGACCCTGCTCGCGAAACAGGCCGGGCTCGACGGCGTGGTCTGCTCGGGCAATGAGGTGAAGGGCGCCAAGAAATTGTGGCCGCACGGCTTCTTCGTCGTCCCGGGCATCCGCCCGGCGACCGGCGGCAATGGCCGCGCCGACCAGAAGCGCGTGATGACCCCGCGCCAGGCGCTCGATCAGGGCGCCTCGATCCTCGTCATCGGCCGGCCGATCACCCAGGCCGAGGACCCCGACCTCGCCGCCCGCGCGATCGAGGCGACGCTCTGAGCGGCGAGCCCATCGATGAAACCGGCCTGCTGCTGCGCGACGGCGGAGGCTTCGTCCTGAAACGCGACCTGGGCGGCCACTACCGGCTCACCCTCCACCGAACCCCGGTCGACCTGGTCGAAAAACGCGTGCGGCTGATCGGGGTGAAGCTGGCGCCCGATCATGTCGACGCCGATGGCGTACAGCCCGCCTGATCGGGCGGGAACGCTTCCCGCCCCAACCTGTTTGCACAGACGCGACCGACCGAAACCCATCTCTACTGTTTCAATAGATTTTCTTGTTCTGCGTTTTGCCGCAGCAGCGATAAACGGTGGCCAGTCCACAGGGGATTCCGATGAAAAAGCATCTGACCATCTTCGCAGCCCTCGTCGCCATGCTTGCCACCGTGCCGGGCATCGCCGCCGCAGCGCCCGTCCAGCTGCTCAACGTCTCCTATGATCCGACCCGTGAACTCTACACCGGCGTCAACGCCGCCTTCGCCAAAAGCTGGAAGGCGCAGACCGGGCAGGACGTGACGATCCGGCAGAGCCATGGCGGTTCGGGCAAGCAGGCCCGCTCGGTGATCGACGGGCTTCCCGCCGATGTCGTCACCTTGGCGCTGGCCTATGACATTGACGAGATCGCTTCGCGCGGCAAGCTGCTGCCGGCGAACTGGCAGGCGCGGCTCCCGAACAACAGCGCGCCCTATTATTCGACGATCGTCTTCCTCGTCCGCAAGGGCAATCCCAAGGGGATCAGGGACTGGGACGATCTGGTGAAGCCCGGCGTCAAGGTGATCACGCCGAACCCCAAGACCAGCGGCGGCGCGCGCTGGAATTATCTCGCGGGCTGGGGCTATGCCCAGCGCAAATATGGCAATGCCGCCGCGGCGCGCGACTATCTGGTGAAGCTGTTCCGCAACGTTCCGGTGCTAGACAGCGGCGCGCGTGGATCCACCACCACCTTCGTCCAGCGCGGCCAGGGCGATGTCCTGCTCGCCTGGGAGAATGAGGCATTTCTCGCGGTCAACCAGTTCGGCAAGGGCAAGTTCGACATCGTCATGCCCTCGGTCTCGATCCTGGCCGAGCCGCCCGTCGCGATCGTCGATGCCAATGTCGACAAGAAGGGGACGCGCAAGGCCGCCGAGGCCTATCTGCGCTTCCTCTACACGCCCACCGCGCAGCAGATCATCGGCAGGAATTATTATCGGCCGCGCAACCCAAAGGTCGCGGCGCAGTTCAAGGCGCAATTCCCCAACGTCGCGCTGTTCACGATCAACAATTTCGGCGGATGGGCGAAGGCGCAGGGCGCGCATTTCAATGACGGCGGCCTGTTCGACCAGATCCTCGAAGAGGCCAAGCGATAATATCACCCTCGGGCGGGCCGGGGCGTGCAAGACCCGTCTTGCCCTCCTTGGCCTGCCGGGCCATGAGAGCCGAAATCGAGGGGTCACAAATGTGTCATAAACTGCTGAGGGGCGCTGCCGTCCTCGCGCTGATGCCCGCACCGCTGATGGCACAGGAGATCGCACCGATCCCCGATCAGGTTGAGGCCTTCCCCGATAGCGGCACTGGCATTGACACGGTGATCGACACCGACGCCGCACCCGCCGCCTCTGCGCCCGCCAGCACGGGCGATCGCATCCTCGACCGGCTCAACGCGCTTGAGGCGCGCATCCAACAGCTCGAAGCCCGTAACAGACAGCTTGAGGAAGCCGCCGCCGCCACCCAGAGCCGCGTCCAGAATGTCGAGGTCCGCGCCGCGCGCGGCGTCCAGCCCGGTCCCGCGCCCAGCTTCGCCGATGTCGAGGGCAATTTCACCTTCAAGCCGCGCGGTATGATCCAGGTCGATTACGCCGGCTATCGCCGCCGCGGCGACGGCCGTTACGACTATAATAGCGGCAGCGACCTGCGCCGGGGCCGGATCGGCTTTGACGGCACCTTCTACAAATATTTCAAATATCGGATCGAAGCCGAGCTCGTGAAGGGCAGCGCCAGCCTGCTCGACGCCTATGTCAGCTATGCCGGCATCCCGAAATGGCTGTTCACCATCGGCCAGCACAAGACCCCCTATGGGCTGGAGGCCAACACCTCTGACTCGTTCAACAGCTTCCTCGAACGCGGCATGGCGATCAACGCGTTCGGCGCGATCGGTGCCGAACGGCGGCTGGGCGTCTCCGCCGCCTGGCAGACCGACAAGCTCAACGCGACGATCGGCCTGTTCGGCAGCGGCGAGGCGGTCCAGCGCAACGAATCGACACCCGACGAAACCTATGGCGTCAACGCGCGCGTCACCTGGGATCCGATCCTCGACACCGGCAAGGTTGTCCATCTCGGCGCCTCTGCGTTCAAGGTCGCCGGCATCGCCGGCCATGCGATCTCGGGCCTTGGCGATCGTCCGGGCAGCCGGGTCGATGGCGGCCGGCTCGTGGCGATCAGCATCACCGGCACGGCCCCTTCGGGCGGCGTACCGACCGGCGCGCGCAACGCCACCTATTGGGGGCTCGAAGCCGCCGGCGTCTGGGGGCCGTTGTCGCTGCAGGGCGAATATAGCCGCCTGAAGATCGACCGCTACGGCGCGGCGTCGACGGTCGATGCCGACGGCTATTATGTCTTCGCCAGCTGGTTCGTCACCGGCGAATCGCGCGTCTTCAAGAACGGCAATGTCGACCGGCTGAAGCCGTTCAGCGATTTCGCGCCGGGCGGCGGGTGGGGCGCGGTCGAACTGCTCGCGCGCTACGACATGCTCGACCTTACCGACTTCGATTTCCAGAGCATCGGCGGTCGCGCGGTAGGTCGCAAGGGCGAGACCTGGACGCTCGGCCTGAACTGGTATCTCAACCCCAATCTGAAGTTCGTCGCCAACTATATCCGCTTCAAGGGGCAGAACTCGCCGCTGGTCTTCCCGTCGATCCCGGCGGCCGGGCTCAACGGGCCGAACAGCACGGCGAAGGGCGACATTCTCGGCACCCGCCTGCAGGTCGACTTCTGAAAGGCTTCCTCCCCTCCCCTGAAGGGGAGGGGCTTTGGGGGATCGGCATCCGCCAGCACCAATATGCGCTTCATCCCCCGGGAAGCCCCGGATTTCCGCGCAAAACCCCTTCGCCGCCGAACCGAAATATAAACTCTACTGTTTTGATAGAATTTCTATCTTCTCTTCTAATTTAGTAGATATAAAACGTCCCCATTAACCGGGGACATCAATGAAGACTCATCGCACCATATTGACGGCGATCGCCGCCACCGCGCTGTCATGGGTTCAGCCCGCGGCCCTGCGCGCCGCGCCGGTCGAACTGCTCAATGTCTCCTATGATCCGACCCGCGAACTCTATGCCGAGGTCAACGCCGCCTTCGCGAAGAGCTGGAAGGCGCGGACCGGGCAGGACGTCACGATCCGGCAGAGCCATGGCGGGTCGGGCAAGCAGGCCCGCTCGGTAATCGACGGACTTCCCGCCGATGTCGTCACCCTGGCGCTGTCCTATGACATCGACGAAATCGCGCAGCGCGCGAAGCTGCTGCCGGCCAACTGGCAGAGCCGCCTGCCCCATAACAGCACGCCCTATTATTCGACGATCGTCTTCCTCGTCCGCAAGGGCAACCCCAGGGGGATCAGGGACTGGGACGATCTGGTGAAGCCGGGCGTCAAGGTGATCACCCCCAACCCCAAGACCGGTGGCGGCGCGCGCTGGAACTATCTTGCCGGCTGGGGCTACGCCCAGCGCAAATATGGATCGGCCAAGGCTGCGCGCGACTATCTGGTCAAGCTGTTCCGCAACGTTCCGGTGCTCGACAGCGGCGCGCGCGGATCGACCACCACCTTCGCCCAACGCGGCCAGGGCGACGTGCTGCTGACCTGGGAGAATGAGGCCCATCTCGCGGTGAACGAGCTCGGCCGCGACAAGTTCGAGATCGTGATCCCGTCGGTCTCGATCCTCGCCGAACCCTCGATCGCGGTCGTCGACGCGAATGTGGACCGCAACGGCACCCGCAAGCCCGCCGAGGCCTATCTGCGCTACCTCTACACACCAGCCGGTCAGGCGATCATCGCCGCGCATTACTACCGCCCGCGAGACAAGCAGGCGGCGGCGCAATATCGCGCGCGATTCCCCAATATCGCGCTGTTCACGATCCGGAATTTCGGCGGCTGGGAGCGCGCTCAGGCCGTGCATTTCAAGGATGGAGGGCTGTTCGACCAGATATTGGCGGCGGCCCGAAGTTAACCGTTCCCCGGGGCGGGGAGAGCGGGTGCCCACCCTGCTCTCCCCAATCGGGGCCACAGGCAGAACAAGTAAAAAGCAAGTGAAAGGGACTAATTATGCGACACGCGCTCCTCGCGGGTGCGGCTCTGGCAGCCGTGCTCGTAACCCCTACCCATGCCCAGACGGCACCGGCCGGCCTGACCCCCGAAGCCGAAGCCGACAGCGGGGACGGTGAAATTCTCGTCACCGCGCGCCGCCGTCAGGAAACCGCGCAGGAAGTGCCGCTGGCGATCTCGGTGGTCGGCGTCAGCCAGATCGAGAATACCGGCAACTTCAGCATCCTTAAGCTCCAGCAGCTCGCGCCGACCCTGCAGGTCTATTCGTCGAACCCGCGCAACACCGCGATCAACATCCGCGGCCTGGGCGTTCCGTTCGGGCTGACCAGCGACGGCTTTGAACAGGGCGTCGGCATCTATGTCGACGACGTCTATAATGCGCGCCCCTCTGCGGCGACGTTCGACTTCCTCGATATCAATCAAGTCGAAGTGCTGCGCGGCCCGCAGGGCACGCTCTACGGCAAGAACACCACCGCCGGCGCGATCAACATCACCACCAACCAGCCGACCTTCACCTTCGAGGGCAAGGCCGAGGTGACCGTCGGCAATCTTCAGTTCAAGCAGGCCAAGGCCGCTGTCTCGGGTCCGCTCACCGACACCGTCGCGGTGCGCGTCGCCGCTTCGACCACCTCGCGCCGTGGCACGATCTACAACGTCACCAGCCGTCAGTGGATCAATGCGCAGGACAATCTGGGTCTGCGCGGCCAGCTGCTGTTCAAGCCCAGCGAGGATCTCAGCATCACCCTGGCCGGCGACTGGAGCAAGCAGGACGCCGAGTGCTGCGGCACCGTGTTCGTTCGCGTCGGCACGACGCAGCGCGCGCTGGCGCGTCAATATGAGGCGCTCGCCGCGGCGCAGAACTACAGCGTGGTCAGCCGCAATCCGTTCGATCGGCTCACCGATATCGACGCCAATCTCAACGCCGGCAACATCATCGGCGGCGCTTCGGCGCGGGTGAAGTGGAATGTCGGCGGCGGCACCTTCACCTCGATCACCGCCTGGCGCTTCTGGGACTGGAAGCCCGAGAATGACCGCGACTTCACCGGTCTGAACATCGTCTCGAACTCGCAGAACCCCTCGCAGCAGGATCAATATTCGCAGGAGTTCCGCTACAATTATTCGGCCGAGAAGCTCGACTTCGTCGTCGGCCTGTTCGGCTTCAAGCAGCGCATCGACACCCAGGGCTTCGAACGGCAGGGCACGGCGTCGAGTCGCTGGAACCTGACCGGCGCGCTCGCAAATGATCCGAGCGTCCTCAACGGGCTCACCGCGCGCAACACCCAGCTGCTCAAGTCCACCAGCGCCGCGCTGTTCGGCCAGGTGAGCTACAAGATCACCGACGCCCTCACCATTCAGCCCGGCATCCGCGTCAACTATGACAAGAAGGAAGGCTTCTATCAGCGGGTCGTTACCACTGGCGCCGGCGCCATCCTGACCTGCCCGCAGCCGGCGTCGAACGCGGTCGGCGCAGCGCAGTGCGGCGTCTTCGCGCCGCAGACCAGCGCGCCGTCCGACAGCGACTGGAACTTCACCTACGATCTGAACGTGAACTACAAGATCGCGCCCGGCATCCTCGCCTATGCGACCTACGCCAAGAGCTTCAAGACCTTCGGCGTCAATCAGAATGGTCTGCCGACGACCGCTGCGGGCGTACCGATCGAATCGCCGATCAAGCCCGAATCGGTCAACAGCTTCGAGATCGGCGTGAAGACCCAGCTCTGGGATCGCCGCGCGACCTTCAACGTCGCGGCCTTCCGCACCGACATCAAGAACTACCAGGCGACCGTGACCAATGGTCAGCTGGGCGTGCTGCGCGGCTATCTCGCCAATGCCGGCAAGGTTCGCTCGCAGGGCATCGAAACCGATTTCTCGATCCGCCCGAGCGATCGTTTCAACGCCTATGTCAACGCCGCCTATACCGATGCGAAATATGCGAAGTTCGTCGACGCGCCCTGCCCGCCCGAACTGGCCGGCGGGACCGCCGTCACCGGTACCCAGGTGCCCGGCCCGGCCGGCGTTCCCGGCTCGCTCAGCCCGCAGAACTGCGACATTTCGGGCCAGCGCCTTCCCGGCGTCTCGAAATATTCGGTCTCCTACGGCGCCGAGGTCAACGCAGAGCTTTCGCTGCTCGACAGGGACGGCCAGGTCTATGCCGGCATCGACGGCCAGTATCGGAGCAATTTCCAGTCGAACCCGTCGCCGTCGATTTACACCCGGATCAATGGCTATGCGCTCACCAATTTCCGCGCCGGCTTCCGTACCGAAAGCTTCGATGTCTTCGGTTGGGTGCGCAACGCGTTCGACGTGAACTATTTCGAACTGCTCCAGACCGCGCCGAGCAATGTCGGCCTGGTCGCCGGCCAGACGGGCGATCCCCGCACCTTCGGCGCCACCATCAAGGCGAAGTTCTGATGCTGGTTCGCGGGGCCTGACGATCAGCGCAAAGTTCTGATAGGGGCCTCGCAACGAAAAGTCGTTCGAAGCAAAGCATGACATTGGCCCGGACCGAGACTATCGGTCCGGGCCAATCGCGCGATTTTAATTGGGTACGGATTTCTATGGCGACCGGGGCGTCCGGAACACTCGCGCGGCGGGTGTTACCGGGATTTTCACTGACGATGGGGCTGACCATCACCTGGCTCAGCCTGATTGTCCTGATTCCGCTGAGCGCGGTCTTCATCCGGTCCTTCGGCCAGGGCATCGATCATTTCATCGCGGTCGCCTTTTCGGAGCGCGCGATCGCCAGCTACCGGATCACCTTCGGCGCCGCCGCGATCGCGGCGCTGCTCAACGCGGTGTTCGGGCTGCTGATCGCATGGGTGCTGGTGCGCTATAAATTTCCCGGTCGCGGGCTGCTCAGCGCGGTGATCGACCTGCCCTTCGCATTGCCGACTGCCGTCGCCGGCATCGCGCTCACCGCGATCTATGCCGACACCGGCTGGCTCGGCGCGCCGCTCGCGACGCTCGGCATCCCCGTCGCCTACCATCCGCAGGGCATCGTCATCGCGATGACCTTCATCGGCCTGCCGTTCGTCGTCCGCACCGTCGAGCCGGTGCTCGCGGACCTCGGCCGCGATGTGGAGGAAGCCGCGATCACCCTGGGCGCCAGCCGCTGGCAGACGTTCCGCCGGGTGGTCCTTCCCGCGATCAGCCCGGCGCTGATCACCGGGGCGGCGCTCGCCTTCGCGCGCGGGGTCGGCGAATATGGTTCGGTGATCTTCATCGCAGGCAACATGCCGATGATCTCCGAAATCGCGCCGCTGCTGATCATCACCCAGCTCGAACAATATGATTATGAGGGCGCCGCCGCGATCGCGGTGGTGATGCTGCTCATCTCCTTCGCGATGCTGCTGGTGATCAACCGCATCCAGGAATTTAACCGCAGAAAGGCCGGCCTGTGAACCGCAAGCGCGCCACGCGCCGCGATCCGCTTCAGGCGCCGAAGCCGGTGATGATCGCCCTGCTGCTCGTCGCCATCGCCTATGTCGGGGTCATGCTGCTGCTGCCGCTCGCGGCGGTGTTCGTCGAAGCGCTGCGCAACGGCTGGGAAGCCGCGCGGGCGGCGATCGTCGAGCCCGATGCGCTCGCCGCGATCCGGCTGACCCTGATCGTCGCGATCATCGCGGTGCCGCTGAACCTGGTGTTCGGAGTCTCCGCCGCCTGGCTGATCGCCAAGCATGATTTTCGCGGCAAGGATTTCCTGCTCACCCTGATCGACCTGCCCTTCTCGGTGTCGCCGGTGGTCGCGGGGCTGATCTATGTGCTGCTCTACGGCGCGCATGGCTGGTTCGGGCCCTGGCTCGCCGCGAACGATGTCGAGATCATCTTCGCGGTGCCCGGCATCGTGCTCGCGACGATCTTCGTCACCTTCCCCTTCGTCGCGCGCGAGCTGGTCCCGCTGATGATCGCGCAGGGCCGCGCCGAGGAGGAGGCCGCGCTGTCGCTGGGCGCCAATGGCTGGCAGACCTTCTCGCGCGTCACCCTGCCCAACATCCGCTGGGGGCTGCTCTACGGGGTGCTGCTGACCAACGCCCGCGCGATGGGGGAGTTCGGCGCGGTCTCGGTGGTTTCGGGCCATATCCGGGGCGAGACCAACACCATGCCGCTCCATGTCGAAGTGCTCTACAACGAGTATAATTTCGTCGCCGCCTTCGCGGTCGCGGCGCTGCTGGCCTTGCTCGCACTGGTAACGCTGGGTCTGAAGACCTATCTGGAATGGCGTCACCACGATGCCCTTGCCGCTTCGGGACACTGACATCATGACGATCACGATCGACAATATCTCGCGCCGCTTCGGCAATTATCCGGCGCTCGCCGGTGTCTCGCTCGACCTTCCAGAGGGTGAGTTCGTCGCGCTGCTCGGCCCGTCGGGCTCGGGCAAGACCACCTTGCTGCGGATCATCGCCGGGCTCGAATATGCCGAACAGGGGACGATCTCGTTCGGCGGCGAGGACGTCACCGACATGGCGGTCCAGGATCGCGGCATCGGCTTCGTCTTCCAGCAATATGCGCTGTTCCGCCACATGACGGTCGCGAAGAACATCGCCTTCGGGCTCGACGTCCTGTCGCGCAAGGAACGCCCGTCAAAGGCCGATATCGACCAGCGCGTCACCGAACTGCTCGAACTGGTCCAGCTTCCCGGGCTCGAAAAGCGCTTCCCCTCGCAGCTGTCGGGCGGTCAGCGCCAGCGGGTCGCGCTCGCCCGCGCGCTCGCCCGCAACCCGCGCATCCTGCTGCTCGACGAGCCGTTCGGCGCGTTGGACGCCAAGGTCCGCCGCGAGCTGCGCAAGGCGCTGCGCCAGATTCACGACCGGCTCGGCATCACCTCGATCTTCGTGACGCATGACCGCGAGGAGGCGTTCGCGCTCGCCGACCGGGTCGCGATCCTCAACCTCGGCAAGATCGAGCAGTTCGCTCGCCCCTCCGAGATCGAGAACGCCCCCGCCAATGATTTCGTCCGCGAGTTCATCGCCGACGATGTCGATGACCGGCAGTCGCTGTCGCTGGTCGGCGCCTGATGCACGGCCGCCGGCCGGGTTGATGGCGGCAAGCAGGGAAACCCGTCTCGGCATCGCGATGGGGGTTGGCGCCTATACGATGTGGGGCGTCCTCCCGCTGTTCATCCGCGCGCTGCATCCCGTGTCGGCCTTCGGCATCCTGGCGCACCGGATCATCTGGTCGGTGCTGCTGCTGGCGGTGATCGCGGCGCTGCTGAAGCGCTGGCCCGCCGTTCTCGCGGCGATCCGCAGCCCGCGCATCGCGCTCGCGCTGCTGGCATCGACGCTGCTGATCGGCGGCAACTGGCTGATCTACATCTACGCGGTCAACGCCGGCCATGCGCTCCAGGCCAGCCTCGGCTATTTCATCAACCCGCTCGTCAACGTCCTGCTCGGCATGGTCTTCCTGCGCGAACGGCTGGGCCGGCTGGAGGCGGTGGCGATCCTGCTCGCGGGCGCCGGTGTCGCGGTGCTGACGATCGAACAGGGCACGATCCCCTATGTCCCGCTCGGGCTCGCCTTCACCTTCGGGCTCTACGGGCTGGTCCGCAAGATGATCGGCCTTGGTCCGGTCGAAGGGCTGCTGATCGAAACCGCCCTGCTCACCCCCTTCGCGCTGTTCTGGCTGCTGACGATCCCCATCCTGCCCGCCGCGGTCGCGGGACCGCCCTTCTGGATGCTGATGCTGTGCGGCGTCGTCACCACTGCCCCGCTGCTGCTGTTCGCGGGCGCGGCCAACCGGATGCGCTATTCGGAACTCGGCCTGCTCCAATATATCGGCCCGACGATCCAGATGCTGATCGCGATCAACATCTTCGGCGAACCGCTGCTGCCGGTCCATGTAGTGACCTTCGGCCTGATCTGGAGTGGCCTCGCGGTCTATGTCTTTGCCACCTGGCACCGCGGCCGGGTGACGCCGCAGCTGCCGGAGTAACCGTCGCCCCGGCGGAGGCCGGGGCCGCCAGCGGCTCTTGCGCAATGTTGCGGTTACCACGATGGCGGCCCCGGCCTCCGCCGGGGCGACGAACTAAACCGTCAGCTTACCCCGCACCAGATCCGAATAGTCCTTCTGGATCTGGCGGGTCATGTCGCCCACCTCGAAGCGCCACGGGCCCGCCGAGCCCACCGGCACGATCTCCGCCGCCGAACCCGTCAGGAAGAATTGCTGGAACTCCTCCAGCTCCTCGGGCCAGATCGCGCGTTCGATCACCTCGATGCCGCGTTTGCGCGCCAGCTTGATCACCGTCTGGCGGGTGATCCCGTTCAGGAAGCAGTCGGGGCTCGGCGTGTGGATCACCCCGTCCTTGATGAAGAAGGCGTTGGCGCCAGTCGCCTCGGCGACCTGACCGCGATAGTCGAACATCAGCGCGTCCTGGAAACCGCGGCCCTCGGCATGATGCTTCGACATCGTCGCGATCATGTAGAGCCCCGCCGCCTTCGCCTGGACCGGCGCGGTGAACGGCGCGGGCCTCCTCCAGGGGGCGATATCGAGCTTAAGCCCGCCCGCGCCCGGATCGAGATACTGGCCCCAATACCAGCAGGCGACCGCCATATGCGGCTTGGTGCGCTGCGCCGACACGCCCATCTGCTCCGAACCGCGCCACGCCACCGGGCGGACATAGGCATCGGTCAGATTGTTCGCCTTCATCGTCGCATAACAGGCTGCGCTGATCTGCTCGACCGACCAGGGCAAATCGAACCCCAGCATCGCAGCGCTCTCGCGCAATCGCCGGCTGTGCCAGTCGGCCTCGAAGATGACGCCGTCATAGGCGCGCACGCCCTCGAACACCGAAGAAGCATAGTGCATGGCATGGGTCAGGACATGGACCTTCGCGTCCCGCCATGGAACCAGCTGGCCGTCGAGCCAGATGAAGCCGTCGCGATCGTCGTAGGTGGGTTCCTCAGCCATGTCTCACATCGTCCTGCTTGTTTGCGGGCCGGCGGACGAATCTTCCCCCCCGACGCGCTTTGGCGTTGCGTTCGGATAAGCGGGCTGGCAAATTACGTCAACATGGCTGTCCAAAATTCTCCCGATCCCTCGCGCCCCGACGCGTTTCGCAGCGCCTCGCCGCTGTTCCTGCGTGAGCCCGAAATCCGCCGCGGCATCGAACTGCTCTATTTCGGCTATAGCCACCTCTATCGCGGCATCGACGAGGGGCTTGCGGCGCAGGGGCTGGGCCGGGCGCATCATCGGTCGCTCTACTTCATCGCGCGCAATCCCGACATCACCGTCAGCGAACTGCTCCGCATCCTCGCGATCACCAAGCAGTCGCTCGGCCGCGTCCTCAACGATCTTACCGAGCGCGGCCTGATCGAGACCCGCATGGGCCGCGAAGACCGCCGCCAACGGCTGCTGCGCGTCACACCCGCCGGCGCCGAGCTCGAAACCTCGCTGTTCGAGGCGCTGCGCGAGCGGCTGTCGACCGCCTATGCCCAGGCCGGGCAGAATGCGGTGACGGGCTTCTGGGCGGTGCTCGAAGGGCTGGTCCCCCCCGAGGAAAAGCCGATCATGCCGCACGCTCGGTGAGGGAGCGGCGATGGGAGAAATGTGGCGATCCCCGCATTCTCGTATAAGACCTGCCCCACAGGGGCAGGACGCCGGGGGAAAAGCAGCATGAGCACCGTTTACGATTTCTCGGCCAAGGCGATCGACGGCAGCGACGTCCCGCTCGCAAATTATCGCGGCAAGGTGCTGCTGATCGTCAACACCGCCAGCAAATGCGGCTTCACCCCCCAATATGAGGGGCTCGAAATGCTCCATGAGCAGCTGTCGGACAAGGGCCTCGTCCTCCTCGGCTTCCCCTGCAACCAGTTCAGCAACCAGGAACCCGGCAACGAGGCCGAGATCGAGCAATTCTGCAAGCTCACCTATGACGTCCAGTTCCCGATGTTCGCGAAGATCGACGTCAACGGCGCCGATGCTCATCCGCTCTATGCCTGGCTGAAGAGCAACGCGAAGGGCATCCTGGGGACCGAGGGGATCAAGTGGAACTTCACCAAATTCCTGATCGATCGCAACGGCACCATCTTCTGCCGCTACGCCCCGACGACAAAGCCGGAATCGATCCGCGGCGATATCGAGGAACTGCTGGAGGGGGCGTAAGGCTCCGCCCCATCGCCACCATTGTGGACGCGCCGCCGCGCCACTGATAGCTGCCGCCCCATGACATCGACCAGCGAGACTTTGGAAGAGCTGGGCTGGAAGCCCTGGTTCAGCGACCAGCTCTCGGCGGACGAGGTCGCGCGTTGCCACCCCGTCCGGGTGATGGCGGTCCATCGCGGCAAGCTTGCCGTGGCGGGTGCGGCAGGACACGCCTTCATCGCGCCGAAGATTCCCGGCGCCGCTCCGGCCGACGATCATCCGACGGTCGGCGACTGGCTGCTTGTCGATGGCGACACCTTGCAGCCGACCCGCGTCCTCCAGCGGATGAACCTGTTCAAGCGGCGTGCGCCGGGTGACCCGCGCCGCGAACAGATGATCGCCGCCAATGTCGATACGCTGTTCATCGTCGCCTCATGCAATCAGGATTTCAGCGTCGCCCGGCTCGAACGCTATCTGGTGATGGCGCACGAAGTGGGGGTGAACCCGGTGATCGTCCTCACCAAGACCGACCTGACCGACACGCCGGAGGATTTCGCGGCGGCGGCCCGCGCGATCGAGCCGG
This sequence comes from uncultured Sphingomonas sp., assembly GCA_947085315.1. Classification (GTDB taxonomy): domain Bacteria; phylum Pseudomonadota; class Alphaproteobacteria; order Sphingomonadales; family Sphingomonadaceae; genus Rhizorhabdus. The sequence goes on along the minus strand of CAMTVW010000012.1, from coordinate 242,209 downwards.
GATTGCGCGTCGAAACCGTCAACGGCCGTGATCGCGCCAGTGTCGCGCGCCTCGCATCATGGTGCGGCAAGGGCGAAACCGTCGCCCTGCTCGGCTCGTCGGGCGTCGGCAAATCGACCCTCGTCAACACGTTGCGCGGTTCGGACAGCATCGCCACCCAGGCGATCCGCGCCGGCGACGCCACCGGCCGCCACACCACCACGGTGCGCGAAATGCATCGCCTCGCTCAGGGCGGCTGGCTGCTCGATACCCCCGGCATGCGCGAACTCCAGCTATCCGATGCCGCCACCGGCATCGCCGAACTGTTCGACGACTTTGAGGCGGCCGCGCGGGATTGCCGCTTTTCCAACTGCGCGCATGGCACCGAACCGGGCTGCGCGATCCGCGCGGCGATCGCGGCGGGCGCGCTGACCACCGAGCGCTTCGACCGCTGGCGCAAGCTGGCGGCCGAGGAGAGCGCGAACGCCGCCCAGCCTGGCACGCGACGCCCCCGCTAGAGCTTGTTCCACTGACGTGGAACTGCGGTGCCGACCCTGGGACCATCAGTAAGCCAGGCGGATAACTATCATTGACGACCCTTCGGCATGCGCATATAGTTAGCCACATGGATAACTTATCATCGAGTCTCGATCTTGTGTTCGGCGCGCTTGCCGACCCGACCCGAAGGGCTGTCCTTGAGCGTCTGGGCGCGGGCGAGGCCTCGATCGGGGAGCTGGCACGTCCATTTGACATGGCGCTGCCGAGCCTGATGAAGCACGTCCGGGTGCTCGAGGCCGTGGGCCTCGTCGAATCGCGCAAGAGCGGGCGGGTTCGCACCTGCCGGCTGAAGCCGGCCGCGATGACCGATGCCGAAAGCTGGCTGGCCGATCAGCGTGCGCTTTGGGAAGCGCGCCTCGATCGGCTCGAAGTCTATGTGAAGGCAATCGAGCCGACATCCCGGAGCGAAGATTGAAATGATGGCGGTCCGCAAAGCACCGACGCGCCCGGCCGCCGCCTCGATCGCCGGGCGCCCGCGCGCTTCATTGACGCCACTGTCACATCCCCATCCCCATCCCGATCGAAGGATTTGATCATGACCTCGTCGACCAACGCCGCGCTCTCGCAATGGGCGCTCGATCGCGAAATCGTTCTCTCGCGGGTCATCGACGCGCCGCGCGACATCGTGTTTTCCGCCTGGACCGACCCGAACCATCTGCCGAACTGGTTCGGCCCCGCCGGTTTCAGGATCGCGACCCGCGCGATCGACATATCCGTCGGCGGCCTGTGGCGCTTCGACATGATCGCACCTGACGGCCAGTGCTGGCCCAGCCGGATGATATTCCGCCGGATCGAACGACCGACGCTGATCGAGTTCGATCACGGCGCCGACAGCGATGACGATCCGGGGCGGTTCCGGACAACCATCACATTCGACGAACAGAGCGATGGCAAGACCGTGATCACATTGCGTCAGTTGCATCCTACCAAAGCGCAGCGCGACGCGGGCATCGGCTTTGGCGCCGTCGAATATGGCTACCAGACGCTCGAAAAACTCGCGCGCTACGCCGAAGCATTGCCCGACTGACCGGTCTGCCGCCGGTTCGGGAGTGGTCGCGGCAGCGGTAGCGGCCGGGATTTAGGCGCGCGCCTTGCGCCATGGTCCGCTCGAACAGCGCTTGCTTTCCTGATCGCCCGAATGGCAGGTGGCGCCATGTCACCTCACACACGCGCGATGGCCGCCGCAGCCGCCTATGCCTTCATCACCGGCGGGAAGGTCGCGGGCCTCTATGATCGCTCGGCCGGCCGGCATCTGCGGATCGCTGCCGAAGCCCGGGGTGCGTATCTGCAGGGCTATGACGGCGATCGCGCGGCGAAGTTCGGCGGCGCGCTTCCCGAACTCTACGATGCGGCCGACAAGGCGTTCGTCTCGATCGAGATCGACGGCATGACCGCCCGGGGCTACGACCGCGGCTCTTCCGGCGCCTGGTCGGTCACCATGACCGATCAGCTCGTGCAGCTCTATGATCACAGCCAGAGCACATGGTTCGCCTACGATATCCAGGTCGTTTGAACCGTTGCGCCCGTCTTTCTGAGCGCACTTCGGAGGACTGGACTTCGCGCATGGCGGACTTTCAACCGGTCGGTTTGACGGGTCAAAAATGGCAGATTCATGCGGGGTAGCCAAGCGTAGGATAAAATGTTCGCTATGGTGTTCAGGCCGAAGGCGTCCAGCCGTTGCGCGCCTGCCCACCACATTGTTTCTGTTTTGTTCACTTAATTCCGCTATGGGAACCGGTTGGTCAGCACCTCGCCCCGGAGTGCCCGATGCGAAGCGTCCGGCCGGGCGAAGGCTGGCCGTGCTCGAAGCCCTCGCGCACAGGCCGCCGACGCCGCCGGTCGTCTCCGCGTGAGGCGGAAAAACAAAAAAACGAACATTCTACCCCATGCACCCGGGAAATCGGGCAGATTTGCGGTGCCTCGACAGGCTTTCGGAAATCGGATGAAGCGCAGGGCGGAGGCGGCCAGCCTTCCCCGGCGCCAATATATTACCCGCCATGGGAGAATGAGGGAGAACATTGGTAACGCAAAGAAAACTTGGCCCTCCCCCAAACATCCTTGATTTGCGCATTGCGGCATCAGGGGCCATCTGGCGGACATGACATCGCTTCTCGATCCCGAAGCGCGCGGACGCGTGATCCTGGTCGGCGCCGGTCCCGGCGATCCCGGCCTGCTCACCCTGCGCGCGGTCGATGCGCTGCGGGCGGCCGACGTGGTCGTCCATGACGGGCTGATCGACGATCGCGTGCTCGACTATGCGCCCGCCACCGCGCAGCGCATCTCGGTCGCCAAGAAGCGCGACCGGCATACCCTGCCGCAGGAGGCGATCAACGCGCTGATCATCGCGCATGTGAAGGCCGGGTCGGTCGTCGTGCGGCTGAAGGGCGGCGATCCGTTCGTGTTCGGGCGCGGCGGCGAAGAGGTCGAGGCGGTCCGCTCGGCGGGCCTGCCGGTCGAGGTCGTCCCCGGCGTCTCCTCCGCGCTCGGCTGCGCGGCCGAGGCGATGCTGCCGCTCACCCACCGCGACTGGTCGAGCGCGGTCAGCTTCGTCACCGGCACCTGCAAGGGCCTGTCCGAACAAAATTGGGCGGGCCTCGCCGGGCAGGGCCGCACCCTCGTCATCTATATGGGCATCACCTGCGCCGGGCTGATCGCCGACAAGCTGATCGCCGACGGGGTCGCCCCCGACATGCCGGTCGCCATTCTCGAACGCGGCACGCTCGAAGGGTCGCGCGCGATGCGCAGCCTGCTCGCCGATCTCGGCGACCTGGTGGCGCGCGAAGCGGTTATCAGCCCGGCGATCATCGTCGTCGGAGAGGTCGTGCTGCTCTCCGACGCCGAAAACCGGCTCAAGGGTTTCGCGGCCCAAGCCGAAATGATGAAAGACGAAGCGTGAAGATATTGACCGGCAATGATCTCGTGACGGGCGACGTGATCTGGTGGACCGGCGAGGGCTGGTCGCGCCATGTCGAGCATGCGGTCGACGTCGACGGCCAGGGCGAGGCGATCGCCGCCGCCGAGGAAGCCGCGCGCCGGGTAAACGGCGCCTATGTCATTCAGGCGACGCTGACCGACACCGGCCCCCGCCCCGCCCATATCAAGGATCGCATCCGCGCGGTGGGCCCCACCGTACGTACCGATCTTGGCCTCAAACCTGCCGATCCCACCATCGGCGAATGGGTGATCTGACCATGTACCGTTATGACGAATATGATCAGGCGATCGTCGACGCCCGCGTCGAGGAGTTTCGCGATCAGGTGAACCGTCGCCTTGCCGGCGAGATCACCGAGGACCAGTTCAAGCCGCTGCGGCTGATGAACGGTCTCTATCTTCAGCTCCACGCCTATATGCTGCGGGTCGCCGTGCCCTATGGCACGCTCTCGGGCCGCCAGATGCACATGCTGGCGCATATCGCGCGCAAATATGACAAGGATTACGGGCATTTCACGACCCGGCAGAACCTCCAGTACAACTGGATCAAGCTCGCCGACGCCCCCGAAATCCTCGCCGAACTGGCGACTGTCCAGATGCATGCGATCCAGACGAGCGGCAACTGCATCCGCAACATCTCGTCCGATCAATATGCCGGCGCCGCCGCCGACGAGGTGGAGGATCCGCGACCCTGGGCCGAGCTGCTGCGCCAGTGGAGCACCTTCCACCCCGAGTTCAGCTATCTGCCGCGCAAGTTCAAGATCGCGGTGGTCGGCTGCGAGGAGGATCGCGCCGCAGTCAAGCTCCACGACATCGGGCTTCAGATCCACCGCAACGATGCGGGCGAGACCGGCTTCCGCGTCTTCGTCGGCGGCGGCATGGGGCGCACCCCGATGATTGCCCCGGTGATCCGCGAGTTCCTGCCCAAGGCCGATTTCCTCGCCTATATGGAGGCCTGCCTGCGGGTCTATAACCGCTATGGCCGGCGCGATAATCTCTACAAGGCGCGGATCAAGATCCTCGTCCACGAGATCGGCGCCGACGAATATCGCCGCCAGGTCGAAGAGGAATTCCTCCACACCAAAACGCTCGGCCTCGACGCGCCCGAGGCGGAGTTCGCGCGCATCGCCGCAAGCTTCGCGCCCCCCGCCTACGAAACCGGCCTGTCGGACGAGATCGACCGCGGCGATCCTGACTTTCGCCCAGAATTTTTGGCGTGGCTCGACCAGCAGGTCGCCGCGCACAAGGTGCCCGGCTATGCGATCGTCAATATCAGCCTGAAGCCGACCACCGGCATCCCCGGCGACGCCTCATCGGCGCAGATCGACCTGATGGCCGACCTTGCCGAGACCTACAGCTTCGACGAACTACGCGTCACCCATGCGCAGAACATCGTCCTGCCGCATGTCCGCAAGGCCGATCTCTTCACGATCTGGCAGAAGCTCGACGCGGCCGGCCTCGCGACCGCCAATCTCGACCTGATCGGCGACATCATCGCCTGCCCCGGGCTCGATTATTGCAGCCTCGCCAACGCCCGTTCGATCCCGCTCGCGCAGAAGATCGCGGGGCGCTTCGCCGACCTCGAAAAACAGCGCGACCTCGGCGAGCTCAAGCTCAAGATCTCGGGCTGCATCAACGCCTGCGGCCATCACCATGCCGGGCATATCGGCATTCTTGGCGTCGACCGTAAGGGCGAGGAGAATTACCAGCTCTCGTTCGGCGGATCGGCGGCCGAGGACACCAGCATCGCCAGGATCATCGGCCCCGGCTTCTCCGAGGACGGCGTCGTCGATGCGATAGAGAAGGCGGTGACCGTCTTCACCACGCTGCGCGCCGATGGCGAACGCTTCATCGACACCTATCGCCGCGTCGGCGAAGCACCGTTCAAGGAGGCGATCTATGGGTGACCTCATCCGCTTCCGCAACGACGACGCACATGAGGAACCCTCGGTCACGCTCGACGCCTTTCTCGGCCAGTCGAACGCCACCGCCGTGCGGCTGGAGCCGACCGACGATCCGCGCGCATTGATCCCCTATCTCGACCGGCTGTCGCTGATCGAGGTTTCCTTTCCCAAGTTCCGCGACGGGCGCGGCTATTCGATCGCCAGCATCCTGCGTGAAGCGGGCTATGGCGGTGAACTGCGCGCGGCGGGCGACGTGCTGGTCGACCAAATCAGCCCGATGCGGCGCTGCGGCTTCGACGCGTTCCTGAGCGACGCCGAGATCGACCGCGACGTACTCGACCGGCTCACCCGGCTATACGACGACGTCTATCAGAAGACCGTCGACGGACGCGCGCCCGTCTGGGCGAAACGGCATGGCTGAACCCGCGCGCCGCATCGATCGGATCGACACCACGCCGCGCTTCACCGCGGCCGATGTCGCGCGTCTCAACGCGCGCTTCGAAGGGGTCGGTACCGAAGCGGTGCTGCGTGCGGTAATCGACGAGAAGCTGCTCGGCCGGGTCGCGGTCATCTCTTCCTTCGGCACCGAATCGGCCGTGCTGCTCGATCTGGTCGCCAGGGTCGATCCGGCTCTGCCGGTGATCTTCCTCGATACCGGCAAGATGTTTCCCGAGACGCTCGATTATCGCGACACGCTGATCGCCCGGCTCGGCCTCACCGGCGTGCGCAATATCGCGCCCGAAGTCGAGACGATCGCCGCGAAGGACGCGACCGGGCTGCGCTGGTCCTATGATCCCGACGGCTGCTGCGAAATCCGCAAGGTCGTGCCGCTCGCCCGCGCGATGAAGGATTTCGATGCCTCGATCACCGGCCGCAAGGGCTTCCAGGCGGCGACCCGCTCGGGCATCCCGCGCTTCGAGCTCGACGGCGATCGAATCAAGTTCAACCCGCTCGCCGACTGGGCCAAGCCCGATCTCGACCGCTGGTTCGCGGAGCGTGATCTGCCGCGCCATCCGCTCGAAGCCAATGGCTATCTGTCGATCGGCTGCGCGCCGTGCACCAGCGTCGTCAAGCCCGGCGAGGACCCGCGCGCGGGCCGCTGGCGCGGCTGGGACAAGGTCGAATGCGGGATCCACGGCGAACCGATCGTCCGCCCCGGCGAAGAGCCGGTGTTCTGATCAGAACAGATAGGCGCCGATCTTCCAGATCAGGTAAAAGGGCATGCACAGCACTGCCGTAACCAGAACGCGATCCATCACCTGATCGACGTGATCCATGAGCCTCTCCCCAACGCCCATTTTTTCGGGTCGTTACGTGGAGAAGATCATATTTCGGGGGGCGATGCAATCTGGCGGCGCAGCATCGCCCTATTCGTAGTCGTCGCTGCTGTAATATTCGTCCGCAAGATCGGAGAATTTGGTGAACTTGCTCTCGAACTTCAGCGGGATCGTCCCGGTCGATCCGTGGCGCTGTTTGGCGATGATCAGCTCGGCGCGGTTGTGGGCGCGCTCCATCCGGGTCTGCCATTCGCCGAAGGCGGTCACCTCGACCGCGCTGTCGCCCGCCTCGGCCGACGCGACCTTCGGCCGCAGCAGGTTGAGGTAATATTCCTCGCGATAGACGAACCACACCATGTCGGCATCCTGCTCGATCGATCCCGATTCGCGCAGGTCCGACAGCACCGGCTTCTTGTTCTCGCGCTGCTCGACCGCACGGCTGAGCTGCGACAGCGCGATCACCGGCACATGCAGTTCCTTGGCGAGCGTCTTGAGTCCGCGGCTGATCTCGGAAATCTCCTGGACGCGATTGGCCTCCGAGCTCTTCCCCGATCCCTGGAGCAGCTGGAGATAGTCGACGATGATCACGCCGACCCCCTTCTGCCGCTTCAGGCGGCGCGCGCGAGTGCGCAGCGCGGCGATGGTGAGGCCGGGCGTATCGTCGATATAGAGCGGCAGGCTTTCAAGATCCTGCGCCGCGCGCGCGAAGGCGGTGAACTCGGCATGGCTGATCTTGCCCATGCGGATCTGCTCGCCGCTGATCTCGGCCTGTTCCGACAGCACGCGCGTCGCCAGCTGGTCGGCCGACATCTCCAGGCTGAAAAAAGCCACCCCCGCCCCGACCGAAGGCTCGATCCCCTCCCGCTGGTCGCGCACATAGCGCTGCGCGACGTTGAACGCGATGTTGGTGGCGAGCGAGGTCTTGCCCATGCCGGGACGACCGGCAAGGATGATCAGGTCGGATGGGTGAAGGCCGCCGATCTTCGCGTTGAGCCGATCGAGTCCGGTGGTCAGGCCCGCGACATGCCCGCCCGAATTGAGTGCGGCGCTCGCGATCTCGATGACCATCTTGGTCGCCTGCGCGAAGCTCTTGACCGACCCTTCCTCGCCGCCCTGTTCGGCGACCCGGTACAGCGCGATCTCGGCCTGTTCGATCTGCCCCTTGGGATCGACGTCCTCGGAGGTGTCGAGCGCCTGTTCGACCATCCCGCGCCCGACCCCGACCAGCGCGCGCAGCAGCGCCAGATCGTAGATCTGGGTGGCGAAGTCGCGCGCACCGATCAGCGCGGCGCCGCTGCCGGTGAGCTGCGCGAGATAGGTCGGCCCGCCCAACTCGCGCATTCCGGCATCGCCCTCGAACAGCGGCCGCAAGGTCACCGGGGTCGCGAGCATGTTGCGATCGACCATCTTGAGGATCGCGTCATAGATCCGGCCGTGCAGCGGCTCGAAGAAATGCTCGGGTCGCAACCGCAACTGGACGTCTTCGACGATTCGGTTGTCGAGCATCATCGCGCCGATCAGCGCGGCTTCCGCCTCGATATTCTGCGGCAGCGATGGCCCTTCGGGCTCGGACGGGGGAAGGACGCGTACTGGTTCAGCCATGGATGCGGTTATCCGCCCCGCGCGCCATTGCCGCAAGCACCTCTCCGTAAAAGTCCGGGGGAGCGATCTGTGGATTATATTTGCTTGAACGAACAACTGTGAGTGATCATAATGCAAGCATGCATACAGATATGAGTCGCCGGATAACCTTCCTGATGCATGACGTGGCGCGCCGCTCGCGCTACTGGTTCGACGCGCGCGCGCGTTCGAAGGGGATCACGCGGGCGCAGTGGCGGGTGCTTATCAGCCTTTCGCGCGTCGACGGCCCTACCCAGACCGAGCTGGCGGACTTGCTCGACGTCGAGCGGATCACGCTGTGCCGGATGGTCGACCGGCTGGCCGAGGCGGGCCTTGTCGAGCGTCGCGCCGATCCCTCCGATCGCCGTGTCTGGCGCCTCCACCTGACCGACAAGGCGGCCCCGCTGGTCGATGAACTCAGCCACATCGCAAACGAGATGGAAGAGAATATCCTGAGTCCGCTATCCGCCGCGCAACGCGCCCAGCTGACCGAGCTTCTGACCATCGTGCGCGATCATATCCGCGTCGAGGACGACCGGGCCGGCCCGTCGGCGGCCGGGCAGGCCGCGCTGTGAACAAGATGAGCGCGATCACGGCCGAGGCCGAAGCCTCTCCCGCCCCCGACAGCGACCGCCGCCTGAGGCGGCTGGCGGCGATGATCTCCCTGCCGCTGCTGCTGCTGCTGGTGGGCGCCTATTTCTGGCTGACCGGGGGGCGCACCGTGTCCACCGACAACGCCCAGATCAACGCGCATGTCGTCGAGGTGAGCGCCGAGGTCGCGGGTCGCGTCACCGATGTCTACGTCACCGAAAATCAACCGGTGAAGCCCGGCGATCTGCTGTTCCGCCTCGATGCCGCGCCCTACCGAATCGCGCTGATGCAGGCTGATGCGGCGGTCGGCAACGCGCTGCTCACCGTCGCGCAGCTCCAGAGCACCTATCACGCCAAGCAGGCCGACACGCAAAAGAGCGTGTCCGACGTCAGCCTCGCGCGCGATACGTTCCGTCGCCAGCAGGAGTTGCTCGCGCGCGGGTTCACGACCCGCGCCAGTTTTGACGCGGCCAAGGCCGGCCTTGCCGCCGCGATCGCGCAGCAGGCATCGGCTTCGTCCGAAGCCGAATCGGCACGCGCGGTGCTTGGTGTCTCCAAAAATGGCGGCCATCCGCAGGTTGAGGCCGCGATCGCGGCACGCGACAAGGCCGCGCTCGACCTCGCCCGCACCGAAATCCGCGCGCCCATCGGTGGCCGGATCAGCCAGGCTGACAAGCTGCAGCGGGGCTCCGTCGCGGTCCAGATGCTGCCGTTGGTCAACATCGTCAGTGAGAACGGTTACTGGATCGACGCCAATTTCAAGGAAACCCAACTCGACAAGATCCGGGTCGGCCAGCGCGCCGAGATCGAGATCGATGCGATTCCGGGTCGCACATTCAAAGGCCATGTCATGGGCATCAACGCGGGCACCGGCGCGCAATTCTCGCTGCTGCCCCCGCAGAACGCGACCGGCAACTGGGTGAAGGTAACCCAGCGCGTGCCTGTCCGCATCCAAATCGACGACAAGCTCGACCGCGCGCTGGTCGCCGGCTGGAGCGCGCATGTGACGGTCCACGTGGCCGATTGAGATCCTCCCCCGAGGCAAACTGGAAGCATGCAGAGCCCCCACGGTTCTGCATGCTTCTTTTTGCCAATCGGGTTCCTCCCCGCTAAGGGCCGGAGGGCATGTCCGATCCCCGCATCATCGCCATCGAGCTCGATGACAAGACCATCATCTGGCGCAATGCCGATGTCGAGCAGGAGCGGCGCGTCGCAATCTTTGATCTGCTCGAAGGCAATCATTTCAAGCCGCTCAAACCCTATCCGCTCGACTATGCCGGGCCCTACAAGGTCCGGCTGCGGGTCGAGGAAGGGCGGCTGGCGATCGACGTGCATGCCGAGAATGACGAGCGCCTGGAAACGCTGATCCTGGGGCTCGGCAGCTTTCGCCGTCCGATCAAGGATTATTTCGCGATCTGCGACAGCTATTTCGCGGCGATTCGCAGCTCGACCGCGCAGCAGATCGAGACCGTCGACATGGCCCGGCGCGGCGTTCACAACGATGCCGCGCAGCTCCTCAAGGACCGGCTCGACGGCAAGATCGAGGTCGATTTCGACACCGCGCGGCGCCTGTTCACCCTGATCTGCGTATTGCACATCCGTGGCTGAGCCGGTCGACATCCGCGAGGTCGCCGGCCGCGTCCTGATCGACGCCGCGCGCGAGGCCGCCGTAAACGCGCATGCGCCCTATTCGCGCTTCGGGGTCGGCGCCGCCGCCCTGCTGTCCGACGGCCATATCGTGACCGGCAGCAATTTCGAGAATGCCAGCTACGGCCTGTCGCTCTGCGCCGAGACCGTGGCGCTCGCCACCGCGAACAGCCAGGGGCGGCTGCGCGACGTCGTCGCGATCGGGGTGATCGGCGGCGCGCTCGCCCGCGATGGATCGATCAGCGGCGCGGGCCTCGTCACGCCCTGCGGCCGCTGCCGCCAGATCATCAACGAGGCCGCGCAGCTGGGCGGCGGCGACATCGACATCTATTGCGGATCGGCTGACGGTAGCGCCTTCGCCTATTTTCGGGCATCCGAGCTGCTGCCGCACGCCTTCGGGCCATCCGATCTCGGCATCGAATAGGGGAGATACGAAGATCCATGTCGATCATGTCGGACAAGTGGATTCGCGAGCAGGCGCAGAATCACGGGATGATCGAGCCCTTTGTCGAGGCGCAGCGCCGTGACGGCTGCATCAGCTATGGCCTGTCCTCCTATGGCTATGATGCGCGTGTCGCGCCCGAGTTCAAGATCTTCACCAATGTCGATTCGGCGACGGTGGACCCGAAGAACTTCGCCCCCAACAGCTTCGTCGACCGCGAGACCGAGGTCTGTGTGATCCCGCCCAACAGTTTCGTGCTGGCCCGCACGGTCGAATATTTCCGGGTGCCGCGTGATGTGCTCGTCATCTGTCTCGGAAAATCGACCTATGCGCGCTGCGGGATCATCGTCAACGTCACGCCGCTCGAGCCCGGCTGGGAAGGCCATGTCACGCTCGAATTCTCGAACACCACGCCGCTACCGGCAAAGATCTACGCCAATGAGGGCGCGTGCCAGTTCCTGTTCCTGCAGGGCAACGAGCCCTGCGAGGTCAGCTATGCCGATCGCGCCGGCAAATATATGGGCCAGCAGGGCGTGACCTTGCCGAAGCTGTGACCATTGAATATATAGTGATTATCACTACTTTGAGTGGAAACATGGATCGATCAATTTCGGCATCGGACGCGAACCGGAACTTCTCATCGCTGCTCCGCGACGTGCGCGATGGCGAGACCTTTGTCGTGACCAGCCATGGCAAGCCCGTTGCCCGTATCGTTCCGACCGATCAAGACCAAGCCGTCACGTCGGTTGCCCGGGAGCTGCTGTTCAAGCGGCTGAGGGCCCAGCCCGCCCTGAATGCAGGCCCTTGGTCGCGCGATGAGCTATACGACGACGAGGTGTGAAATACGCCTTCGATACCAACGTTCTCGTTTATGCCGAGGGCGTGGACGACCCCCAGCGACAAACGCGAGCCTATGAGCTTACGACCCGTATAGCGCGAGACGCCGGCGCGATTCCGACACAGGTACTGGGCGAGCTATTTTATGTGCTTGTCCGAAAAGGGGGTCGGAGCAAAGCGCAGGCCCGGGATGCGCTTCTTGCATGGCGCGACAGTTTTTCAGTTATCGGCACCACGCCTGAAACGCTTTTCCTCGCCGCCGACCTGGCAGCCGATCATGATCTGCGCATATGGGATTCGGTAGTCATCGCTACAGCTGCATCGGCCGGGTGTACGGTGCTGTTCTCGGAAGACTTGCAGGACGGATTCAGTTGGGGTGGGCTGACGATAGTCAATCCGTTCGCCGCTGAGCCTGCACCTCTTGTTAAGGCTATTCTTGGTTCGGCACCATAGGGCGCCGCGGCTATCGCCGCCCGCCCCTGTGCCGGATATTCGCCGGGCGGCCGCGCTTTCCCATCATCGGTCGCTTGGGTCCGCCCTTGCCGTCACGACGCGGGCCGCCGCGCGGTGCGCGCTGGGTGCCGCCCTCTTCCAGTTCGAAGCGTAGCGAGCCGTTGATCGGGTTGGCCTCGACCAGCCGAAGCTTAAGCTTCATCCCCGAATGAAAGCGGTCGCCGCTCTCCTCGCCGATCAGCGAGCGCGACGCCTCGTCATAGCGGAAATATTCGGAGCCCAGGGTCGAGACCGGGACCAGGCCGTCGCCGCCCAGGCCCTCGACCGTCGCGAAGAAGCCGAACGCCTGAACCCCGGTGATCCGCGTATCGAGCAGTTCGCCGATCTTGGTCGACAGGAAGGCCGCGACATAGCGGTCGATCGTCTCGCGTTCGGCCTCCATCGCGCGGCGCTCGGCCTGGCTGATCAGCTCGCCGATCGCGCCCATCCGCTCGGTCTCTTCCTGGGTCAGCTTCGAATTGGCGGGAATGTCGCTGGAGCGTCCGGGACCGTTGAGCTTCGGCTTGCCGCCTTCCAGCCCATAGGCGCCGACCAGCGAGCGGTGGACGAGCAGATCGGCATAGCGCCGTATCGGGCTGGTGAAATGCGCATAGCTGCCCAGCGCCAGCCCAAAATGGCCGGTATTGACTGGCGCATAATAAGCCTGGGTCTGGCTGCGCAGCACCTGTTCCATGATCTGCGGCTTGATCGCCTCGTCGGTGACCTTGCCAAGGATATGGTTGAAGGTGGCGGGGCGGACAACCTGCCCGAGCGCGAACTCCATGTCGAAGGTCGCGAGATAATCCTTGAGCGCGACCAGCTTCTCGCGGCTCGGCGGCTCATGGTCGCGGTACATGACCGGCGCCTTTTTCGCTTCCAGCGCCTTTGCGGCGGCCACATTGGCGGCGATCATATAATCCTCCACCAGCCGGTGCGCATCGAGCCGCTCGCGTGGCGCGACCGACATGATCCGACCCTTCTCGTCGAGCACGACGCGGCGTTCGGGCAGATCGAGATCGAGCGGCTCACGCGCCTCGCGTGCCTTGAACAGCGCCTTCCAGCAGGTCCAGAGCGGGCGAAGCGCCGTATCGGTCAACGGATGATCGAGCTCGCCGTCGATCGCCGCCTGCGCATCCTCATAGGCGATGTTCGCCGCGAGCCGAACGACCGCGCGGGTGAAGCGCCATTTCGCCAATGTGCCGTCAGCCTTGATCGTAAGGTGACAGACCAGCGCCGCGCGATCGACGCCCTCCTTCAGCGAACAGATGTCCGCCGACAGCGCCTCGGGCAGCATCGGCACCACCCGGTCGGGGAAATAGACGCTATTGCCGCGCTTCTTCGCCTCGCGGTCAAGCGCCGATCCGGGGCGGACATAGAAGGAGACGTCCGCGATCGCGACGATCGCCTGGAAGCCGCCGGGATTGGCGGAATCATCGTCGGCTGCGGCCCAGATCGCATCGTCATGGTCGCGCGCGTCGGCGGGATCGATCGCGACGATCGGCAGGTCGCGAAGGTCTTCACGGCCCTCCCCGAGGTCGAGGTTCGGCACCAGCTCGGCCTCCTCGATCACGGCTTCAGGAAAGATGTCGGGAATGCCGAACTTGTGGATCGCAACGAGGCTGAAGGCGCGCGGCGCGAAGGGATCGCCCAGCCGCTCGGTTACCCGCGCGGTGATGCGCGGCGGTCGGCCCGCCTTTTCGGCCAGCACCAGATCGCCCACATCGGCATCGCCCGCGTCGGAGACAAGCGTGTCGCGCTTCTCGCGCTTGTCGACCGGACGCAGCCACAGCTTGTCGCCCTCGCGGTGAAGGACGCCCAGCATCAATTCCTCGCCGCGCGCGAGCTTCTTCATCGGGTGGGCGATCCAGCCCTTCCCGGCCTCTTCGGTCCGCGCGAGGATACGGTCGCCGACGCCCAGCGCCGGCCCCTTACGCCCACGCAGTTCCTTCACCCGAAGCTGCGGAGGGGGGCCGTTCTCCCCATGCCAGGTCTCGGGCACGGCCAGCGCCACGCCCTCATCGGTGATGTCGGTGACGCGTAGCACCGTCACCTTGGGGATGCCGCCCATCTTGTGGAACGCGCGGCCGCGCGCGCTGTCGATCAGCCCTTCGTCGGCCATGTCCTTGAGCAGCGCCTTGAGCGTGATCTTCTCATTGCCCTGCAGGCCGAAGGCCCGCGCGATCTCGCGCTTGCCGGCGGGCACGTCCGATTTGGCGATGAAGTCGAGGATCTGCTCACGCGTGGGCAGGCCGGCGGGTGTGGGACGACGCATCTTCAACACATAGGTAGCACCCACGCCCAAGTCACGCGCTGGAATCTCGCGACTTTTGATTTCGGTCAAACGCTATTGCGATTGATTTGCACTAAGATTGGCGCTAGCGGAGATTGCAACGACAAGGAGTCGGCTGGCGGTGACGATGCACGGCACATTGGGACGGGACAGAGCGGTTGACGGCGATGCGCTGTTCTTCGCCCACCTGCCTGCCTCGGCTTCCGATGCCCTGATCGCGCCGATCGAACCCCGCTCGGCCTATGGCGCCCATCGCCGGCCAAGCTGGCCCGCCATCCTGATGATCGCGGCGCTGCATGCCGCTCTTCTTTATGGCTTGATCACGTTCGACGTGATCCATGTCGCACCCAGGAAACAACCGCTGGTGGTCGAGCTGATCGCGGCGCCGCCTGCCCCACCGATCGAGAAGGTCAAGCCGGAGCCGGTATTGGTCGAGAAGATCGAGCCGGTGGCGACCACGCCGCCCCCGATCGTCCAGATGCCGGCACCGCCCCCGCCGACGATCGCGGTCACCAATACCCCGCCACCGCCCAGGCCCGTCGCAGTCGCGGCGACGCCCGCCGGGCCGGTGATGGTCGGCAATCTCGACGAGCGGATGATCGACGGCAAACCGCCGCGCTACCCGATCGAATCGCGCCGCAAGCGCGAGCAGGGCACAGTGCAGCTGCGCCTGCTGATCGGTACCGACGGCCGGGTCGCTCAGGTGTCGATCGCACAGAGCAGCGGCTTCGAGCGGCTTGATCAGGCCGCGCTGCAGGCCGCACGCGGCTGGCGCTGGCAACCGATGATCCGTGACGGACAGCCGGTCGAGGTCCGCGGCGTCATGGCGATCCCCTTCGTCCTTCAGGGCTGACGCGATGATGCTTGCGATACCGGGCGTGCTGCAGGGCCGCTCGCTCGATCATGTCCGCGATCTCGTCCGTGGCGGCGACTGGATCGACGGCAACGCGACCTCGGGCCATCAATCCGCACTCGCCAAGCGAAACCGCCAATTGCCCGAGGATTCAGAGGCCGCGCGGCAGGCGGGCGCGATCATCCTCGATGCGCTGAGCGCCGCACCACTGTTCATCGCCGCGGCGCTGCCGCTCAAGGTCTTCCCCCCGCTGTTCAATCTCTACGGCCCGGAGGATCGCTTCGACACCCATGTCGACAATGCGATCCGGCTGATGCGCGGCACCGATTTCCGGATCCGGTCCGACCTGTCGGCGACGCTGTTCCTGTCCGATCCCGCCGGCTATGACGGTGGCGAACTGGTGGTCGAGGACAATCTGGGCACCCACGGCGTCAAGCTGGCGGCCGGCGACATGATCCTCTATCCGGCATCGAGCCTGCACCATGTCACCCCGATCACCCGCGGCGAGCGGCTCTGCTCCTTCTTCTGGATACAGAGCATGGTCCGTGACGACGGCGCGCGCAGCACCCTGTTCGACCTCGACAGCGCGATTCAGACGATCGCCATCGATCGCGGGCAGGCCGATCCCGCGATCATCCGGTTGACCGGGGTGTATCATAATCTGCTGCGGCGGTGGGCGGACGCCTGACCTGATCTTCCCTATCGCGAAGCGATGGGGAGGATTTCAGCGATTACGCCGCCCGGTTTGCGCGGCGGGCCTTTTCGAGCTTCTTGAGCACCATCTCGCGCTTCAGGCGCGACAGGTGGTCGATGAACAATATGCCTTCGAGATGGTCCATCTCATGCTGAAGGCAGGTCGCGAGCAGGCCTTCGAGCCGCGCTTCATGCTTTTCGCCCTTTTCGTCGAGCCAGCGCGCATGGACCACCGCCGGGCGCTCGACCTCGGCATATTGGTCGGGGACCGACAGGCAGCCCTCATTATAGATCGATTGCTCTTCGGACGGATCGAACAACTCGGGGTTGATGAACACGCGAGGCTGCGGGATCGGCTTGCCCTCCGCGTCCTCTTCCTCCTGCAAATCGATCACGAGAACGCGCTGCGGCACGCCGATCTGAATCGCCGCAAGGCCGATCCCCGGTGCGTCGTACATCGTATCGAGCATGTCCGCGATCAGCACGCGCAGCGTATCGTCGACGCGGTCGACGGGCGTGGATTTGGTGCGCAGCTGCGGGTCGGGCGCTTCGAGGATGGGACGGATGGCCATCGCGCTGAGCTAGGTAGTCCGGGCCGAATCGTCAAGGCGAGGCGACCCGTCCGAAGACGGGCCGCGCCCGATCAATAATCGTTGCTGGATGCGATCGCGGCGCCGATCGCGATGCCGGCCAGCGCGCCGATCAGCGCGTCGCCGTCGTGGTCGCGGTAATAGTGGCGATGGCGAGGATGGCCGTAGCCATACCCATAATAGCGCGGGGCATAATAGCGGCCGCGTGGCGCGTAATAGCCATGGCCGCCCCGATAGCCGCGATCCCAGCGGTCACCCCGTCCGCGATCACCCCGCCATGCGCGGCCACCATCCCAACGGCCATGATCGCGCGAATAGCCCCAGCGATCACGCGCCTCGGCGGGCGCCGACGCCGCGATCGTCGCCGCGCCAAGCGTGAGCGCCGCGATCAGTTTCGTGAATATCCTTTTCATCCTGAGCTCCTTCTCCCGAGGGGGGCCTGAGCTGGAGTCGGCCTTGGGAATCAGCCTGCGCGCGCGAAGCTGAACCCAGCCCGAACGATCCGCTCCAAGTGCATGGGGAGGGGGACCGTTCGCGCAGCGCATGGTGGAGGAGTTTTGCGACCTCTCATGTTTGGCTCACTGGGAAATGCAGAATCCCTCACCACACTTCAGGTGGTCCCCCTCCCCATCGCTGCGCGACAGGGAGGATCTTGTGAAGGTCAGCTCACCGGCCGCCGTGCCCGAAGCGCCTGGGCGAGGGTGCCCTCGTCGAGATAGTCGAGCTCACCGCCAACCGGCAGGCCATGGGCCAGCTGGGTCAACCGCACCGGCAGCCTTTCGAGCCGATCGGCGATATAATGTGCGGTCGTCTGACCCTCCAGCGTCGCGTTCATCGCCAGCACCACCTCGTCGATGCCGCCCGCTGCGACCCGGTCGACCAGCAACCCGATCGACAGATCCTCGGGGCGCACGCCTTCAAGCGCCGACAGCCGGCCGCCAAGCACATGATAGCGCCCCGGAAACAGCCGTGAGCGATCGAGCGCCCAGAGATCGGCGACCTCCTCGACCACGCACAGCATACGGGGATCGCGGCGGCTGTCGTTGCAGATGCCACATGGATCGCTGGTATCGACATTGCCGCAGACGTGACAGCTGATCAGCTTTTCATTGACCGCTTCGAGCGCGCGGAGCAGCGGCGCCATCGCCGCCTCGCGCTTTTTCAACAGGTGCAATACCGCCCGGCGCGCCGAACGTGGCCCCAGGCCGGGCAGTTTCGCCAGCGCCTGTGTAAGGGTTTCTATCTCTGGCGATGCCATCGTTCATCGATATGGGCTTGCATCATGGCATGGCAAGCGTTTCAGAGGGCATATGCGCATCGCCTTCATGGGAACCCCCGATTTCGCCGTACCGACGCTCGACGCGCTTGTCGCCGCCGGCCATGACATCGCCGCGGTCTATTGCCAGCCGCCGCGTCCCGCCGGCCGGGGCAAGGCACCGACCCCGTCGCCCGTCCAGCGCCGCGCCGAAGCGCTGGGCATCGCCGTGCGCCATCCGGTTACGCTGCGCGATTCGGGCGAACAGGCCATGTTCGCCGCGTTGCAGCTCGATGTCGCGGTGGTCGCGGCTTACGGCCTGATCCTGCCCCAGCCGATCCTCGACGCGCCGCGCCTGGGGTGCCTGAACGTCCACGGATCGCTGTTGCCGCGCTGGCGCGGGGCGGCGCCGGTCCAGCGCGCGATCCTGGCGGGCGATCCGGTCACCGGGGTCACGATCATGCAGATGGAACGCGGGCTCGACACCGGGCCGATGCTGCTGACGGTCGCAACCGCCGTCGATGGCAAGACTGCAGGCGAGTTGACGACCGAGCTTGCGCAAAGCGGCGCCGCGCTGATGATCCGCGTGCTCGCCGATCCGGCAGCTTTTCCCCCGGTCGTCCAGCCCGACGAGGGCACCACCTATGCAGCCAAGATCGACAAGGCCGAGGCGCGGATCGACTTCCACCAGGCCGCCGGCCAGATCGAGCGCCAGGTCCGCGCGTTCAACCCCGCGCCCGGCGCGTGGTTCGAGCATGCGGGTGAGCGCATCCGTATCCTCGCCTGCGATGTGGTGGATGCCCATGGCCTTGCTGCGCCGGGCGAGGTGATCGACGAGCGGCTGACGATCGAGTGCATCAACGGCGCCGTCCGGCCGACCATCGTCCAGCGTGCCGGCAAGGCGGCGATGAGCGCTCCGGACCTGCTGCGCGGCTTCGCCATTCCGGCAGGCACACACCTGACCAGCATCCATCCCGGATGACGCGTTACCGGCTGACGATCGAGTTTGACGGGCGCCCCTTCATGGGCTGGCAGCGGCAGGCGCACGGCCCCACCGTCCAGCAGGCGATCGAGGAAGCGATCACCGCGATCACCGGCGAGACGGTGGTGATCCACGCGGCCGGGCGCACCGACGCGGGCGTCCACGGCCGGGCGATGGTCGCGCATGCCGACATCGCCAAGCCGCTGACGCCCTTCCGGCTGCGCGAGGGGATCAACGCCCGGCTGCGCCCCGCACCGATCGCGATCCTCGCCTGCGAGCCGGTGGCGGATGACTGGCACGCCCGCTTTTCCTGTATCGGCCGGCGCTATCGCTACCGGATCGTCAACCGCCGCGCGCCGCTCACCTTCGAGACAGGGCTCGCCTGGCAGGTCGCGACCGCGCTCGACGCCGGCGCGATGCACGATGCGGCCCAGCGGCTGATCGGGCAGCATGATTTCACCACCTTCCGTTCGGCGCATTGCCAGGCCGAAAGCCCCGTGAAGACGCTCGACCGGCTCGACGTCCGCCGCGATGGCGAGGTGATCGAAATCGCGGCCGCCGCGCGCTCGTTCCTCCATCATCAGGTCCGCTCGATGGTCGGCTGCCTGGCGCTGGTCGGCCGGGGGCGGTGGAGCGCCGATGATCTGGCAGTGGCGCTGGCGGCAGCGGACCGCTCGCGGCTCGGCCTCAACGCGCCGCCCGACGGCCTTTATTTTGTCGAAGCCCTCTACCCATCATCGTCCGGAGCCACGAAGATATGATCCGAAGCCTGCTGTTCGCACCGATCGCGGCCATGGCGATCTGCGTTGCCGCGCCCGCCGCGCAGGTCCCGCTGCCGGGCGGCACCTATATCGAGGATCTCGAAGCCGGCACCGGCGCCGAGGCGCATAGCGGACAGACTGTCACCGTCCACTATACCGGCTGGCTCTTTCCGGGCGAGGAGCGCGGCAAGAAATTCGATTCCTCGCGCGACGGCAAGCCCTTCTCCTTCGCGCTGGGTGCGGGCGAGGTGATCAAAGGCTGGGATGACGGGGTGGTCGGCATGAAGGTTGGCGGCGTTCGCGAACTGATCATCCCGCCCGAAGCGGGCTATGGCGCGGAGGGCAGCGATCCGATCCCGCCCAATGCATGGCTGATCTTCGAAGTCGAGTTGCTCGCGGTCGAATAGGCACCAGGCACCGCCTGCGCGCTTGACCCGTAGATCACCCGGGTCGACAGAGACCGGACTCCGCCGTTGATGGACCATCATTATGGGCGGCGCGGCGTATCGGGGGAGAACGGCGGCGATGGACGGCGCGTCGGATTTTTCGCCGCTGGTAAAGATTGCGCTCGATCATCTCGACGAAGGCGTGATGCTGATCGATCACAACGATCAAATCCGGCTGTGGAACGATGCCTACCTGACTATGCTCGATCTGCCCTCGACGCTGGTCACGGAAGGTGCCGACGTCATGCGGCTGGTTCGCACGCTGGCCGATCGCGGCGATTATGGCCCCGGCGATCCGGCAGTGCTCGCCGAACAGGTCGGCGATGCCATCCGCAGCCGCAAGGCGGCGCGGGGCGAGCGCCAGATGGCGAGCGGCAATATCATCGCCGCCCAATGGGTTTCGATCGACGGCGGCTATTTTCTGTTCCGCCTGAGAAACGTGACCATCGAGCGTACCGCCTCGCGTTTCAAGGACGAACTCATCGCGACGGTCAGCCATGAACTGCGCACCCCATTGACCGTCATCAGCGGCGCGCTGGGCCTGCTGCGCGCCGGTGCCGGCGGAGAGACCCACACCGCCGCGGCCGAGCTGATCGATGTCGCCTACAAGAATAGCGAAAGGCTGGGCCGGCTGGTCAACGACCTGCTCGACATCGACAAGCTTCAGTCGAACGCGCTCGATT
Organism: uncultured Sphingomonas sp.; assembly: GCA_947085315.1. GTDB lineage: Bacteria > Pseudomonadota > Alphaproteobacteria > Sphingomonadales > Sphingomonadaceae > Rhizorhabdus. Next base: position 221,378 of record CAMTVW010000012.1, on the reverse strand, counting down.
TTCATTTCGAACCAGTCGATCTCGGAGACCTGCTGGTTTCCTCGGTCGAGCAGAATCTCCCTTATGCGCGGAATCTCGGCATCGCGATCGAGCTCGACCTTCCCGCGCAGGCGGTGATCGCGCAGGTCGATCGCTATCGGCTGTTGCAGGTCATGAGCAACCTGTTGTCCAATGCCTCCAAATTCTCGCCGTCGGGACGCCGCGTGCTCGTGCGGTTGGTGCGAGACGTCTCCCGCGTCCGGATCAGCGTCATCGACGAAGGCCGTGGCATGACGCCTGAGTTCCGCAACCGCCTGTTTACCCGCTTTGCCCAGGAGAACCGGGCGTCCGAACGAGGCGAGGCCGGCACCGGCCTGGGCCTCGCCATCTGCAAGAACATCGTTGACCGGCATCATGGCGAGATCCATGTCGAGACTCGCGAAGGCATTGGCACGACCTTCCATATCGACCTGCCCTACCGACAGGGCACGACCATTTGAACGGATGCCGCTGACCGGGCGTTAAACGAGCGTCCCGCCCTACCGCCCCAGGCCGAACAACCCCGCCAGCGACCGATCGAGCATCATCAGCTGCCATAGCAGCCGGCCATGATCGAACCGCCCGCTCTGATGTTCGGCGACAACGCCCTCGATCTCCGCAGCGTTGAACCAGCCGGTCTCGGCGAGCGCCGATCCGCGCGCGATCCGCTGGGCCTCGGCGGCGAGCGGCCCCCGGAACCAGGCGCTGATCGGGGTGACGAATCCCATCTTGCGGCGAAACAGGATATCGTCGGGCAGGTAGCGACGCATCGCCTGTTTCATCAGCCATTTGCCGGTGGTGCCCCGCACCCGCATGTTCACCGGCAGCCGCGCGGCGAACTCGATCAGGCGATAGTCGACCAGCGGCTCGCGCGCCTCCAGGCTCACCGCCATGCTGGCCCGGTCGACCTTGGTGAGGATGTCGCCCGGCAACCATATCTTGAGGTCAGCATATTGGGCACGGTCGAGCGCGTGGCGCGCGGGGGCGGCCCTCATCGCGGCGATATAGCGGTCCTCGGCACGGTGTCCCTGCAGGCTGCGGCGGAAGCTGTCGCTATAGAGACGCTGGCGCATCGGCCGGGCGGTGACGCCCACCGCGTCGGCATAGGCCTCCTCCGACGACCGGCCGAGCCCCTGAAAGGTCGAGCGGGCGCGCAGCATCCGGGGTGCCCAGTCGAGCTTGGGATAGAGTTTGCCGAGCGTGCCGAACAGCGGCGCGCGCAGCCCGAGCGGCAGCAGCCCACGCACCCGTTCCTCGGCGCGGAAGAAGCTGTGCCTGCGATAGCCCGCCAGCGCCTCATCGGCGCCGTCGCCCGACAGCGCGACCGTAACCGTCTCGCGCGCCAGTTCGGACACGCGGTAGGTAGGCAATGCCGAGGCATCGGCGAAGGGCTCGTCGAACGCATGGACCAGCGTATCGACCAGCCCGTAATCATCGGCCGAGACGATGCGGGTGCGATGCTCGGTCGCAAAGCGCTCCGCGACCGCCGCAGCATAGCGGGTTTCGTCATAGTCGGCATGATCGAAGCCGATCGAGCAGGTCTTCACCGCCTGCCCGCTCGCCTCGGCCATCAATGCCACCACCGACGAACTGTCGACCCCGCCCGACAGGAAGGCACCAAGCGGCACATCCGCGATCATCCGGTCGGTGACGGCGGTCCGCATCAGGCTGGTCAGTTCTTCGCCCAACGCCGCTGCCGACCCGCTGGCGCGGTGGGCGAAGCTGACGTCCCACCACTGCACCGGCGCCGGCATCGGATGTCCCCGGCGCAGCATCAGATAGTGACCGGCGGCAAGCTTCCTCACCCCCGCCACCATGCTCGTGTCGTCGGGGACATAGCCGAGCCCCAGATAGTCATCGATCGCACTGATTTCGGGGGCACGACGCAACAGCGGATGCGCGAGCAGCGCCTTCAGCTCCGATCCGAAGATGATGCTGCCGTCGGACAGCTCGGCGTAATGGAGCGGCTTCACCCCCAGCCGGTCGCGCGCGAGGAACAGACAGCCGCGATCGGCGTCGTGGATCGCGAAGCTGAACATGCCGTTGAGCCGGCTGAGGCAGTCCGGGCCCCATTGGCGCCACGCCTCGACGATCACCTCGGTATCGCTATTGCTGTGGAAAGCCCGGCCCAGCGCGATCAACTGCGCACGCACCTCCCGGTAATTATAGATTTCACCGTTGAAGACGATCACTGCCTGGCCGTCATTGCTCGGCATCGGCTGCGCGCCGCCGGCCAGATCGATGATCGAAAGGCGGCGATGGCCCAGCCCCACCCCCGGTGCCACCCAGATTCCCGAACCATCGGGACCGCGATGGGCGATCACATCGGCCATTGCCCGGACACGCGACTCCTCGACCGGCTTGGCCGTCTGAAGATGATAGATGCCAGCAATTCCGCACATGTCAGAGGATCATCGCGTCAAGCTGGCGCAGCTGCGCATCCCAGGCATAGCGCTGGATGACATGCGCGCGCGCGGCGCGACCCATCGCGTCGCCCTCGCCGGGCTCAGCCAGGAAGTGGCTGACGGCGTTGGCCATGTCATAGCCGTGCGCGACGACCAGATGTTCGCCCGGCACCGCGTCGATCCCTTCGAACGCGGCTGGCGAAGCGACCACCGGGCGCGCCATCGCCATCGCTTCGAGCACCTTGTTCTGTACCCCGCGCGCGATCTCGAGCGGGGCGACCACCACCGATGCAGCGGCGATCCAGGGCCGCACGTCGGGCACCTCGCCGGTGACGATGACATTCTTCAGCTTCGCCAGCTCGCGCACCTGCGGAGCCGGATCGCGGCCGACGATCGCGAACAGCGTCTGCGGGTGCTTGGCGCGGATCGCCGGAAAAGTTCGCCGCGCGAAATAGGCGACCGCATCGACATTGGGGCGATAGTCCATCTGCCCGGTGAAGACGAGCATCGGCTCCGCCCCCGCGACGCGCGGAAAACCGACGGGGTCGAAGCGTACCGTGTCGATGCCGTTGTCGAGCGCGCGGACATGGCCGCTTGCGAGATTGGCGCGCTTGCGGAACAGCGCCGCCTCCGCCTCGCTTACGAACAGGTTGATGTCGGCCCAGCGTCCGATGTCATTCTCATAATCGGCCAGCAGCCGTGCCTCGCGGCGGTGAATCCAGCCCATCAGCCCGCCGCTGGCCGCACCATAGGCGGCGAATTTCTCCGAATCGACATCGACGAAATCCATGATGAAGCGCCGCCCGTCGCGATCGTCGGGGACGAACTGGCCCATCTGCCCGGAATAGGCGAAGATCGTCTCGATCGGCCGGTCGCTCAGCAGTTGATCGACCATCTTCATGATCCGCCGCGATCCGAACGCCGCCACCGAGATCGGCTCACCCAGCGCCAGCGCCTCGATCCCGGCGCGCAGGCGCGACTTGCGGCGCACCTCGATATGGAGCGAGGCGAGCATCGGCAGCAGTTCCTTGGCCGCCTTGCGATCCTTCTCATCGTCGACGAAGCCCACCAGATGCACCGGCCGTTGCCGCGCCAGGTGGGTCAATATGTGGAAGCTGCGGATCCGGTCGCCGCGATCAGGCGGAAAGGGGATCCGGTGCGCCAGGAACAGGATTTCGCCCATCAGCCGAGCCCCTTCGCGATCCACGGGCCAAGGCGATTGGCGACGGCGAGCGGCAACCTCTGCCACAGCGCGATCTGGAGCCGGTAGCGCGGGTTGAGCGGGTTGATCTCGCGCGGCTGCTGGCCGTCGGCGGTGCGCACCGCATAGGACAGCGGTTGCGGCTCGAAACCCCAGTTCTTCTTGAAGGCGAATGCCCCGGTACCGAATTTGGACCGGCCGAAATCAAACCCGGCGCAGCCACGCCGGCGGGCGTGGAGCATCAGCGCGTAGTACATCATGTCATTGGCGCGCCATGTCCGCGCCGCGCGGGTGCCGCCACCCCAATAGGGCATCACCACGCCCTTGTGGTACAGGCTGAGCACGCTCGCCAGCGGCTGTCCGGCATGGCGGACGGTCAATATATCGGCGTTCTCGCCAAATTCGTCGAGCACCGCGTCGAACAGCGCGCGCGGGAAGACCGGCGTACCCAGATTGCGGACGCTTTCGGCATAGACAGCATAATGTTCGGCGCGATCGGCCGCGCTGGTTCCCGTCCGCACCTCCAGATCGAAGCCCAACGCGCGGCGGACTTCGGCGCGCTGCTTGCGCGGGATCGCCAGCAGCTCGGCCTCGTCATCGGCGGCGAGCGGTCGCGCGAAACCGGCATAGCTGCCGTCCTCGACATGCCATGCATCGCCCGACGGCAGGCTACCGCCGCGTAGTTCGAGCGAGGGGCAGCTCAGCCGTCCTGCCAGCGCCCAGGCGAACTCGGCGAGCGCATCGACCGTCGCTTGGTCGTCGCCGATTGGCCCGCCGCCGACCGCGAACCCTGTCGAGGCCAGCGCCCGCCCGAACAGCGGCGAATGGACCTCGGTCAGCGGCAGCACGCCGGTCAGGCTGCCGCCGGTGCCCGTCACCAGATAATGCGCGGTCTGCCCGCATCCGCGCTGGACCGCGCGGCTCCAGGCGGTGCGATGGAACGCGCTGCCCTGCGGGTGCCGCGCGACATAGGCGTCGACCGCCCGCACATGCGCGGCGTCAGACAGGTCGGCACGACGAATCTCGGCCATCGGATCAGGCGGCCCGCGCCGCTTCGGCGGCCGCGACGGCGTCGACCCGGCCCCAGCGGAAATCGCGAATTACCCGCTCCAGCTTGCCCTCCATCGCACCCAGCCGCGCATAATGGCGCAGCTTCGACCTGATCGGGGCGTCGGCGACGCGCGGCTGTCCGGGGTCGATCTCCCAGGGATGGAAGTAGAACACCGCCGGCCGCGCCTCACGGTTGACCTGGCGGATCGCCCAGCGCGAAAAGGCATAGGGGAAGAGCCGGAAAAAGCCCCCGCCCCCCGCCGCGATAATCTTGCCGCCCAGCCGTGCGGTCGTCACCGGCAGTTCGACCAGCGCGCTGCCATCGATCGGCCGGAAGGCGAAGCGCGGTGCTTCGGGCCAGCCATAATGATCGTGCACCACGGGCGCGACGCTCGACGAATAGGCATAGCCTTCCTCGGCCAGTATCTCGTGCGCCCAGGGCGTGCGCTGATCGATCGAGAAACTGGGCGCGCGATAGCCGCTCACCTTCTGACCGCCCAGATCCTCCAGCACCGCGCGGGTGCGGCGAAGATCATCGCGAAACTGCGCCGGGGTCATCGTGAAGACGCGAACATGGTCCCAGCCATGGCTGGCAAGCTCATGGCCGGCATCGACGATCCGTCGGATCAGCGCGGGATAACGTTCCGCGACCCAGCCCAGGGTGAAGAATGTCGCCTTAGCCCCCGCCCGCCCGAACAGATCGATCACCGCATCACTATTGCGCTCAACCCGGGGAATCAGGCTATCCCAGTCATCGCGGCTGATGGTTCGCTCGAAGGCGCCGACCTGGAACCAGTCCTCTATGTCGACCGACAGGCCATTGACCACCATGGCCGGATCAGGCCGCATCCTGATTGCCGCCGCTCCCTTGCGGATCAGGCGGCGTCTGCGGCTCGGTCTCGACCAGTTCGGCGAGCAGGGTCAGTGTCCGGCGCAGGAAATCCGCCTGTTCGGCAAGCTGGGCCTCAAGCTGGGCATTGCGCGCCGCGGCATCGTCAGCGGGCGGCTGCGACGGAACCGGCTGCTGGACCGGCACGGGCTGGGCGGCGGCCGGCGGCGGACTGTAGGCAGGCTCGGGCGGAGGCGCGTGCACCGGCTCTGGCGGCGAGAAAACAGGCTGGGGCGGGGGCGCGAAGACCGGTTCGGGCGGAGGCGCGTAATAGGGCTCCGGCGGACGCGCGACGGCCGGCGGCGCGGGCGGCGTAGCGAAGGCGGCAGGCTCCGGCTCGAACGCCCGGAGCGGCGGACGCGCGGCGGGGAGCGGCGGGGTCGCCGCCGCCGCCTCGGGCGGAACATAGCCGTCATAGCGCGGCGGCTGCTGGATAGCGGGCGGCGGCGTATGGGCCGGCAACCCTTGCAGCGGATTCTGGTCCGCCGCATAGCTGGAGCCCGGCGGCGGCAGGCCGTCATCTTCCTCGGGCGGCGCGTAACTGTCGTAAGAGGGTAGCCCCGGGGGACGCGCGGGCGGCGGTGGCGGGGCAGGTTCGCGCGGCATCGGCGGCGCGGCGGCGACCGGATCGCCCGGCACGGCCAGCGGCGCCTCGGCACCATCGAGTGGCATCGCCTGCGCGCGCGGCATGGGCCCTTCGGCGGGCATGATGCTCTCGCTCGCCAGGTCGGCGGCGACATCCTCGACCACTTCGCCGTCGATATCGGTCAGCCGTTCAATCGCGCCCTGCAACATCACACGCCCGGCGAGCATGTTCAGCCGGCGCGGGATGCCGCCCGATAGGCGATGAAATGCCGCATAGGCATCCCCGGTGAAGCGCGGCGTACCCTTCCATCCGGCGCAGGCGAGCCGGTGCATGATATAGGGCGCCACTTCCTCGGGCCCCATCGCGGTCAGATGATGGGTTGCGATCACGCGCTGGCGCAGCTGTTCGAAGCGCGGCTGGGCCAGCGCGTCGCGGAATTCGGGCTGCCCGAGCAGGAATATCTGGAGCAGCGCCTGTCCGCCGAACTGGAAGTTCGACAGCATCCGCAGTTCCTCGAGCGCCGAGATCGGCAGGTTCTGCGCTTCGTCGACGATCAGCAGGGTCCGCTTGCCGCCGCGCGCCTGTTCATGGAGGAAACGCTCGATCCGCGCGAGAAGCTGCCCCTTCGCGGCGACATCGGTGGCAACGCCCAGCGCGAGCGCGACGATGCGCAGGATGTCCTCGCCCTCAAGCTGGGTCGATACCAGGTTGATCGCGGTCAGCCGCGACCGGTCGATCGTCGCCATGAGGCGGCCGACCAGCATCGTCTTGCCGGTGCCGACCTCGCCGGTGACGACGATGAAGCCCTCACCCTGGGCAAGCCCATAGCCCAGATAGGTCATCGCCTTCCGGTGCGTCGAGCTTTCGTAATAGAAGCGCGGATCAGGCGTGAGCTGGAACGGCCGATCGCTCAGGCCATAGGGATCATGGTCCAATTCGACCCTCCCGCCCGGATGCGCCACAGCCTGACATCTCAGAACTTGTACTGCAGGCCAAGCTGCGCCCGGCCTGAGATGTCGGCCGTGGTGCCTTCTTGCTTCGATGCGTCCACCGAGAGATTTGCCTGCAACTGAATGTTCCGTCCGAAAGAGCGAAAGTAATTAGTGGAGAATGAACCCGCCAGCACATCGGACGCTCCGACCTGGCCATTCTTAAACAAATTGCCGTTAAAAGAAAAGGAGAGCCCGGACGTGCGCGTCAGCTGCGTCCCGAAGGTACTGTTGCCGAAGAAGCTTTGATCGACGACCCCCGCCAGCGAGACCGGCGATCCCGGATCGTCGATATAGGTTCGCCGCGAATAGCCCAGCGAACCGGAGAAGGTCCATTTGCGCATCTGGCGGGTGACAATGACGTTCACGGCGCGATCGCGGTAGCTTCGTGCCGATGCCTGGCCAAGCGCGCCGCCAAGGCAGCGTCCCGAGCCGCTGGACTTCCCGAACAGGCAATCCTGATAGGATGATTCGGGATCGAGCTGATCAAGGTCGAGCTCGGGCCCGCTGTTCGCCAGCCCCCCCGAAACCCCCTCGCCAAAGCTTTCGATACGATCGGTGATCGCCACGGTCAGCCCGGACCGCTCACTCGGCTTCAGTTCGACCAGCCCGGTGACCGAGAGCCCGCCATAGCGATATCCGGCACGCAGCTCGAACCGCGACCGGCGGCTTGGCCGCCAGATGATCCCGCCATCGGCGATCAGGCCGGCAACGTCATAGGTCAAAATCCGCGGACTGGCGGGGTCGACGACGAACTTGCCGGCATCGGTCAGCACGGGCAGCCCCGTCAACGGATCGAGCAGCGCCCTGCGCTCGGAAACCCTGGTACGCTCATAGCCGGCGCTGCTGACCAGCGCGAAGGTGCCGCCGATCGGAAGCTTGACCTCTCCTATCAGGCTGGTTGCCCGGCTATGCTTGGCGAGATTGCTCGCATCCTCCATGCGATGCGAGGCGCTCAGCTGCCAGTCGAACGGCAGGTCGCTCTGCGCCATGCCGAGGCTCAGCGATGCTTCCTGGTTCGTCGAGCTGTCGAAGCGGTCGGTCGGCGGACCGGTGAGTGTCGCGGCGCCGGAGCTGCCCTCATTCTTCGTATAGGCGTAGCGATAGCTCGCCCCCGTGCTCAAATCGCCGAAGCGATGCGCGAAGCTCGGCTGGAAGAATGCCGAATAGGTCTGCGCGAGATTCTTGGCGCTGCCACTATTGGTCTGCGGGGCGGCACCGCTCGGATCGATGCGGCTTCGGGTGACGATCACCCCGGCATCGACGGTCAGCCATTCCTCGATGACATTGCCCTGAACGCGCATCACGCCGTCCTGCGCGAAGCTCTTGCCGATGTCGCCCATCTCGGGCAGCCGGTAGCTCAGGCGATAGGTTCCGCTCGCGATGATCCTGCGGTTCTTGATCTGCCCGGCGATATTGCCCGTGATCTCGGTATAGGTGACGTCGTCGGTGCCCGCGCCGCTGAACTGCGCCTCGGTGATCTGCTGAATATCGAGGACCGCCCCCAGTTCGGGCCGCTCGGCATGTGCGGCGCCGCATGCGGCGCCTCCGACGAGGAGACCCAGCACCGCTCGCGATGTGCGCCTGATCATCGCGGGGCTTCATATCCGTAATAGCTTCCGAAGCGCCGCGCGTTGGGGGCGAAGCGCGCCCCGTTGAGCAGCAGCTGGATCTCCTCGCAGCCGCCCAGCAGCAACACCGCGTCGCGCAGCTCGGCCTCGGCGGTCTTGTCGGCGCGAACGACCAGCAGCACCTGTCCGACATGATAGGCGAGCACCGAAGCGGGCGATGCCGCCAGCGCGGGAGGGCTGTCGAACAGGATGATGCGGTTCGGCTTGGTCGACAACCGCTCGATGATCTGGCGGGTCCGGTCGGCGGCGATCAGCTCGGTCGCTTCATTGGTGTATTTGCCCGACGGCAGCACCGAGAGATTGCCGACATCGGTCTTGATCACCAGCGTCTCGACGTCGATGTCGGGATCGGCCAGCGCGTCCATCAGCCCCACCGGTCCTTCGATGCCCAGCGTGGACAGCACGGTCGGCTTGGCGAAGTCGCCATCGATCAGCAGCACCTCGATATCGCGCTCGTTCGCCATCGACAGGCCGAGATTGACCGCACAGAAGGTCTTGCCCTCATTGGCCTGGGCCGAACAGATCAGGATGCGGCGGCCATTGGGCAGCGCGGTCGGCCCGATCGCGTTCAGCAGCAGCGTGCGCTTGACGATGCGGAACTCCTCGGCGAGCGCGGTGATCGCCGCGTCGGGCATCACGAAGCCCTGGTCGATCAGGTCGGCACGGTTCACCTTGGCGGTGCGATAGGCGATCGCCGGCGACGGCAGCGCCGCCGGCTCCTTTTCGATGGCCGCCGGGGCCAAGGCGGGCGGTGGCGCGGCTGTACCACCGGCATCGGGCAGGGCCCGTGGCTCGGGGGCCGGCTGCGGGGCCGCGGGCGCCGTTGTGACCGTGGTGACGCCGAACCCGGTATCGATCGATTCGAACGGCAGCGGCGGCGACTGCGCCGGAATCTGCGTCATCGGGATATCGATCGTCGGGGCCCCGCCGCCGCCCGCCTCAGGCATCACGACGCGGGCGCGCAGCACCGCCTCGAAATCATAGACCGAGCCGGCCCGCTCGATCAGGGAGCCACGACGCCTGCGCTTCTTGGGCGCAGGGCTGCTGATCGGTTCCTCGGATTCCACCGTCAGGACACCATGATGCTTTTGACGAACTCGATCAGCATCAGCAGCATGAACATACCCGGCAGCCCTGCGGCAGCCGAAGTGAACCACATCATCTGCTTGCGGCGGATCACGCGCGTGTCGGCGGTGATGACCTCCGAGATCGATCCGAGCACCGGAAGGCCGCTCGCCTTGGCGAGCTGCTGGGTTGTCGTATAGACGTTCGACAGCTGGCTTTTCGCGAAGGCGACACCCGCCCCGACCACCGATCCGGCGATCAAGACCGAGGTAAGCAGCATCGTCCGGTTTGGCGCAGCCGGCGAGGTCGGCAGCGAAGGCTGATCGATCACGCGAAACTGTACGCCGTCGGTCTTGCCGCTCGCCTCGGCGCGCAGCTTGGCGCCTTCGCGCTGCGCGAGCAGTTTGTTATACTGGTCCTTGAGCACGTCATAGTCGCGGTCGAGCCGCGCCTGGTCGATCTGCTGGCCGGGCGCGGTGAGCTGGCGCTGGGCGATCGTCGTCAGCGCGCCTTCCAGCTGGTTCTTGCGAGCCTCGATCATGGCGACATTGCCCTGCCGTTCAGCCTGGGCCGATTTCAGCGACACATAGAGCGGGTTGGGCGTCATCGGAATACTGCGCTCACCGCCCTTGGCCTTCTCCGCACGCAGCTGGCGCAGCTGGGACCGGATTGCGATGACGTCGGGATGCTTCTCGGTCCAGCCCCGCGATACCGCCTCGGACAGCTGGCCTTCCAACTGGCCGATCCGCTGATCGAGCGAGTCGACTCCGCCCATGGTACCGGCCGGAATCTGCGCCGGGGTCGCCGCAAGCTGCCCGTTCATCGCGGCCAGCGCGCTGCGCGCCTGCATCAGGCTCGATTCGAGATTCATCATCTCGCTGCGCGCCGACTCCATCCGCTGTTCGAGCGATCCGATACCGGGCAGCGATCCAAGCGTCTGCTGCGCGATCATCGCGCGGCGGCGATCGACATCGGCCAGTTCCTTCGCGCGCCGCGCCAGCTGATTGTCGAGAAATTTCAGCGTATCTTCATTGTTCGACTTGCTGCCGAGGATGTTCTCGGACACGAAAATCTCGATCAGTTTCTGGGTCACGTTGCGGACGATGAATGCGGTCTGCTGCTCGGAAATGCTTTTCAGGCTGACCCGCGTCCGGATCTCCAGCAGGTCCTCGCCCTGCGCGGTGATCGAGATGCCGCTGCGCAACGCTCCGATCAACGACAGCGATTCGGTGGTGGTGAGCGGCCGTTCGCCATTCGACACGTCGCGCACGACGCGCTTCAATATCTCGGTCGAAGTGAGCGACTGGCGGACGCGGTCGACGCTCTTCTGCATATCATTCTCGGCGCCCGCGTCGAACGCCGTCTTGATCTGCACCTGGATTCGCGCGCTGCTTTCATAGGCTGCGGGAACGCGCATCACCATCACCCAGCCGATCAGGCAGAAGCCCCACGCCACCGCGAGCGCAAGCCAGCGCATCCGCCAGATGGCGTAAAGCGCGATCCTGATCTCGGTGTAGATTGCTTCCATCGACCTAGTCGCTTGCCCCCATGTTTTCCGGTGTCAGAATATGCTCTCGGGGATGATGATCACATCGCCCGGTTGCAGCTTCACATTCGCCTTGATGTCACCGCGCTTGAGCAGACTGTCGATCCGGAGGCGGAACTCCTGCTGCTTCTTGGTGACCGGATCATAACGGATCAGCTTGGCCCGGTTGCCCGCCGCGAATTCGGACAGCCCGCCAACCGCGATCATCGCGTCGAGCAGCGTCATGTCCGACCGGTAGGCGACCGTCGCCGGCTTTTCGGCGGCACCGACGATCCGGATCTGCTGGGCGAAGGTGCCCGAGAAATTGTTGACGATGACCGAGACGATCGGATCGCTGATATAGGTCGACAGCGCATCGCGAATCGTATCGGACAATTGCGCCGGGGTCTTTCCCACCGCGACAAGATCGTTGATCAGCGGCAAGGTGATGCGGCCGTCGGGGCGCACCTGCACCTGGGCGCCCAGTTCGGGATTGCGCCACACGAATACGGTCAGCGCATCGAGCGGGCCGATCGTGTAATTTTCACCAACCTCACCCGCATCGGGGACGAAAGGTGCCGGCGGCAGCTCTTTCTCCTTGGCAAAAGCTCCCATGGGCGCGGCGACGAGCATCGTCGCCATCAGCAGACCCACCAGGCTCTTGATTGCAGCCCTCAATGCCATCGACCTAATCTCCGGGGCATCCAGCCCGATTGCGAACTATTTCCTGTGTCCGCCTATTACGATCCCCAGACTAATGATCCATCACCGATGAACAGATGCTTAGAATCACAGGATGTCGATCCCGTCTATCGTTAATTCTCCGGGGGGAGGATGACCGAGGAAATCGCGCGGGCTCGCGCTCGCTCCATAAGCGCCTGCGATATAGATCGCGACGACCTCCCCCACCTCTGCCCGGGGCAGTCCGACATGATCACCGAGGCGATCGATCGGCGTGCACAGGCAGCCTACCACCGTAACGTCCTCGACCATAGCTGACGCCCGGGTTTTCGTCAAAGAAATCGGATAGTTACGGCGGACGACCGTTCCGAAATTACCGCTTGCGGCGAGTTGGTGGTGAAGCCCGCCGTCGACGACCAGGAAGGTCTCGCCATGACTGACTTTCCGGTCGACGATCCGGGTCAGATAGACCCCCGCCTCGCCCACCAGCCAGCGCCCCAGCTCAATTGTAAATTCTGCCTGTTCAAGAATGGAATCGCGGGCGGCGAGCGCCGCGCGCAGCGCTTCGCCGATGGGCAGGATGTCCAGCGCGACGTCGTTGGCGAAATACGGAATGCCAAAGCCACCGCCCAGATTGACGTGCGGTGGCGGCGTATCGGCCTCCCGGCTGATGCGCGCCGCCAGCGCCAGTGCCGAGGCCTGCGCGTCGATGATCGCCGCCGCGTCGAGCGCCTGCGAGCCCGCGAAGATATGCAGCCCGCGATAATCCGCCCCCGCCGCGACGATCCGGCGGATGATCGGTGCGGCCTGATCGGCATCGACCCCGAATGGCTTGGCGCCGCCGCCCATCTTCATCCCCGAGCCCTTGAGCTCGAAATCGGGATTGACGCGCAGCGCGAGGCGCGGCGTCCGCCCGAGCCCGCGACCGATCGCCAGTGCGCGCTCGGCCTCGTTCGCCGATTCCAGGTTGATCGTGATCCCCGCGTCGATCGCCATTTCCAGCTCGCGGTCGCGCTTGCCGGGTCCCGCGAAGGAGATGCGCCGAGCGTCCATGCCGGCATCGAGCGCCAGCCGCGCTTCTCCGGCGGATGCGATGTCGATCCCGTCGACAAGTGGCGCCATCGCCCGGACCAGCGGCGGATGCGGATTGGCCTTCACCGCATAATGCAGCGAGACGCCACCAAACGCAGCTCGGAAGCGCGCGATCCGCGCGCGGATGATGGCGAGATCATAGACGAACAGCGGCGTATCCCCGGCGATCGCGATCCAGGCATCGGCACTGCGGCCGCCGATCATCAGCGCGCCGTCGACCCAGGCGAAGTCGGGCGGGATCGGACCGGTCGGCTTCATGCCCCGGCCTCCGCCCTGAGCGCCGCGCGGTCGAGCTTGCCATTGGCGTTGCGCGGCAGATCGTCGCGCCAGATCACCCGCGCGGGCTGCATGAAGCCCGGCAGGTTGCTTCGTAACCAGTCGCCCAGACGCCGGTCGGCGTCCGCGCCGACCGGCCGGGCATAGAGCAGGATCGTCTGGCCCTGACGCTCGTCGGCGATGCCGAGCGCCACGGCTTCGGCAACAGCCCCGCTGGCGATCGCGGCCTCCTCGATCTCGGTCGGGCTGATCCGGTTTCCCAGGCTCTTGATCATCTCGTCGTCGCGCCCGACGAAACGCAGCAGCCCCGCCGCGTCGCGCACCACCGTGTCACCCGACCAGACCGCGACGCCGCCATGGCGCGCGGCGGGCGGCGCGGCGCGGAAGCGCTGCGCGGTGCGCTCCGCATCCTGCCAGTAGCCCTGCGCCACAAGCGGGCCGGCGTGAACGAGCTCGCCCGGCTCCCCGTCGTCGGCCAGGCTGCCGTCGGGTCGCACCACCATGATTTCGGCAAAGGGTATCGCGCGGCCGATCGAATCGGGATGGTCATCGATCAGCGCCGGATCGAGGAAGGTCGAGCGGAATGCTTCGGTAAGGCCGTACATCGAAAAGAGCTTCGCCTGTGGCAGCAGCGCGCGCAAGCGGCGGACGAGCGGCACGCTCATCCGCCCGCCGGTATTGGTGAGCCGCCGCAACGATGCGATGCTCTCCGCCGGCCAGTCGATCTCGGCGAGCTGTATCCAGAGCGGCGGCACGCCCGCCAGCGTGGTGATGCCATGCCGGCCGACCGCGCGCACCACGTCTCGCGGGGTGAGATAGTCGAGCGGATGGACGCAGCCCCCCGCCGCCCAGGTCGAAAGCAGCTGATTCTGGCCATAGTCGAAGCTGAGCGGCAGCACCGCGAGGGTCCGATCATCGGGGCCGAGCCCCAGATAATGCGCGACGCTGACCGCTCCGAGCCAGAGATTGGCGTGACTGAGCATCACCCCCTTGGGCCGCCCCGTCGATCCCGAGGTGTAGAGGATCGCGACGAGATCGGCCGGATCGGCAGACGATGGCGGCAGCCCCGCAGGGCCATCGAGGAGACCGGCACCCTCATCCTCTTCGATCAGAATCGAACAACCAGCGGGCCGTTCGCCCGCCTCCAACGTCGCCGCCCGACCCCGACCGGTGATCAGCAGCGCGGCGCCGCTGTCGGCCAGGATGTGGGCGACCTGGCCATGTTTGAGCTGCGCGTTGACCGGCACATGGACCAGCCCGGCCCGCGCCGCCGCCAGCGGCAGCAGGCAGGCGAGCCGGTTCTTCGGCAGCCAGCTGGCCACCCGCTCGCCCGGGCCGATTCCGCGCGCGCGCAGCGATGCGGCCAGCATGCCCACCGCGCGATCAAGCCCGGCATGGTCGAGCATTCCGCCCTTGTCGACGATCGCGGGCGCACCGCGCGGGCCGGCCAGTGCGAGATGATCGAGCGGCTTGGGGGCAGGATCGGGAAGCGGATTCATCGGCTGATCTGCTAGGCGCTGTCGCCGGAATCGGCAACGCCGCCGATACACCGCGCATCCAGATCCTTGTTCCCAAAACGCGATGCGTCTAGGGAGCCGCGACTTCGATATGTCCGGGGACCGACGACGTGAGCGCAGCCGATTTCGACAAGACCGACGAGGTGGTGCGCGCGGTGCTGGTCGACATACTTGCGATCGACCCTGCTCGCGCCGCCGGATTCACCGCCGAGACAGGGCTGTTCGGCTCGCTGCCCGAACTCGATTCGATGGCCGTCGCGGCGCTATTGACCGAGATCGAGGACCGCCTTCACATCATCATCGACGATGATGAGGTCGACGGCGAGATGCTCGAAAGCTTCGGAGCGCTGGTGGCGTTCGTGCAACGAAAGCTGGGGTGACCCCCCTCCGCCGGGCGACGTCCTGGTCAGGCCGCGACCGGCGCGTGCGCCTCGAAATCCGCCTCGGCCAGGAACTTCTCCGCGTCGAGCGCGGCCATGCAGCCGGTACCGGCAGCGGTGACCGCCTGGCGATAGGTCTTGTCGGAGACGTCGCCGCAGCCGAACACGCCGGGCACATTGGTTCTGGTTCCGCCCTTCTCGACGACCAGATAGCCGTCCTCGTCGAGTGCAAGGTGGCCGCGGAACAATTCGGTCGCCGGGCTGTGCCCGATCGCGACGAAGCCGCCGTCGACCGCGAGCTGGGAAACCTCTCCGGTCTTCGTGTCCTTGAGTTCGATCGCAACCAGGCCCGCCGTGCCTTCGCCCGCGACGAAGCGCTCGACGCCCTGATTCCAGAGGACTTTGATGTTCGGATGCGCGAATAGTCGCTCCTGCAGGATCTTCTCGGCGCGCAGCGAATCGCGGCGGTGGATCAGGGTCACGTCCTGGCTGTGATTGGTCAGGTAGAGCGCCTCCTCGACGGCGGTATTGCCGCCGCCGATCACCGCGACCTTCTTGCCGCGATAGAAGAAGCCGTCGCAGGTCGCGCAGGCCGAAACGCCCTTGCCGCCCAGCGCGGCCTCTCCCTCGACGCCCAGCCACTTGGCCTGCGCACCGGTCGCGATCACCAGTGTATCGGCCACATAGAGCGTCCCGCCATCGCCCTTCAGCCGGAACGGCCGCTCGCTCAGGTCGACATCGACGATCATGTCCCAAACCATCGTCGCGCCGACATGCTCGGCCTGGGCCTTCATCTCCTCCATCAGCCAGGGGCCCTGGATAACATCGCGGAAGCCCGGGTAATTCTCGACATCGGTGGTGATGGTCAGCTGGCCGCCCGGCTGCAATCCCTGGACGACGATCGGCGCTAGGCCCGCACGCGCGCCGTAAATAGCAGCGGAGAGGCCGGCGGGTCCCGATCCCAGGATCAGCATGCGGGTGGAATGGGTGGCGGTCATGGGGGCGGCTCGCTCCGATAGGCTGAAGGTCGATTCTTTCGAAAGGCAGATAGGGATGCCGCCCCCGGCTTGGCAACCGGGGCGGCCTTTACCGAACCTTAGTCTTGCACCGTTACGACCCTCGAAAATCTATGGCGCACCAAAGACCCGATTGGAAACGGCGGATATGATCGCGAAGCTGGACCGACTGTTGCGCGACGAGAGCGGCAAGGGCGCTCTAAAGCTGGTGTTCGGATGCTGTCTGCTCGCCCTGGCGGGGGCCAGTTCGTCCCCAGCCTTCGAAGCCAATCCGTTCATCAGCCAGACGGTCAAGGACATGCGCCATCATCTGCCCGAGACGCTCGACAAGATCACCCATGCGATGGGCGGCTAAGCATGCGGCCAGCCGGGGCCTTCCACCCTTCTTCAAATGCGAGTGATTATCAAAAAACGATTGACACATTTGCGACTGATTATCAGTAGCCCTCCTAACTGACGAAAACTCGTCGAAGAGGGGAATGACGTGTCTCGCATCGATCCGCGCTCGGGCAGCAATTCAAACGCGCCCGCCTTTCTCGCGCTGGGCTGCATCGGTTTCATCGCCTCCGCCCCCGCGCTGGGCCAGGACATAGCCGCGCCGCCAGCCGGCGAGAAGCGGCTCGGCAGCATGACCGTCACCGATACGGTGATCGAGGAAGAGGGCTATAAGGCCGAGCGGGTCGAAAGCCCGAAGGCGGTTGCGCCGCTGCTCGACACGCCGCGCTCGATCGTGGTGGTCGACAAACAGGTCATCAAGGATACCGGCTCGGCGACGCTCGTCGACGCGCTGCGCACCGTTCCCGGCATCACCTTCGGCGCGGCCGAGGGCGGCAATCCGATCGGCGACCGTCCGTTCATCCGTGGCTTCGACAGCCAGGGCTCGACCTATCTGGACGGGGTGCGCGACATTGGCGCGCAGAACCGTGAAATCTTCGCGGTCGAGCAGATCCAGGTCGTGCGCGGGTCGGACTCGACCCTTGGCGGGCGTGGCAGCGCGGGAGGCTCGCTCAACATCATCTCGAAGCTGCCCGAGCGCGACACCTATGTCTCGGGCACCGCCAGCTACGGCACCGACGACTATAAGCGCATCACGGGCGACGTGAATGTGCGCCTGTCGGACAAGATCGCATTCCGACTCAACGGCATGTGGCACGATCAGGACGTCGCGGGCCGCGACGCGATCTATCAGAAGCGCTGGGGCTTCGCGCCGTCGCTGACGATCGGCATCGATGGCCCGACCAAACTGACCCTCAGCTATTATCATCTCGATACCGACGAGTTGCCTGACAGCGGTCTCCCCTTTCTCTATGCCTGCTCGGCGACGATCTGCAACGCGCCGGCCGGCAACAGCTTCACGACTCCCGCGCTGGGAACGATCACCACCGCGAGCGGGGTTACCGGCAAAGTGAGCCGCGACACCTTCTACGGCCTCAAGAGCCGCGACTTCCGCGACAGCACGACCGATCAGGCGACGATGCGCTTCGAACATGACTTCGGCGACATCAGCCTGCGCAATACGTCGCGCTTCAGCCACAGCTTCCAGGAATATAGCTTCCTGCTGCCCGACGATTCCACCGGGAACGTCTTCGGCAACAACAGCTCGGCAGCCGCGCTGGCGCTGGCACCCGGCGGACAGGTGTGGCGCCGCGCCAACACCCGGTTCGGTTACACCGACGCGTTCATCAACCAGACCGATCTCTACGGCACGTTCGATACGGGATCGATCAGGCACAGCTTCGCGATCGGCGGCGAACTGAGCTGGGAGAAGGCCGAGCGCGGCGCGCTGGTCCTGTCGACAGGCTCGACGATCAATCCGCGCTGCTCGGCGCTGGCTATCGCGCGTTTCTATTGCACAAGCCTGTTCAATCCGAACCCGAACGATCCGTGGATCAACTATTCGACCGACACCGCAGCCGGCGTCCCTACGCCGATCACCCGCGCGACGAAGCCGAATCGGACGATCAACGACGCGAACAGCCGGGCGGTCTACGCGTTCGACTCGATCACGCTGAACGAGCAGATCATCGTCAACCTTGGCGCCCGTTTCGATCGGTTCGAATCGAAGACGACCCTGCCGATCATCGCCAATGTGCGCCCGGTCGTCCGTCGCACCGACAATATCTTCAACTGGCAGGCCGGGATAATCTTCAAGCCGACCCCGAATATGAGCATCTACGCCTCCTACGCGACGGCCGCCACGCCGCCCAACGCGCTGCTGGGCGAGGGGCAGGAGTTGAATGGTCTGGGCACTGTCGCGGCGACCACCACGCCGGCGCAGGTCGCCGCCGTGGTCGCGGCGCTGCAGGACGCCGCCAGCACGGCGCTGAAGGTGGAAAAGACCAGGTCGTTCGAGATCGGCGCGAAAGCCGATCTGCTCGGCGGCGGGCTCTCGCTGACGGCGGCCATTTTCCAGACCGACACGAGGAACGCCCGGGTGACCAGCGACGCCAACACCGTCGCCTTCATCGGCAAGCGGCGCGTCCGCGGTATCGAGACCGGCTTCAACGGCAACATCACCGATGCGTGGAACGTCTTCGGCGGCTACACCTATCTCGACGCGACGATCATCGACGGTGGCTTCACCGCGCTGACCGCTGCTGCGGTCGGCACCCAGCCGGCCAGAATGGTGGCCGTCCCCTCGGCCAGCACCGGTAAGCCGTTCCCGCAGACCGCGAAGCACACCTTCACCCTGTGGACCGACTACAAGGTGACCGACGCGCTGTCGGTGGGTGGCGGCGCTTTCTATTCAAGCAAGGTGTTCGGCGGCTATGGCGATGATCGCCGAGCGACCCAGACCGCTGCGGGCGTCGTCACCGTCTCGCCGATCACGCGGACGCTCGCGCGCGGCGCGCCGGGCTATTGGCGCTTCGATGCGCGGTTCGCTTATCGGATCAACGACAATCTCGATCTTGCGGTCAACGTCCAGAATCTGACCGACAAGACCTATTTCAACCAGGTTTACACCAATCATTATGCCGGCATCGCGCCGGGCCGCTCGGCCTTCGTGACGCTCAATGTGAAATATTGAGCTTCCCCAGGCCCGATTTCTGGAGGATGGCCCGTTCCGCAAGGAGCGGGCCTTTCCTATTGTGGGCATCATGACCGACGCACTGACGATCGACGCGATATTGGCGATGGATGCCGCCGAGGTGGCGCGCCGCCTGGCGGGGCCGGCTGTGGACCGGGCGACATTCGTGCGCGTCGCCGCGGAGGGCGGGATCGCCGAGGCGCAGGCGGTCTATGGCCAGATGCTGCTCGATGGGGTGGGCGTACCCGCCGATCCGCGCGCAGCGGTGACATGGTTTGACCGGGCCGCGCGACAAGGTCACGTCATGGCGATCAACATGATGGGGCGCTGCTATGATCTCGGTTGGGGCGTGCCGGTCGACAAGGTCCGCGCCGCCCAGTGGTTCAAGGCCGCCGCCGATCGCGGGCTCGAATGGGGCCTGTACAATTATGCCACCGCGCTGACCTTGGGTGAAGGCGTGGCCGAGGACAAGCCGCAGGCACTGGCGCTGTTCCGCCGCGCGGCGGCGATGGGCAATGCCAAGGCGCTCAACTTCGTCGGCAGCTTTCACGAGGACGGCTGGGTGGTCGACCGCGACCTGACCGAAGCCGCGCGCTGTTATCAGCTCGCGGCCGAGGGCGGAGACTTTCGCGGGCAGTTCAACCATGCGCGCATGCTCAGCGCAGCGGGTCGGGTCGACGAGGCTCTGTCCTGGCTTGCCAGGGTGCCCGATACCGCCACCGAGGCCTTCCTCGCCAAGGTCAGGATCTGGCTGATGCGATCGGACAAGCCCGAATTTCGCGAGGTCGCGACGAGCCGGGCGTTCAGCCGGGAAGCGGGCAGCGCGGTCGCTGAGGAAGGTGGACCATCATGAACGGCGGTGGTGGCGACGTAGCGAAACTGACCGGTGCCCGGCTGGTGATAGCGGGATTCACCCTCGCACTCGCCAATTTCATCGTCGTGCTCGACACCACGATCGCCAATGTCTCTGTCCAGCACATCGCCGGCGGCCTGGGCATCTCGGCGAGCGAAGGCACATGGGTGATCACCTCCTATGCGGTTGCCGAGGCGATCTGCGTACCGCTGACCGGATGGCTGGCGAAGCGCTTCGGCGCCGTGCGCGTGTTCGCGAGCGCGATGCTGGGTTTCGGCCTGTTCTCCTTCCTCTGCGGGATCGCACCGACGCTTGGCGCGCTGGTCGCCTTCAGGATCGGTCAGGGAATATGCGGCGGGCCGCTGATGGCGCTCAGCCAGATGCTGCTGCTGCGGGTTTTTCCCCCGGAAAAGGCGACGATGACGATGGCGATCTGGGCGGTGACGACCCTCGTCGCGCCCATCCTCGGCCCTATCCTCGGCGGCATGATCAGCGATAATTGGGGTTGGCACTGGATCTTCTTCATCAACATACCGATCGCCATCGGATGCTCGATAGCGGCCGTCACGCTGCTGCGAAGAGCAGAAACCGATCGGGTGCACGAGCGAATCGACGGCATGGGGCTCGCTCTGCTTGTCGTCTGGGTCGGTGCGCTCCAGCTGATGCTCGACCTCGGACGCGAACATGACTGGTTCGGCTCTCCGATGATCGTGGGACTGGCGCTCGTCGCGCTCATTGGC
This sequence comes from uncultured Sphingomonas sp., assembly GCA_947085315.1. GTDB lineage: Bacteria > Pseudomonadota > Alphaproteobacteria > Sphingomonadales > Sphingomonadaceae > Rhizorhabdus. The sequence continues at coordinate 200,436 of CAMTVW010000012.1, read as the reverse complement.
TTTGCAAGCTTCCTGATCTGGGAACTGACCGCAGACGCGCCGGTGGTCGACCTGCGGGTGTTCCGCCATCGCGGCTTTTCGGTCAGCGTGACGGCGCTGGTTTTCACCTTTGGCACCTTCTTCGCGAGCCTGGTGGTGATCCCCCAATGGCTGCAAGGCGCAATGGGCTATACCGCCACCTCGGCCGGCTATGCGACCGCCTTCACCGGGGTCTCTGCGGTTATCATGGCACCGGTCGTCGCCAAGCTGATGGCGCACACCGATCCCCGGCGGCTGGTGTTCGCCGGCATCATCTGGCTGGCGTGCACATCACTGATCCGGGTCTTCTGGTGGACCAGCGGGTCCGATTTCTGGACGCTGGCACTGCCGCAGCTCATCCAGGGTGCGGCGATACCCTTCTTCTTCATTCCGCTGACGTCGATCGCGCTGGGCGCGGTCGACGAGGAGGAGACTGCGTCGGCGGCGGGGGTGATGAACTTTCTGCGCACCATGGCGGGCGCGATCGCGGTCGCGGTCGCGACCACCTTCTGGTATGACAGCGCGCAGGAGAAGCGCGCTGCCTTGTCGGGTGTCCTTAACGGCGCGCAAGGGTCGCTCGATGCCATGACAACCGGGGGCTCCTCCGCCGAACAGGCTCGACTGATGCTCAGCCAGCTTGTCGATCAGGAAAGCGTCGCACTGGCTACCGCCCAGACATTTCTGGTGGCCGCGGCGATCTTCGCGTTGGCGGCCTCGATCATCTGGCTAGCCCCGCGCCCGACCCGAGCGGTCGACGTCACCGCCGCCCACTAGGGTTTGTTCCACTGACGTGGAATCGCGGTGCCGGCCCCCCGCCCAACCGCCCGATCCAGCATGAATATCGGGCGGTTGGGCGGGGGAGCGGGCCGGCACCGCCGCTTCAGCTTCGCTGAAACAGACCCTAACGCCGGTCAGCGCTCAGGGCCCCGACTTGCTGAACAGCCGGCTGAACCGCGCGCGTGCCGCCCTGTCGGCCTTTTCGAGCAGGCTGTCGTCGCTCGATCGGACCGCCGCAGTGGTGTCTCGTAATCGCTCGGACAGGAATACGGCGATGGCCCGGTAGAAGCGCGCCGCGAAAACCGGCTCTTGCTCAAACCGGGCAAGGATCAGCTTGCGGGGAATGGCCAGCATTTCCGCGCGCTCCTCGGCAACCACCGAGACGACCGGCGCATAACGCTCGACGAAGGACATCTCCCCGACCACGTCACCCTGATGGAGATGGGCAATCCGAGTGCCATCGGCGAGCTTCACGCCAAGCGATCCGCTGATCACGAAATAGAGATCGTTGAGCGGCTTGCCGGCAGCGACAAGAACCTCGCCTTCCTTCAACGGTCGCAGCTTGCCGACCGACAGCAGCCACAACATGTCGGCATCACTTAGCCCGGCGGCGATATAGCGCGCATTCTGCATCATCGTTTTAAAACTCGCTCACGAAGATAACTGCCATAAGCACTTTTACCGAGCGCATCGGCAAGGCGTTCGAGCTGGCCCGCATCGATGAAGCCCTGATCATAGGCAACCTCCTCGGGACAGGCGACCTTGAAGCCCTGCCGCTTCTCGAGCGTCCGGACGAACTCCGCCGCCTCGATCAGGCTGTCGGGCGTGCCCGTATCAAGCCAGGCATAGCCGCGCCCCATAAGCTCGACCGACAGCTTGCCGGCGGCGAGATAGGCCCTGTTGACGTCGGTGATCTCCAGCTCACCGCGCGCCGACGGCTTGAGCGACCGGGCGATGTCGACAACGTCGCCGTCGTAGAAATAGAGCCCGGTCACCGCCCAGTTCGATCGCGGCGCGGCCGGCTTCTCCTCGATCGACACCGCGCGCATCGCATCGTCGAACGCGACCACGCCATAACGTTCGGGATCGGTGACATGATAGGCGAACACCGTCGCCCCTTGGGTCCGCGCGCCCGCGACCTTGAACATTTCGGTCGAACCATGGCCGTAGAAGATATTGTCGCCGAGGATCAGCGCCGACGGGTTTCCGCCGACGAAATCGGCACCGATGATATAGGCCTGCGCCAGGCCATCGGGGCTGGGCTGGACCGCATAGCTGATCTCCATCCCCCATTGGCTGCCGTCGCCGAGCAGCGCCTGGAAGCTGGGCGTGTCGCGCGGCGTTGAGATCAGCAGAACCTCGCGGATGCCCGCCAGCATCAGGGTCGATAGCGGATAATAGATCATCGGCTTGTCGTAGACCGGAAGCAGCTGCTTCGAAGTGACCATCGTCATAGGATGGAGCCGCGTCCCCGCTCCGCCTGCCAGGATGATACCCTTCACGCTTTCGAGCCCCCACCACGACCTTGATCAGGATCAAGGTCGGTTTCCTTCGACAAGATTCTGCCCGAACCGCCGCTCGCGGCGGAATCGGACTGAGGCACGGGCCCCACCAGTTCATCGATAATGTCGCGAACGCCCGCGCGCCAGTCACGCGGATGGATGCCATAATTCGCCGTGATCTTCGATGTCGAAAGCCGCGAATTGGCCGGGCGCCGTGCGGGGGTCGGATAATCGGTGGTGGCGATCCCCTCCACCTTGGACGACGGACCGCCCGCCGCCCCGCTAAGCGCGAATATCTCGCGCGCCAGTTCGCACCAGCTCGCCTCACCGCGATTGACGAAATGATGAATGCCGAGCGGCGCGTCGCGATCCTCGATCAGTCGCAGTGCGACCACCTGCAAGGCGGCAGCGATGTCCTGCGCCGAGGTCGGGCAGCCGCGCTGGTCCTCGACGACGCGTAGCGTCGGATTCGTTGCGCCCAGCCGCAGCATCGTCTTCATGAAATTATGCCGATGCGCCGAGATCACCCAGGCGGTGCGCAGGATCACCGAACGCGACTGGCCGGCCTGAACCGCGCGTTCGCCCTCCAGCTTCGACGCGCCATAGGCGCCGAGCGGAGCGACCGGATCGTCCTCCGCATAATAGCCCGCCTTGCTGCCGTCGAAGACATAGTCGGTCGAGACATGGACCAGTGGGATGCCGCTGTCCGCCAGCCAGCCGGGTGCCTCGCCATTGACGAGAAACGCCAGGTCGCGCTCCTCTTCCGCCTTGTCGACGGCGGTATAGGCGGCGCAATTGATGATCGCGTCGACGCTGCGTCCGCGCAGCCAGATCGCAAGGCTGACTTGCGACGAGATGTCGAGTTCTGCGCGGGTCGGAAAATGCGCGGTCACATCCGCCGGCCAGTCCTGCCGCGCCAGCTCAAGGCCGATCTGGCCCTGCCCACCCGTGATGAGGATATTGCGCTTCAAACCTTTGCGAGGCCCAGCCGGCTGGTGTCGTAGCGCCCCGCGAGGATGTCGCCCCACCAGTCACGATTGTCGAGATACCAGCGCACCGTGCGCTCGATGCCCTGCTCGAAGCTGACCTGCGGTTCCCAGCCGAGATAGGCACGGATCTTCGCGGCGTCGATTGCGTAGCGATGATCATGGCCGGGACGATCGGTGACGAAACTGATCTGATCGGCATAGGGCCTGCCATCAGCGCGCGGGTTCAGCCGGTCGAGCGTCGCACAGATCACCTTAACCACGTCGATGTTGCGGCGCTCGGCATTGCCGCCGACATTATAGGTCTCCCCCGGCACGCCGCGTTCGAACACCGCGCGCAGCGCGCGGGCGTGATCCTCGACGAACAGCCAGTCGCGGACATTCGAGCCGTCGCCATATACCGGTAGCGCTTCGCCACCCAGCGCGCGGATGATGATCAGCGGGATCAGCTTTTCGGGGAAGTGATAGGGACCGTAATTGTTCGAACAATTGGTGACGAGCACGGGCAGCGCGTAGGTGTGCCCCCAGGCGCGCACCAGATGGTCGGAGCCCGCCTTCGACGCCGAATAGGGCGAGCGCGGATCATAGGCCGTGGTCTCGGTGAAATAGCCTTCCTCGCCGAGCGAGCCGAACACCTCGTCGGTGGAGATATGGTGGAAGCGAAAACGCTTGCGGCGAACATCTTCCAGCCCGCGCCAGTAGTCGAGCGCGGCGGCCAGCATCGTATAGGTACCGACGAGGTTGGTCTGGATGAACTCGCCCGGCCCGTCGATCGATCGATCCACGTGGCTCTCCGCGGCGAGATGCGCGATCATGTCGGGCTGGAAATCGGCGAGCAGCCGCCCCACCAGCGCCGCATCGCAAATGTCGCCGTGGACGAAACGATAGCGCGGACTATCGTCGACAGGCTCAAGCGAACTGAGCACCCCCGCATAGGTCAGCTTGTCGAGATTGAGCACCTCATGGTCGGTCTCGGCGATCAGGTGGCGGATCAGCGCCGAACCGATGAAGCCGGCGCCGCCGGTGACCAGGATGCGCATCGTCACTCCGTTCCGAGCCAGGCCAGCGGCTCGCCATCATAGGCGAACGGGCTAACCCAGTCGGACAGCAGAGGCAATGTCACGTCCTTGGCGGACAGCGTCGGCCCCTCGGGCGGCAGTGGCCAGTCGATACCGATCGTCGGGCAATCCCAGCGAATTCCACCGTCGCTCTCTGGCGCGTAGATGTCGGAAACCTTGTAGATCACCTCGGTATCGGGCTCGAGCGTGACGAAGGCGTGCCCGAAGCCGATCGGGATATAGAGCTGGTCGCCATTGTCGGCAGACAGTTCGGCCGCGACATGACGCCCATAGGTCGGCGATCCCGCGCGAAGATCGACCGCATAGTCGCGAACGCGGCCGCGTGCACAGCGGACCAGCTTTGCCTGTGCATGCGGTGGCGCCTGGAAATGGATTCCGCGGATCGTACCCGGTCGGATCGAATAGCTGTGATTGTCCTGGACGAATTCCTCGGCCACGCCCTGCGCGCTCCAGCGCGGGCGGTGATAGGTTTCGACGAACCAGCCGCGGTCGTCGCTGAAGCGGCGCGTGCGGATCAGCTTGACCGGCAATTCCCTGCTCCCCAACTGAACGGAAACGGTCGTTCGCAGGGCCCGGCGCAACTGTCCAGACACAAAGGCGCAGTCTGGAATATTGATGCAAGTATATTGCGGCGCGACAAGCCCTACTTTAGGACCCGAGCGGCTTGAAGATTCAGACCGGCCGAGGTCCATGACATTGTCGTTACAACAAGACTATCAGCCGGTTCCGGTTGTTCGCTGTGCTTGTACCTTTTGCGGGCGCCGCGCGGTCACCAGGGTGCGCCGATGGGGCTGATTTCAAGACTCTACCGCCGGGGAAAAGCGCTTGTCGCGCCGCGCTACGGGTCGCCCGGCGCCGCCCAGCATGTCGCGCGCGGCGACGCGGCGCGCGCGCGCGGCGATTGGCCCGCTGCGGCAGCCGCCTATCGCGCCGCGGTTGACGAACGGCCATCGCTTGCCGACATCTGGATCCAGCTCGGCCATGCCTCCAAAGAGCAGCAGGCATTCACCCCGGCGCTCGAAGCCTATGCGGAAGCGGCCAGGCTGCGCCCGGAACTGGCCGAGACGCATGTGTTCATGGCGCATATCTACAAGCAGCTTGGCCGTGCAGACCTCGCCATCAACCATTTCCTTAAGGCGTTACACGCGGGCGAGCAGTCGCAGCGCGAAACCGAGGAGTTGCTCCGCCTCGTCGCACAGAGGATCGACAAGGATCGAGGGGCTCTGATCGCCCAGTTCAGAACCGCTTTCCAGCATTTGCCGCCGCTCGTCGGCGAAGCCCCGCTCCTCGGCCAGATCCGGCGTATCCTTGATGAGGATCTTGGGTCCCCGGCAACGCCATTGACGAAGCCAGCCGCCCAGCCGCCGCTGGTGTTCGATATTTCCGATCTGATCAGCTATTATTCCAACGCCCGGCTTCCGACCGGCATCCAGCGCGTCCAGATCGAAACGATCGAGGGCGCGCTGTCGCAAGAGCGCGATCGGGAGATCCGGCTGTGCTGCTTCATCGAAGGGCGCGAGGAGTGGCTGGAGCTCCCGCTTCAACGGATGCGGGCAATCGCCCGCCTCAGCACCGTCGGCGGCGACCGGTTCGATCCGGAATGGACCGAGGCCGTGTCCAGCCTTCGCCTGTTCCTGTCGATGACCGACCCCTTCACCTTCCCGCAAAGCGCCACCCTGATCAATCTGGGCACCAGCTGGTGGCTGCAAAATTATTTCCTGTTCGTGCGCGAGGCGAAGAAGGCGCACGGAATCCGCTACGTGCCCTTCGTGCACGACATGATCCCGATCATGGCGCCCGAGCATTGCACGCGCGGGCTGACGCAGGATTTCATCAGCTGGGTGCTGGGAGTGTTCGATCACGCCGATCATTTTCTGGTCAATTCCCAGGCCACCAAGCGGGATCTCGTCACCGTCGCCGGGATGCTGGGCCACCGCCTCGACGCGGATGATGTCGCGGTCATTCCGCTCGATACCGACTTCCGCAAGAACAGCACCCACCCCCTGCCCGCCAGCGCGCTCGATCGCTGGAAATTGCGGCCCGGCGGATTCGTGCTGTTCGTCTCGACCATCGAATCGCGCAAGGGGCACCTGGTTGCGTTCGAGGCATGGGCCCGGCTGCTCGAGCGCCACGGCGCCGATGCGGTGCCGCAACTCGTCTGTGTCGGCAATCGCGGCTGGCTCAACGACCAGATTTACGCGCGTCTCGGCGAAGAAGATCTCCTCTCCGGCAAGGTATCGATGCTGTCGCGGCTGTCGGATGAGGAACTGGCGCTGCTCTATCGCAGCTGCCTCTTCACCATCTATCCGAGCAGCTATGAAGGCTGGGGCCTGCCGGTCACCGAGTCGCTTTGCTATGGCAAAGTGCCGCTGATTTCCGACGCCGCATCGCTGCCCGAAGCGGGTGGATCCTTTGCGATTTATAGCCCGGCGGGTTCGGTCGAGCCTTTGGCCGAGGCTGCGGAGAAGCTGATCTTCGACCAGGAACACCGCGCCGCTGCCGAGGCAAGGATCGTCGCCGGTTTCCGGCCGCGCGCGTGGAGCGACCTCGCCGGCCAGATCCGCGCCGAGCTTGAGCGCTTCGCCGAGCGCGACGCGGACAAGGGGGTCGTGATCCCCCCGCCGCTGGCGCCGGTAATCGGCGCATGGCATCCGCTGACCCGCAACGAGTCGATCCGGATATGGCGGGGAATGCGCACCGGTGAGGGCTTCCGTTCGAACCTCGGCTGGCATTGGCCGGAAAGCCGGGGCTGTCGCGTGCGCGCCGAGGGTGGGGAACTGACGCTTCGCTTCGCCGAACCGCATCCAAAGCTGCGGATATTATTTCATATCCTGGGCGACGAAGGCAATTTGGCGCTGTGGTCGCTGCGCTGCGGCGATCAGCTTGGCAGCGGGGAAATTCATGCCGGGGACGCGAAATGGCTGGCGTTCGAAATTCCCGCCAGTGCCGGCCCGCACGATTTCACTATCGATGTGAAGGCGCTGCCAGCGCCCGACGGCGTGATCATCACCTATTTCGTCCGCGGCTTTTATCTGCATGCCGCCGATGACGTGATGTCGCGCCAGGACCTGCTCGAAGCGATCACGCTCAACCGGCTCGATTCGATCACGGCCTACCGCGAACAGTGAACCCTCTTGCCCGGCGGCGGCGCTTGTCCGATAGCCCGCCCATGTTGACGCCGTTACCCGATGGCATTGAGATCGTCCTCGATCTCTCGAGGCTACTGTCGCGAACCCTCCACGCGATGCCGACGGGTATCGACCGGGTCGAGCTCGCCTATGCCCGGCAGCTGATGGCGCTGGTTCCCGATCGGTTGCACTTTGCGGCGGTCAATCCTTTCGGCGTTTACGGGCGGCTGCCGCGCGATGCGGTGCTCCACTTCCTCGATCAGACCGAGGTGCGCTGGGCCGACCGCGCCGTCCCCGCGCGACCGACGATGCTCGCCGATGCCGCGCGCAGCCTCCTCCGGCTACGGCCGCGCCGCGTGCCCGCGCCGACGGCCGGAGTAAGACGCTATTATCTTCAGGCGTCGCCGCACCATCTCCACCGGCCCGAACGGGTACGCGCCAAGCTCCGCACCGAACGGGCGCGCTTCATCTGCCTGGTCCATGACCTGATCCCGATCGAATATCCAGAATATGCCCGGCCGGGTGGCGCCGCGACCCATCTGCGCCGGGTGCATAGCATGGCAAGCCTGGCCGATGGGCTGATCGCCAACAGCCAGGCGACCGCGGACTCGATGTCCCGATTCCTGACCGGACAGTCGCCGCCGCCGATCCGCGTCGCGCATCTCGGCTGCGATCCGCTGCCGGATGGCGACGGCACCGCGCCCTCGCTGCCCCACCCCTATTTCGTCGTGCTGAGCACGATCGAACCCCGCAAGAACCACCTACTGCTGCTCAACATCTGGCGCCGCATGATCGAGACGCTTGGTCCCGAGCGCACCCCGCATCTGGCGATCGTCGGCCGACGCGGCTGGGAGAATGAGATGGTGGTCGACATGCTTGAACGGTCGACCGCGATCGGCGGCCATGTGCACGAGCTGGCGGGCTTTTCGGATCGTGCCCTGGGCGAGTTGCTGCGCGGTGCGAGGGCGTTGCTCTGCCCGTCCTTCGCCGAGGGTTTCGGCATGCCGGTAACCGAGGCGCTGCTGAGCGGGATACCGGTCATCTGCAGCGATCTGCCTGCACTGCGCGAGGCTGGCGGCACCGTTCCCGACTTCATCGACCCGCTCGACGGCCCCGCCTGGATCGCGGCGATCCTCGACCATGCGGCACCCACATCGGAACGGCGCGCGCGCCAGACCGAACGGAGACGGGGCTGGACAGCGCCCGACTGGGGCGGGCATATCGCGACCGTGCTAGACCTGATCCGCGATCTCGATTCGAACGGCGTGCGCCGCGCATGACGGCAGCGCGCGCTTCCTTCTATGAGGACCTGAGTCTCCAGCTGAACGTCGTCGGCGCGCTGGTGCTGCGCGAGTTGCACACCCGCTTCGGCCGCAGCAATATCGGCTATCTGTGGCTGATCGGCGAACCGCTGCTGCTCGCCACCGTGATCGGCGCGCTGCACGCCTTCCAGCCGGGGCATATGGGTTCGACGATACCGCCGGTTCCGATGTCGCTGCTCGGCTACTGCGTCTTCATCATCTTTCGCGGCGTCATCAACCGGTCGGAAAGCCTGATCGATAGCAGCATGCCGCTGATGTATCACCGGATGATCTCACCGCTGAACCTGTCGGTTGCGCGGCTGGTAATCGAAGCTGCGGGTTGTCTCTGTTCGCTGTTCATCTTGATGGGCCTGGCGATTCTGTTGGGTTATGGGTCGCTTCCGGCGCGCCCGCTCTATCTCTTCGCCGGCATAGGCTGGATGATCTGGATATCGTTCGCGATCGGATTGAACGTCACGGCCTACACATTGGGACGACCGACCATTCAGCGGCTTGTCCATCCCATGACCTATTTCATGATGCCGCTGTCGGGCGCGTTCTTCGCGACCGAGTGGATGCCCCTGCCGGTCCAGGAATTCTTCGACTGGAATCCGATGGCGGGCCTGTTCGAATATGCCCGCTATGGCATGTTTGAAAACGCCTCGGACAAGCATCTTTTTGCCGGCTATATATCCGTATGCTGTGCCTTTTTGACCTATACCGGCCTGCTCGGAGTTCGCCGGGTTCGCGACCATTTTGAACATTAGTTAGCCGGGCCGCATCCGGCCCCAAATTGGATATTCGATGCACGGGATCATCAAACCGCAATCTTCGCAGGACAGCGTTGCTGATAATCGCTGGTCATCCGCGAGCCTTGGCTGGGCGCGCCGGAACAGGTGGTTCCTGATCATCGTGGTGTTGCCGACGCTGCTGACGGCAGCCTATTATTATCTCGTCGCTGCCGACCAATATCAGTCGGAGGCGCATTTCGTCATCAAGACCGGCGACAATGCGCCGACGCCGTCGAGCGGCCTGGGCCAGCTCTTCGGTCTTTCGGGGGGCATCTCGCAGACGCGCAGCGACGCGTTGAGCGTCAATGATTATCTGAATTCGCAGCAAGCGGTCATCCGGCTCGACCGCTCGCTCGGCCTTGTCGAACGGTTTCGCAGGCCCGAAGCCGATGTCGCGACACGCTTGTGGTTTTCGGAACCGACACCGGAATCCCTGCTCAAATATTATCGCGGTCAGGTGGACCTGACGATGAACCCGGACTCGGGCATCACGGCCCTCAAGGTGCGTACCTACCGGCCTGCGGATTCCTTTGCGATCGTCGACACGCTGCTGCGCATGGGTGAGGCGCGGGTCAACGAGCTCAACCGCCGCACCCAGGCCGATACCCTCTCCAATGCCCGGCGACAGTTCGCCGATGCGGAGAATGCGCTGGTCAACATCCAGCTCCGGATGACGTCGTTCCGGCAGCAGCGCGGCGATCTCGATCCCGAAGGCTCGGGCAAGGCGCAGATCACGCTGGTCAGCGGCCTTCAGGGCCAGCTTACCAGCGCGCGCGCGCAGCTCTCGGCGATGAACGGAATCATCGCACCGAGCAGCCCGCAATATGTGGCGACCGCAGCCCGCGTCCGCGCGCTGGAGGCGCAGGTGGCGAACCAGACCGGCAAGCTCACCGTCGGCAGCGGCGCGATCGCCGCACGGCTCGGCAATTATCAGGACCTGCAGATCCGGCAGGAGTTCGCCGCCAAGCGCTACGAAGCCGCCGCCGCCAACCTCGAAAGGGCGCGCGAAGCCGCCGTGAAACAGCAGCTTTATCTGATCCGCGTGGTCGATGCCAACATGCCGGTCAAATCGCAGTTCCCGACACGCGGCAAGGTTGTCCTGACCGTCTTCCTGTCGTTGCTGCTGGCCTATGGCATCGGCTGGCTGCTGGTCGCCGGCGTTCGCGAACATTCGCTTTGATCGTCTGGCGGGTGCGATGCTGCTGACGGCAGCTTCACACCCGCCCCGCGCTGAAACGGCGGCGCCTGCGTTGCCGCGTCAGAAACCTACCACGTCGACGCCAAAGAAATTCGTCACGCGTCGCGGGGGCAACAGCGTCTGATCCGCGGCGACATGTGCCAGATACTCGGCATGCGCATCATAGGTTGTCAGCCACAGCTTGTTCCCGCCGATCATGAAGGGAAAAAGGCGCCGTTCAGCGCTCAGCAGCAGATAGCGTGCGACGCCCTCGAACACGCCGCACCATCCGCCATTCAGTATGTCGTCAACGATCACGATGCCGCCAGGAACGACCAGGTCTTCCGCCAGCCGCAAATCATGCACAGTGTGAAAGTGGCTGTGCGCTCCATCGATGCTAAACAGCCTGATCCCGTCGTTCTTGAGACGCGCGCGAATCTGATCCGGTCGCAGCATCATCGAATCCGCCACCATCAGCGCGACGTTCTCGTCGACGGACTTCCCGGTATGGGCGGCGAAATTGTCGCGGACGATATCGACACGCGACCATCCTCCCCCGTCATCATAGTTCGGCAACTCTTCGAAGACGTCGATCGCGACGCTTAGTTCATCGGCCGCGGCAAGAAGGCCGAGCAGGGTGAAGAAACGGCCGTGGTAGACGCCGATCTCGGCCAGATCGCCCTTGACCCCTCTAGCGGCCTGAAGCTGGTTGAACATCGCCGCAGCGTGGAGATTGAACGCGCTGCAAGCGCCCTCAACCCGTTCATAGCCGCCGTTTAGGTAAGCCTCTAGCATATGCGCATCCTTCCAGAGGGACAGGTTTCGGGTTCGTCGAAAGGCCGCCGGGAGGGGTTCAGGCCTTCTGAAGTATCCATTTCGGCAGCTCGATCGTCAGCGGTCGACAGACCTGCGCGGAAAACTCGCCGGCGGCCTGGATCACACCCGGCCAGGATATGTCGTAATCGTCACCGATCAGGTATCCCCCCGGCGCCAGGATCGCCCAATATTCCTGGGCATCCCGTAGCACTTCCCGATATTCATGCGCCGCATCGACATGAACGACCGAGGGTGAAAGCCCTGTCCGTTCCAGAATCATGGCGGCGGTGACGGAGGTCTGCGGCATCGGCACGACATAATCCTGGACGCCGGCGGCGCAGACGTTGCTCATGAACGTCCGGTACAGGTCAGGCATGCCCCAATGCCGTTTGAACAAAGTGATATCGGCCCAATGCTCGGGCGACCCAAGGAAAGTGTCGACCGCGATGACGCAGCCATCGATACCCGCATCGCGCATCGCGCTTGCCATGCGGATTGTCGACTGTCCCTTCCACACGCCGACGTCGACCACCAGCTTGGAACCGGGCGTGGTCATCAATCGCGACAGTGAGCCGTGATCGCCGTTCCAGCCTTGCAGTACGGCGGTTTCGTCAGGGACGAATCCCTGCCAGGGGTCGCTGCCGTAAAGGCGCTCAATCACCATCTTCTGAAGGTCAGGCATCGGGATTCTTCTCCTTGAAAGGGTGATCGAGCTCGATCAGAGCTCATATTCGAAATGGTCCGCAATCGCACCCTAAGCCGCAAAGGCGACGCGGGCGGCGTGTGACATTTCGTCCGCAAAGCTCATGTCGAAAGCAAATTTCGCTCCGCGCACCGCGATGGCCGAGCATTCCTCCATATTGGCGAAACACCACTCGGCGCGTTCGATCAGGTCGGTCAGGTCCGATGCGATGGGCACATAATGCTCCCATGCGATCAGTCGATCCGAAAACCACTGCTGCCATTGGCTCTCCACGCGCAACACGCAGCAACCGAGGCGCAGCTTCTGCATGAAGTTCCAGCTGTTGGAATTACCGTCAATGTCGAGAATGAAGCGGTGCCTTGCCATTTCGGCCATCGGGATGAACGGCTTCAGCAGGCCTTCGCGCGTCACCCGCTCGCGGATCAGGCGGGCCTCTTCGGGGTTCGCCGCCTGGACCAGATCGGTGAGCGCGACATCAGCCCCGGCGCCCAGCCGGGCAGCGAACCTGCACATCCGATAGCGGGGAAGTCTGTCGAGATCGTCCAGCGTCTGCCAGAACAGTCCGGTGGACGATCCGCGCCAGACGAGCGATGGCCGGCGATCTTCCCAGGGTTCGAGCACCGGATCGAAATCCTCATATCCGCGGGCCGCGAAATAATAGAGGTCGGGTATGAGGCGGACATTCTGCCAGTCCCTGCGCGCTTCCCACGAGACGCTGGGAACATCGATCGGATTGTCCTCAAGCTGAAAGACGATCTGCCCGTCATTTCGAAGCGGCACATCGCCATGCCGCATCAGAGAGCGCAAATGCTCGACATAGGACAGCGCGCCGATCACCCTGGGATGCGGCCCGCCATAGCCCTCGCTCACAAAATAGCGAAAATCGGCATATCCCGATCCGTTACGCGCGACGATCGTCAGATCGGGATTCACATGGATGCCGGCCATGGCCGACATGCCATCGCGCGGAAGCGTTGTGACGATATCGCGCAATATGGGATCAAGCGCCTCCGACATCTGTTCAGCCCTCAGGAACGCGTGCGGACAACGCCCTCGAAATAGGTGATCGCCTGCTTGAGGCCGTCTTCCAACGGCACGCGCGGCTCCCATCCCAGGGTCCGGCGCGCCAGACCGATATCCGGGCAGCGCTGGGTCGGATCGTCCTGCGGCAGCGGGGCAAAGATGATCTCGGACTTCGAGCCCGTCAGCGCGATGATCCGCTCGGCCAGCTCGCGAACCGAAATCTCATGCGGATTGCCCAGATTGACCGGGCCGGTGACATCGTCACCGGTGTCCATCAACCGGATGAAACCCTCGACCAGATCATCGACATAGCAAAAGGCGCGGGTCTGCGAGCCGGTCCCGTAGAGCGTGATCGGCTGCCCGGTCAGCGCCTGCATGATGAAGTTGGACACCACCCGGCCATCTTCGGGATGCATGCGCGGGCCATAGGTGTTGAAAATGCGGGCCACCTTGATCCGCACGCCATGCTGGCGATGATAATCGAAGAACAAGGTTTCCGCCGCACGCTTGCCTTCATCATAACAGGCGCGCGGACCAAGCGGATTGACGTTGCCGCGATAATCCTCCGATTGCGGATGAACCTCGGGATCACCGTAGACTTCGCTCGTGCTGGCCTGGAAGACCTTCGCTTTCACGCGCTTCGCCAGCCCCAGCATGTTGATCGCCCCGACAACGCTGGTCTTCGTCGTCTGGACGGGATCGAACTGGTAATGGATCGGCGAAGCCGGACAGGCGAGATTATAGATCTCATCGACCTCGACAAAGAGCGGGAAGGTCACGTCATGCCGCATCGCCTCAAATCGGGCGTTCGACAGAAGATGCGCGATATTCTCTTTGCGGCCGGTGAAATAATTATCGACAGACAGGACGTCGTGGCCATCCTCGACCAGCCGGGTGCAGAGATGCGACCCCAGGAAGCCGGCGCCGCCAGACACTAATATTCGTTTCCGCGAGAACGTCATCAATCTGCCTTCTGATTTTCGGATTGGTCGTGGGCACCGCCTCAAGGTGGCGGCCTCTCCAGCCCATCCGCCCCTATGTGTCAAGCAGGTGGACCGCGATCTTCGCCCGCCGAATCCGGGACTACCGGACGTCGGTGCGCTCCGGCAGGTTGGCGCCGGAGGATGCAGCCGTCTCCTGTGATCTAGCCTGAGACGGACAAGGCCTCGCGCTTTTGCATCACAAAGGTGTGGCTGAGGGCGTTGTCCCCTGCCGCCCCGTCCTCTCGAACTTCGATCACCCGGCATCCCGCCTCCTCGATCAGGCGGTAAATGACCGGTTGCGGCAAGAAGTTCATCTCCATCTGCGGCTGCTCATTCTCCAGATAAACCGCCGCAGAAAAGGATTGGCCCTGAATGAATGTCGGGATCTGGACGACGGCGACCCCACCGGGTGCCAGCGCACGCAGCAGCGCCGAAAGGAGCGCGGCCATCACCGGCGGCGGATTATGCTGCAGCACGATGCGGCTGATCACCAGATCGAATCCACGGTAGCGATCAAGATCCGCTATCGAAGCGATGGCCTCGAACGCTACGTTCGTGATCGACTGCGCGCTCGCCCGATCGGTGGCGAGTTTGAGATGCGGAGGCGAGATATCCACGCCGACGACCTCACGCGCGTAGGGCGCCAGAGCGAGCGTGAGCCGGCCGACGCCGCAACCAAAATCGAGCGCCTTGTCGAAGGTGATCGGATGACCCATGCGGCGAAGGAAATTGAGATGAACGTCGATGTCGGCATCCCCGCTTCGATAGAAGCGATCGATGTTGTCCTGAAGATTCTCCTGTCGATAGCCGTCATCGACAAGCACCGACCAATGCGGTTCGGTTTCGCCGAAAGCACGCCAGGCCTCGGCGATCCGATCGAACATCGACTGACGCTGTTCGGGCGTGCATGCGAGGTCGATGTCAATGTGCGAGACTTCGAGGAAGCGGGCGACCGGCAGAAGAGGAGGGCCACTTTCGAAGCGGTCGACAAACTCCCTGCTGCTCAAAAATACCTCTCGCAGATGCGCCAGGCTGTCTGCCTCCATGGCCTGTTCGATAACCGTCTCGTTCTCCGGCTCCCGGCCCAGGATCAGACGGTAGGCATAGACGGCTTCATCGCGCGTGACAGACATTTCGGACCTTTGCAGATATTCGGCAACAATATGCCGCGTTTTTCAGAGAGAAAGCCTGATCTGATCTGTGATCGCCCCCTACGGGTCAGGCCGCGATGGATCCGTCGAGCCGATCGTTTCGCCAAACCTGCTCACCGTCCCGCGCGAGGTATCGCCCACCCTCCATCGTCGGCAACAACATGCAAGGCGTTTCCGACTCGCATACCCATCCATTGGCGTGGAGCAGGTCGATCAGATGCCCTTCGATCGTCCGAGAATGCGTACCGAGCACGAGCCGGCGCACCCTGGCGTTAAGGACATCGATGCCCGCGACGATGACCGCCTCCTCATGACCCTGAATGTCGATGTGAACGAGGTCGACGCGCGCTTTGCCGCCGATAAGCGTTTTCAGCGACACGCTCGGTATTTCCTCGAGGTCGCCCCGCAATGCGGCAGCCGCCCGTTCCGAATCTTCAAACACTGCACTGGCGCCATAGTCCTCCGGCGCGGCGTGGAGCTTTGGAAAAACGGCGACGCCATCCTCCGCCCCGGCCACCGCATGGTGCAGATGATGCTGTGCGGGATCCAGACCGTTGCTGCGGAAGTTGTCGATCATGAAACTGTGATGATCGGCCGAACCCTCGACGCCGGTAAGGTCGATCCTGTCGATCCCCCGCAGTCGTGCCGCTGCCTGTGAGGCGACCAGCCACGGAGCCCAGCCGGCGCCCAGTTCCATCGCGGTAAAGCTGCCCCGCGCTTCGAGCACACTGCGCAGCGTTCCAACCCATTCGGACGTGCCGTGCAGCCCAGGCTCGCTCTCCCTGGGAACGCTGCGATAAACATAGCCGGCCAGGTGAGCCAGGTTGGGATCGAGATAACGCACCCGCGTGATCGATCCAAAGATGTCGCGATAGCCGTCGGCGACCGGCGCGACATCCGGGAAAGGCGCGAAGGCATTGATGATCGCGAAGTCGGTCATGGGAGTGCCTCCCGGCGATCCCACTTCGAACTCGCGCGTTGTGAGGATGCGAAGCCTAAGCCCGTTGACCGTATCGTTCTCGATGAAGTTGGCGCGCAATTCCCCGTCGCTCGGCTCGCGCCGAAGCAGCAAGCGGAAAGCCCAGCGCACACCCTCGCCCCAGTCAACCGCAAGGCGGGGCTGAAAGACTTCGCCCGCACGATCAAGCAAGCTCGCATATTCATGCGATGTTCTCAGGCTGCGGCGAAGTGCCTGTGGGGCTGAAAAGGTCGCAACCCCCTCCTCCAATTCCTGATCGCTCGGCTCTCGATTCAAAATCAGCCGATAGGCCCAAATCACTCCCTCACGGATATTCATGCAAGCTCCTAGTGCGGCTTTTCCGGGAAACTATGACATTATCGCAATGGCGGCTACCGTTCCCCGCCCGGGATATAACACTCCTCAACATAGCCCGCGCGCATCCAATGGCGATGGCGCGAGACGCGCCGATATCCGCCCGCCAGCCGCGCCAGTTCGGCGACCGGGGTCTGCCCCGGAAGCCCGGCTTCCTGGTTGATGCTGAGGAAATGTCTGACGCCAATCCGCCGGGTCTCGGCGAGATGGGCGACCGCTTCGCCGGGATCGAAGGCCGGCAGCGAATCGATATTGAGCAGCAGGTCGATCGAACCTGGCGTCGCGGCCCCGACATCGCGGATGTCGAGGATGACCGCGCCTTTTGCCGGCTCCCCCGGCAGCGACACGTCGATCCCCGCGCCCTTCAGCACATAGGCCTGGATCGCGCCGGTCGCCGCCATGTCGTAGAGGCTGTAGTTCGTCAGCCCCAGCCGCCGGGCGTAGAAGGCGGTGAGGCCCAGGCCCGCGCCAATCTCGGCGATCCGCGCGCCGTCACCGATGCCGATGCCGTCGGCAAGCTGGCGCAGCGCCCAGGCGGCGTAGATCGAGTCGAGCATCCGCATATGGACGATCCGCCCCGCACCAACCCCGATGCCAAGATAGCCGCCAATATGCGCCGGCGGCGCGAGATCCGCACCCAGCGCATTCTCGACCAGCGCGAACAGGTCGGCCGGGTCGGCGAGTGAATTGTCGCCCCAGCGTCCGGCTTCGGGATTTTCCAGCGGCAGCGCGCCCACCGCTTCGGCCAGCGAAACGAGCTTGTCATATGTCCAGAGCGCCAGCTGCTCCGCAAATTGCGGGTCCAGCGCGCGCTCATGCTGGCGCGCCCCGCCCAGCGTGCCTTGTGCGACATGCGCCTTGCCGAGCGCGGCCAGATCGGCCGCGACGGCGGTGACGTCGCCCCGGTCGAGCGCCGCCGCGAAATCGCGCTGATGGCCGGGCAAGGTCGCCGCGTCGATCCGGGCCGCGGCCCAGAGGGCGCACGCCCGCTCCGCCAGGTCGGGGCGCGGCGGCGGGACGGGGGCCTCGAGCAGCGCCGGGCGCCGCCCCTCGACATGGATGAGCCTCGCCGCCCAGCGCCCGTCGCCCTCGGCGGCGGCGCGGGGGAGCCGGGGGGTGGCAATGGCATCGCACGTGTTGCGGAAGGTACCCGCCACCGCCTCGGTCAATATCTCAAGCCGCGCCTGCAGGGTGGGCGCCATGGTGCGCAGCTGCTGGCGAACGAAGCTGGCATGGGGGCCGTTCATGAACGTCATCGGCACGACGTGCACCGCCGCTGCGATCTCGGGCTCCTCGCGCAAGATGTGGTGCAGCAGATCCTGATCATTGCCGTCGTGGATCCATTCCACGGCGTCGCGCAGAAAATCGTCGCTGTGCGCGGCGAAACGCTCCGCCCAGCTCCGGACAAGCGCGCGGCCCTGCGGGTGACCAAAATTGATCAGCGCGACCCCGGCGTTGACGTCCCAAGCCCGATCGGTGACCCCCGACGTCGCGAAGATCGCCGCGCGATCCTGCTTGTCGGCGAGATACGCCTCCAGATCGAAATCGAGGTCCTGGATATAGGCATCGGCGTCGAGATAGAACGCCCAGCCGGTGAAGCCGCGGTCGAGCAGCTCCGCCAGCATCGGGATGCGGTTGAAGGTGGCCTGCCAGGGATGGAAGCCGCGCTTGATCCCGACGAAGCTGTCATAGCCATAGCCGTGGCGGCGGGCATATTCGCGAACGTTGGTCGCCGTGACCGCGAGCATCGGCGCATAGACGGTCGCATCCGAAGTCTGGAGCAGGACGATGTCCCTGGCTTCGCGATTGGCGATGGCCCGCTCGCGCGCCGCCGGGCGCAGCCGCAGCACCGCGCAGAACTCGTTGCGATCGCGGGCCGGATCATAGACCCCTGCAATCTCGAACCCCGTCAGGTCGAGCGCGGCGAGCGATTCGATAATCGCGCGGAAGCGGTCAGGCGTGAAATACCAGGCATGGACATCGATATAGCGCCCGGCGCTCAGACCATGTTCGCGCATCACGCGCTGTAGCCGCTGGGGCTGGTCGGCCGGGATCGCCGGGCCGTGGTCGCCCGCCCAGTGGCGGTGCGGATCATTATGCGTGGTCAGCGCGACGTGCTCCAGCACGCTCGACAATGTGTGGAGGCGGCGGCGCTCATGATGCGCCTGCAGCACATCGGCGATCGTGCTTTCGGCAATATGATGATCGAAGCAATAGCGCTTGTCGGGAATGATCAGGCAGAACAGCCCGTCGGGGGCGAGGATGCGCTCGACCTGCTGAAGATGGTGGACGAGGTCGGGCTGGTGCTCGATCGCGTGGCTGCTGATCACCGCATCGAAGCGCCGATCGACCTGCTCCAGCCCACCCACATAGTCGATCCGTTCGGGGCAGCGATCGGGATTGCGGCCGATCGCGGTGGCACGGGCACGGAGTTGGTCGGCATCGAGGATGTCGAGATAGGCGATGTTCGGCCCGCGCAGCAGCGGATCGCAAAAGGGCCCGATCTCCAGCACCGGCCGTCCATCGGCGATCAGCGCGATCAGGTTTTCGCGCAATGCGAACGGCGAGGCGACGCGTCCCTCGGCGCGGCCGATCCGCTCATAATGGTCGGCGGCGGCCTCGACGGTCAGGTCGAGATCGGGATTGGCGGCGAGATAGTGCGCGGCGTCGAACGCCGGCGGAAGCCGGGTCTCGCGGCCCACCGCGTCATTCTCGTGCGACAATTGCTTCGCCATCGCGCCCGGTTAGCGGCTTGGCCGGGCCGAGCCTAGTCCAAAAGCAGGAGGATCAGCGATACCAGGCGCCGGGATCATCGACCGGCATCATCTCGAAACTGTCGCGGCGCAAGCGCGGGTGCCAGGCGGGATCGTCGTTCAGCCAGCGGGCCCAGCGCTGGTGGAAAGCGGCATATTGATCGCCTCCCGCCAGCATTTCGCCGCGCGAGGCACGCTCGGCGTGGACCATCTCGGCCTCGGGCGTGCAGACGATCCGATAGCCCCGCGCACGCAGCCTCAGGCACAGGTCGATGTCGTTGAACTCAAGCGTGAACTGCTCGTCAAAGCCGCCCACCTCTTCCATCAGCGATCGCCGTGTCGCGAACAGCGCGCCGGTGACGGCCGACCATTCGCGTTGGACGAGCGCCCAATCCTGGTAGCTGCCGCCGCTCTTCGCGCGTTCCGCCCAGACATGTGCTACCGCGCCGAAGAGCGGGCCGATCCCGGCATGCTGGAGACGGCCATCCTCATAGAGCAGCCGCGCACCGACGCCGCCGACGCTCGGGTCGATCGCGAAGCCGACCAGCGCCTTGAGCCAGCCAGGCTCGACCGGGAGCAGATCGTCATTGGCCATCACGATCTGCTCGGTGGCTGCGGCGCGCCACAGCAGGTTCATCTTCGCGGCATAGTTGAAGGGCTCGTCGACCTCGCGCAGCGTCTCGATCCGGCGCAGGGTGAAGGGCCAGGCGCGCTTCGCCCAGGCGGGTTCGCCCGCGACATCGTCACCAACGATCACGGTCAGCCGGTCCATCGGCCAGTCGGCGGCGGCCACCGCCTTCAGCAGCCGTTCGACATAGGTGGTGCGCCCGCCGGGCAGCTTGCTGCGCCGGGTCGGCACGAGCAGCGAAACCTCGGGGAAACTCCGGCCGAAATCGCGGACCTGGGCGAGCGTGCCGGGCGCCCGGCCCGGCTTGAACGCATAGCCCGCAAATTGCGGCGCCTGTGCAAGCACTGCCTGCCGAACCGTTGAATCGACATGCGGGCGGTCGCCCGGATAGGCTAGCAACACCTCGGTTATCCGCGCGATCGAGGCGCCATCGTGATGCGCGCGCAGCAGCAGGTCGTCGATCAGTGCCGCTCCGGTTTCGGCGCGCAGGCCGAGCTGGGCGATGATCGGGGCACGGACGATCAGCGGCGCGCCGATATAATCCTGCGCCGCTAGCAGGGTCAGGTCGAATTCGGGCTTCAGCCGCAGCTGATCGAGCCCGCGACCGGCGCCTGCCGCGAGATCGTCGGCGTAGAAAATGCCGACATCGGGACGCGCAGCCGCAGCCTCGCGCCACGCCCGTTCGAACAGCGGTGAGAGCACGCTGCCGCGCGGAGCGAGCACGATCCAATGGTCGCGATCGACCGGCAGATCGGCGGGCAGTTCGCGATCGAGCGCGCCATCGGCCGCCAGCATCACGATGCTCAGCGCCGGGCCGAGTGCCGCATGTTCGATCGGGATGCCCGTCGACAGGTTCGTCGGGATATGCGCGCCCGCCGGATTTGCGGGTTCGGCGCGCACTGCCGCGAAGCTCGCCATGATCCTGGCCGCGACCGCATCATAGGAGAGCGTGTCGGCAATCCGCGCGCGCGCCGCTATCCCCTTGGTTCCGTCACCGGCCTCCACCGCATCGGCCGCGCGGATCAGCGTCGCGGTCAGGGCGGGCTCGTCGATCCGGGCCCAGTCGCCACCTTGGGTGTAATGGCCGAAATCCTGTTCGAGCCGCCAGGGATGGGCCTTGACCGGCCAGCCCACCGTCGCATCCAGAAAGTCGCGGCTGCCGCCGAAATCGGTGGCGACCACCGGTTTGCCCGCCGCCATCGCCTCGGCGATCGTCAGGCCGAAGCCTTCCGAGCAATGCGGCGAGGCGTAGATGTCGGCATGCGCCATCAATTCGTCGAGCTCGGCCGCCGCCATCGACCGGTCGATCAGCAGCACCCCGTCGGTCGCCTCGGCGAGCGCGCCCAGCGCCTCGCCCTCCTCGGGGCGGTCGTGGAGATGCTTGGTCTTGAGGATCAGTGACCAGCCGCGCGCGGCGAGCCCGGATGCCGAGAACGCGCGAACCAGCGCCGCCGGGTTCTTGCGCACCAGATAGCTGGATCCGTCGAACACATAGAGGATCGTCCGCCGATCGGCCGGCAACCCCAGCCGTGCCAGCGCCTCGCCCCGGTCTGCCGGCGCCGCGTCCCTGACCGGAACGACATGCGGAATGACATCGACCGGCGCCTCGCCCTGCGCCGCGAACAGCTCCGCGCAATAGCGGCTCGGCGCCCAGATCCGGTCGACCGCGCCGAAATTGCGCCGCCAGGCCGGCGGGATATGGCCCATCTCCCACACCCAATAGCCGATCCGCCGGTCAGACCGGGCGATCATGCCGCGCTGCTCGTCGGTCAGCAGGTGCCAGCTGTCGGGATTGAGATGGACCAGCGCGATATCGGGTCGCCCCTCGAAGTCGAGGATGTCGGCGGGGGGCACCAGCGGCTTGTGGACATGGAATGGCACGCGGATCGGGTAGAGGTTGACCAGCGCGCCGCTGCGCCGGATCGCCGCGATGATCCCCCGGCTCGCCTGGCCCAGGCCATTGTCGTAGTTCCAAGGCCCGAAGAAGGCGACGCGGGGCGGTGACGCCGCCGGCACGATCCGGGGTAGCCGTCGCGCGATCAGCCGGCCGCCATCGTCGACCGGCCCCTCTTCCGCCGCCATCGCGATAACCGCATCGGCCAGCGCGACATCGAAGCCCGCCGCGCCGATCAGGTCGCGCCACCCTGCTATGTCGACCTTGTCGAATGTGCCGCGCAGCAGCAGCAGCTTCACGAACGGCATCCCATCGGCGATCAGCTGGCGCCAGCCGAACAGCGTCGGGTTGATCGCAGTCGCGCTGGGGTAGAGGATGTCGACGTCGAGCAGCGCCTCCTCGGTCAGTTCGGCCAGCCGGACCTCATAGGCGCGGATGACATGATCCTTGCGGGTCAGCAGCCGGACATCGTTCATGAAGGCGTGGAAGCCGCGCGACGACAGCAGCCGCGGCTTCACCGCCAGGAAATAGCTCTGGACGTGCCAGCGCCATTCATGGCTTTCGGTAAGGCCGATCAGGTCGGCCTTGCTTGCCCGAACCCGATCGACCAGCGCGGCGATCCGCTTGCCATCGGCTACCGGCAGCACGCTATCGTTGACGAGATAAAGCGTCGAGGCGCCGTACAGGCGAGGGTGAAGCCTGAGCGCATGCGCCCATGCCCCGAAATCATAGCCCAGGTTGCGTCGGACCATCACCGCGTCGGCAAGCTCGATCAGTTCGGGCGGCAGATCGACCGGCCGATCGACCGTGGCGATCAGGAAAACACCCACGCCCGCCGCCCTGAGCGCGCGGAGATAGGGCAGCACATGCGGCTTGATGCGGCCGGTACGCGAATGGGTGACGAACAGCGCAACCTCGCCACCGGGCGGGAGAGTCAGCGGCTTGACCATCTCCGCCGCCACGCTCCAGGCGACCGGATGGTCGGCGGGATGGCGCGAGGGCGGGTAAAGCGTGAGCGGCGACCCTTCAAATGCCATGCCGTCGGGCATCCGGCGCACATGCACCTCGACGCCCTCGCCATTCTCGCCCAGGTCGATGTCGAGCAGCGCGCGAAAGATGAGCATGCCATCGTCGCGCCGCTCCGGGATCGCCTTGCCTGCCAGCCGTTCGCCGGCATGGAATTCGACCCAGGGCGTCTCGCCGCCTTCCCCGTCGTCGTAAAGCTCTCCGCTGACCTCGCGTTGGTACCAGCCCTCGAAACGCCCGCCATATTCTGGCTCAGGCTCAGGCTCAGGCTCAGGCTCAGGCTCAGGCTCAGGCTCAGGCTCGGGCTCCGGCTCGGGTTCGGGTTCGGGTTCGGGTTCGGGGGGCAATAGTTCGGCCAGCGCGCGCGCAGCATGCTCATTGCCGTCGAGGGCCAGACTCGCGCGATAGAAGGTGATGGCCGCGTCGATGTCACCGGTCCGCCGGGACAGGTGGCCCCGGCACAGCGCCAGATCGGCATTGGCCGGGTTGAGCGCATCCGCAGTGCGATAGGCGCGGTCGGCACCTTCGACGTCCCCGCTTTCGCCAAGCATATGGCCCAGTTGTACCCAGATCCCGAAATCGGCGGGCCGTTCGGCAAGATAGCGACGATAATGCGCCGCGGCGACGCTCCAGCGGCCGGCGTCACGCGCCGCGTTCGCCTTGTGGAAAGCGCGCCCGATCGCCTGCTTGCGCCAAAATCCCCCCGTCATGCGAGGTTCGCTATCATGCCGGGCGCAGCGGTGAAACAGAAAGCGGGCATCCGGCGTTACTCTTGTGGCCGATCGCCCCGGAAGGCGATGGAAAGCGGCCTCTTAGAAATAAGAGCGGTTTGAAGGCAAGCCGTTAAGGCTGGAGCAAGGCGGGGATCGTAATTGACAGCCGCGCTGGGGCAGCTATGGGGCGCCGCGGTGTGGGCGCATGCCCGAACGAAGCCGCCGGCATTGTTCGGTAAGTGAATTGGATGATCTTCACCATCGATCGGATCGGCAATCCTTCAGCGCACGGCAGGCATCGGTTCGCACCGATGCTCGCGCTCGCGCTCGCGCTCTGCGCGCCTTGCTCCGCCTCCGCCGAAACGCTGATGGACGCCGTCGAGGCGGCCTATGCCAATAATCCGACGCTCGTCGAGCAGCGCTATCGGCAGAAGAGCACCAACGAAGCCTATGTTCAGACGCGAGCGCAATATGGGCCGACGCTGCAGCTCAACGCTGTTGGGACTTTTAGCTATGAAGATCGCCGTAACGTTCCGTCAAGCGACAGCAATCAGGGGTCGCTCTCGCTCAGCCTGCGGCAGCCGGTCTATACGGGCGGCCGCCTGCGGGGTGCTCTAGCAGAGGCGCGCGCCAACGTACGCGGTAGCGAGGAAATCCTCCGCCGCGTCGAGGGTGAGGTCGTGCAGGACGTGATCGCCGCCTATGCCGGCGTCATCCGCGATCAGCGGCGGCTTGAGGTGTCGCGCGAGAATGTTGCGGCACTTCGTGGCCAGTTTGCAGAGCGGCGTGCGCGCCGACGGGTACGCGATGTCACAATCACCGATGTGGCGCAGGCCGATACGCGACTGGCATCGGGCGAAGCCCAGCTCGCCAATGCCGAGGCGCAATATGCGGTCAGCCGCGGTGAATATCTGGCCGTTGTTGGTCATGAACCCGGCGACCTTCAGCCCCTCCCGGAGCTTCCCGGGCTGCCGCCGACGATCGACGAGGCTTTTGCCGTCGCCGATGCGGAAAACGCCAACCTTGCCGCCGCGCGCCGGACCGAGGAGGCCGCTCGCGCCAATATAGCCGAGCAGCGAGGCGCCCAGCGGCCCTCCGCCTCGATCAGCGCCGATGCCGGCAAGCGCGGCGAACTCTCACCATTCGACCGCCGTGATCTTCGGACCGAGGTAACCGCGCAAGTCACCATCACCCAGCCGCTGTTCCAGGGTGGCGCGATCCGATCGCGGATCCGTCAGGCACAGGATCTCAACAACGCCGCGCAGGCCGTGGTCGATCGCGTGCGGCGCGGAGCGTTGCAGGATGTGGTGATCGCGTGGAACCGGCTGGCGGCGTCGCGGGTCGCGGTGGTTTCGGGGTCGCGCCAGGTCGAAGCGGCCCAGATCGCCTATGCGGGCATGCAGCGCGAGGAACAGTACGGGCTGCGCAGCACCATCGAGGTGCTCAACGCGGAGCAGGAGCTCGCCTCGGCGCAACTCACTCTGCTGGCGAACCGCTATGAGGAGTATCTTGCCCGGGCCGCGCTGCTTCTCGCCATGGGCCGGCTCGACGCGCGCGCAGTCAATTCGGCGATCCCGGCCAAGGATCCGGAGTCCGAGTTCAAGAAGGTCCGCTTTCGCGGCGTCAGCCCCACGGAGCCCGTCGTGATGCTGCTCGACCGGGTGGGATCGGCCAGTCCTTATAAGAATCCGAAGCCCGATCTGCGCGGTCGCGATCAGCCGAAACCGACCGGATCGTCGGCGATGCCCGCGATGCCGGGCAAGAAGTATACCGACCAGCCGCTCGTGCCGATCGCGAATAGCCAGCTTGTCCCTGGCGACAAACTCCCCGCGATCGTGGGTGATTATGGAACACCCTCGCCGCGTCCCGAACCGCCGCAATGACGCGAAAAGCCTTAGCCGCTCGCCCGGCATGATGATAAGAGGCGTGCCCGCATGGCCAGCCAGGCGGGTGCCGAGACCAGGATTGTATCTACGCCAATGAAGTCTCCCGAATTGAAGAAGAACATCCTGACCGAGGCTTTGGCCGAGGGTAAGACGTCATTCATGTTCGCGGCGCTGTTCAGCCTTGCGAGCAACCTGCTGTACCTGGCATTGCCGATCTATACCAATCAGGTATTCTCGCGGGTGTTGACCAGTCACAGCGAATCGACGCTCTACGCGCTGACTATCGGTGCATTGTTCGTCTTCCTGGTATCAGGCTTGCTCGATCATTATCGCGCGGAGATATTGTCCAACTTCTCGATCGCGTTCGACCGGCGCCTTTCCAGCCCCACTTTCGCCGCACTGTTCGACCTCGTGGTGCGGCGCCTTGGCGGCTCGCACGCGCAGGCGCTACGTGACCTCGACACCGTCCGCCAGTCGATTTCGGGCGCGGCGGTGAGCGTGTTGTTCGATCTCCCGTGGGTGCCGCTGTTCCTTGGCCTGTTGTTTATCGTCGATCCATGGATCGGAACGCTGACGCTGGTCGGCGGAGCCGTGCTGGTGCTGCTGGCCTGGCTGCAGGATCGCGCGACCCACAGCGCGCTCAAGGAAGCCAACGCAGCGGCGATCAAAAGCTACTCATTTACCGACGCCGCACTCCGCAACGCCGAGGTCGTTCGCGCTCTTGGCATGCTGCCCACGCTCGGCGCCGCATGGTCGCATTTCCGGCTTGTCTCGATGCGCATGGGGATCGTGGCCAACCAGCGCGGCAGCTTTTATGGGAACGCGATCCGGTTTGTTCGCATGTTCGTCCAGATCGCAACAATCGCGGTCGGCGCCTGGCTCGTAATCGAGGGGAAGATTCCGGCCGGTCTGCTGTTTGCCAATATGATCCTCGCGTCGCGTGCGCTGGCGCCGTTCGAGCGGATCGTGGGATCGTGGAAAATGCTGTTCGAGGCATCGCAGGCCTATCGCCGGCTTGAGAAGATCCTGATCGAGTTCGAGCCGCCCGTGCCCGCGACCCAGTTGCCAACCCCGACCGGGCGAATCACCTTCGAAGGGGTCAGTTTCGCCCCGGTGGGTGCGCCGACGTTGATCCTCGCGGGCGCCACTTTCATGATCCAGCCAGGCGAGATGATCGGCGTTATCGGGCCTTCAGGCGCTGGAAAGTCCACTTTGCTCCGGCTGATGGTCGGAATCTGGAAGCCCAATCAGGGCACGGTCCGCCTCGACGGCGCCGATGTCTATAGCTGGGAGCGCGGCGATTTCGGCCGCCACGTCGCCTATCAACCGCAGGATACCGAATTGTTCGCCGGCACGGTGCGCAACAACATCTGCCGCTTCGCACCCAATGCGGACGACGCCGACATCGTCCGTGCGGCGCAACTGGCGGGCGCGCATGACCTGATTCTACGCTTGCCCAGCGGCTATGAGACCGAACTTGGCGACGGGGGTTCGATCCTGTCCGCAGGGCAACGCCAGCGAGTTGGCCTCGCAAGAACGCTGTTCGGCGATCCGAAGCTGGTGGTGCTCGACGAACCCAATGCCAATCTCGACGCTGATGGCGAAACCGCGTTGGGCGAAGCCATAAAGGGCTTGAAGGAACGCGGCGCCACAATCGTCATGGTTTCGCACAAACCGAGCGCCCTCGCGCAGGCAGACAAGCTGATGCTGATCAGGGGCGGCCGCGTCGAGCGCTTCGGCCCACGCGAAGAAATGCTGCGCGCGATGGCCCCGGCCGCCAGCCCGCGACCTGCGCTCGCGGAGGCCAAGCCATGAGCCTGCTCCCCGATTTCCGCAAGTTGATCGCTCGCAGCGAGCGGCTCCCCGATGACGATCCCGATGTGGATATGCTGACGGCGGGCGATCCCAACGACGCGGCGGAGGTCAAGCGGCTCCTCCAGCGTCCGATCATGATCGGCGCGCTCTTGACGCTCGGCCTCGCGGCCGGCCTGCTGCTGTGGGCCTCGGTCTTCACCGTAACCGGCGCGGTGCTTGCCCCCGGCGTGGTGAAGGTCGAGAATAACAGCAAGAGCCTGAGCCGGCTCGAGGGCGGTGTCGTGCGCCATATCCTCGTGCGTGAAGGACAACGGGTCGCCCGGGGTCAGCTGCTCATCCAGTTCGACGACACTGCAACACAGGCTGGAGTCGATATTTTCCGGGGCGTGGTAGACAGCTCCAACGCTCAGATCGCACGCTTCCAGGCCGAAACGAGCGATGCGGCCGACATAAGCTTCCCTGCTGATCTGCTGCGTCGTTCCGCCGACCCGCAGGTTGCGGCGTTGATCGAGGGACAGCGCACGCTGTTCCAGACCAGGGCGATGCTCTACCGCAGTCAGGTGATGGTGCTCAACGCACAGGCTCAGCAGCTTCAGACCCAGATCAGCGGGTTGGGCATCCAGGCCCAGTCGATCGATGACCAGGGCAAGCTCGTGAAGGAAGAACTCGAGGGTGTGCGCGAACTCAGCCGGCAGGGCTATGCCCCCAACAGCCGGCTTCTCGCGCTTGAAAGGAGCGCGGTCCAGGTCAAGGGTCAGAAGGGTGCGATCCGTTCCGACATATCGCGCGTCCAACAGCAGATCGGGCAAATCAGGCTTCAGATCGCCCAGCTTCAGGACCGCAAGCTCACCGAAGCCGCCGACGGGATCCGCGCCGCGCAGGAGCGGCTTGCCGATGCCGCCCCCAAACTGCGCACCACGCTCGATCAGCAGGCCCGCACCGAGGTGCGCGCGCCGGTCGCCGGCTATGTGTTCAACCTCAGCCAGTTCACCGAGGGCGGCGTGGCGGGCGCGGGGCAGACACTGATGCAAATCGTTCCGTCGCGCGACAAGCTTGTCGTTTCCGCTGAGGTGTCGCCGCGCGACATTACGGACGTGCGGCTCGGCATGCCGGCGCGCGTGACGCTGCTTGGCTACAATCAGGCGACCACCGCGCCCGTGGAAGGAACGGTCAGCCTGATCTCGGCCGACGCGAAGGTCAACGAGAAGGCCGGTACGAGCTTTTTCATGGTGGAGGTGACCGTTCCCGCGGCCAATCTGATCAAGGCTGGGCCCAAGGTGAAGCTGTCGCCCGGCATGCCCGCGGCTGTCGCGATCGTCACCGGCGAGCGGACGATTCTCACCTATTTGCTAGAACCGTTCACCGCCTCCATGCGAACGGCCCTGCGCGAACGATGAGCAGCGACCCGAGGGTCTCTTTTCTCATCGCCGGCGTCCAGAAGGGCGGCACCAGCGCCTTGTTCGAATATCTGCGCGAGATGCCGGGCGTGCAGATGCCGTCGATCAAGGAAGCGCATCATTTCGATGATGAGACGCTCGACTGGGCCCGCCCCGACCATGGCGCCTATCATGCGCTGTTCGCCGACGACGATCGGCTGCGCGGCGAAGCGACGCCCATCTATACTTACTGGCCGAACAGTCTCGAACGGATCGGACATTATAACCCGCAGATGCGGATCATAATATTGTTCCGCGATCCGATCGAGCGGGCCTGGTCGCACTGGAAGATGGAATATGCGAAGGGCAAGGAGCGCGCGCCCTTCGCATGGTGCATCCGCGAAGGTCGCGAACGCGTTGTGCATGGCGACCCGACCGCGCCGGGCCATCACCGCGTCTTCAGCTATGTCGAACGCGGACTGTACGGAAGCCAGGTCGAACAGCTCTTCAAACTGATCCCGCGTGAACAATGTCTGTTGCTCAGGTCGGAGGATCTGCAGGTCGATCCGACCGGGCAGCTGGTAGCGGTCTGCCGCTTTCTCGACCTCGCACCGCCCGACTTCGTTGCACCGCGGAACGTGCACGCCGCGCGCGACATTGCCTACCCGTCAGAGCTGCAACGCGAAGACCGCACCCTGTTGGCCGGGATCTATCGACCGGACCTAGCGCGATTCGAAGAGCTAACGAATATCAACGTGTCTTTTTGGACACAAAGCTGGCCATAAGCATAACCGAGATTCAATCGATGGATATAGCTCCGTTCTGGCCGAATCTGCCGTAGCGCCGGTGCTGAGTTCTTCGAACTACTGCGCAAGTCAGGAAATTCAGCGCGAAATACCGTGGTTTTTAGGCATTTCCGGCGCGCCAGCGCGACGAATTCAGGCATTTTGCGGCAGTGCGCCGGCCTAACGTGCGGAGAAGATAGTTTAATCGGGATGCTGCGCTGCGCTTTTTGTCTGTTGCGCGGTTGAGAAAGCTTGGCTAAGCAACGTTCTGGGCTTGCTCGTCGAACCATGCCGTGGGGGATGGGTTTGCGGGCGGCAAGGGGTGCCTCACGTTCTATAACGGGAGGTGGCGCGCTGCTTGCCCGGGTAAGGTTCTACTGGAGGACTCTAATGGCTACTTTTGTTTTTGAAAATATGACGCAGGCTCAGGCCGACGCGATCACGAGCAGCGATATTATCGCTTTCGCGACCACGACGGTTAACGCTCGCTCGGTTGGCGTTGCCAACTCGACTCAGCTCGGCACCGACACCACCACGCTGACGGCCGGCGCCAAGTCGCTGAACTTCAACGCAACGATCCTGTCGCAAATCTCGAACGCCGATCAGATCGCGTTCAACGACAATTCGAGCCTCGTGCTCGGCACCCAGGCGGCCGACACGACCGCCCTGACCGCTGCGACCAACCCGAACACCGTCTACCTGTTCGCGGGTAACGACACGTTCAACGGCGCTGCGGAAGACTTCATCTACGGCCTCGGCGGCAATGACGTCATCAACGGCAGCTCGACGGCGAGCCACCTTTACGGCTTCAACGCTACTGGCGGCACCGACGGCACCGACTCGATCACCGGCGGTCTTGCTGGCGATTACATCCAGGGCAATGCCGGTAACGACACGCTGGTCGGTGACAACTCCACCGGCGGCGGTTCGGACCGTATCCTTGGTGGCGCTGGAAACGACGTCATCACGGGCGTCGACGGTAACGACACCGTCAACGGCAACACCGGCAATGACAACATTGACGGCGGCGCTGGCAATGATTTCCTCCGCGGTGGTCAGGGCAATGACTCGGTAGTCGGCGGCGCTGGCGAAGATCAGTTGCTCGGCGACCTCGGCACCGACACGCTGGTCGGTGGCGGCAGCGTTGACCTGCTCCAGGGCGGCGGCGGAAACGACGTCTTCTCGTTCGGTTCGGGCACCGGCACGGCGGCTAACGCTGATGCAGCGCCGGTCACGCCGGTTGGCACGACCATCGCTCAGTATGAGTCGATTGTCGACTACACCGATGGCCAGGATCAGTTCCAGATCCGCAGCGTTTCGAACGATGGCACCACCACGTTCACCAACGCCTTCGGTCAGGCTGCTGCGGACGTCGTCCGCGGCTCGAGCGACGCGGTGTTCAACACCGTTGCGACGGCCCGTGTCTATGCCCAGCAGCTGCTGGACAACAACGCGAGCCTTCAGGACGTCGCTGCGGTCAAGGTCGGTACCGACGTTTTCCTGTTCTGGTCGTCGACCGGTCAGGCAAGTGCCACGGGTGCGATCGACAACATCGTCAAGCTCACCGGTGTCAGCGATGTGTCGCTGATCGTCGGCGGCGGCGCCGCTCCTGACTTCATCTAAGTCAGTCGGACTGCGATGAATTGGGGCCGGTCGAAAGACCGGCCCCTTTTCTTTGTCCACGCATCTTCCGCCAGCGCCTTCCGATCGCGCTCGATCGCGTCAGTCAAATATTCCAGGCTTTCCATTATATGGCTTCGCAGGACAACGATGATGCATCGTCGCAGGTCGCTAATGGCATCATGTCCTTCCTGATGCGCCCGCACGAACTGAGCACGCCATCGCAATGAACGGCCTTCGCGAAGCGGCTCGAGCCGCCATACAGTCGCTGCGCCCAGGTAGCGACGAGGCGATCGGTCTCGACGCAGCATATGCCGCTATAATTGCCGCCGATGATGCGGGTGCTCTTGACGATGACGCCAAGGGACCCGCTTTGGCTGTCCTGCTGAGGCTGGGACAGGCCGAGGAGGCACAACGGCGCTGGCCGCTTGCATCTATCGGGCGAGAACTCGTCGCTGTCGGAGATCATCGCAGTCTCATATACCAACTCCCAAGGGTCGTGACGCCTGAGGACCGGCGGGAGGTTCTCGCCCAGCATTCGGCATGGGGCGAGCAGGCGGAACGGGCCGCCGCCGGGCCGCCAATCATTCGGCCGCCCAGGCCGGCCGGGACGTCGCTTCGGGTCGGCTTTTTATCGTCGGATCTGCGCATCCATGTCGTAACCGCCTTCGCCGATCCGCTGATCGAGTTCGCGAAAGACAATGATGTGGAGCTATATTGCTACTCTGCGCATCCCGGACGTCCCGATGCTGCTCAGCAAGCTATTACGGGCATTGTCGCCGGATATCGCCACCTGCCATCGGCACCGACCAGGCAGATTGCACAAGCCATCGCTGATGACGCGCTCGACGTTTTGATCGAGATCGGCGGCTCGACCAATACCAATCGCGCCGAGGTGATGGCGCATCGACTGGCCCCCGTCCAGGCAAGCTGGCTCGGCTATCCTCATTCGGTCGGCCTGCGGACAATCGATTATCTGATCGTCGACCCAGAGCTCGTACCACGCGATCCAAGCCTGATCCTGGAGCGCCCGCTGCAGCTGCCCCGAACATGGCTGACCTGCTCATCCGGATTCTTCAGGCCCGAACCAGCCGTGACACAGGAATTGCCGGAGCTACGAAAGGGCTATGTCACCTTCGGATCGGCAAACAGCACCTATAAATACTCGGCCGGCACGCTGCAGGCATGGGCCAGGGTTCTCGCTGCCGTACCACATTCCAGATTCATGATCGTCCGGCCCGAGGGGGGCTCGCAGCTGTTCCGGGAAGCGGTCCAGGCGCAGTTCGCCAGGGAGGGGGTTGGAGGCGACAGGATCGAATTTGTTGTTACGCGCGGCGGACACCTGCCACATTATGCCGAAATCGATATCTCGCTGGACACCATGCCTCAGACAGGCGGAACAACGACCTGCGAAGCTCTTTGGATGGGCGTTCCGGTGGTCACGCTTGCAGGAGACGCGGTCTATGAACGCATGAGCCATTCCATCCTGACAAATGCCGGTCTTCCCCGGTTGAGTGCGGTCACACTCGAGAACTACATATCGACCGCGATCAACGTCGCCGAAGATCGGGAATTTCGCCAGATGTGGCGCACCCGATGCCGCGAGTTGATACGCGCCAGTCCGCTTGGCGATACCGAGCGTTTCGCAGCCGATTTCTACTCGATGCTCCGACGGCTGATTCCTTAAGACCCCACTCCTGCCGCCTTTCGCCATCCGATCACGCTTGGCTAGGCAGTGCCCACTCTGTATCGCTTCCGCTCTACCGATCGGAAGGCCACGATGGATCCCAAACTGCTTGCGTCCAGTGCTGCGCTGAACGAAGGGCGAAAGCCCGAGGCGGCCGATCTGATCATCAGCTATCTGGCGGACAATGGCGGGGCGGCTCGCAACGTCTACAGTGTACTGCTCGCGCTTCTCGCCGAATTGCGCCGCATCGACGACGGGCTGCTGTGGAGCCGGCGTGCGCTTGACGCAGCGCCGCGCGATGCCGAGTTTCTCAATATGCGGGGTGCGTTCCTGCGCATGGCCGGACGCTCCGCCGAGGCGATCACAATATTCGATCAGGCCATTCGCCTGAGGCCCGCCGATATAGCCGCTCAGATCAACAAGGGCTATTGCTACAATGATCTGGGCAACGGAAAGGCGGCCGAGCCGATTTTCACCAAGCTCATTCGCCAGAAGCCTCGTGACTCCCGATTGCACAGGGCACTTGCCCGCGCGCTGAGTCTCCAAGGCAAGATCGGTGCGGCGGAAGCGCGGCTTCGCCAGCTCCTGGCGCTGGACAACCGCAACGTCGATGCCTGGCTGGACCTTTCGGCAACCGCGTTCGATAGGTCCGACTATCAGGCCGCGCTCAAGGTCTTCGACCGCGCCCTAAAGGCCCTGCCGGACGACCAGCGCTTGTTGGAGGCCAACGCAGTGATGCTGCGCACCGCCGGCGAACTGGACGCGGCCAGATCCTTCCTGATCGACTTATCGCCTCGCTATCCCAACCAGGCCTGGATCCCGCACGAACTCGCCACCATCTTCGCCGACCAGGACCCGTCACAGGAACTCGCCTTTCGGCGCCGCGCGTGCGAACTGGCGCCGCACAATATCAAGTATCGGCTTGATCTCGTCTTGCGACTGCTGGTTCATAAGGGCGAGCCCGTCGGCACGAATCTCGACGACGCGCGCGCGGTACTCGCGGAAATTCCACGCACCGTTTCTCTCGATGCGTATGAAGCCAGGATCAGGCATTCCGCCTATATCCTGACGGCCGATTGCGAGGCCGACGAAGGACTGGGCGAGTTCAGTTACCTGACCGGACTGCTCGCCAGCGCGCGCAACAACGACGCCTTTCTCAACTTCCTGGGCCAGGTGAAGACGCCCGCAGATCGTCGCTTGCTCGTCGAACTGCATCGGCAAGTTGGCGATCACCTGATCGCACAGGCGAAGCTGAACCCGGTCAAGATCGCCGCAAAGCCGGCTTCACAGACCAGGATCAGGATCGGCTTCATGTCTTCGGACCTGCGTTCGCATCCGGTGACCTATTTTGCATGGCCACTGTTTGAATACGCCGACCGCGAGCGGTTCGAAATCTTCTGCTATTCCTGGTATCGGGGCGCCGAGCCCGATACGGCGCAACAGCGGCTCATGGCGATGGTCGATGGCTTTCGCTGGCGCCCGGCGATCAGCGATCGCGACGCGGCACAGCTCATTGCCGACGACGGGCTCGACATACTGATCGAGATGGGCGGCATGACGCACATGAACAAATTGAACGTCATGGCATGGAAGCCGGCCCGCATTTGCGC
This sequence comes from uncultured Sphingomonas sp., assembly GCA_947085315.1. Classification (GTDB taxonomy): domain Bacteria; phylum Pseudomonadota; class Alphaproteobacteria; order Sphingomonadales; family Sphingomonadaceae; genus Rhizorhabdus. Next base: position 165,875 of record CAMTVW010000012.1, on the reverse strand, counting down.
GAGTTGGCTCGGCTATCCGCATTCGGCCGGCCTCGACACCATAGATTATCTGCTGGTCGATCCCTTCCTCAAACCCACATCCCCCGAATTGCTGATCGAGAAGCCGCTCGTCCTTCCCAGCACCTGGCTGACCATGAGCAAGCGAGCCTTTCCTGAGAACCTGGCGATCAATCCGGTGGCCCCGGTGATACGCAACGGCTTCATAACCTTTGGCACGGCAAACAATCCCTACAAATTTAATGGCCCGATGCTCCGTACCTGGGCTCTGGTCATGGCAGGGGTGCAGGATTCGCGATTCGTCTTCGTCCGGCCCGAAGCCGGCTCCCAGACCTTCCAACACAATATCCGCGCTGCTTTCGCGGCCGAGGGCATCGCCGAGGGCCGCATCGAGTTTCGCGCTATCCGTGGCCACCACATGCCTTGCTACAATGATATAGATGTGGCGCTCGATACCTTCCCGCAGACGGGCGGGACAACGACCTGTGAGTCTCTCTGGATGGGGGTTCCCACGGTCACCCTCATCGGGAAGACGATGTACGAACGGATGAGCTACTCCTTTCTGTCCAATGCCGGCTTGGGCGACCTGTGCGCCACAAGCGAGGAAGAGTTCGTCGACATCGCCGTCCGCCTTGCCGGCGCTCCCGACCGTATCCAGCAATTGCGTACCACGCTTCGCGATCAGGTCCTGGCCAGCCCGCTGGGTCAGACTCAACAGTTCGCGAAGGATTTTTACGATGTCATCGCTTCGGTGGCCGGCTGATGGCCCGCCCCGGCCCTCTTCCCTAATCGGGATCGACAGCTTAATCGAACCCTTCCCATCGCATAAGACGGACAACCATGAACCCTAGGCTCGTCGCCGCTGACGCCGCCATCGCCAAAGGCAATCGAAGCGAAGCGGTCGATCTGATCATCGCGGTGCTCGAGGACAACGTGCCAGCCAGCGCGCAGATTTTTCGTGTTCTTCTGAAGAATCTGCTGGCCTTGCGCCGATATGCGGACGGTGCCCGCTGGGCCGCTGCCGCGCTGGAGCTGGATCCAGCGGACTATGAGTTCCACAATTATCTGGGCGTGTTTCTGCGTCGCACGTCACGCTATGCCGAGGCGATCGACGTCCTCGACCGCGCGATCGCGATGCGTCCCCACGATCCGGTCGCGCTGATCAACAAAGGCAATATCTGCAATGACTTGCGTGACGGGGTCGGCGCAGAGGCGATATTCGCCAAGCTCGTGCAGGGCAACCCGCGGAACGCGGAATTCCAGCGCTCGCTTGGGCGGGCGCTCTGGTGGCAGGGCAAACTTGATGGCGCGACCATGAGGATGCGGCAAGCCACGGCCCTGCAGAAGGATAATCTCGACGCGTGGCTGGATCTGTCGGGTATCCTGGTCGACAGCGGCAAGGCCGAAGCCAGCCTGAAGGTCATCGAGAAAGCGATCGCGGCCAATCCGGATACGCCGCGCCTGCTGCGAGCCAAGGCCGGAACCTTTCGGCGCCTGGGGCGCGCGGCGGAGGCCGAGAAATTTCTCGAATCTATGCGCCACAAGCTCGGCGATGCGAGCTGGTATCATTTTGAATATGGTCGTCTGCTCAGTGATGTCGACCGAGCCCGCGCCACCGGGCATTTTCGTCGTGCAGTAGAGCTCGATCCCGACGACATCGATTCGCGCATGGCGCTCATCGAAAGCCTGGACCGGACCCGTGAAGGCGATGAAAGCGCCAATATCGACGAGGCCTATCGCCTGGTTAAGGAAACCAAATTGCCCGGCCAGCTGGAGCCGCCTCATTCCAAGGTGATCGTTGAAATCCTTACCCGATCCGCCGACTATGCGGCGGCTGCGCAGATCGGAGATTTCACCCAGCTTGGTCGCAACTGGGCAACGAACTTTCTGCAGGGCGCCCTGCTCTCGCAGATGCCACGTGTGAAGACGGCGGACGACCGGCGGGAGCTTCTTCATCAGCACAGGCTTTGGGGCGACGCCATCATCGACCGAGCCCGCCGGAACCCGGTTCGTCATCCCGCGCCCCGCGCGCCTTCGCCAAAGATCCGGATAGGTTTCATGTCTTCGGACCTGCGCCGGCACCCCGTCACCTACTTCGCCTGGCCACTGTTCGAATATGCCGATCGCGAGCGCTTCGAGATTTTTTGCTACTCCTTCTATTCCGGCATCGTCGCCGATCCGGCGCAGCAGTTCATTGCGTCAAAGGTCGATGCGTTCCGGTGGAACCGGTTCATGGGAGAGCGCGACGCCGCACAGATGATCGCCGACGATCAGCTCGACATCCTGTTCGAACTTGGCGGATCGACCCATATGAACAAGATCGAGGTGATGGCGTGGAAACCCGCCCGGCTGACGGCGAGCTGGCTGGGCTATCCCCATTCCGCCGGGCTAAGCACGATTGACTACCTCCTGGTCGATCCCTTCCTTAACCCACCCGATTCTGATCTGCTGATTGAGAAGCCACTCATCATGCCGCATTGCTGGCTTTCGCTGGACAAAGAGGCATTTGATGGACGGCACAAGATCGAAGCCGTCATTCCCGCCCGGCGCAACAATTTCGTCACCTTCGGTACCGCCAACAATCCCTACAAATATAATCCTGGTGTGCTCAAGACATGGGCGCAGGTGATGGCTCGCGTCCCCAATTCGCGCTTTATTTTCGTACGCCCTGAAAGCGGGTCGAAGGCCTTTGTCGACAATATCCGCGCCTGTTTCGCAGCCGAGGGCGTCGCCAGCGAGCGAATCGAGTTCCGCGCGATCCGCGGCGGGCATATGCCGCATTATAACGATATCGATATCGCTCTCGATCCTTTCCCGCAGACCGGGGGCACCACCACCTGTGAAGCAGCCTGGATGGGTGTACCGACAGTGACCCTGGTGGGCGATGCGATGTACGAACGGATGAGCTATTCCGTGCTCAGCAACGCCGGCCTTGGTGATCTTTGTGCATTCAGCCGCGACGACTATATCGACATCGCGGTTCGCCTCGCTGCCGATCCGGACCGGCTTCAGGCGCTTCGCACCGGTCTGCGCGACCAGCTCAGGGCCAGCCCCCTCGGTCAAACCCGCCAGTTCGCCCAGGATTTCTATGACCTGGTGGCCAGGACGGTGCACGAATCCGTTGGCTGACGAGCAGTTCCCCGCCCGATTTGCGCTTTTTTGGCGGCAAGACCCTGCTATACGCCCGGCGACGACAACCGGAAGCCAATATCCATGAAAATATCGCGAGGTGAAGCGGTCGATGCCCTGCACCGTATCGGCAAGAATGAAGCCGCCAGGAATCTGCTGATAGCCGCGCTCAAGCAGATCGAGCCTCATCTTGAAGAGACCGGCCTGGAGGTGCGTGAGATCGTGACTGGCCCGGTCTGTGACGCCTTGTTCGAGCATGGCGAGGAACTCACGCGAACGCTGGCCGACGGGACCATCATCAGCGCGCGTTATACGTCCAAGATCATCCGTGATTTCGTCATGGTCGAGGGCGATGCACCCGAGGTCGTATGGGAACCGCAAACCACGCGTGCGCTGGTTTCCCTGGCCAGGGATGCAAGGCACGTCCTGATCGGCGGCGCCTATATCGGCGACCATGCCATCCTCATCGGCAAGCAGATGCCGCAAGGCATCGTGCATTGCTTTGAGCCGAACGGCGATTCGGCGGCTCTGCTGGCCAAAAACGCCGACCAGAACGGGCTGTCCAACATCCGCATCCACCGGCTCGGCCTCTGGGCGGACGACGCCAGCCTCGTCCTCGAGGGTGATGACAGCCATGCCAGCCCGGCCGTCGCTTCAGGCCAGGCCGACGCCTTCCGGGCGATCTCGATCGACCGCTACGGCGCCGACGAGGGCATCCCATCCCTCGACCTCCTCGTGCTGGACATCGAAGGCGGCGAGATCGAAGCTCTGCGCGGCGCGGAAAGCTATCTGAGCCAGCCGGCGCAAGAGGCACCGGTCATCATGTTCGAAGTGCACGGCAGCTATGTCGACTGGTCGAGTGGGCTGGAGAACACCGACATCGTCAAGCTCCTCCAGCGGCATGGCTATACGGTGTTCGCGCTGCGCGACTATAACAGCAACGTCCCAATGGCGGGCCATGCGATCGAGATCATTCCCGTCGAGCGCTGCTATCTCGAGGGGCCGCCGCACGGGTTCAACATGCTCGCTGTCAAGGATGCGGACGTGCTGAAGCGGCGGGGTTATCATATCGTCACTGACGTGTCGCCCAAGCTGTTAAAGCATCGGGATCCGAAACTGCACGCGCCGCTGGACTAGGGAAGGCTTTCGGTTTCGCTTCCCCGCTGATCACCCCAATTCGGATGGTTTCTCATGCAAACAAGCTATCTAAGTGGGATTTTCCATGGCGTTACAAATCCGACCGCCTTCCTGGCCTGCCTCAAGGCGACGATCAATTGCCTCAGCTCGTCGAACGGAATTTTCACCGGCGACAACCTCTTCGCCTTCGAACGGAATCTGAGCTTCCTCAGCAACAAGGCGTTTATGGACGCGTTCAACAAGAATGTTGAGACGCGTTCCGAAAAGGCGATAGTCTGGCGGAATTTCACTGTTGCCTGGGCGGCACAACAGGGTTTGCGCCTAAATGGCGATTTCGTCGAATGCGGCTGTTACAAGGGCATCACCGCCCGGATCGCCTGCGACTATACCAATTTCGGTGAACAGATAGGCCGGCACTATTACCTTTACGATCTGTTCGAGCATGACGAATCCATGCCGCATCATATGATGCCCGATCATGGCAGCACGCTGTTCGAGCAAACCAGGGAACGCTTCGCGGACCTGCCGAATGTGTCGGTCATAGAGGGGCGGGTGCCCGATTCCTTCGCGCAGGGTGTCCCGGACAAGATCGCATTCCTGCACCTCGACCTGAACAACGCGGACGCCGAAATTGCCGCGCTGGAGGTTCTGTTCGATCGCATGGTTCCGGGTGCGGCCATGGTTCTCGATGACTATGGCTGGCGGGGCTATTCCGAGCAAAAGCTCGCGGAAGACCCCTGGCTGGAGAAGCGCGGCTATCGCGTGCTGGAATTGCCCACCGGCCAAGGGCTGGTGATCAAATAAGCCGGTTCGCTATGCGCTTGTCAGGCCGGCAAGATAGCCCTCGATAAGGCTGACGGCTGGTCTCGCCTCAAACCCTGCCCTTTTCAGGCGGGCGACATCTATGCGATCTTCCGAGGTCCTGCCCGCCTGCTGCACGAAATGGCTCGTCCAGCCGCGCCGCGCGAAGACATCGGCGATCTGACGGTTGCTGGTCGTTTCCCCGCTCGCGACGTTGACGATTTCGTTGCCCTGCCCGTCCAGCAAAATGCGCAGGGCGGCGGCCACGTCCTCGACGTAAATATAGTCGCGCGCGTCTTCCGGGCTGCTGTCGATGGTGATTTCGCGCTTGTGTCGAGCAGAGCGCAGCCAGTCCGACAGGAATCCCTGCGCCCCATCGTCCCAGCCGAACACGTAGGAGAGCCGGGCGACAATTCCGCGATGGCCGCTGCGGTGCAACGTCACATTCTCACCGAGTAGCTTCGACAACTCATAGAGATGCTCGACGTTGCCGGAATCGACCGAGATCAGCCCATCCTCTCGCCCGACGGGGCCAGCCTGGCTATTATAGAGCCGGGTCGACGACAGATAGACGATGCGCGCATAGTCCGCCCGCTCGACCAGACGGGCCAGCAAGCTCACATGCGCCTCGACTGCGGCAAAGGGCCTCGTGCGATAGTCGCCGGTTAGCCCGGCACAATAGAAGATCCGTCCAAGGTTCCTCGCCCACAAGCGCGGGTCGTCGCGATCGGGTATGAACGGCTCGATGCCTGCCCTGCGAAGATGGGCGACGACGTGCGAGCCGACGAATCCCCCCGCCCCGATCACCGTGTAGCCCGCCACCGCTCAACACTCCTCGACGAAATCGGGATAGCCGATGTCCGTCCCCGAAATCACATCGGGCGCGGCCGGCCACTCGATCGCGAAGGCGGGGTCGTTCCAGCGGACGCCGCGGCCATGGCCCGGCTCGAACATGCGGTCGATCTGGTAGAGGACGTCGCTGTCGGGCTCCAGGGTCAGGAAACCGTGCGCCACGCCCTCTGGGATCAACATTGCGCGGCCATTGTCGGCCGACAACTGGGTCGCGGTCCAGCGCAGCCGGGTGGCACTGCCGGGCCGCAGGTCGAGCGCCACATCGAAGATCCGGCCGCGCGTGACGCGGATCAGCTTGGCCTCGCCATGCGGCGCCGCCTGATAATGCAGGCCGCGCAGCGTCCGCGCGGCGATGTTGTGTGACAGGCTGGTCTGCACCGGTACGAAGCGATGGCCCGCCGCCGCGAATGCGTCGGGGCAGTGGGTGCGCGCGAAAAAACCACGCTCGTCGCGGTACGGCTCCAACTCGACGATCACGACGCCGTCGATGTCGGTGGGCACGAAGCGCATCAGTCGAGGATTTCGACCTGGGGTGTCGCGATCACGAACCTGCCGCCCCAGCCGCGGATCGCCGCCATCTGCTCGATGATCTCCGCCTTCAGGTTCCACGGCAGGATGATCAGATAATCGGGCCGCACGGCCGCGATCTTCGACGGCGCCAGGATCGGCACATGGCTGCCGGGCAGAAAACGGTTCTGCTTGTGCGGATTGGCGTCGAACACCGCGGCGATGCGCGGTGCGGTGACGCCGGCATAGTTGAGGAAGGTGTTGCCCTTCGCGGCGGCGCCATAAGCGGCAACCGTCTTCCCCTCGGCCTCAGCCTGGTCGAGGAAGCGCAGAAAGCCGTCGCGAACCGCGGCGGCGCGTGGCGCGAAGGCGACATAGGGCGCACGGGTCGCAAGCCCCGCCGCCGCCTCGCGCTCCCGCAGCTCGATCAACGCGGGGGTCACACCATGGCCCGAACCCTCATGCGCGCAGAACAGGCGCAGCGATCCGCCATGGGTGGGCAGCAGCTCGACGTCGAACGCCTTCATGCCGTTGGCGGCAAGCACCTTCTCCACCGCGAGCAGCGACAAATAGGAGAAATGCTCATGATAAATGGTGTCGAACTGGACCAGCTCGATCTGGGTGAGCAGGTGCGGGAACTCGAAGGTCAGCACCCCCTCACGCTTCAGGATGATCGGGAAGCCAGCGACGAAATCGGCGATGTCGGGCACATGCGCCAGCACATTGTTCGCCGCGATCAGATCGGCTTCGATCCCGCGCCTTGCCAGATCGGTCGCGGTGGCCGCGTTGAAGAAGGCGACCTCGGTCGGCACGCCGCGTTCGATCGCCGCTTCGGCGGTGTTCGCGGTCGGCTCGATACCGAGCACCGGCACCCCCATCGCGACGAAATGCTGGAGCAGATAGCCGTCATTGCTGGCGATCTCGACCACCAGCGAGTCCGCCCCCAGCTTCAGCCGCTCGGCCATCGCCCCGGCATAGCGTTTCGCATGCGCGACCCAGCCCGCCGAATATGAAGAGAAATAGGCATAATGATCGTCGAAGATCGCATCGAACGCGACCGGATCGTCGACCTGGACGAGGAAGCAGGCTTCGCACACCCGCGCATGAAGCGGATAGGCGCGTTCGCCGCCGGCATCGAGCTCGGCCCGACTCAGATAGGCGTTGGCCAGCGGCTGGTCCCCCAGATCGAGGAAATCGAGCGTCAGCGGGGCGCGGCAGAAACGGCAGGTCACTTGGGTCATCACTCGTCTTCGTAACGGCTTATATGGTCTTCGCACAGCGTGAGCGCGGCTGTACCGTCCGCCCAGCGCCGATACCAGTCCATCGTCCAGTCGACTGCGGCGATCGCGTCGAGCCGGCTTTCGAAACCCAGGACCGCGCGGGCAAGGCCGGTATCGATGCCCAGCGCGCGCGCCTCGATCGAATGGGGATCGGGCTCATGCCGCCACGGCTTCCCCCCCAGCGCGGCAATCGCGCGGGTCGCCAGATCGCCGACCGACATCTCCGGCGCACCCGGGCGCGGCCCGAAATTGAGGCGTGTCGGCGCGGCGGGGTCGGTGGCAAGCCGCTCGGCATGGAGCAGGTAGCCGGCCACGCAATCGAGCACATGTTGCCAGGGCCGGGTCGCTTCGGGGTGGCGCAGCACGGTCTCCTCGCCGGCCAGCGCCGCGCGGACGATGTCGGCCATGATCCGGTCGCGCGAGAAATCGCCGCCACCGATGACATTGCCGCCCCGTGCGGTCGCGACGCGGGTCTTCCCCCTAACGAAATAGCTGCGCGCGAAGCTGTCGGTGATGATCTCGGCGGCTGCTTTCGATGCCGAATAGGGGTCCTTGCCGCCCAATGCGTCGCCCTCGACAAAAGCCCGCCCGGTCTCGCTATTGGCGTACACCTTGTCCGACGTGATGACGAGGATCGCGGCGATACCCTCATGATCGCGCAGCGCATCGAGCAGATGCGCGGTGCCCATGACATTGGTTGCGAAGGTGCCGATCGGATCGCGCACCGATTCGCGCACCAGCGCCTGTGCCGCCATGTGCAGGACGATGTCGAACTCCTGGCCCGCCAGCGCCCTGATGACCGCATCGCGATCGCGCAGGTCGCACAGATGATGGTCGGCGCGGTCGGCCACACGCGCCAGATCGAACAGGTTCGGGCCGTCGTCGGGCGCCAGCGCGAGCCCCGTCACCCGCGCGCCCATATGTGCGAGCCAGATCGCGGCCCAGGCGCCCTTGAAGCCGCTATGTCCGGTCAGCAGCACGCGCTTGCCGGACCAGAAGCCCGGGTTCGGCCGGATCATTACCAGAGCCGCCAGGGCGCCTGCCCGCTTGCCCACAGCGCCTCAAGGTCATTCTTGTCGCGCAGCGTATCCATCGCCTTCCAGAAACCGTCATGGTGCCAGGCCATCAGCTCGCCGTCGCGTGCCAGTCCTTCGAGCGGTTCGGATTCGAACGGCATCGCATCGCCGGCCACGCGATCGACCACCTCGGGCTGAAGGACGAAAAAGCCGCCATTGATCAATCCGTTGTCACCTGCCGGTTTCTCGACGAAATGATCGACCTGCTCGCCATTGAGCGCGAGCGCGCCATAGCGGCCGGGAGGCGCGACCGCCGTCACCGTCGCCTGCTTGCCATGCCGCTTGTGGAACGCCGCGAGCGCCTTCAGGTCGACATCGGCAACACCGTCGCCATAGGTGAAGAAGAAAGGTTTACCCGGCTCCAGATAATCGGCGACCCGCTTGAGTCGCCCGCCGGTCATCGTGTCGGCGCCGGTATCGACCAGCGTCACCCGCCACGGTTCGTGATGGGTCGCATGATATTCGACCGAACCCTTGCCCAGGTCGACCGTCAGGTCGGCATTGTGGAGGACATAGTTCGAGAAATATTCCTTGATGACATAGCCTTTGTAGCCAAGGCAGACGACGAAATCATTGAAGCCCTGCTGCGAGAAGAGCTTCATGATATGCCACAGGATCGGGCGCCCGCCGATCTCGATCATCGGTTTGGGGCGGAGATGGCTTTCCTCCGAAATGCGCGTGCCGAGACCGCCCGCCAGAATCACCGTCTTCATCTGAGCCCCCCTCCCCGGCCGATCAGGCGATGCGCTTGACGAAGGCGTCGGGCCAGTATGTCACGCGGCCGGCAACCGTTCCCTCGTTGAAGGGGAAGGCCGGTTCCTCGATGATGAAGTCGGGATTTTCCGCGACAAAGGCATGGACGGCGGCCTTTGGGTTATTCCAGTCCCAGTCGTCTTCGGTGCGCGGGCCGCCTTTGACCTGTTCCATGATGCCGTCGGTCGCCACGATATAGCTGCCGATGCCGACCAGCGGCGCATAGGCGCGCAGCTCGTCGAGGACATGGCCCTTGCTGTGGTTCGAATCGAGCACGACCAGAACCTTTTCGCCGGGCTTCACCAGCGCGGCCACCTGCGCGACGATCTCGGGCGCGGTCGATGATCCTTCGAGCAGGTCGATCCGCTTCTTCATCGGATGCGCCTCGATCGCGGCGCGATTGTGTGGGCGGATCTCGATGTCGATGCCGACCACCCGGCCCTTGCCCATTGCCTCGAACAGCGATGCGTAGAAGATCAGCGACCCGCCATGCGCGACCCCGGTCTCGATCAGCACGTCAGGCTGAAGCGCGTAGATCACTTCCTGCAGGCGGATCATGTCCTCGGGTAGCTGGATTACCGGCCGGCCCATCCAGGCGAAGCTGTAAACATATTTGCTGTCCCAGGTCGCCCGCAGCCAGGCGCGCGACGCCGCCTCGAAACCTTCAGCGCTGGCGAGGCTGTGGCGCGTCTCACGCTCGCCGTCGCGGACGATCACGATGCCCTGTTCCTCGTCGATGGTCGTAATCAATCGTCGGTCCTCAATCTGTGCGGCCCATCCCATATCCGCAGTTGTTCGAGACATGAAGCAGTAACCGCATCAGTACCGCCGCTTCGTCACCCCGCCGTCATCTCATCGATAAGACGGAGCCAGCCGGGCACGCCCACGGTCGCACTGTCGAAGCGGTCCAACACCGTCTTGCGCGCCGCCGTCCGGATCGCATCGAAAGCCCGCGGCTCGCGGACCGCGCGCACCATCGCGGCGGTCAGCGCGCCCACATCGAAAAAGTCGTTGAGCAGGCCGTTCACGCCGGATTCGATCGCGTCACGAAGCGGCGGCGTGTCCGATCCCAGGATCAGGCACTCGCACGCCATCGCTTCGATCAGCGACCAGGAGAGGACGAAGGGATAGGTGTAATAGACATGCGCCCAGGAGACCGAGAGCGCATCGATCATCCGCTCATGCTCGACCCGGCCGAGAAAATGGACCCGACGCATGTCGAGCCGATCGCCGATCTCGGCGAGCATCCGGTCCTTCCACTGCTCGCCGTCGGGCAGCGCCCTCCCATAGGACACGCCCTGTTCTTCGCCGATCAGCACGACCTGCGCCTCGGGACAGGCGTTCAGAAACTCCGGAAGCGCGCGCATGAAGATATGGAACCCGCGCAATGGCTCGAAGCGCCGATTGATGAAGGTGATGACCGGCTTCGACCCGTCAAGGCATTCGCCATTGGGCAGTTCGAGGACCGCCGCGCGGCGCTTCGCCGCCGCGGTGTCGATCCCTTCATGAATGATCTCGATCATCGGCTGGAACACCGCCGGGAAAGTTCCGGCCTGGAAGCCGGTCGGGCAGACGATCCGGTTCCCGGTCGTGTAGGCCAGCGCCTGGGTCGCGTTCTTGGCGTGGATCCGCAATTCTTCGCCCAGCGTCAGCTTGTCGAACTCGGGATCGAAATCGCTGTCGAGGCCTCTGGGTCGATAATATAGCTCTCCGAACAGCAGTTGCGGCCCATCGGGCCAGATCGCGCGCAGATGGATCGTTTCGCCCCATTGCGGATGCGCGATGATGAGATCGGGCACGAAGCCATGGTCGCGTAGCGCCAGTGCCGCCTTGGTCGCCATGGTCGCGCGAATGAGGTCGGCTTCGGCCCGAAGCGCGTGCGGATAGATGTTGGGCGTCGATCCGCGCTCATTCTTCCATTGCGCCATCGCGACCCCGTCCATCGGCCGCGAGGTCGGGCCGCCGATCGCAACCACCTGATCGCCACGATCGAGCAGCGCCCGTGCGATCCGGCCGAACTGCCCGGGGAAATTCTGGTGAATGATCAGGATTCGACGCTTTGGCATGCAATGGCGCTCGCTGTGCTGCTTATCGGCGAAGGGTAAGAAGGTTCATCTTGGCGAGGCGCGCGGCCAGTTCGGCCGTCGCCTCCACCGTCCGGCCCAGACGCGTTGCCAGCGCCTCCAGCGATATCGGTGCCGTCGCCGCTGCTATCAGCATTCCCGCGACGTCGGGCGGCATCTGCCAGAAGCTGAACATGCGCTGCGCCACCAGCGCCTCATAGGCCGAACGGTTCGCGCCCGGTGCAGCGTGCACGACGGTGCCGGCACCGATCGTGCGGCTGGGATAGCTGGCGAAGCGATGAAAGGGATCGGCATGGGCAGGATGAACCGCAGGCGCGTGGGACAACCAGGCAGCCATCTCGTCATTGGCCGGCGCGCGTACCCTGATCGTGTCTAGCTCGGTCCAGAGGTCGCGGTATCGACGATAGATCACGGCCCAGTCGAAATCGGCGATCGCGCGCGTCCGGCCCGCTTCCCCCATCTGCCGACGCGTTGCGGGATCGCTCACCAGCAGTTCCAGTCGGGCGACCAGCATCGCCATGTCCACCGATATGGTCGTGCTGGTTCGCGACGAATGAAGGTCGTAATTGCCATTGATCTCATAGCTGCGGGCAAGGTCCGCGCCCGCGCCGGGGCCCGGGGCCCATGTCGGTATGCGAAATCCATCGATGCCGTTGCGTACTGTATCGCGATAGCCGTTCCAGTCGCTGACCACCACCGGCAGGCCGGCAGCCATTGCTTCCAGCGGCGTTATCCCGAAGGTCTCCTGCATATTGTCGGCAAGCGAGAGGAAGATGTCAGCCACCGCAAAGGCGCTCTTATAGTCCTCCGTATCGGCGCCATCGACGTGCAGATATCGGACCATCGGGCAATGCCGCCGGGCGGCGGCGATGAACTCCTGCTCGATCCTCTCGTTGAAATACTGGCCGGCGAGCAGCAGCGTGATCGGCCGACCGCACTTCTCCGCGACCGCCTGAAGCGCGGCATACATCTGAAAGGGGTGGGCCTTGGCCGCGAAGGACAGGCGCCCCGCGAACAATATCACCACCTCGTCGTCGCCGATCGACAGCCGCTGCCGAGCCTCCTGCCTGATCCGGTCGGACATGGCCCAGTCGTGGCTGTGAATGCCGAGCGGGATGACGGGCAATTGCGGCAGCGGCGGCGACACGTCCGCACCGGTGCGCCAACGCATATAATCGCGCGTATCGGCGAGGGTGGATTCGACGACGTCATGCGCGACCTGCGAGGTACAGATCAGCGCGTCCCAGGGCATGATCGGTTCAACCGCAAGCGCGGCGATGCCATCGATCATGTTCGATCCGAGCAAGGTGTGCGTAATGCCGCAAAGGCTGAAACGCGCCGCGCCCGACCGCAGGCGCAGTCGTGCTTCGGGACCGATCGCAGGATCGGCGCGGTAGAGCGTGCCAGGGGGTGCGAGCAGGTCGTGACGCCCGATCGGGATCCATTGTGTCCTCGCCGCCGGATCGATGTCCTGTACCGCATTGACGAACAGGTCAGCGGTAGCGGCATCGCCGGTATAAGCGATGAGCGGTTCATCGCCGTCACGACCTTCGACCGCCGCGCGAAGAAACGCCGCTCCGGCGATACGCCGACCCATGATCTGCTTGCCCGCGACGATATAGGCATCCGGGGCGAAGTAGATGGCTGCTGACATGCCCGTCTCTTGCGGGTGCCTTTCCGGGGCGTCAAGCATGGCCTGCGCCGGAGCCGGCCTAGCGCCGGTACGCCTCGAGCCGTTCGGCCAATAGCGGTGCGTTCGCTGCGACCGCGCGTTCCGCCCATATATGGTTTCCAACCGCGGCGCTCCGCACCGCCGCGCCGGCGCGATCGTCGACTATGCCGCGCAACGCATCGAGCCAGCCATCCGCGCCGGCGAACAGCGCATGTCTGCCAAGCTCGGGATCGGCGCGATAAGCCGGGCCGTCGCTGAGCAGCGGCAGGATGCCGAGGGCCGCATAGTCGAGCGCCTTGATGTCCGACTTGCAGCGGTTGAAATCATTGTCGGCCAGCGGCGCCAGTCCCAGGTCGAACGGTCCCTGATCGCGCAGCCAGCGGACAAAGCGCGGATAGCTGACCGCTTCGGCGGGCGGCGCCAGGCGATGGAGCCATGGCGCGGGCGCCAGATCGGGGTCGATCCCGATCACGGTCAGGTCGAACGCGTCGCCACCCCGCTCCGCATATAGCTGATCGAGCGCGGGCCTGATCATCGCCAGATCGGCGCCATGGGTATGCGTGCCCATATAGAGCATCCGCACTTTTCCGCCGGTGAAGGGCGCGGGCCGCTGCCGGCGCCAGTCGCGCCACAGGCGCGGATCGACCGCATTGCGGACGATTATGCTGCGGGGGCTGAGCGCAGCATAAGCGTCGGCAAGCTCGGCGGTCGAGAACCAGGTCTCGGCCGAAGCCGCGATGGCGCGATCGAGCGCGGCGTTGAGCGGGCGATAGAGATCATGTTCGGGATGGTCGGGCCCGATCAGGGTGAAGGCATCGTCGACATCGACGATCAGCGACGCGCCGATCGCGCCCAGCCGCCGCACCAGCGCATCGACCGCCTCGACCGTCGGCAGCGCGGTCCGCTGGACGATGCACACGTCGCAGTCGGGCACTGCGGCGTCGGGCGCGCCGATGGTCAGGCGGATGCGGCCGGCGATGCTCTCGTCGGTCAGGGGCGCGACCAGCCGGATATAGGCCGAACTCTGCGGACCGATCGCGCTGTGCCGGGCGACGATGTGGACCTTCAGCCCTCCCCTCCCGTTCAGGGGAGGGGCCGGGGGTGGGGCGTCTAAACCTGGCGCGGCGCGGGTGGAGAGACCCCACCCCACCCCCTCCCCTAAAGGAGTGGGGCTCAGATGCACGGAGGGCAGGCCAAGAATGTCAAAGGCATCGGCGATGAAGGTCCGCGCACGCGCGTCGAAACTGTGCTCGTCATGGACATAGTCGGCGGCAAGCCGCGCGGCGGCCGCGTTGCGTGGGCGGGCCAGCAGTTCGTCGACCGCCGCAGCCAGCTCGGCCGGGTTCGACACCTGCGTCACGGCATCGCCGAACACCGATGCGATCGACGGCACCGGATCGGATATCACCCTGCCCCCACTGCCGACGACATCGAACAGACGGTTCGACAGCAACCCGAACGCGCGCATCGACGGCCAGTGATCATTGAGCACCACGCCTGCTCCGGCATAGAGCGCGCCAAGCTCGCGATTGTCGACATTGGCGGCCCTGACCAGATCATGCGGCACGCGCCCGGCCCAGCCGTCGCCATAGATGGCGGGCGGGCGCCCCGCCTCGATCGCCCAGCCGACGATCTCGCGATCAACCCCGCGCGAATTGCCGACGAAGATGATGTCGGGCGCCACCGGCGGATTGTCGAGCGGATGGAAGCGCTGCGGATCGCTCGCCTGCAGCATCGGCACGACCGGCGGTCGGACGATATGCTCCAGCAGCGCCGCATGCGACGCCGACGCGGCATAGACCCGCGAATAAAGGTCATATTCCTCGAAGCCGACCTGATCCGGGTGGCTGATGTTCCAGAGGAACGCCATCTGCCCGGGGCGCGGCGCATAGGGGATCAGCCCGCGCAGCACGATCACCAGATCCTCGCTGGCGATCGCATGGCCGTGCCACTGGCCCCGGAAATCGATCCGCGCCTTGTGCCCCAGCTTGCCGATCGCGGCGGCAAGGCTCTCGGCGAAATGGAAGTCGCCCCAGGCGGCCTTCTCGTCCTCGGGTGCGGCGATCTTGATCGCGATGTTGAGTTTCAGCTGCTCCGCCAGTTCATGGGCATCGCGCCCTGTCGGCAGGCCCAGCTGGTTCTTGGCGCGGACCAGCGCCTGAAAGGCGGCGGGCTCGCTGACCGTGATTCGGCCGCGATCGCTTTTCGCGTCATGATATTCGCAGCCGACGAACGGCGCGTAGCCGACCGCACGGCCTTTGGTGAAGCGCAGGATCAGGTCCCAGTCGACCATCCGCCGCAAATTGCGATCGAACAGGCCGAAGCTGTCGATCAGCCCGCGCCGGTGGCAGAAGGCGTTAAGGTCGACATAATTTTCGGCGAGGCAGGCGGCCCAGTCGAAATCGTCGCCGCGATAGCCGGTCAGCTGGTTGAGCTCGTCGCGCAGCGCGATTCCCGAATAGGCGGTGTCGATCCCTTCCGCGGTCATGAACAGCGCCATCACGTCGAGGAACCAGCTCTTCCAGCTATTGTCGCTGTCGAGATAGGCGATGATCTCGCCGCTCGCCGCTTCAAGGCCCAGGTTGCGCGCGGCGCTCACCCCGCCATGCGCAGCCCGGATCACGCGGACGCGCGGATCGCTGGTGAAGGCGGCGGCGATTTCGGCGGTGCCGTCGGTCGAACCGTCATCGACGACGAGCAGTTCGAAGCGGGCATGGCTCTGCGCAAGCACCGATCGGATCGCGGCGGCAATCCGGTCGCTGCGATTCCAGGCGGGCATGATCACGCTGATCAGCGTCGCATCGGCCCTGGCCCGTACCTCATCGGGCAGGTTCGCCATCGCGCGGAGGAACGCCTCCTCGCGCGCGATGTCGAAATGGCGATAGAAGCGGCGCGGCCTCTCGTCGCTGGTCTCGTAGCGCGGCCGGCTGACCGGGATCGCGACCCGCCCTTCCGACGCGCCGACCTCAAGGAAATGGCGCAGCGGATCGCCCGCCACCTCCGGATAGGTCTTCCGATAGAACAGCCCGTCGAACAGCGGACCGGTCGAGCGCCCCTCGGCCGCGCCATGATGGATATAATGGTGGAGCGGCAGCATCCCCGCCGCATGCACATCGCCATGGATGCTGTTGTACCAGCCGCTCGAAAAATAGAGGTTGGGATCGAGCGCGTCGGCCTCGCGGCCGTGGCGGATATAATCGATCAGCGGATTATGCGTGGCGATCAGCGCCGCCAGATCGGCGTCGACCGGGCCGACGCCCAGCCCCGCCATATCCACCAGCGTCTGGATCACCGGCTCATGCGACGGCAGGCCGGGCGCCTGGATGATCTCGATCGTGCCCTGTTCGACCAGCCCGATCTTGCCGCCGAGCGCGAGCGGAGCGAGCCCGAACAGCCGCTCGACCGCATGGCCCAGCGCACCATCGCGCTCCTGGCGCATCGTCCCCGCTTCGCCAAAGTCCGCCAGCGCGGCAACCCGTTCGAGCAACGAACGGCGCGCCCAGAAAAACGTGCCCGCGAAGAAGCCCCAGTCGGCGGGCGGATAGGCCGGTGCGACGAGGCGGGGGGCCAGATCGGACAGCAGTTCGGCGTTGCGGAACAGGTGGCTCGCGACCGACTTGTAGAGCGGCTTGGCGCCGAGCAGCGACAGATCGGGATGCGCCGCGAAGCTGTCCACTATCGCATCGACCAGCCCGGCCGACGCGATCATCCCGTCATAGGCAAGCTGGCGCCATTCGGGCGCATAGCCCGACCCGCCCTTCTTGCTGTGAAGCTTGCCGATCAGCTCATAGCCGCGCTCGGCGAGCGTCGGGAGCAGTTCGAACAGCGGGCCGATATCCCAGCCGCGGTTGGCGACCGCGACAATCTCCGCCTTGCGCGGCAGCCGGTCGAGCGCGGCGATCACCGCCTCGTCCAGCGCGACGCTGTGCGTGACGAAGACATCGATCGACGCGCCGAGCGCCGCGACCCGGTCGATCAGTTCGACCGCGACGTCGGGGTAGAACAGGTGGAGGACCAGCGCGGCCTTCACCGGCCGCCACCCCCGGCCGCGATCCGCCGCGCCATCTGCCGCGCGTAGAAGCCGGTGTCGAACAGCGGATTGGGGTTGTGCCCCTGCGCTGCGCCGATCGTCAGATAATGCTCGATCGGATCGAGCCCGCTCCCGGCGGCATCGGGATAGGTCGCGACATACCATGCCTCGTCGAACAGCCCGCTATCGCGAATCATCGCCACCGCCTCGGCCTGTTCGGGGCTCGGCGCGGGCATCGACGGGCGCGGCGCTGCGGGCACTTCGACGGGCGCTGCCGGTCGCGAAGCGGCGTCTCCCGCATCGCCGGTGCGGCGATGGCGGAGTTCGTCATGGATGATGTCATCGGCCAGCCAGGGCATCGCATCGAACCGCGCATAGACGTCGTCGAGCGCCGCCCGCGCGTCGGCATCATCGCTCGCGATCAGCGCCGCGAGCCCCGTCTGGACCGCCTCGACGATCGCGGCCAGCGGCTGCTCGCCCGGTCCGTCACTGCGATGATGGCGCAGCGCCGGATCGAGGAAAGCATCGACCGCCGCCGCCATATCGCCCTCGGGCATCGCGCCGCCGGTCAGCGGCAGCAGCCGCGCGGCCGCCTCGCGCCAGTCGTCGATCATCGCGTCAAAGCCTATCACCGCGCGCATCAGCCCGCGCGTGGCGCGTTCGGCGTCGATCATGTGCCGGAGCCACAGCAGCTCGGCAAAGGCCGGCGTCGTCCCGTCGCGGCTCGCGATCGAACGCGCCACCGCCTGCGGGCTGCGCAGCATCAGCACCGCGCGTGACGCAACGCCATGCTCGGCCAGGGTTTCGACGATCGTCGGGACGAAGCGACACTGGCGCGGATCCTTGATCGTGATCAGGCGCGCATCGCCGAACGCGGCGGTCACCGCCTCCCAGATCCGGTCCTTGCGCGAACGCAGCGCCGAGGGTTCGAGCCGCGACAGATCGAGCGGGCGCGGATCGAACCAGCTCGACCGCGCGACCCGCAACAGCTGGTCGTCGGCCTTCACGATCGCCGCCGATTCCCAATAGCCGCGCGCATTGTCGCTATGCGCCTCGATCGCGTCGGCCGGGAGGGCGGCGCCCAGATAGCCGACCAGCCGGGCGAGCGCCGATGTCCCGCTCCGATGCATGCCGAGCACCAGGATCGCGATGCGCGCTTGGCTCGTGTCAGGCCGCCCCAAAATCGTCTCCGTTGCCGTCGCGGCTGACGGTTAGCGGCTCGAACGCGAAAAGCCCATAGTTCTCGCCAACGGATAGTTATAGGCAGTGGCCATGCAGGATCCCACCCGCCTTGAGCCCGCGACCGACGCCAATTTCGACGAGGCGCTCTATCTGGGCGCCAATGCCGATGTCGCACGGCACCCGGTCTATGCCGGCGATCCATGGCGTCATTTCGATCGCTATGGCCGGACGGAAGGGCGCAAGCAGCTCACCCGCGCCGCCGCCGGCTATCCGACGACGCGGCGCTCGGCCAAATATGAGCGCTTCCGTCCGCTGCTTGACGCGGCGCGCGGCGCTGGCGGGGTATTCCGCTTCCTCGCCGACGAGGACAGCTTCCCGGTCGCCTATGGCGCGGCAGCGCATGACCTCAGCGAATATGACGACGAGTCCGCCAATCCGGGCCTTGGCGATTTCGTCGAGGCGGCGCGGCTCAATCCCGACAGGCTCTATCTTGATGTCGGCTGCGGCCGACGCAGCCGACATTTCGACAACTGCCTCTATCTGGAGGTCTATCCCTCGGTCAGCGCCGACATCATCATCGAGCCCGCCTGCCGCTATCCGATCGCCGACGCCTCGCTCGACGGCATCGGCTGCTTCGCGGTGATGGAGCACATGACCGAGCCATGGCTTGCAGCCGAGGAATTCGCGCGGATGCTCAAGCCCGGGGGGATGGTGTACATCGACTATCCCTTCCTCGTGCCGATTCACGGCTATCCGTCGCACTATTACAACGCGACCCGCGAGGGGCTGGCGCGGCTGTTCGATCAGGGCTTCGAGCGATTGAGCCTCGACACGCGGCTGAACCAGACTCCCGATCATGCGATCCAGTGGCAGCTCGCGGGCCTTGCCGAGGCGCTGACCAACGACGCCGTGCGCGAGGAATTGCGCGCGATGAGCGTCGCCGACCTCATAGCCCAGCAACCGGGCAGCGATTTCTGGCAACGCGTGCTGGCTGCGACGCCGGACAAGGCGCGCAGCACCTTCGCGGCGGGCAACACGCTGGTGGCGCGCAAACTCTAGCGTCGATGTCACGTCAAGCCGGCCCGCTCATCCTGAGAAGCCATTGAGCCTGTCGAAATGGCGTCTCGAAGGACGTTTTATGTCAATCGAACGGTAACCCGCTCAATCGTCCGAAGCGTCGAGCATCGCCTCGTCGCACATCACCTCGACCCACGCCTTCGCCGCCGCGATCGTCGCGTCCTGCGGCGCAGCGGTCGGGGCGGAGGCTGGCGCCGCAAGGTCGATTCCGGCGGCATGGCGCAGGAACACCGACATGACATGCGCGACGCCTTCCTCGGTCACATTGCGCATGTCCTGCGCGAAATAGCGCGCGGCAGTGGGGGCGCCCATGATGATCTCATAGGAGGGGAAGTAGAAGACGCCGTCATGGTCCTCGACAATCTCCTGCGCCGCCGCGCGCAGCACCGCTTTCGAGTAGGTGGTCGCGGCGAGCACATGGTTGCCGCTCATCGTCGCGGCGAGCGGGACCGGCGAGACGGTGAAGATGATCCGCGCGCTGGCGTTGACCCCGCGCAGCCGGCGGATGAACGCCGCGAGGTCGGCTGTGACCTCGCCTACCCGAAAATTGTGAAAGGCGTGCGCCTCGGGATCGAACGTCCCGCCCGAAACGCCGGGACACAGCGGGAAGACCGCGCCGTCGCGCCGCGACACCCAGCCCTCGGTCAGGCCCAGTGTGAAGACGAAGACGTCGAGCGTCTCGAACATCTCGCGCACCTTCGCCATGTGGTGCGCGCGATCGGCGCGCAGTTCGGCCTCGCTGGCATAGCCGCGGGGTTCGATCGTCGGGCGGAAGGGATCGACGACGCGTCCGGCCTCGGGGGCGGTCCAGATGTCCTCGACCGGCGCAAAGACACCGTAAGCGCGGTCGAACAGCTGGAGCAGTTGGCGAGCGGTGTAGATATTGCCGAAGCGCGCGCTGTACTGGCCATAGCCGTGCCGCTCCGCGGCATCGGGCGGGATGATCGGATGCGCGCTTTCGGGGACGATGACGTTGAAGCCGCTGCGTTTCAGATAGCGCGCGACATGCTGCGCAAAGCAACTCCCCGCCGTCGCCACCCTATCCTCGCGACCAAGCGAGAGAAATCCGCCCGCGACCGGATCGATCGCGTCCCCCTTGCCCGCGACCGAGCGCCGCCAATAGGCGCTGTCGGGAAGTGCGCGATAGGGATGGTCGCTCACAAGAACTCCAGAGCGCGGATCACCGCCTCACCATAGGCCCGATTGCCATGGGTCGCGTCACCCGCATAGTCCGGCCGCAGGAAACCATGTTCGTCCTGGGTCTCGGGCGGGACAGGCAGAAAGCGCATCCCCAGCGCCGCGCAATAGCCCGCGACGAGGTGCGAGTGGAGCCGCCAGATCTTGTAGCGCAGCCCCGGCGCGGCAACGCCCAGATCGCCTATGCCACGATCCTTGAAATAGGCGTCCGCCGCCTGGGCGATCGAGGCGCTGTCCGCCAGCGGCGGCGGCGATTCGAGCTGGACCACATCTCCCCCCAGCCGGGCGATCTCGCGCAGGCGGATGCGGTCGCGCGCGAGCCCGGCTTCGAGCGCGGCACGGACGAGCGCTTCGGTAACCGGCTCCGCTTCGGGATCGAGCGGCGGACCATCCTCGTGCGACAGCAGAAAATCATAGGGGCGCGGATGGCGGATCAGCGCGAAGCCGTTATGGACATTGCCGCCGCTGGCTGATGCGACCAGCGGCGCGTGGCGCGCGATCTGATCGGCGATCGTCTCGACCAATGGCGGCGCGAAACGGGCGTCGTCGCCTTCGCCGACAATCTCGGGCGCATATTGCGGCTCCCCTGTGTGGACGACGCGGGTGCGCGGTCGATCGGGATCGGCCTCGCGCCGAACCTTAGCAGCGGAGCGGATGGCAGCGATGTGGCTCTGCCCGATGACAAGGATCGCACGGCTCATCGCGAAACCTTCAACGTGGCGAGCGCGGCATCGCTGTCGAAGGCGGCAATCGTCACGTCGATCTCGCCCACGGCCGGCAGCCGCTCGCGCGCAATGCCGAGGGAGAAGCCGTGCCGCCCGTCGCCGACACCATGCGCCACCAGGTCGGGCCGATCATTGCCCGCCACGACCCGTCCGAGCGCTTCGCCCCCGGCCCGCGCTTCGAGCGCGACCTGTACGGCCGGCCATTCGGGAATATGTGCCCATCCGTCAAAGCATATCCGATCCCCGTCGCGGCGTATCGCGTCGATATGTCCCACGATCGCAGGGTCCGGACATGCCCGCAGCGAAGGCGCGTCAGCTGGCAAGGCGCCGATCTTCGCCGACACCGTCATCGCGCTTTCCTGGAACATCGCCACCACCAGACCGAGCATGCTGATCCCGTCGAAATAGTCCAGCCGCCGGTTACGCAGGCGATCGAGCACCGCATCGCGATCGATCGATTCCCAGATCGTCAGATCGCCTCGCGCGGCGATCACGTCCGACAGCGCGGCGCGGATGCCGGGAACATGATTGAGCGAAAATTGCCAGTTGCCGAAGGTCGGTGGCGCCCCCGCACCGGGCAGGATCGGCGCGGGGCGCGGAACATCGTCGCCCAGCGCCGCATCCCAGCCCTGCTGGGCAAAGGGCAGCGGCAGCAGTTCGGGCGCGCAGCGCTCGATGATGCGGTAGTGGAGCAGTTCGCGCTTGCGCTCCTCGGGCGTCAGCCGAAAGGCGAGCCGGAGCAGCGCTGGCGCGCCGAGCGGGACGACCGGCTGGCGCTCGAACGACTTGATCGCGCGGATCGCGCCCAGCCAGTTGGGAACGCGATTGCGATAGTAGAAGATGTCGGGAAGGTCGGCCTCCAGCGCGCCCTGCCCGCGCGCCTCGGCCATCTGCGCGGCAAGCTCGCCTTCCAGAGCGGCCCGCGCCTCGGGACGGAAGATACCCATCGGGTCGAACGGCGCCTGCAGCCGCACCATCGCTGCGGGATCGAGCGGCCCGTCGGGCAGCGGCTTCTTCGAATAGGCTTTCAGTACCTCGCCCATATGGCCGGTGATCAGCGTCTCTGCGGCAATCCGCTCGCCCAGGATCAGATCCCAGCCGCCGACCATCCCATCGCTCTGCCACGCCTGCGCCATCAGCCTGGTGAAGAACCGCTCGCGGGTCCAGTGCGCGGGTTCGTCGCTGCCATGCGGCGCCTCGCGCCGGTGGGGCAGTCCCAGCGCCGCCGCGATCCCGGCGCCCGCTATCACATCGGGATGGCCCGCATAGCCACGCGTGAACAGCCGCAGCCGGCCCTTGAGCCCTGCCGCAAGGCACAGCGCCAGGACCACGCGGCTGTCCTTGCCGCCGGTAATCGGAAGATCGATCGGACCGTCGGTAGCGGTGCCGATCGCGATCGCGGCCATCGCCTGGGCGATCCCTTCGTCGAGAGCGTCCCCGCGCCCCGCCGAGATGAAACCGCGCTCGCCGCCGAGCGCGACGATCGGATCGGGCATTGTCCCGATCGTCATGCCATCGCCGCCGAAGCCGAGCACGCCTTCCTGCCCAAGCTGGGAAACCGCGCGATAGGCGGTCGCGGGGCCGACCCGATAGCCGATAGCCGCCAGCCAGCGAAGACCCGCCGGATCGGGCGTTCGATCGCCAAGCACCGCCGCGACCAGCGCCGCGCGATTCGCCACCACCGGCTCGCCACCCGCCCCGTGGAACAGCTGGTGCAGACCGGGGCGATCCGAATAGGCGGTCAGCGTGCCATCGGGATGCAGCCGCGCGACGGCATATTCGCCCGCGACGTCATCGGGCAGCAGCGCCCCCGGTCGATCGAGCAGGCTGGCGACAGCCTGCGCGTCGAGCAGCCGGGGCCGGCCCTCGACCAGTCGCCAGATCAGGCCATGGATGACACAGGCCCCTTCACCCGGCCGCTCCCAGACCTGATCGTCGACCGAATAGAAATGGGTCCGCGTGACGAACGCCGTCAGATGCCAGCGGCCGGCGGGCGTGGCGAAGTCACGATGGACCGTCCCCTCGGGGACGATATGCGCCTCGGCAAGCAGGATCGGATCGAGCGCGGTCGCATCGCGCGCACCCGCCACCGGTTCCCGCCAGAAGACAAACAAGGCCATCGCAAGCGCCTTAGAGCGATTTGCGCGGCGAGGGAATCGTTCCGCGCGGGGCCATGATGATATCGCTGGGGGTGAATTGGAGGGCCGGAAAGGCGCCAGGTGCCGGCGGCGGCTCGCAAGGGGCCTGAAAAGCGAATAACCCGGCTTTATGGGCCGGGTTATTCTCTGGAGGATTCTTACTAATGACCTATCTGGTTTAGCCCATCAGCCCGACAAAGCAAGCCGAAAGAGCAGTATAAGACAAACTTTCGTCGAGGCATAAGTCTATGAAAAATAAACAGATGCGAAACGATCGGCCTGCTCGCTTCTGTTCTTGCGCCGGGAGAATCGAGCGCGGCTCCGCGACTCGGCCCTTTCGACCGCTTCCCTCGCATCGAATGGATCATTAGCATCGCACGCTGATGAGCGGCCGAGCATTTTTTCCGCAAGCGGGAGTAGCGCCAATTCCTGACGACTTTTCGGTCATTGTCCCCGCCTATAACCGGGAGACGCTTATCGACCACACACTTGCGGCGATTTTCAGCCAGGACCACCCTCCCGCCGAAGTGATCGTCGTCGATGACGGATCGACCGACGCTACCGCCGGGCGCGTCGCTACCTGGCCTGGCTGCACGCTGATCAGCGTGCCGAACGCGGGTGCCGCCAATGCGCGCCATGTCGGTGTCCTTGCATCGAAAGGCAGCTGGATCGCCTTTTGCGACAGTGATGACCTGTGGCGGCCCAGCCATCTTTCACGGATCGCCGCCGCGATCCGCCGCCGGCCCGAGGTCGGGTTCATCTTCACCAACTTCAGCTATTTCTCGGGCGACGACTGGAAGTCCGGCACGAAGTTCGACGAGGCACCGGCGGGCTATTGGGATCGCTTCACATCGGCCGGCCCCGACCTCCTCATCGCCACATGCGCGGTGCTGGACGAAATTCTGCGGTTCCAGCCGATCTTCCCGAGCTGCACGGCGATGAGCCGGGGGTTTTACGACGCGGTCGGCGGCTATGATGCGCGTTTTGGCCGGTTACCGAGCGAGGATCTCGAATTCACCCTGCGATGCGTCATGGCGCCGCCCATCGGGGCCGTTACCGAACCGACCGCGGGGATCAGGCGACATGAAGGAAACCACTCGGCCGACCTGATCAAGCAGATTTGGGGCGAAGTCGAAATCCTCGCGCATAGCGTGTCGGCACATGGACCCAATGACGCCCAGCGACGCGCATTGCGGGCGTCGATCGGCGAACGCGCGGCGCAGGGTATCGACGGCGCGTTTGCGGCAAGGCGTTGGACCCTGCTCAGAAGCCTCGTCACGAAGCTGCCCCGCGATCGATATTCGGGACGGCGTGCGATCAAGATCGCGATCGGATTGCTGGCGAGCCTCACCGACCGCGAGAAGCTACCGTCTCGATAGAGCGCTGTTCGTCATGTGCGGCCCCCCACAATCACCGGCTATTTTGCCGTAGAAGCGGATCGCGACCATCCATGCCTGCGCGGCCGACCCGAAATGGAATGTCCGGCACGCGAAATGGGCGCCCAGCAGCCGCTCGACACTCTTATCCGGGTCGAACAGCACGGCGCCCCTGCTGACAACCCAGGCTTCCTCCTGGCCGCGCAGGGCCGCGACCACCCCCGCCCGCGCGCGCGCCTCGATTGCCGGCTCGGCCTGATTGCCGGACGGATAATCCGCATAGCCGGCCGCGGGATAGGGCGCGGGAAGCGGCACCAGCCTCAGCGGACGACCGATGCGCCGGCCATAATAAGCGAGCGGAATCGCCGAGGCGTTGGGCACCGCGAAGATTGGCGGATTGCCCCGCGCATTGGCCGCGATGGCGGAAATTATCGCCTTCCAGCCCCGGTCGACCTCGTCCGCCCGCCGATCGCGAAGATGGAATCCGATCGCTACGACCAGCGGAATGACGAACAATATGACATAGCCGATCCTTCGCGGCGTGGCCGACAGCCGCCCGACCGCGACCGCCGCGGTGGCCAGCAGCAGGCAGGCAGGCACCTGAACCATGGTCAGCGTGCGGTCGAGAAACACCGGCACCGCCAGGAAGGTGATCAGGATCGCCGTCAGCCAGGGACCGAAGGCACAGGCGGCGAGCAAGGTCATCGACCGTCCGAGCCTGGACCCGTTCCTGCCCTTCGTCCGCCACGCGACGATAGCGCCGGCCACGAAGGGAAACAGCAGCACCGCATTGACCAGCAGGTTGGTCGATAGCCGGGCGCCGAACAGCGGAAAGCCGAACAGCTCGATCGACTGCCAGACGATGCTCTCCACGCTGGGGACGCCGAGCCACCATCCGCGGCGAACGACCGAGAATTGCATGATGATGATCGCGATGTTGGGGAGATAGAGCAGCGTCGCGACCAGCACGGAAAGCAGCAGATTGGCGAGAAGCGTCCTGTTTCCGCCTTGCCGTTTCCACCAGATCAGCAGGGACAGGCCAAGGCTCGCACAGAGCAGGATGTTCAGATTGTGCGACCAGAGTAGCAAGGCATTGCCGACCGACAAGGCGGCATAGGCGCCCAGCATCGGCGCCGTGATCCTTGCCGGCCGCCAGATCGGCTGGGCCGCAAGCCGGGGGTTGTTCACAATATAAAGCGCGCCTGTCACCGCCAGGGCCGTCGCCAGCGTGACCAGCGTATAGGGACGGAGATTCTGCGCCTGGATGATCTGCCAAGGGGTGGAGGCGATCAGCATTGCCGCGACCACACCGCACCCCCTGCCGCCGATCGTCCGGCCTGCGACATAGATCAGCGGAATCGCCGCCATGCCCAGCAGCGTCGGCAGCAGCCGCAGGATCCGCTCGCTATCCCCCAGCCCGAGCCACAGCTTTACGAGCGCGTAGAAGGCCGGCGAATGGGTTTCATAGCGGGGCACCTCGGTCCAGAGGACCACCCAGCTCTGCTGTGCGGACCAGTAGCTGTAGGCCTCGTCGATCCAGATCGGCAATGCATCCGCGCCATGAAGGCGCAGCGCCCCGCCCCAGCACAGGATCGCCAGCAGCAGAAGCGCCGTCCAACGAGTCTTGCTGCGCTCATCCACCATCGGCCCCCCTGGGCCGCGATGCCCGTTCCCCGCATCTGAGGGGAATATGATCCTCAAATCAAGCCGGGCGCATTGCGGCGCGGCGGTGTCCTACGGGGACACCGAATCGGATCGCGGGCGCGGGCTGCGCGCGCGACTGACGCCCAATACCGTGACGGCCAAAACTTTCGGGAACCTTTTGCTTCGGCGCGGGTTGCGGGTTGGGGTGACGAAACGGTTAAGCGGCCCCTGGGGACTTTTTGCTATGCCGCATCGACTGGGTTCGTTCTGATGGCCCTGATTCTGATCGTCGAAGACGATGTCTTCATTCGCCAAAACGCCGGATGGATGATTGGGGACCTGGGGCACGGCACCTTACTGGCCAGCGACCTCGCCGACGCGCTTTCGCACCTCGCGACGTCGCAACATATCGACGCTCTGTTCGTGGACATACGCCTCGCCGCACTGGCGCTCGGCGGCTACGACGTTGCCAATCAGGCAATCGGCATCAGGCCCGGCCTGCGGGTATTATATACGTCCGGAAGTCCGCTCACCGCCGATATGACCGGGCGGTTCGTCGGCGGCGGCCAATTCCTGCAGAAACCCTATTCCTCCGAACAGCTGGAAACGTCCGTCGGTGCGCTTCTTCACTAATATTTTTAAGTGAATCCATTGGTTTAAGGAAGCTATCATCACTATTCCCAAGGCAGAGACGGGCCTGGCGGGGCTGCCCCCGCGATCCTCTGGCCGCGTAGCGCCCGGGCGGACCGAAGAATTGATCGTCAAAGCCGGAGCCCTGCAGAGCGCGATCTTCAACAGCGCCAACTTCTCCAGCATCGCCACCGACAGCAAAGGCGTGATCCAGATCTTCAACGTGGGTGCCGAGCGGATGCTGGGCTATACCGCCGCCGAGGTGATGAACACGATCACGCCTGCGGACATCTCCGATCCGCAGGAGTTGATCGCCCGCGCCCAGGCGCTCAGCGCCGAGCTGGCCACGCCGATCACGCCGGGCTTCGAAGCTTTGGTGTTCAAGGCTTCGCGCGGCATCGAGGACATCTATGAGCTGACCTATATCCGCAAGGACGGGACCAGGCTTCCGGCGGTCGTTTCGGTCACGGCGTTGCGCGACGCGCTCGACACCATCATCGGCTATCTGTTGATCGGCACCGACAACACCGCGCGCAAACTGGTCGAGGAAGAGCAGAAGAAGTCGGACCAGCGGCTTCGCGACCAGCAATTCTACACGCGCTCGCTGATCGAATCGAACATCGATGCGCTGATGACCACCGACCCGTCAGGGATCATCACCGACGTCAACAAGCAGATGGAGGCGCTGACCGGCAGCACCCGCGACGAGCTGATCGGGGCGCCGTTCAAGGATTGCTTCACGGATCCCGACCGGGCGGATGCAGGGATCAAGCGCGTGTTGAGCGAAAAGTCGGTCACCGACTATGAATTGACCGCGCGCGCCCGGGACGGAACGCAGACCGTGGTCTCCTATAATGCGACCACCTTCTACGACCGCAGCCGTACGCTGCAGGGCGTTTTCGCCGCCGCACGCGATGTTACCGAACGCAAGCGCGTCGAACGCGAGCTGCAGCAGGCCAAGGCCGCCGCCGAGAGCGCCAGCCGGACCAAGTCGGACTTTCTGGCCAGCATGAGCCATGAGATTCGCACGCCGATGAACGCGATCATGGGGATTGCCGACCTGCTGGCAAAGACCGCGCTCACCCCCGAGCAGAACAAATATGTCCAGATCTTCCGGCGGTCCGGTGACAATCTCCTCAATCTCATCAACGACATTCTCGATCTCTCCAAGGTCGAGGCGTCGCAGCTCGACCTTGAGCGCACCGGATTCTCCCTGGGCGATCACCTCGAAAAGGTGATCGAAATGGTTGCGCCGCGCGCCCATGAGAAAGGACTCGCGCTCGCGTGCGAGATCGCCCCCGGCGCGAGCAACGACCTGGTCGGCGATCCGACGCGGCTTCGGCAGGTGCTGCTCAACCTGCTCGGCAACGCCATCAAATTCGCCGAAAGCGGCAGCATCTCGCTGAAGGTGGAGCCCGACAGTGATTGCTCGGTGCCGACCGCCTTGAGGTTCACCGTGTCCGATACCGGGATCGGCATTGCCGACGACAAGCTCGCCCGCATTTTCGAGCGCTTCACCCAGGCCGATTCCTCAACGACGCGGCGGTTCGGCGGCTCAGGTCTTGGGCTGACCATCTCGAAACGTCTGGTCGAATTGATGGGCGGGCGCATCTGGGTAACCAGCGAAATCGACAAGGGAAGCGTGTTCGCCTTCGCTGTTCCGTTCGAGGTTTCGACGACCGCCAGCCGGCCGGTAAGCGCACCCATCGACGCCGATTCGGAGATGCCGCTTCCGGCGCTGCGTATCCTTATGGCCGAGGATTCTCCCGACAATTGTACGATCGCCCTCGCCTATCTCGAGGACACGCCCTATCGGATCGACGTCGCTGAAACCGGGCTCATCGCCTGCGAGATGTTCAAGGCGGGTCACTACGACCTCGTGCTGATGGACCGGCAGATGCCGGTGATGGACGGCTTGACCGCGACGCGCACGCTTCGCGCCTGGGAAAAGGCGAATGGCCGGCCGCCGACGCCGATCATCGCGCTGACCGCCTCGGCCCTGAAGGGCGATCGGGAGACCTGTTTGGCGGCAGGATGCACGGCCTATCTGACCAAGCCGATCAAGCAGGACGTTCTGCGACAGGCGATCAGGGCATATTCGACGACCGAGCCAAAGTCGCCGCCGCGGGACAATACCGGCTCGGAAGCCAGGGCCGAACGGTCGGCGCAGAGACTGGCGCAACAGCTTCCCGCCTATCTGGAAAACTGCCGGCAGAATGTCGTCGTGATGCAAGCGGCGCTCGATCGGCACGATTTTGAAGCCGTGACGATTCTCGGCCATAATTTACGGGGGTCCGGCGGAGGCTTTGGCCTGCAGGCGATCACCGACCTCGGCGCGGGACTGGAACAGGCGGCCGAGGACATCGACCGCGACGGAGCACGGGGCTTGCTGGGCGAACTGTCCCGCTATCTCGACCTTGTCGGAAGCGATTTAACGCCCCGCTAATATGGCAGCGGCGGTCGCGCCTACACAACTATCCAACAGACCGCGCCTGCGCTCTTAAATCAGCTCTGTTGGAATGGTGCGGGCGGTCGGGCTCGAACCGACACTCCGATTAAGGAACTGGATTTTGAGTCCAGCGCGTCTACCAATTTCACCACGCCCGCATGCCGATCGGCGCCGGAGCGGCCAAGGATCAACGGGGAGCCCTATAGGGGCGCGCGCGATCGATTTCCAGACCGTATTGGGCAATGATGCACAGCCCGGGCGATCAGGTCGCTGGCGCCAGCCGCCAGCCGCACGCTTCCGATGCGGACAGGATCGCCGAGCGCAGCAGCGCGCCAAGTTCGCGCGTGCCGATCGCGCCAGGGCGCTGCGGCGCGGTGGCGATCACCAGCGGACGCTCCAGGCTGGGCCGGCCGATCCGCCACGCGATCAGCTCGCCAGCCTCCATTTCGCGCCGCACCGCGGATTCGGGCAATATGGTAAGCGCCATGCCCTGTCGGACCAGCGCGATCGTCGCGTCGAGCGAGTCGATCTCGAACAACAGGTCGAGTTCGACGCCGACGCCGGCCGCATGCCGCTCGATCATCTGGCGCAGCCCATGCGATGGCGTCGACAGGATCAGCGGCCGTCCCTTCAGCGCGGCCAGCGTCACCTCCTCGCCGATCGGAAAGGCCGGCGATGCCGGACCGCCGATGATCGAGAGCGGCTCGACGGCGACGGTCTCCGAATGGAGCGCGGGATTGGGCGGCGCGTGATAGAGGATGGCGGCGTCGAGCCGTCCCGCCTGCAGCCATTCGAGCAGGGTGCCGCTAAACCCTTCCGCGATCCGCAGGGTCAGGTCGGGAAACTCATGCCGCACCCTGGTCGCAAGCGGCACCACCAGCAGCCGTCCGATCGTGGGCGACAGGCCGATCGTCGCCTCCCCCACCAGCCGGTTGCCAAAGGTGCGGATGCGCCGGTTCAGCTCATCGGCCTGATCGAGCAGCTGCACCGACTCCGCGAGCAGCGCGTTGCCCGCCGCCGTGAGCAATACGCCGCGCCCCGTCCGGTGGAACAGCTTCACGCCCAGTTGTTGTTCCAGGCCCTGCATCTGCCGGCTCAGCGCCGATTGCGCGATGTGCAGCGCGCCGCTGGCGGCCGAAAAACTGCCGAGCAACGCGATCTGACGAAAATGGCGAAGCTCGCGCAGGTCCATCGAGCGATCTTATCATTTAATGGTAGCGCTATCCAGATATGCGATTTGAGCATAACTGAAACCCTCAACCGGCGTTGGACAAGCGCCGGGCGGTGCGGCAGCGGACATTGCAAGGAAAGGGTTTGCGATGACCAGTGAGCAGATGAGCTATCCCGAGATCCGCGAGGCGGTGCGCCGGCTGTGCGCGGGCTTTCCCGGCGACTATTGGCAGCGGCTCGACCGGGAACGCGCCTATCCCACCGACTTCGTACGGGCATTGACCGAAGCCGGCTTTCTCTCGGTGCTGATCCCGGAGGAATATGGCGGCTCGGGGCTGGGGCTCAGCGCGGCGACGGCGGTGCTGGAGGAAGTCCATCGCTCGGGATGCAATGGCGGCGCCTGTCATGCCCAGATGTACACGATGGGCACGCTGCTGAAACATGGCTCGGCCGAACAGAAGGCCCAATATCTGCCGAAGATCGCCAGCGGGGAGCTGCGCCTGCAGGCGTTCGGCGTTACCGAACCCACCGCCGGGACCGACACCACGCGTATCCGCACCTTCGCCAGGCGGGTTGGCGACAAATATGTCGTCAACGGACAGAAAATCTGGATCAGCCGCGCCGAACATTCGGACCTGATGGTGCTGCTATGCCGCACGACGCCGCGCGAGGACTGCGCCAAGCCGTCGGACGGAATGAGCGTCCTGCTGGTCGACATGCGCGAAGCGGTGGGCAAGGGGCTGACGATCCGACCGATCCGCACGATGCTCAACCATGCGACCACCGAGCTGTTCTTTGACGACCTCGAGGTGCCGGTCGAAAACCTGATCGGTGAGGAGGGCAAGGGCTTCCGCTACATCCTGTCGGGGATGAACGCCGAACGCGTGCTGATCGCGTCCGAATGTATCGGCGACGGGCGCTTCTTCATCGATCGTGCCACGGCCTATGCCAGGGAGCGCTCGGTATTCGGGCGGGCCATTGGCGAGAATCAGGGCGTCCAGTTTCCGATCGCACGCGCCTATGTGCAGATCGAGGCCGCCGCCTTGATGGTCGACAAGGCCGCCCGGATGTTCGACGAGGGGCTGCCCTGCGGGACCGAGGCGAACATGGCGAAGATGCTCGCGTCCGAGGCCAGCTGGTTCGCCGCCGACATGTGCGTGCAGACGCATGGCGGCTTCGGCTTTGCCGAGGAATATGACATCGAACGCAAGTTCCGCGAGACGCGGCTCTATCAGGTCGCGCCGATCAGCACGAACCTGATCCTCAGCCATGTCGCGACCCACGCCCTCTCGCTGCCGAAGTCCTTCTGATGGGCGCGCTCACAGGGATATTGGTGGTCGCGGTCGAACAGGCCGTGGCGGCGCCGCTGTGCACCCAGCGGCTCGCTGACGCCGGCGCCCGGGTGATCAAGATCGAACGTGCCGAGGGTGACTTCGCCCGCCGCTACGACTCGGTCGTGCAGGGCGAGAGCGCCTATTTCCTCTGGCTCAACCGGGGCAAGGAATCGATCGTCCTCGACTGGCGCGACGCCGCCGACCGCACGCTCCTCGACGCGCTGATCGCGCGCGCCGACGTCTTCGTCCAGAATCTGGCGCCGGGCGCGGCCGAGCGCGCCGGTTTCGGATCGGCGGCGCTGCGCGAACGGCATCCGCGGCTGATCACCTGCGATATTTCGGGCTATGGCGCCGACACCCCCTATGCCACGCGCAAGGCCTATGACCTGTTGATCCAATGTGAGAGCGGACTGGCGATCACCACCGGCACCGCCGAAGCCCCCGGCAGGACCGGGGCATCGGTCGCCGATATCGGCGCGGGCATGAACGCCGCGACCGGCATCCTGCAGGCGCTGTTCGAACGCGAGCGGACCGGCAAGGGCCAGGGGGTCAGCATCTCGCTGTTCGATACGCTCGCCGAATGGATGACGGTCCCGCTGCTGCATCACGATTATGGCGGCAAGGCACCCGCACGGGTCGGATTGGCGCACCCGTCGATCGCGCCCTATGGCGCCTTCACCTGCCAGGGCGGCAAGCAGATCGTGCTCGCGGTCCAGAATGAACGCGAATGGGCGACGTTCTGCGACACGGTGCTGTGCCGCCCCGACCTGCGCGCCGACCCCCGTTTCGCCGACAACAAGGCGCGGGTCGCGCATCGGCACGTCCTCGATGCGACGGTCGGCGGCGTGATTGCCGAACTCGCGCCGCAGGTCGTGATCGAACGGCTGACCGACGCCGCTATCGCCTGGGGACTGCTCAGCGAGATCGCCGATCTTTCCGAACATCCGGCGCTGCACCGCATGCAGGCGACGATTCCCGCCGGTCCCGCCAGCCTGCCCGCCAATCCCGTCACGCGGGTCGAGGGCCGGCCGGAGATCACCCGTCTCGACGGCCATGGCGATCGGATCAGGAAGGAGTTCGGCTGATGGACGCCCAGGCTTTCATTGGCCGCCGGGAGGTCCTGCATGACGTGATGGACCCGTCGCGGATCGCGCGACTGGCCGCCACGCTCGACCATCCGTCACCGCCATGGGCGGCCGGAATCGCTCCGCCGCTCGCCCACTGGCTCTGCTTCCTGCCCGACGCGCCGCAAAGTGCGATCGGCGCCGACGGCCATCCGCGCCGCTCCAATTCCGGCCTGCTGCCCAATGTCGACCTGCCGCGCCGGATGTGGGCAGGTAGCCGGATCGAGTTTCTCCGGGACATCGCGATCGGCGCCAGCCTCACCCGAACATCGACGCTGACCGCCGCGACCACCAAGCGCGGTCAGTCGGGCGACATGCTGATCGTGACCGTCCGGCACGAGATAGGCTGCGACGCGGCGGAGCCCGCGATCGTCGAGGAACAGGATATCGTCTATCGCGAAGCGGCGGCGCCCGGCGCGGCGCAGGCGCGGCGCGGCGCCGATCGCGGCGAGGATGATCCGGTGGTGCGCGTGCTGACCCCCGATCCGGTGCTGCTGTTCCGCTATTCGGCGCTGACCTTCAACAGCCACCGCATCCACTATGACCGCGATTATGCGCGCGATGTGGAGGGCTATCCGGGGCTTGTGGTTCAGGGACCGCTGCTCGCCACTTTGCTGATGGATCATCTGCTGCGGCAGCACCCGCCCGGCCGGATCCGGCGCTACAGCTTCCGTGCGCTGTCGCCGCTGTTCGACGGTGAAGCGATCATGCTCGGCCTGCGGCGGGATGGCGACCGGATCGGGCTGCGCGTGGTCGGTCCGTCCGGCGTGGCGATGACCGCCGAGGCCGACATCACCGGCTGAGGATCACACCAGCGCGGCGCGAATGATCGCCTCGTAAATATCGGTCAGCGCATGGAGATCGGGGATCGCCACCGCCTCGTCCAGCTTGTGCATCGTCGCGTTGCATAGGCCGAACTCGACCACCGGGCAGATCCGCGACAGGAAGCGCGCGTCGGAGGTGCCCCCGGTGGTCGACAGCTCGGGAGTCAGTCCCGTCACCCTCGAAATCGCGGCCGACACCAGCGCGGAGAAATCGCCCGGCGGCGTGATGAAGCTCTCGCCCGAGATGACGGCACGCAGCGTGGCGTTCGGCGCATGGGCGGCGACGGTCGACCGCACCAGCTCGACCAGCTCGGCGCCCTCATGCTCGTCATTGAAGCGAATGTTGATCCGCGCCCGCGCGACGGCGGGGATGACGTTGGTCGCGCCATTGCCGACATCGACCGTCGTGATCTCCAGATTGGACGGCTGGAACCAGGCATTGCCATCGTCGAGGTGGATCGCCGTCAGCGCATCGAGCGCCTTCACCAGCGTCGGGATCGGATTGTCCGCCAGGTGCGGATAGGCCACATGGCCCTGCGATCCGCCATTCTCGATCCAGATATTGACCGATCCGCGCCGCCCGATCTTCACCATGTCGCCCAACCGGTGGGTCGAGGTCGGCTCGCCGACCAGGCAAAGATCGGGGCGGATGCCGCGCTCGTTCATCCAGTCGATCAACGCGACGGTGCCATGGGTCGCGGGCCCCTCCTCGTCGCCGGTGATGATCAGGCTGAGCGTCCCCGGCTGATCCCCGGTCCGCGCTGCGGCCGCGATGAAGGCGCCTATCGCGCCCTTCATGTCGACCGCGCCGCGGCCGTAGAGCAGATCGCCCTCGATCGTCGGCTCGAACGGATCGCTGCGCCAGCCCTCGCCCGCAGGCACGACATCGCTATGCCCGGCAAAGGCGAAGTGCGGCCCGCCCTGCCCCCGGATCGCGAACAGATTCTCGATCGGCCCATCGGGCGGCCCCCCGGCGGCGAAACGATGGACAGTGAATCCGATCGCCTCCAGCGCCTCGGCGATCACCGCCATCGCGCCGGCATCGCCGGGGGTGACGCTGGGGCAGGCGATCAGGCGCTTCGTCAGTTCGACGGGGTCGATTGCGTTGGGCATGCCGCCCGCCTAGCGTTCCTTCGCGCCCAATGCAAAATACGGAGTCCGGCGGTGCCCAAGATCAATCTCGACGTCATCCCCATGGTCAATGCGACCGGCTACCCTGGCGAATATGCCGATGTCGTGCAGGGGCGCTGGTATCGCCGCCTTGGCCCGGCCACCGGCTTATCGGAATTTGGCGTGAGCCATGTCACGCTAAAGCCCGGCGGCTGGTCGGCGCAGCGCCATTGGCACGAGGACGAGGATGAGTTCGCGGTGATGCTATCGGGCGAAGCGGTGCTGATCGACGACAGCGGCCGCACATCCATGCATCCCGGAGACTGCGCGTCTTTTCCGAAGAATGACGGCAATGGCCATTGCCTGATCAACGAAAGCGACCGGGACTGTGTCTTCATCGTCATAGGCCGTCCGGCCGCCGGCCAGGGCCACTACCCCGATATCGATATGCAATGGGACGGACGCGCGAAGAAATTCCTCCGCAAGGACGGGTCTGACTTTTAACGGGGATCCCGCTCGAACATCGGGATCACCCAGCTTTCGCCCGCCGCGCCTTCGGCCCATTCGACCATGAACGGATGCGCGCGCACCGCTTCGCAATAATCGGCGGCGAGCGCTGGCAGCGCGATCGAATAGGTACGGAAGCGGGTGACGACGGGGGCGAACATGATGTCCACCGCGCCGAAATCCCCGAACAGATAGGCACCCCCCTGCCCGAACCGCGTCTTCGCCTGATCCCAGAGCGAAGTGATCCGCTGCACGTCGGCGGCGACCTCGGGGGTCAGTGGCTCGGGCGCATAGACATGGCGCAGGTTCATCGTGTGCTGCGACCGCAGCGCGCCATAGCCGGCGTGCATCTCCGACGCCATCGACCGCGCCAGCGCGCGTGCGGCGTCATCGCCGGGCCAGAAGCGGTCACGGCCC
Source organism: uncultured Sphingomonas sp. (assembly GCA_947085315.1). GTDB lineage: Bacteria > Pseudomonadota > Alphaproteobacteria > Sphingomonadales > Sphingomonadaceae > Rhizorhabdus. The sequence continues at coordinate 129,653 of CAMTVW010000012.1, read as the reverse complement.
ACCCTGTCGGCAAGATGGTCGATGATCGCCAGGCTCTCCCACACCGCACTGTCGCCGTCCCACAGTAGCGGCACCTTGCCGTTCGACGCGGCGAAGTCGGGGGCGCGGCGACGCTCCTCCCATTCGGCGCCGTAGAGCGACACGACCTCTTCCTCGAACGGCAGGCCCGACTGCCTGACCGCCAGCCAGCCGCGCAGCGACCAGCTCGAATAGACCTTGTTGCCGATATAGAGCTTGAGGGTCATCGCGCGCCTCCCGGGGTGAATGGCCGGGCTTTTAGCTGCGGCTTCGGGGATGTCCAAATCAACTCTGGCGCAGGCTTGATTGATCAGGCTTGTGAGCCGCCCCAGATCCTCCCTGTCGCGAAGCGATGGGGAGGGGGACCATGCGCAGCATGGTGGAGGGGTATCACGGCATGATCGGAGGGCGGCGCTACGATGAGCGCGGACACCCCTCCACGACCCTTCGGGCGGTCCCCCTCCCCATGCTTCGCATGGGGAGGATCTTACCTTATCGCGTCCAGGATCGCCGCGCGCAGCTCGGCGATGCCGAAATCCTTCTCGCTCGACGTCACCAGCAGCTTCGGGTGCGCGGCGACATGCTTTCGGGCCTCGATCTCGGTCGCCGCCGTCACCGCCGCGAGCTCGCTCGCCTTGATCTTGTCGGCCTTGGTGAGCACGAGGTGATAGGTAACCGCCGCCTTGTCGAGCATCGTCATGATCTCATGATCGATTTCCTTGACGCCGTGGCGGCTGTCGACCAGCACCAGCGCGCGCCGCAGCACCACGCGGCCGCGCAGATAATCGTTCACCACATGGCGCCATTTGCGGACGATGTCCTTCGGCGCCTTGGCAAAGCCATAGCCGGGCATATCGACGAGGCGCATCACCGGGGTGCCGCCCTCTTCCTCCGCGCCGACGTCGAAGAAGTTCAGCTCCTGCGTCCGCCCCGGCGTGTTCGACGTGCGCGCGAGGTTCGTGCGGTTGGTCAGCCGGTTGAGCAGCGACGATTTGCCGACGTTCGAGCGGCCGGCGAAGGCGATTTCCGGGCAGTCGGGATCGGGCAGGAAGCGCAGGTCGGGCGCCGACTTCAGGAAAGTGACCGGCCCCGCGAACAGCTTGCGCGCGGGTTCGATCAGCTCGGCTTCGGGCAGGTCGGGTCCGGGCTCGGCGTCGCTCACTTCTTCTTCGCAGTCACGATAGCCTGCGACGCGGGCACCGGGTCCATCGGATATTGGCGATAGAGCCATGCCTGCTGCGCGATCGTCAGGAAGTTCGAGGTGATCCAGTAGAGCAGCAGCCCGGTCGCGAACGGCGCCATGATGAACATCATCACCCAGGGCATCAGCGCGAACACCTGCTTCTGCGCTTCGTCCATCGGGGTCGGATTGAGCTTGAACTGCAGCCACATCGACACGCCGAGCAACAGCGCGAGGATACCGATGCCGAGAAAGGCGGGCGGCTGGAAATCGAGCAGGCCGAACAGGTTGAGCAGATGCAGCGGATCGGGCGCCGACAGATCCTTGATCCACAGGATGAAGGGCTGGTGACGCATCTCGATCGTCACCATCAGCACCTTGTAGAGCCCGTAGAAGACCGGGATCTGAACCAGGATCGGCAGGCAGCCCGCGAGCGGATTGACCTTCTCCTCCTGGTACAGCTTGAGCAGTTCCTGCTGCAGCTTCGGCTTGTCGTCCTTGTAACGCTCCTGCAGCTCCTTCATCTTGGGCTGCACCTTGCGCATCCCCGCCATCGAGCGGAACTGCTTCTGCGCGATCGGGAACATGATCCCGCGCACCAGGAAGGTGAGGATGATGATCGCCACCCCGAAATTCCCGGCGAGCTTGAACACCTGATCGAGCACCCAGAACATCGGCTTTTCGATCACGCGGAACCAGCCCCAGTCGATCGCGCGGCTGAACTCGGGCACGCCGAGCTCGGTCTCGTAGCGGTCGAGCAGGTTGACCTCCTTGGCGCCCGCGAAGAAGCGCTGGGTCACCGCCCCCTGCTTGCCGGGGCCGATCAGCATCGGCCGGCCGGTCTGCACCGCCTGATAGACTTTGGGCGCGGTCGACAGGAAGCCGGCGTCGACCGACGACTTCGCGTCGGGCACCAGCGCGGTCAGCCAATATTTGTCGCCGAAACCCAGCCAGCCGCCGGTGCTGGCGAAGCGGGTACCCGCCTGGCCGGCCTCGTCGATCTTCTCGAAGCTCATGTCATAATTGGCGGTGCCGTTGAACACGCCGATCGGACCGGTGTGGAGCGTCCAGCTCGACGGATCTTTCGAGACGCCCGCACGCGACACCAGCCCATAGGGCCGCGCGGCGACCGCACCGGTACCGGTGTTCACCAGCCGCTGGGTCACCGTGAACATATAATCGGCATCGACCGCGATCACCGTTTCGAAGCGCTGGCCGCGATTGTTGCTCCAGCTCAGCGTAACCGGCTTGCCGGGCGCCAGCGCGCGGCCATTGGTGGTCCACACGCTGTTCGGCCCCGGCGCATCGACGCCGTCGCCGGTCCAGCCGAAGCCGGCATAATAGCTGTCGGCGGCGCCGCTGGGCGACAGCAGCCGGATCGGCGGCGAGTCCTTGGCCAGCGTCTCGCGATAGACCTTGAGCACCAGATCGTCGATCCGCGCGCCCTTCAGGTTGATCGAGCCGGCGAGCTTGGGGGTGTCGATCGTCACCCGGTCGCTTTCGGCGAGCACCGCGGCGCGCGAGCGAATCGCGCGCGGGCTGTCGGCCGCCGGATCGGCGCCGGGCTGCGGGACCACCGACTCCTTGCCGCCCTGAACCTTGGTGGCGGGGGGATTCGCGACCGGGAAGAACTGCTCGCTCGCCAGCTGCCATCCAAACAGGACGAGCGCCGACAGGACGATCGCGAGCACCAAATTGCGCTGGTTATCCACCAAAAACTCCCGGAAAATCCATCAGGTGTCAGGGCACCGGATCATGACCCGAGCCACCCCAGGGATGACAACGGCAGATCCGGCGGAGCCCGAGCCACCCGCCTTTGAGCGCGCCATAGCGCGAGACGGCCTCGATCGTATAGGCCGAACAGCTAGGGCTATAGCGACAGCTGGGCGGCAGGATCATCGAAGGCCCCATCTGCCAGGCCTTTGCCAGCAGAATGATGACCTTTCCGATCATGCCGATTCCCTCGGCGCGACCTTGCCCAAAGCCTTGATAAGTTCGATTCGGAGCCGCGCGAAATCGAGCTCGATCCCGCCCGCACGGCCGATCAGCACATGATCGGCGCCGGCGATTCCGGCTTGTGGCAGCAGCTCGCGCGCCAGCGCGCGGAAGCGGCGCTTCATGCGGTTGCGAACCACCGCATTGCCGATCTTCTTGGTTACAGTGATGCCGAGGCGCATCACCGGATCGTCATCGCCACGCGGCCGGACGAGCAGGACAAAGCCGGGCATCGGCGCCCGCCTGCCACCATTGGCCGCGAGAAAATCCGCGCGGCGCCGAAGCACCGCATAGGGATCTGCGGTCAGGCGGACAGCTTCTTGCGGCCGCGCGCGCGGCGGGCGGCCAGCACCTTGCGGCCACCGGGGGTGGCGCTGCGCGAACGGAAACCGTGGCGCCGCTTGCGGACCAGGTTGCTCGGCTGGAAAGTGCGCTTCATTGTCTTTGCCTCAAATTCAAAACAAAAGGGCCGCCGAACCTGCGGCAGCCGCTAAGGTGTGCGCGCTTAGGTAAAAGCCGGGGCCGAGTCAATATCGGAAGCCCTCACCATAGCCGTTCCCCCGCGGCGTGACACATCGAAAACTCGTTTCGCGCCCACGGCTCTTTTTCGTTCCACAGGCGTTCGGAGCGGCAAGATCTGAATCGACAGGAGAATGATATGCCCCGCTCCGCGCTTTGCCTGCTGCTGCTGATTCCCGCGCTCAGCGCCTGCGGCAAGACCGACGACCGGCTCAAGGCCGTCGAAGACCGGCTCGCCAAGGTCGAACAGACGCTGGGCGCGCACAAGGCGATCACGCTGAAGCCCGGACAGACCGGCTACAGCATCCTTGAAACCGACATGGGCCGCATCCCGGTCGCGATCGCGCGGATCGAACCCAATGGCACGGGTTCGCGCGTCGTGCTCGACTTCGGCAATCCGAGCGCGGCGCGGCTGACCGGCATGAAGGCCAGGATCGAATATGGCGCGAATGACGGAAATGCCGCCAATACCACCAACACCGCCAATGACGGCAAGACCGCGCCGCTGATGGGCAGCACCCAGTCGGTCGACTTCGCCGCGCCCGAACCGCTGCCGCCCGGCAGCTGGCGCCAATATAGCATCGACCTGCCGGTGGCGCCCACCCAGATCGGCTGGCTGCGGATCTCCAATTTCGACGGCGGCACGATCGATCTGCTCAGCCAGTAGGCGGCGCGCAGCCACCCTCTCGACATCCGGCCCTTTCCGTCAGTAGAACAGTCCGCGAACATCGGGGGCTGATTCATGGTGGCGCATGTCGCGACGGTCGCGTTTCTGGGGCTCGATGCGCGCCCGGTCGAGGTTCAGGTGCAGGTTGCACCCGGCATGCCCAAATTCCTCGTGGTCGGCCTGCCCGACAAGGCGGTCGGCGAAAGCCGTGAGCGCGTGCATGCCGCGCTGTCGGCGATCGGCCTCGCGCTGCCGCCCAAGCGGATCACGGTCAACCTGTCTCCGGCCGACCTTCCCAAGGAGGGATCGCATTATGATCTCCCGATCGCGCTGGGCCTGCTCGGCGCGATGGGGGTGATCGATGCCGAGACGCTGGCATCCTATGTCGTCGTCGGCGAACTCGGCCTCGACGGCAGGATCGCGCCGTCGCCCGGCGTGCTGCTCGCCGCGCTCCACGCTTCGGAACGCGACCTCGGCCTCGTCTGCCCTGCTGCGCAGGGGCCCGAGGCCGCCTGGGCGGGGACGATCGAGGTGATCGGCGCGCCCGACCTGCTCTCGCTGATCGCCCATTTCAAGGGCGGCGCCCCGCTCGCCCCGCCGCAGCCGGGCATCGCCGACGCCCCCGTCATCCGCGCCGACCTCAAGCAGGTCAAAGGCCAGGAAACCGCCAAGCGCGCGCTGGAGATCGCGGCGGCGGGCGGCCACAATCTGCTGATGAGCGGCCCGCCTGGCGCCGGCAAGTCGCTGATGGCGGCGTGCCTGCCCGGCATATTGCCCGATCTGACCCCGGCCGAAGCGCTGGAGGTGTCGATGGTCGCCTCGGTCGCGGGTGAGCTTCAGGAAGGGCGGCTGGTCCGCGCCCGGCCGTTCCGATCGCCGCATCATTCGGCGTCGATGGCGGCGCTGGTCGGGGGCGGGCTCAAGGTGCGCCCCGGCGAGGTCAGCCTCGCGCATCTCGGCGTGCTGTTCCTCGACGAGCTGCCCGAGTTCCAGCGCACCGTGCTCGACTCGCTGCGCCAGCCGCTCGAGACCGGCAAGGTCTCGGTCGCCCGCGCCAACGCGCATGTCACTTTCCCCGCGCGCGTCCATGCTGTGACGCACGTATGTAAAATCCTAACGAGCGCAGCGTTAGGAAAAGCACATGAGCAAAGCCGCAATCATCTACGCCCGCTTTTCCACCGCTGAGCAGAGCAAGGGCTATAGCCTAGAACGGCAAACGAAGCTGGGAATTGAGTTCGCAGCCAAGCGCGAATGGCTTGTGGAGAAGACGATAACTGACCAAGGGCGCTCCGCATTCCACGGTGCGAATCGCGCGGAAGGATCGGCGCTCAGCGATTTTGAACTGGAGGCCAGAAACGGTCTTCACACTGGCAAAGTGCTCATAGTTGAGAACATCGACCGCTTGAGCCGCCAAGGCGCGAAAGCCGCTGCTCAGTTGGTATGGGCATTGAATGGCTATGGTGTGGACGTAGCCACATTTCACGACAGCCAGATCTACGGCGCTGGCAATGGGGACATGATGGAGCTGTTTGGGCTGATCGTGAAAGCCCAACTGGCCTACGAGGAAAGCGAGAAGAAAAGCCAGCGAACCAAAGCAAGTTGGAACAACCGTTTTGAAGCGATGGAGGCTGGCACCCAAAAGCGGCCTATACCTCACACGCCAAATTGGATTGATCGTATTGATGGCAAATTTGCCCTAAACTCCCATCGCACTGCCGTCCTAAACGAGATTTATGACCTCTATATCGACGGTGTAGGCATCCACAGCATCGTCACGATCCTCAACGGTCGCGGTGAACCTGATTGGAGTGAGTTAGCGAAAAAGAGGACGCAAGGAGGCTGGTTTTACAGCATCATCCACCGCCTACTCCACAAAAGGTCCGTTTTGGGGGAATACGTCAAAGGCGATGGGACGCTTGTTGCGGCGGATTTTTACCCGCAGGCAATTACAACAGAAAAGTTCAATCGCGCTCAAGCTGCGCTTGCCATGCGTAAAAGCAACGCCAAGCCAGCGGCCAATCGTCAACACTCCGTCCTTACCTGCTTGGTGTTTTGCGACGAATGCGGCGGCGGTGCCCATTTTGAACAGCGTGTTGGACGCCAACTCAGCTATACTCGCACGAACGGCGAAGTGCGGACATATCAGGTCAAGGAACGACGGAGCCTGCGCTGCGACCGCGCCCGCCGTAAACACGCCTGTTCCAACGATGCCAAGCTCAGCTACGATGTTGTCGAAAAGACTGTTCTGGAAGAGTTGTTGCCCCAACTTGTTGCCCGTCCCGCCGCTGATCTTGTTGCCCAGCAGCTACGCGAACAGATCGCAGAGGCTGTCAGGCATCAGAAAGCAACCCAGTCCAAACTCAATAACATCATTGAGGCGATTGAGGATGGAGGCAGCAAAGCCCTCGTCCAACGGGCAGCCACATTGGAAAACCAGCTAGAGCAACAAGGCGTAGAGATAAAATCGCTACAGGTAAAACTCGACATAGAAACGTCGACGCCTGCTCGCCACGACGACATTGCTCTTGTGGAAACTTTGCGCGCTGAGCTTGATAGCGTGAACCCTGAAACGAGGAGATACGCGCGCAGCCGCGTAAACATGGGGTTGAGACGGCTTCTCCATCGCATCGACATTGAATCTACCAACACGTTCCGTATCTGGTCTGATGAGGACACATGGTGGTGGTTTGATGAAAACGGCGTGCTCTTGGAGGGCGAACAAATATGGCGCGTAGCGTAACAGCATGCGTCGTGCGCGCTCCAGCTTTCAGAAAACAATTCGTTCGTGCCCAGCAGTGCGACAGCTTGGAGCGTGTCCTGTGCGCTAAGATGCTCTGACAAGGGCATCGCCGCTCTCGTTAGATACGCCTATCATTTCAGATCGACGCACGACGCCGCAGGCGTTTGAACGACGGCCTCAAAATTGGAGGCTGGAATGCGACAAAATTTGCGGGATAGTGCGGGCAGGCTGCTGGGATGGCGGCAGCAAGTAGGTAGGCAGATCAGGGGCTATGTTGCCAATGGATCGCCAGCAGGTTGGTTTGATCCCGCGATAAATGCCACCTATGATCGCAACGGCCGTCGCGTGGGCACGGGCGATTTGCTCACCTCACTAATAGTGAGCGCAGTTTAGGGCGGACGCATGGCCCGCCCCATTCAGTCACAGCATCAGGCAGTAGCCTGCTTCGCTTTGCGCTGAACCTTACGGTCAGCGATGGCGGCCTTGGCCTGAACATCCAGTTCGCCAGCATTGATGGCCTGGATGATGGAGGTGATGATGACAGGCACATCAGCGAGGTTTTCGACCTCCACGGCATTCATGCCTTTGGTCAGTTCCAGCGGCTTGCTGCCGTAGCGAATCTGGAAGAACATCTTGCCAGTAGGATCCGTGAACCAGCCCTTGCGGACATGGCGCGGGGCATCAGCGCGGACCTTTTCACCCGCTTCGTTGGTGACGGTAACGCGCTTGGTCGCGCTGAACGGCGTTCCGCCAATTTCCGCTTCCGCGAGCGCCTTCTGTTCATTGAGATAGCCAATCAGCTTGCCGCGCAGCACCTGCTCAGGCGTCAGGGGCGCATTGCGGGTGGCGGCAGTCAGCTTGAGGGTCTTGAGGATCGACATTTTCCATTGCTCCTTGGCCTTTATGGTCAAGGTCAGTCGATGGCATCGTCGTTCAGAAGGTCGATCTGAAAGCGAACTTGGCCCCAGCAACACGGCCTCAATTGCTACGCGAACGATCTATCCTTGAATTCATTCAGTTGGTCCTCTGCGCCGTAATATGCTACCTTCCAAACCATCGCAGCGAGTAAACCTGCGAAAAAACTCCCCACATGAACGCCATAAGCAACGCCGTCGTCGCTACCCATGACAAGTGAAATCAGCTGTAGACCAATCCAATATGGAAGAAACAGCCATGCGGGCAGTGTAATTCTCTTGAAGAAAATCCCAAAAATTATCAAAAATCTGATTTTAGCTTTGGGAAACAAAACAAAATAGGCCCCCATTAGTGCTGCTATAGAGCCTGAACTCCCAAGCACAGGCGCGTTTAGGTTTGGCATCAAGGCCCACTGAACGAGAAAGCCAGCAACGCCCAGCAAGGGGAATACCCACAGAAAAGTTAGAGAACCAAACAAACTTTCAAGTGTCCTGCCAAAAACTATAAAAAACAGAACGTTTCCAGCTATATGAAAAAAGTCGCCGTGGACAAATGAGGCGCTTATCAAGCGATATAATGAAACCGCTGGATGCTCTGAAAAATATAACGGATAGAATGGCAGATAATTTTCTATCTCGAATTTCGCGCTTGCGCTGACGTTTTCGATCAAAAACATCGCTATCATTAGGCCGCATATCGCATACACGGACCAAATTCTTCCTAACGGAACGAAATTATCCCTATATGGAAACATCTAACTAAGCCTTGAAAATCGGCTTAAGATCGATCCCGTTTGGAATAGAAACTTGGCGCTTTAAATCGGAAATTTCTTTCCATTCTCGACCATTGTTAACGGAAACCTCGTCTATAACGAGTTGTGATTTACAGCCAGGGCATCCATTTAGAACTGTATTGACTTGAATTGTGCCCTGCTCAACCTTGGCCACCTTTGCCTCACTCCTTACGAGAGCGGCGAAATCCTCGCTATCAACAGGGTGTGTGAATAGGACGTCATAATACTGGCTACACGCATCTGTATCTTCAAAGGTTTTCACCTTTTTTGCCAGTGGTCGAAAATACATCTGACACTCTTCGCAGACAGCCTTTCCGCTAAGAATAAAGTAGATCGCTATGCCTCCGACGAGGAACCCTACAAATTGAAGTCCTGCGATCCAATATCCTGTCGAGCCAATTTCTCCAGTATCTACCCCAGCGCCTCGCCCAACGCGATAATGCGCTTTCGTGAGGGAAATATCGAGATATTGGCTGAATTGGACATATTCTGATATTCTTTGGCCATCAATGACGAGCGTCGCGTATTCGAGGTAATATATCAGAAACTGCGAAAATGCCGCGATCAACGCCATCTGGATGAACAGAATTGGAGTTGGCCTTTTATGAAAATACAAGGCTCCAAAATAATATCCTGAAGCCGCAGCCATGCCTACAGCTACTGCGCCAGCAGGAACTATAAACCAAATATTAAATGTAAAAATATTGATACCAACTACATTCGAAATAACGACATTAAGAATGGCTACCAATACTGATGTAACCAGACCGCATACCGCAATCCCCAAATTTGCGCCAAGCGACTTCATTCTTACCCCCGTTTGAATGTCATGGCAGAGCGTTTAGTCCAATTATTACCGGTGCGCTAGGTTAAGAAGGCGTCGTAGGCATCACGCCCACCAAACGGTAAATGGACTGCCTGTGGCATCCAAGCGTATTGGCAATTGCGCTGGCCGTCATACCCTGCGCAACCATTTCCCTAACGCGCTCCGCGTTAATCCCCGCCCTGCGCCCCCTATATACGCCATTGGCCTTGGCCTTAGCGATGCCTGCGCGCTGCCGCTCCCTGCGAATGTCATTCTCAAATTCCGCAACCGCGCCCAAAATCGCCAGCGTCAGCTTTCCCGTGCTGCTGCTGGTGTCTATGGACTGATGGACGCACTGGAAGGCAACGCCCTTGCGGTTGAGTTCGTCCAATAGCTGGAACAGGTCTGTCAACGAGCGCGCGAAGCGATCAAGCCTGCTGACTACGATGGTGTCGCCATCACGGACGAACTGGAGCATTTCCACCAGTCCAGCGCGTGCCCTGTTGCTGCCGGTGGCCTGATCCTGAAATATACGGTCGCAGCCGTGAGCGCCCAATTCGTCCATTTGAACCTCAAGGCTCTGGTCCGTGGTGCTGACGCGCGCATAGCCAACGATCATATCTGCTCCTGTCACTTTTAGGTCTGGAGCCTGACCATCTGATGTCATTTTTGGCGGAAATCGACCTGAATGTGACAGGCGCAGCACACAATGCGACTGTAACGACAGGGACTACCTGAACGTGACGGGGCACGCGCCATTTCCTCTATTTCCCCGCTACCCTGAGAACCGCTCTGGTCTGGCAGCAATCCATTCCAACACTATAATGCCATCATGGCAGCAGAGCATCAGCATTACGTTCCCCAAATGCTTCTCAGGGGGTTCCTTAGCAAGATCGGGAGCGAGGCGAGCAAAGAGCAGGTTCGCGTTTTCGATCTGGAACGGAAGGAGAGCTTCCCCACGTCCATCACAAACATCATGGGCGAGCGGCGTTTCAATGAATGGTGGGTCGATGAAGAGACCATGGCAACCATCGAGCCTGCCACTGGTCAGATAGAAAGCCATCTGGCTCCGCTGATTGAGAAAATCAGGGCGGAAAAGCGGCTAGAGATTAGCAAAGAGACTATCTCCAATCTAGCGCTGCTGATGGCTTTCCAGTTCATTCGCACGAAGCGAATGCGGCTGCTGCCTGAGCGCCTGAACGAGCAGCTAATCAATCACGTCAAACGGATGGGCCTTGATCCCGCGAAAGTCGATGGGATTGTCGATTGGGATAAGGAGTCGTTGAAGAAGCAGCACGTCAGGCAGCAGGTGAACAATCTTGATGAGTTCACCAAGATCATGATGGACAAGATATTTTTCGTCATGGTCGCTGCCGAGGGGAAGAGCTTCTACCTAGGCGACCATCCCGTTGTCCTTCACAGCGACGAGAAACCTCGCGGCGTGATGCGGGGCTTGGGCATCGGTGTTCCCTATGTCCAAATCTATCTGCCGCTTTCCCATGACATGCTGCTTTGCGCCTATGATCGCTCCGTTCTTGGCCAGTTGATGCGTATCCGTAAGGAGGAAATGGATAAGGGCGCGGGTCAAGCGCTCAAGGCCGTGATGGACGGACGGATCACCGCCGAGCAGATGAAGGGGATGATGGAGGGTGCGAAGGAGCACGACGCAATTGGCCCTCTGATTGACACCATTCGCGCTGGCGAGCCTGTTGCCTGTAACGATGAGCAGGTGGATGCCTACAACTCCCTCCAAGTCTTCCAAGCGCATCGCTTCGTGGTCGATCCCCTTGGGAATTTCGATATCGTGGACGAGATGATTGCTGAGCGTGAAGCATCAGAGAAAAGAGATAGGATCGATCGATTTAGAAATATCTGAATGTGGGGCTCACTAGTAGTGGGCAGTTACGCCGTTGGATGGCTCAACAGCCACAAAGCTCGGTAAGCTCGCTTGTGTCTGACAAACTAGCATCGCCGCTCATTCGTCGCTGACGCTCGGAATGATCGTCTTTTGCTCGGTTTGTCGGTTGGCTTGATTTTAGTTGGGATTGATAATGAAGGGCATTCCGTTGAGCCACACGATTTCCCCGGCCCCTGGGTCCGCAAAACGAATGGACTGGTTTCCCAGCCGCCATTCCTTCCTCCGCACTCGCGCATCGCGTTGCGTGTGAGCTTCAAGCACCTTTATCGCAGGTGCCTAAAGAGCATTCCCGACCGGGGATAATATTGGCGACATTCCTGTATCACCGCACTGTAGACAGACAAACCGCATCAGGCGGACAAGAGCGCGTTAGGTTTTCCGACGATGGTTCAGTGGTGGGCCGTGTTACCACTCAGTTTTAGCTGGATTGTTATCCCTTTGGCTTTCGCCTCTCCGGCCGGTGGCCATATGGAACCTTTACAGTAGCTCCTTATGGCGTGCCAGTTGACCGTGTTGCGTCAGTGCTGGCTACTTTTCGATAGATTGATTGACTTGCTTAGACGTGGATAACCGCCCCCATTGGCTTAAATCCAGTATCTCGGATCGCACGCATCTCGATTGCGTAATGGGGGTATACACCCAGCGTCGCGGTCCAACTCCGCATCTTGGGCTGGAGGATTACTAGGTCGCATTGTCCGTTCCAGCCTGTGGCTATGACCTCAGCCGCTTGCCAGAGCGTTGGGATGCTGAAGGTTGAATGTGCGCTCTTGCCGCACTTCTATTTATACTACTGGGCTTGGAAATTGGGGAAATGGGCAGAGATGACGATGGGCACCGTGTTCAGCGTCACGATGCCCATCGTTGCCTGCGTAAGAGCGCAATAACTCGGCAAGGCCATTGCTGCCCGTATTTATCCCGCAGTGAAGGAAATGCCTCGCAGGATATGCTGGATAATATTCATTAAGCATGGTTGGTCGGCAGAGTTTAACCTCCCACCACTATGCTTGGTTGTTCCGCAGGCGAAAGTCTGCGGTTGGCTCTTTGAAACAGTCATCTGACCCATTTCTGGGGTTTTGCCAGCTTAATGGCCTCGCAAGGGGCTAGTTGAGCAAAACATCACTTGGACAATCTCGTCCAACCAGAAAGGTAGGTAAGTGATGACTAGCACTGTTGATAAGTTGAACGCGTTGGTGGTGGATTTCAAAAGCCAAGTGCTTGCGAATTCCGAAAGCCAGATGGCCAAACACCAAGTTGCTGGACGGCGCGTCCTGTATGAAATGCTCGCAAGCGCATTTCAGATTGGACTGACCCTCCGGCGGCCAGAAAACAAGGGAGCCTTCGTAAAGCTTCTGGAAGATGATGGCTTGGAAAAGGTGGCTGAAAACTACGGTGACGGAAAAGGAAATCCTTGGAACGCCGTCGTGAAGCTCTTGTTCGGCGAAACTATGATGGTCAATGATTTCACGGTTTTCGTTGAGAACAAGAGCGCTGGGAAATATGCGAATGTTTTCCGCTATCTGGAGAACCATCAGGTCCTCGTTGCGGACGTTGCGGATTTCATCGAGACATTCGATGATCCTGTCCATGGCGCCGCGCTGGCGGGGATTGAAGCCGCAGACCGCAATGAAAATCCAACCACGAAGAAGACGCCCGTGAATGGCTCATCCTTCAAGATGGGCTGTGATCGCAGTCATGAGCATGTGTTTGGTGTTCCGCTTCCAGATTTTATGCCCGAAGGCGTGAAATATGGGACGATGTGGTTTGAGGTCGATCGCGATCAGATCGTCTTTTACGATTACCAAGCAATTGGTGACGATGAGTTCGGAAAGCTCGCCCGCGCGAAGGGCCGGAAGCTGCTGGCTGACCATAACAAGTTTATGAAAGCCGCCAAAGCAGCCAAGGCGCAAACGAAGCGAGACGAAAAGACTCTGAAAAGGCACTTACAGGCAGATGCGTTGCGGATCGTTGAAGCCAAGTATGCGGCAGCAGGACAGCAGATGCCATTTTAAACGCAACAGAGAGCCAAAGGGGTTCGGTGAAGTAATTCGCCGGACCCCTTTTCGTATTTAGATCAGGCGACCAACCACTTAAAGTGATCGAAGCCTATCAATCGGGAATTACCTACATAGTAAATTATTGTTCTGGAATGGAATTTCTCGATCTTTCGGGAGATTATACCAGAACGGCATCGACATAGACCGCGATGAATATATGTGGGTAGAATGGGACTCTGCCTTCATGGTCGCAAGCTGATTGCGGAGCAATCCGCTGCCGGATCGCACAACGGACATCATGAAGCTTTGGGCTTTTGAAGCGTCAGGGAATGTGATGCGCGTAGTCTGCGTTCCAACTCCTTGCGGCGTTTCTGCTGATCTTTGGTCCTGTCCAACGCCTGTTTGGCTTGATCCACTTGGCGCTTGCGGTCAGCAATCAACGACTGCTCAGGCGTCATAGGTTTGCGCGGCTTTTTGGGTTTGGTCGTGGCGAACTCGTAAAATCTCATGCCGTATTTATGTTCCAGCGGCGCTATCTACCTGTCGTTGGAACTGGAATTTTTCACTCAATCAGCTACTTCCTATCTGATCGTTGCGGGGGAGCAATTATGCGCGTGTTTGGTGTTGCGCTGTTGGGAATGACCTTTCTGGTAGCTGGCTGTGGGAGCCAAGACGCATCAGGCATCTATGTCGTGAAATCCAACAACGAGGTTACTCTTATCCAGTTGGTCGAGGACAAAGACCACAAGCTGACGGGCCGCATAGAGGTTAACACGATTGGCCCTGATGCGAATGTGACGGACAAGTCTGGTAGCCTTGATGGCTCAGTCTCAGGAAACGATTTGATCCTGCGGCCTGCCAGCATTTGGCTTGGAGGGATTGAGGCTAGCGGCACCTACTCGTCCAGCAATCTCAAACTGACTGGCAAAGGCTTCAATGTCACGGCTGAACGCTCATCGCTTGATGCCTATCAGGAAGCCGTGACCAAGCTCAAATCTGTTGCCTCAGAACGGCGCGAGAAGCTGGCCCAGACCAACGCGACATTACGTCAGGAAGAGGCCCGTATTCAGGGCGAACGAGATACTGCCGCGAGTGTTGCCAGCATCCGTGAAGCGGCGGCTCGCATCTCCAACGACACCACACGACTAAACAATGGGATCAATGGAAGCCCTGACTTTGCGAAGCTGGCTGCGGCCAACACGGCGCGAGTTACCCGTATGCTGGCGGCAGCGGCTAATATGTCAGATGTTCAACGTGGCCAGTTAGGCGTTCAAGCCAATCAGGTTATCGTTGGAACTAACCAGATTGATGTTGCCCGCGAACAATATTCTATACGCCTGAACGACGTGGTGAACGACGCCAAGGATGCCGCTGGGCCTATCGTCACGCTTTGCGGTTCAACACCACCATCACAGTTCGCAGCGGCATGTAAGGATGCCTTTGCGGCTATGAGTGATTTTAAGGCCGCTATACAGCGTGGGCAGGCCAGTTTTTCGCCACAAAAACAGCGCGTAGCTGATGAGATACGGCAGCAAGAGCAGCTTGCGGCCAAAATCGACGGTTAGGGTTCTGAGGCTATGGTCGTCCAATGAAGCGTCATAGGCACCGTTCCAATGTCATTCCGTTGCGCTCAACCAGACGCAAAGCGGATATCAAACCTTATGCGATAATCGCGGTCCTGTTCATTGCGGTGTTCTGTGCCGTGTTTTTCTGGCCCACGGGGTCAGCCAGCATCGCGGAACCATTGGCTTCAAATGGCGGATTTCAATGTCAGGTGAGCAGCATCACAGACGGAGACACGCTGCGCTGTGCTGATGGAACAAGAATTCGCCTCCATGCTGTTGCTGCCCGTGAGAAGGACGAAACCTGTAGTCCAGGTCATCCTTGTCCTTCCGCATCAGGAGCGTCAGCAACCGCAAAGCTGACTGAGTTATCCAGCGGCCAAACGCTCCAATGCGATAAGATAGGGACAAGCTACAATCGCGTGACGGCCATCTGTCGCAACGAGGCAAACGTGGAGATAAATTGCGCGATGGTTCAAAGCGGAACCACCGTTATCTGGCCAAAATTCAACAGCCAGCGCCGCATTTGCGGATAGCATGATGCGACGGTTGCTGTTTTGGATTGAGCTTCTTGTCGTTGGCGGATTGACGCTTTTAGGGCTTGTTCAAGCCGCACTGTCCGTTGGGCGCTCGCTTTGGAACGCTCTATAAAACCGCAGATTTTTGCGGCTTTTTCAAATTCTACGTGCGTTACAACTTGCGTCCAGCTGGTCGCCGCGATGAACCCGTGCCGCTGCGGCCATCTCGGCGACGCCGCACTCGCCTGCTCCCGCGCCCCGAAAT
Organism: uncultured Sphingomonas sp.; assembly: GCA_947085315.1. Classification (GTDB taxonomy): domain Bacteria; phylum Pseudomonadota; class Alphaproteobacteria; order Sphingomonadales; family Sphingomonadaceae; genus Rhizorhabdus. The sequence goes on along the minus strand of CAMTVW010000012.1, from coordinate 113,764 downwards.
GCGCCATCGACTACCAGACCAAGCTGTCGGGCCCCCTGCTCGACCGCATCGACCTCCATGTCGACGTCGCCGCCGTCAGCGCCGCCGACCTCGTCCTGCCCCCGCCCGCCGAAGGCTCGGCCGAGGTCGCCGCAAGGGTGGCCGCCGCGCGCGACATCCAGACCGCGCGCTATGCTGGGCACGGGGTGCGGACCAACGCCGAAGCGGACGGCGAACTGCTTGATGCGGTGGCCACACCCGATGAGCCGGGCCGAAAGCTGCTGGCGCAGGCGGCCGAGGCGATGCGGCTATCGGCGCGGGGGTATCACCGGGTGCTGCGGGTGAGCCGCACGATCGCCGATCTGGCGGGGGCGGAGAACGTGGGGCGGGTGCATATCGCTGAGGCATTGAGCTATCGGAGACGGGCGCCGGTAAATTGAGGGCCGGTTCGACCGAGCCCAATTCCAACGAGGAATCGATCATGCGCCGAATTTTCCAGTCCCTTCTCGCTATATCGCTTCTGGGCCCCGTCGCGGCGGCATCGGCACCCGCGCCGCCGGAAGGCATCACGCGCACCCCACTTCAACGCCACGACCTGTTGATCGGCGACCGCGAGGCAATCCAGATGCGCGTCGATATCGCGCCGGGCGCCGCGCTGCCGTGGCATCGGCACCCCGGCGTGGAACTGGTTTATATCGTCGAAGGCGTGACGACCTTTGAACTTCGAGGCCAGCCGCCTGTCACCTTGAAGGCAGGCGATGTTTTCTTCATTCCTGCCGGGACCGACCACAGGGCGAGCAATCAGGGGACTGCCCGCGCCACTGTTCTTGCAACCTACATCGTCGAGAAGGGTAAGCCACTGCTTGCCCCTTCGGATGCGGGCGTCGACCGTTGAGGGTTTTGGATCGACCAAAATATGCTATTCAAATCGCATGACGGTGTTGGAGAAATTCCTGTCCTTTGCCCAGCAACTCCCGGCCGACCGGCTGAAGTCGGTCGAAGCCGCGCTCGGCGCGCTCATGGCGACCTATTCCGAAAACCGCGACTTCACTGCCGCTGAACTCGACGTGCTTGATCAGCGGGTCGCTGAAGCTCATCCCACCTTCTCCGATCCTGACGACATCGCGAAACTGCTGGGCAAGCCTTTCTCGGCATGAGCCGCATCAGGTTCCGCAAGAAAGCGGAAGACGACCTGCGATCGATCATCACCTATTATGATGGCGTCGCGCCGCACTCGCTCAACAACATCCTGTCCGACATTCATCGGTCAATCGATCTGCTGCTCAACTTTCCACAGATTGGAATGCCGGTTCCGGCCCGCGCCTTCCGCCGCATCGTCACGCTGCGCTATCACTTCAAGATCGCCTATCAGGTCGATGGCGATATGATCCTGATCCTCGGCATCTTCCGTTTCCAGGATCGAGATAGCTAAGCCCTCACCCCACCACCTGCTCCACCCCCTCCAGCGCATCGGTGAACCGCTTGCGCCACCAGATCACGTCCTCGGCCTCGATATTGTCCATGCACGCGCGCCACCGCGCCTTGCGCTCCTCCACCGGCATCGCCAGCGCCGTGCGGATCGCCTCGGCGATCTCCTCGGGGCTGTAGGGGTTGATCAGCAGCGCCTGCGTCAGCTGCTCGGCGGCGCCGGCGAAGCGCGAGAGGATCAGGACGCCGGGGTCTTCGGGGTCCTGCGCGGCGATATATTCCTTGGCGACGAGGTTCATCCCGTCCCGCAGCGGGGTGACGAGGCCGATCTTCGCGGCGCGGTAGATGCCCGCCAGCCGGTCGCGCGGATAGCCGCGATTGACGTAGCGGATCGGTACCCATTCGACATCGGCATAGGCGCCGTTGATCCGCCCCGACAGCGAATCGAGCGAGGCGCGGATTTCCTGATAGCTCTGGACGTCGCCGCGCGAGGGCGGCGCGATCTGGAGCAGGAAGACCTCGCCGTGGATCTTCTCATCCTCCTGCAACAGCCGCTCATAGCCTAGGAAGCGCTCCTCCAGCCCCTTCGAATAATCGAGCCGGTCGACCCCGATGATCATGTCGCGGCCATTGCTGCTCTGGCGCATCCGGTAGAAGGCATAGCGCGCGGCGGGGGATTTGGTCGCCTCCAGGAAATTGTCCGCGTCGATCCCGATCGGGCAGGCGATCGCCATCATCGATCTGTCGCCGACCATGATCCGCCCGTCCGCGTCGATCGTGCCGCTCAGCTCCTGAACGACATATTCGCGGAAGGCCGCGAGCGAGTCCTCGGTCTGGAAACCGACGACATCATAAGCGAGCAGGGTATCGACCAGCTGGCGGTGATTGGGGAGCGACAGCAGCAGCCGATAAGGCGGCCAGGGAATGTGCAGGAAGAAGCCGATCCGGTTCGCCACCTTGCGGTCGCGCAGATATTGGCCGAGCGGGAACAGGTGATAGTCGTGGATCCAGATGAGGTCGTCGCTCTCGATCAGCGGCTCCAGCGTCTCGGCAAAGCGCTGGTTGACCCGTTCATAGCCCTCGGCGAACCCGCTTTCGAACTCGGCCAGGTCCATCCGGTAATGGAACAGCGGCCACAAGGTCCGGTTGGCATAGCCATTATAATATTCGTCGACGTCCTGCTCCTCGAGGTCGATCGTCGCGGTGGTGACGCCGTAATTGCGCTGCAGGTTGATATGGCCGCTGAACTGGCCGGTCACCTCGCCCGACCAGCCGAACCAGATCCCGCTCGACTCGCGCAGCGCCGCCGACAGCGCCACCGCGAGCCCGCCCTGATTGCCGCCGCCCTCGCCGCTGGGCGGCTGGACGCGGTTGGAGACGATGATCAGCCGGCTCATCGGACCGCGCTCCATGGCTTGCTGAGCAAAGCGGCGCAGTTGATCACGCCGACCAGCGAATAGGTCTGCGGATAATTGCCCCACAGTTCGCCGGTCGCGGGATCGATATCCTCCGACAGCAGTCCGGCAGGGGTGCGCCGCATCAGCATTTCCTCGAACAGCTCCCTGGCATCGTCGGTGCGGCCGGTCAGCCACAGCGCCTCGATCAGCCAGAAGGTGCAGACATTGAAAGCGGTATGCGGCAGGCCGAAATCATCCTCGGTCGCATAGCGCAGCATGTGCGATCCACGCCGCAGCCCGCCCTCCACCGCGCGCAGCGTGCCCTGGAAGCGTTCGTCGCCGGGCTTGACGAAGCGCAGGTCGAGCAGCTGGATCAGGCTCGCGTCGAGATCGTCGCCGCCGAAGGTGGCGGAGATGCGCTGCGTCTCCTCGCGCCACGCCGCGCGCTCGATCCGTGCCCGGATCGCGTCGGCCCGCTCACGCCAGAACGCCTCGCGCTCGGGCAGCGCAAGCGCCGCCGCGGCATTGGCGAGCCGGTCGCACGCCGCCCAGCACATCGCCACCGAATAGGTGTGGACATGGCTTTTGGTGCGCAGCTCCCATAGCCCCGCATCGGGCTTGTCGTGCACGGCCCAGGCGCGCTCGCCGACTTTCTCCAGCGCGCGGAAATCATCCTCGCCGGCCATGCGGTAGAGCCGCTGGTCGAAAAAGGCCTGCGCGTTCGACAGCACGATCTGACCGTAAGCGTCGTGCTGGATCTGCTCATAGGCCTGGTTGCCGACCCGCACCGGCCCCATGCCGCGATAGCCGTTCAGATCGGGGGCGATCCGCTCGACCAGCGTCGCCTCGCCGCCGACGCCGTAGAGCGGCTGGATATGCCCGCCCTTCGCATTGTCGACGATGTTGCGCAGATATTCGAGATAGGATTCGAGCACGTCGAGCGCGCCCAGCCGGTTGAGCGCCTGCACGGTATAATAAGCGTCGCGGATCCAGCAGTAACGATAGTCCCAGTTGCGCTGCGACCCGGCATGTTCGGGGATCGAGGTGGTGAGCGCGGCGACGATCGCCCCGGTCTCCTCATGCTGGCACAGCTTGAGCGTGATCGCCGATCGGATCACCGCCTCCTGCCATTCGACCGGGGTGGCCAGCGCGCGCACCCAGCGGCGCCATTCCTGCGCGGTGTGTTCGAGCATCATATCGAGCGTGTCGCCGACATCGCCGACGAAGCTCTCGTCGGGGCCAAGGAAGAAATGGAGCGGCCGTTCGACCCGGAACATCCGCTCGCTCTCGATCCAGCCGATCGGCGCCGAGCTGGTCAGCCGCATCGTCATCTCGCTCAGCGCATAGCGCAGATGGTTCGAGCCGCGCGTCGTCACCGGATCGGACGCGCCCCAGCCCAGCGCCGGCCGCAGCCGCACCCGGATGCGCGGACTGCCGCTGATCGGCCGCACGATCCGCGCGAAGGCGACCGGGCGATACATCCGGCCGTGGCGGAAATGGCGCGGGCAGAAATCGACCACCTCGATCGCATTGCCCGCGGCGTCGCTGTGGCGGGTGACCAGGATCGGGGTGTTGCGCAGATAGGATATCCGCGTCTCGACACAGTCCTCGAGGTCGATCTCCCAGAAGCCGCGCGCGCCGTCGGCCGAGGGCAGGTTGGAGTCGAGCAGCGACGAGAAGACCGGATCGCCGTCGACGCGCGGCACGCACGCCCAGACGAAGCGCCCGGCGCGGTCGACCAGCGCCGAGACCTGGCAATTGCCGATCGGCCAGAGGTCGAGCGTTGCCGTCATCCCGCCATCTCCCACAGCCAGCGCCGCACCGATCCGACATCGGTGAGCGCATAGCGCGCGGCAGTCTCGCGTCCGCCGCCGACGATCACGCCGAAGCCGCCCAGCTCCCCCGCGACGATCAGCGCCGGCTCGTCGGTCAGGTCGTCACCGATCACGATCGGGGTGCTGCCCGCCATCGGCGGCTGCGCCATCAGCGCCGAAACCGCGCCGCCCTTGTCCCATCCGGGGCCGCGCAGCTCGATCATCATCTTGCCGGGCTGGACCTGAAGATCGTGGCGCTCGGCGATGGCATGTGCGCGCCGTCTGACCGGTTCCTCCAGGATCGGCGCGATCCGGTAATGCATCGCCACCCCATGGCTCTTCTCCTCGATGATCATCTCGGGATGACCGTCGCCATAGGCGCGCACCTCGGCAATCGCGGGATCGAGGCCCGGCGGGCGCGGCGGTTCGATCAGATCGCCGTCGCGGCGCACCTCGGCGCCGTGGCTGCCCGCCAGCGCGATCCGCGCGGCGACCGGCCCGATCATCGCATCGAGCTGGGCGATCGACCGGCCGCTGACCAGCGCCAGCCGCCCGTCGAAACGCAGCCGCAGCGCTTCGAGCAGCGCGATCAGTTCGCTGTCGGCGCGGACCAGATCGGGATGATCGACCAGCGGCACCAGCGTGCCGTCGAAATCGACGAACAGGCTGTGCCGCGCCGGATCGATCGGCGGCGGGGGTGCGAGCACCGGTTTGTGGGGCCGGGACAGCATCTGGATTCCTCGCCGCAATTGCACCGCTCGATCGGGATGGACCGATAGGAGGACGCCCGGACCGCAGCTTGGGTTCCGTTGCGGATGCGAACAGATTGCGTGCGAGGAGAACCAAAACGGAAAGCACCCCCGGGCAAGGGAACCCGAGGGTGCGTCCCACGCGGCGGAAATTGCCAGTCCGGTCGCGTGTATCGCTACTGAAGAAGGGGGGGCCTCCCGGGGCGGGTGGCTTGGGGGTACCCCGGGAGGCCGGGCTGGGGCCTTATTTGGCCGCCGCCGAAATCCGGCCGCCGTCCGCCGGCTGCGTGCCCGCCCTGGCGAGCGCGAGCTCGACCTGCGGCATCGCCTTGGCGACTGCGACCTTCTGACACGCCTTGGCCTTGGCCAGACCTTCCAGCGTGGTGTCCCCGCCGTCGGTGCACACCTTCTTCGCGGCCCGCTCGATGCGCGCCTTCAGGGCGGTGGCGCCCTCGGCGCTGGCGAGGTTCAGATCGGAGAAGCGGACCTCCGAGATCTTGCCGGTTTCACCGGCATAGGCCGGGACGGCGACGGTGCCCGCGGTAGCGAAAGCGGCAAGGGCGGCGAAGAAAAGGGTCGAACGGTTCATGTCAAAATCTCCTGTTGTCGGTCCGGACTGGGGTGGCGACCTTCGTCCGGTAAATCCTGTTGCGCGGCTGCCCGGTCATTCGCTGCCGTACCGCCGTTGAGGAACCAACTATGCCAGGACGGGTTGGCCCGCATTCACGCTTCGACCGACCGCGCCATTGCCTCCACAAAAGCCGAATTCGGCCGACGAACGGGCGGGTGAAGTCGACGAACGACAGGAGAGCGCCACCATCCTACAAAGCACCGAATCCGCATCGGCGTGATTGCAACAAAATTGTCATATTTGTAGGAGGGCCCCGAACCGGGGATTCGAATCATCCGTCAGATTGCCGTCCTGCCCTACCGCACCAATGATGCGGGCCAGACCGAGATCCTGCTCGTCACCTCGCGGGACACGAAGCGCTGGGTGCTGCCCAAGGGCAATCGCATCAAGGGGCTGAAGAGCCACGAGGCCGCCAGCCATGAAGCCTATGAGGAAGCTGGCCTGATCGGCATCGCCTGCCCCTTCGCGATCGGCACCTATGGCTATAGCAAGAACCGCAAGAACGGCACCGCGCGCGCCGCGACCGTCGACATCTTCCCATTTCAGGTGACGACCCAGCTCGACGAATGGCCCGAACAGGAAGAGCGCGAACTGCAATGGTTCCTGCCCCCCGCCGCCGCGCTTGCGGTGGACGAACCCGAACTCGCGACAATACTTGCCGACTTCCGGCCACCCGTCTGGAATCCCGGTCTCACCGAACGTTTCGTCTCGGCCGCGCGCCGGCGAACAGCAGAGAGGTTTCCCATCGTGCGCTGGTTTCAGGCATTGCTTCCCAAACAGGGGGATTTCTTCGAACAGTTCGAGGCGCATGCCGCGCTCACCGTGGCGGCTGCCGATGCGCTGGGCCGGCTGCTGCAGGGCGGTCCCGACATGGCGAAGCACTGCAAGGATATCTACGACAGCGAGGATGAGGCCGATGAGATCATCCGCGCGGTGCTGGTCGACGTCCGCAAGACGCTGATCACACCCTTTGACCGCACCGCGATCACCGGCCTGATCGGGTCGATGGACGATGCGATCGACCAGATGAATCAGACTGCGAAGGCGGTCATGCTCTACGAACTGGCGGTGTTCGAACCGCAGATGCGCGACATGGCCGGGATCATCGTCGAGGCCGCCCGGATCACCGCCGACACCATGCCGCTGCTGCGCGACCTGGGCCGCAACTCGGCGCGCCTCCACAGCCTGACCGAACGGATCGTCAAGCTGGAGGGGCATGCCGACGAGATCCATGACGCGGGCCTGAAGGCGCTGTTCAAGGCGAAGGGCAGTAAAGACCCGATGGCCTTCATCATCGGCCGCGAAATCTACAGCCATCTCGAGAAGATCACCGACCGGTTCGAGGACGTCGCCAACGAGATCCAGGGCCTCGTGCTCGATCACGCCTGACGATGGAGCCCACGCTTGCCTTTCCGCTGCTGGTCGGCCTTGTCTTCATCGCGCTCGCGTTCGACTTTCTGAACGGTCTGCACGACGCCGCCAATTCGATCGCGACCGTGGTATCGACGCGGGTGCTCAAACCGCACACGGCGGTCGCCATGGCGGCCTTTTTCAACTTCTTCGCCTTCTTCCTGTTCGGCGTTCATGTCGCCGAGACCGTCGGCAAGGGGATCATCGACCCTGATATTATCGATGCGCAGGTGATTTTCGGCGCGCTGATGGGTGCGATCAGCTGGAATGTCATCACCTGGATGCTGGGAATACCGTCCTCGTCGAGCCATGCCCTGATCGGGGGCCTGCTCGGCGCCGGTACGGCCAAGGCCGGGCTCGGCGCGATCGTCCTGCACGGCGTTTTGAAGACCGGTTTCGCGATCATATTGTCGCCCAGCATCGGATTGATGCTCGCGCTGCTGCTGGTGCTGATCACCAGCTGGATCTTCGTACGCACGTCGCCGGCAACCGCGGACAAGCGCTATCGTCGGCTGCAGCTCATTTCCTCGGCGGCCTATTCGATCGGCCATGGCGGCAATGACGCGCAGAAGACGATGGGGATCATCGCGGTGCTGCTTTATTCGCAGGGCATGCTCGGCGGCGCGTTCCACGTTCCCTTCTGGGTGGTCATCGCCTGCTATGTCACCATTTCGCTGGGCACGCTGATGGGCGGCTGGAAGATCGTCCACACGATGGGATCGAAGATCACCCGGCTGAGCCCCGCACAGGGCTTCTGTGCCGAAACGGGCGGTGCGATCACGCTGTTCGCCGCCAACTGGCTTGGCATCCCCGTCTCGACCACCCACACCATCACCGGCGCGATCGTCGGCGTCGGGGCGTCGCGGCGGCTGTCGGCGGTGCGCTGGAACGTCGCGGGCAGCATCGTCATCGCCTGGGTGGTCACCCTTCCCGCCGCCGCCGCGATCGGTGCCGGCTTCTATCTGCTTGCGGGCCTGTTCTAGAACCATCCGTCGCCCCGGCGGAGGCCGGGGCCGCCCGAGATTCGCGACCAGGTTGCAGCAAGAGCCGATGCCGGCCCCGGCCTCCGCCGGGGCGACGGCTAAACGCGCGGCGCGAGGCCCGTCGTCAGGATATCGACCATCTGGCAGGCGATGTCGTCGACGCTCAGTTCGCCGCCGGGAACGTGCCAGCGCGCCGGCCAGTTGAGCGCGCCCGCGATCGTGAAGGCCAGCAGCTTCGGATCGCTTGACGCGATCGATCCGTCGGCCATGCCATCCTCGATGAAGCCGCGCAGCGCGGTATCGATGCCACGTTTGCGCTCGCGCAGCCTCTGCGCCCCGTCGGCAGACAGCGGCTCGGCACCCGTACGGATCACGCAGCGGCCGAAATCATCCATGTTGATCCGCGCATAAGCGCGCAGGAAATGGCGCAGCCGATCAAGCCCGCTGCTGTCGGGCAGCGCCCGCGATTCCTCGATCGCCTGCTGGAACTGCTCAATTCCCAGCGCGACGCATTCGAGCAGCACCTGTTCCTTGTTGCCGAGATAATGATAGATGGTGGGCTTGGATATGCCCAGGCTCGCGGCCACATCCTCCAGCAGCGTCGCGTGGAAACCGCGCTCGTTGAACATCCGGACCGCCGCCAGCAGCACCGCCTGGCGCTTGGCCGAACGCTCCTCCGCCCGCTGCTCGCGGTTTCGGAATGGCGATGCGGGGTTTTCATGCTGCACGACAGTCGCCCATAGCGGCCATGAGTACACAATACCGGCGGGCAATCAATATACTGGAGGGTAGAGCAAGGATCGATCGACCATGTCCGGTACGGCGCCTAGGCATAAGCCCGGACTCGCAAGGATCCCCACCCCAAACCTAGCATGGCGGTTTGTGGGAAAGGCGCCGCCAGAGCGCCCTGTATGTTGCGAGGGTCGTTTCACATGGAGGGGATTACCGAAAAGACGATCCTGCTCGTCGATGACGAGCCGGGCTATCATGCCATCATCGAAGCGCTGCTCGAACGCCAGGATATCGGTTTCGTCGGGGTGCGCGACGCCCCTGCGGCATTCCAGGCGGTACGTTCGTCGCGTTATGACCTCATCCTGATGGATATCGAGATGGCCGGTATCAACGGCTTCCGGGGGGCTTCGCATATCCGATCGAGCGCCGACTGGACGCTGACCGTGCCGATCGTCGCGTTCACCGCCTATCGACCACCCGACGCGCTGCGCCATTTCCTCAGCCGGGGATTCGACGCCTGGTTGCCAAAGCCTTTTGCCGCCACCCACCTGCTCGCCATTCTCTCCAGCCTGCTGGGCGCGGACTATATCCGACCGGCCCGCGAGGAATATGGCGTCGAGCTTCGCAAATTGCTGGGCGAGGATTGCGCACGCGGCGTGGCCGAGCGGCTCTGTTCAAGCCTGTCCGCGGCTATCGCCGCGATCGACGCGGGTGCTGATCCAAAGACCTATGGACATAATCTGGGCGGGCTGGCGGGGACGATCGGCCTTCCGGAACTGGGCGTCGCATGGTCGACGCTCGCCGACGGGAATCTTCGCGCCTGGCCGACGGTGCGGGAACTGTCGCTGGAGGCCATCGCCGATGCGCGGGCCGCGCGCGAGACTGCCGATCCCTGACCGCCAGCCCTGCGCGGGCGCCGGCTTCACCCCATGGCGGCACGTCGCGCTGGTCGGTCAGCGCGGAAAGGTTTTCGCGATGATGTCGAGACGCGCGGTCTCGGCCTCGGCCGCAGCCCGCTTGCGATGCTCTTCGGCAAGCTGATCGCGAAGCTGGCGGGATCGGATGTCGGCGGCGCTCGGTGCCGCCTGAGGTTCCTGCCGATAGGATTGCTCTTGTTGGTCGTGCATGGGGAAGCCCTCTCCAAGGAGGCGGCAGCATCCCTTTCCGCTGTCTGGAAGCGCCTCACCATATATTTGTGGCGCGGAACCAGAATAGCTGAATTCAGGGCGCGGATCGAATGTTTTGCGTGCAATTTCCACGCGCCAATTTCCGTTACGGACGCCGGCCGGAAAGCACGGCGCGCGATATTTCCCATGGACCGCTGACCAGCGAAGCGCCGCTGGGCGAGTCGCTAACCGGCGTTTAGCCCACCTCGCCCTGACCAACGCCGGGGCCGCCAGCGCGCTTGCGGACCCGATCGCCGCGCGGCTCGCCGCGCGAGCGCTGTACAGGCAAAATTAATCCGATGCGCCACCCCGAAGGTGAAAAGCAGCCCAATAGCTCGCCATGTCGCCGCAACCATTGGCACCCGATTGCCGGCCGTTGGTTGTAGTGGAGTAGTAGCGCCCGCACTGGAGAGGATGATGGGAGACCGCGATAAGATTGTGGCGATAGGCCTGCTCAGCCAGCGCGATCTCGATATGCTGGGCGCAGGATTTCGCCATGTCTTCCCCGTCGATGACATGCCCAGGTTCGAGGATTTGCTGGAGGCGATCGATCGCGCGAGACCAACAGGCTGCCCACCGCGCGACAATAGCGGTTCCGGACACAAGGGCTGAAGCGCCTTGTGTCAATGACCTCGTCAGGATTTTCATGGTAGCGGAGGAGGGACTTGAACCCCCGACACGCGGATTATGATTCCGCTGCTCTAACCAGCTGAGCTACTCCGCCCCAGGGCGTCCGCGATGGCGGTGGAGCGGGCCTATAAGCGGGGCTTTGATCCCGGTCAACTGGACATATGCGCGGGGCGGTTTAGAGAGCGCTGCGATAGATTTAACCCTCGGGGGAGATTCGGAATTGGCGCATTATGACGTGCTGATCGTCGGGGCCGGCCATGGTGGCGCACAGGCCGCCGTCGCCCTGCGGCAGAACAAGTTCGAAGGAACGATCGCGGTGGTCGGCGACGAACCCGAACTGCCCTATGAACGCCCGCCGCTTTCGAAGGAATATTTCTCCGGGGAGAAGAGCTTCGAGCGGATCATGATCCGCCCGGCGGCCTTCTGGGCCGATCGCAATATCGAGATGCTGCTCAATCGTCGCGTGACGGCCGTTGATCCGGCCGGGCACGCGGTCACGCTCTCCGATGGTTCGACGATCGGCTATGGCAAGATGATCTGGGCAACCGGCGGCGCCCCGCGCAAGCTGAGTTGCGCCGGCAACGATCTCGCCGGCGTCCACGGTGTCCGCACGCGCGAGGATGCCGACCGCATGCTCGGCGAGATGGGCCGCACCACCAATGTCGTCGTCATCGGCGGCGGTTATATCGGGCTGGAGGCCGCGGCCGTGCTGTCGAAGTTCGGCAAGAAGGTGACCGTGCTCGAAGCGCTCGACCGCGTCCTCGCGCGGGTCGCCGGCGAGGCGCTGTCGCGCTTCTACGAGGCCGAGCACCGCGCCCACGGCGTCGATGTCCAGCTCGGTGCCAAGGTCGACTGCATCGTCGGCGACGGCCATGTCACCGGCGTGCGGATGGATGACGGCAGCATCATTCCCGCCGATATGGTGATCGTCGGCATCGGCATCGTCCCGGCGGTCGAGCCGCTGATCGCAGCGGGTGCGGCGGGCGGCAACGGCGTCGACGTCGACGAATATTGCCGCACCACCCTGGCCGATATCTACGCGATCGGCGATTGCGCGATGCACGCCAATGATTTCGCCGACGGCGCGCGTATCCGCCTCGAATCGGTCCAGAACGCCAATGATCAGGCGACCGTCGTAGCCAAGGATATTCTCGGCATCGCCGAACCCTATCATGCGGTGCCGTGGTTCTGGTCGAACCAATATGACCTGCGCCTCCAGACGATGGGCCTGTCGATGGGCTATGACGAGACCATCGTTCGCGGCGATCCCGCCACGCGCAGCTTCTCGGTGGTCTATCTGAAGAACGGCAAGGTGCTCGCGCTCGACTGCGTCAACGCGGTCAAGGACTATGTCCAGGGCAAGGCGCTGGTCGTCGGCGGCATTGCCCCCGACAAGGCGCTGCTCGCCGATCCCGAAACGCCGTTGAAGACGTTGCTGCCCGCCTGATACCGTCCGGGAACCCCGGCAAGCCGTCCACGTTTGAAGTCCCCGGACGGCGGCGGAGTCGGTTCGGAACAAGGATCGGGATATGGAATTGACGGTTTCGCTTGAGGTGGTCTGCCGGTTGATGATGCGCGCGCGCGAACTGGAAGCGCAGGTGCCCGCGATCGCGAATGACGACGAGGACGAATCCGGCGACGGCGACGATCCGCTCGCGGCGATCGAGGACGAAGCCGACGAGGCCGTCGAGGACGAGGTCCGCAGCCTGCTCGAGGATTTGCCCGAAGACGAGGCCGCCGAGGTCCTGGCCCTCGCGATGGTCGGGCGCGGCACCTATGACGCCAGCGAGTGGGACGAGGCGCTCGAAATGGCCAATGAGGAATCTGTCGACGCGGTGATCGAGCAGTTGCTCGATATGCCGATGCTTGCCGGCTATCTCGACGCCGGGCTCGCCGCCTTCGATCTCAGCTGCGACGGGATCGGCCAGATCGACTGAAGCGATATTCGCCGATCGGTTCCCACGGCCCGCCGCGATACCACCAGGCCGCCAGTCCGGCGATCTCGATCGACCGTGGCACGAAGTCCTTCCGCAACTGCTGGAGCAATGCGCGTGCCTCGCTGGGGCTCGCCTTGTTCTGGATCGTGACATGCGGACGCCAGCCCGCCTGATCCTGCGGCGTCAGCATTCCCGTCATGGCGTCGGCGATCCGCGCGCGGATCGCGACCAGCGCCGGGCACTCGACCCCCAGCGCCACTCCGCGGCCCAGCGGGATCAGCCGGACGACGCGGGCGGCCGGCTGCGGCGTCATCCGCGCCTCGGCGGCGAGCAGGCGCTTCAGCGGGTCGAGCGCCGATGGCGGCAGATGGTGGAACAGCGTCAGATGCGCGGCCAACTGGTTGCGCTCTGCGGGGAAATGCGCGCGGCGCAGCGCGTCGGCCCAGGCGAAATCCTCGCCACCCAGCAGCGCGGTGACGATGATCGGGGCATTGACGGAACCGGGCATGGCCCGCTGCTATATCAGCGCGCTTCAGGTATATCAGCGCGCTTCAGGCGCCCTCACGATATATTCGACCTCGACGCCCTCCCACGGGCAAGGGATAACCTCGAACACCGCCTCGGGCATGTCGGTCAACACCCGCTGGCGGGCCTCGTCGCGCCAGATGTTGCGCATATAGCCGGGGAAGGCGCACATATCCTGCCACGCCTGGCCCATTTCGGCCGCGAGCCGCATCGCCAGGCTGTCGAGGGTAAAGGCTTCGGTCTTGCTCATCATGTGCCGACAATAGCCGAAGAGCCGAAGCCCGCGTGTGGCGCAGGTCACAGAAATGTAAATTAGCGTAAACCATCCCTCACAGCCGCCGTCAGGCTGACCATGGCCGGAATTTGGTATAAACTCAGATCTCGACCTGGCTGCCCAGTTCCACCACCCGGTTCGTCGGCAGCTTGAAGAACTCCATCGCGCTTTCGGCGTTGCGCAGCATCCAGGCGAACAGCTTCTCCCGCCAGATCGCCATGCCGGGCCGTTCGGATGCGAGCAGCGTCTGGCGCGACAGGAAGAAGCTTGTGTCCATCATCCTGAAGTCGGGGCCGCAGGTCTTGGTGGTGGCGAGTACGGCGGGCACGTCGGGATCCTCCATGAAGCCATAGTTGATCACCATCCGGTAGAAGCCCTGGCCAAGGTCGGTGAACTCCATCCGCTGGCTGGTCACGACATAGGGGACGTCGCCGATCTTCACCGTCAGCAGGATCACCCGTTCGTGCAGCACCTTGTTGTGCTTCAGATTGTGGAGCAGCGCATGCGGCACGCCCGCCGCCTGGCTGGTCATGAACACCGCGGTGCCCGGCACCCGCACCGCCGAGCTCACCGCCGAGCGCACGAACACCTTCACCGGCATCGCCGCCTCGCGCATCCGGTTGATCATCAGCGCGCGGCCGCGTGCCCAGGTGGTGAGCAGGGTGAAGGCGATGAAGCCGATCAGCAGCGGGAACCAGCCGCCGTCGGGCACCTTGGTCAGGTTCGCGCCGAAATAGGCGAAGTCGATCACCGCGAAGATCGCGATCAGCGCGCCCGCCATCCACCGGTTCCAGCCCCACAGCTGATACAGCACCACCGCCAGCAGGCAGGTGTCGATCGCCATCGCGCCGGTCACCGCGATGCCATAGGCGGCGGCGAGGTTCGACGACGTCTTGAACGACAGCACCAGCAGGATCACCATCACCATCAGCCCCCAGTTCATCGCCGGGATGTAGATCTGGCCGATCGAGCCGGCGCTGGTGTGGGTGATGCGCAGGCGCGGGATGAAGCCCAGCTGGATCGCCTGCTGGGTGACCGAAAAGGCCCCCGTGATCACCGCCTGGCTGGCGATCACCGTCGCCATCGTCGCAAGGATGACAAGCGGCAGGCGCAGCATCTCGGGCGCGAGCAGGAAGAAGGGATTGTGGATCGTCTGCAGCGCGGTGGCCATGTCCTGCGACAGGATCATCGCGCCCTGCCCCAGATAGTTGAGCATCAGCGCGGGGAGCACGAACACCAGCCAGCTCACCCCGATCGGCCTGCGCCCGAAATGCCCCATATCGGCATAGAGCGCTTCGGCGCCGGTCACCGCGAGCACGACCGAGCCCATCGCCAGAAAGGCGAACTGGCCCTCTTCCATGAAGAAGCGCACCGCATACCAGGGGTTGAGCGCGACCAGCACCGATGGATTGCCGATGATGTGCCAGATACCGAGCACCGCCAGAACGGTGAAATAGACCAGCATGATCGGACCGAACAGCCGCCCCACCTTCGCGGTGCCGCGCGACTGGATCATGAACAGCCCGATCAGGATGCCGACCGCGAGCGGGACCACCATCGGCGCGAAGCGCGCCTCGACCGTGGTCAGCCCCTCGACCGCCGACAGCACCGAGATCGCCGGGGTGATCATGCTGTCGCCATAGAACAGCGCGGTCGCGAACACCCCGAGCAGGATGATCCCCTTGCCCCAGCGCTTGCCCTCGGTCTTGCGGTTGATCAGCGCGAGCAGCGCAAGGCTGCCGCCTTCGCCCTTATTGTCGGCGCGCATGATGATCATGACATATTTGAGCGTCACGACCAGCATCATCGACCAGAAGATCAGGCTGAGCACGCCCAGGATGTGCAGCTGGTCGGGCGGCAGCGGATGATGCCCGGCAAAGGTCTCGCGGAAGGCGTATAGCGGGCTGGTGCCGATATCGCCGAACACGACGCCGATCGCACCGACCGCCATGGCGCCCATCGAGCCGTGGCCATGGCCGGGCGCGGCGCGATCGAGCGGGGTCGCCGCGGTACCGTCGGCACCGGCGCTCTGGCCGTCTGTCATGCGATGCCGGACTTCATGTCTGAAACACGCCCATTCCCAACGCACCGACCCCCGTGGCGCATAGCGGCGGGGGCCTAGCATTTGTTCCACCGGGCGGCAACCAGCGGCGTGGTCGCCATCCCGCTCGGCTGGCCGGCACGGCGGGCTCCGCCGCAGGCAGCCGTGCCGTCCCACCCGGGGGTCGTGACAGGGTCCGCTTCCAGTGCCCGCGGGCGCGCGTTATGCTCGGCTATCAGCGAGAGGTGACAGACGATGCGCATCGGGGTTCCACGGGAAATCAAGAATCACGAATATCGGGTCGGCCTGACCCCGGCCTCGGTCGCGGAGCTGGTCGCCGCGGGCCATGCGGTGATCGTCGAGACCGGCGCGGGTCTCGGCATCGACTTTGACGACCGGGACTATGTACAGGTCGGGGCCAGCATCGTCGGCGATGCGGCGGCGGTGTTCGCGGCGGCCGACATGATCGTCAAGGTCAAGGAACCGCAGCCGTCCGAGATCGCCTTGCTCGAACCGCGCCACACGCTGTTCACCTATCTTCACCTCGCCGCCGACAAGCCGCAGGCCGAAGGGCTGATGGCATCGGGCGCGACCTGCATCGCCTATGAGACGGTCACCTCGCGCTCGGGCGCGCTGCCGCTGCTCAAGCCGATGTCCGAGGTCGCGGGCCGCATGTCGATCCAGGTCGGCGCGCATTATCTCGAAAAGGAACAGGGCGGACGCGGGGTGCTGCTGGGCGGCGTTCCCGGCGTCGCCCCGGCGCGGGTCGCGATCCTCGGCGGCGGCGTCGCCGGAATCAACGCCGCGCAGATGGCGGTCGGCCAGCGTGCCGACGTCACCATCTACGACATCAACAATGATCGGCTCGCCGAGCTCGACATGGTCTTCGGCAGCCAGATCAAGACCGCCTATGCGTCGAAGGCCGCGATCGCCGCCGCCGTGGCGCGTGCGCATCTGGTGATCGGTGCGGTGCTGGTGCCCGGCGCCGCCGCGCCCAAGCTGGTCACCCGCGAGATGCTGAAGTCGATGAAGCGCGGCTCGGTCCTCGTCGACATCGCGATCGATCAGGGTGGCTGTTTCGAGACCAGCCATCCGACCACGCATGACGACCCCGTCTTCGAGGTCGAGGGCGTGATCCACTATTGCGTCGCGAACATGCCCGGCGCGGTCGCCCGCACCTCGGCCTTCGCGCTCAACAACGCCACCCTGCCCTTCGTGATCAAGCTCGCCAATCTCGGCGCCGAGGCGGCGATGGCCGCCGATCCGCATCTTGCCGCCGGGCTCAATGTTTCGGGCGGCACGATCCGTCACAGGGCCGTGGCCGAGGCGCTGGATCTGCCCTTCGCGGCCTGAACCGGTCTTCAGGCGCTGGTGCGCGTCCTGCCGATACGGAGGGCGGCCATCAGGATCCCGAGCAGGATCAGCGCCATCCCGGCGAGGTGATAGCGATGAAGAACCTCGTCGAGCAGCAGTACCGAGAGGATCGCGCCGAACAGCGGCAGCAGCGTGATCGCCTGGCCCGCGCGGGCGGGACCGATCCGGGCGACCGCCGCATTATAGATCATATAGGCCAGCAGCGACGGCAACACCGCGACATAGGCGAAGGCGCCCAGCACGCGCGGGGTGAGCCTCATCGCGGCGATTTCGCGTCCTTCGGTGGCGACAAGCGGCGCCATCGCAACCGCACCGACCGCGAAGGTGACGGCAATGAAGCTGGAGGCGCTGACCGCCGGCCGGAGCCGGAGCAACACCGTATAGAGCGACCATGAGAATACCGCGCACAGCAGCAGCACGTCGCCCCGCCCGAAATGCAGGCCGAGCACCGCCTTCGGGTCACCACGAAAGATGATGACCCCCACCCCCAGCGTCGAAACGAGCACCGCGATCGTCTGGCGGCGGGTCGAGCGCGTACGGAAGATCAGGAAGTCGAGCAGCAGCACAAGCGCCGGTATCGCCGCCTGCAACAGCATCGCATTGGCGGCGGGCGTGTAGCGGAGCCCGACATAGAGGAAACCGTTGAACGCCGCGACGCCGGACAGGCCGAGCACCAGCAGCATTTTCCAGTTCCGCGCCAACGCGGCCCGTTCCGACCACAATGTCTTCGCGGCGAACGGCAACAGGATGAGCAGCGCGCCGGTCCAGCGGACGAACGACAGTGTGAAAGGCGGAATTTCGAACCGCATGGCTCGCCCGACGATCGAGTTGCCCGCCCACATCATCATGACGAGAACCAGCATGGCGACGGCGCGGGCATCAGCGTTGCGAGGCGTCATCGCCATGTCCTTGAAAGCGGGTCGGTTCGACAGACCGTCAGCGCGTCATCTGCTGCTTCATCTGCTCGATCTCGATCAGCCGCTGTTCGAGCTCGGGCCGCCACGACGCGTCGGCGGGGCTGCGGTCGAGCAGTGCGCGCCAGGTCGCTTCGGCACGGTCGAGCTGGCCGGCCTGGGCATAGGCCAGCCCCATGAAGAAGGGCGGGCCGGGATGCTCGGGCGCGATCGCCTCGGCGCGCTGGAAGGCGAGCAGCGCGGCCGGCGACATCTGGCCGCCGCCGTGGATCACCAGCGCATTGCCCAGGCCAACCCACAGGTCGGCGCTGTTCGGTCGCTTCTCCAGCCCGTTTTTGATCAGCGCGATCGCATAGAGGTTCAGCCCCTCGGCCTGCATGCCGTCGGCGCTGCGCAGCACGTCCGAATCGCTGCCGATCTTGCTGAACATCTTCTGTCGTTCGACATTGGTCTCGCTGTCGGGCAGCTTGACCGCCTCGGGAGGTGGGGTCGGCTTGCCCGACAGTCCGGGCTCGCCCTGCCAGGCATAGCCCGCAACCGCCAGCAGCAGCGCCGCGCCGACCAGTTCGATGCCACCCTTCGGCATCCGCCCGAAGCGCCACAGCAGCCCCGCGACGATCAGCGCCAGCCCCAGAAAAATCAGCCAGCCCATCAGCCCCTCCTCCGGCGCTTGAGCCGTCCGCTCACGATCCACAGTCCGAAGCCGAGGAACACGACCGGCAACGCGTAGAGCGGCCAGGTGAGCCCGTCGAGCGGCGGCTCATAGCTCACCCAATTGCCGTAACGTTCGATAAGCCAGGCGCGGATCGCCTCGGGCTTCTCCCCCGCCTCGACCCGCGTTCGCACCAGCGCGCGCATGTCGCCCGCCATCTCGGCATCCGAATCGGCGATCGACTGGCCCTGACAGACCAGGCAGCGCAGCGTTTCCATCAACGCCTTGGCCTGCTTCTCCTGGCGCGGATCGGCGAGCTGCTCATTGGCGTATTTCGCGGCGGGCATCAGCGAATCGGCAAAGGCTGGCGCGGCGAACAGGAGGGCAAGCGCGACTAAAGATCCTCCCCATCGCAGATGGGGAGGGGGACCGGCGAAGCCGGTGGAGGGGTTTGGCAGGACCGAGCGGCCAGAAGACCCCTCCACCACCCTGCGGGCGGTCCCCCTCCCCATGCTACGCATAGGGAGGATCTTGGAGAACACCCCCCTCATCGTGCCGCCGCCACGGCCGACATCAGTCCGGGGACGTCCTCGGGCCGGATCTCGCCGATATGCTGTTTGCGGATGATGCCCCTGCCGTCGACGATGAACGTCTCGGGCACGCCGGCCGAGCCGAGCGCGATCTGGACATTGCTGTTCACGTCGCTGCCGATCGCCCGATAGGGGTCGCCGTTGCGGGCCAGGAAGCGCTGCAGATCCTCCGCCCGGTCGCGGATCGCGACGCCGTAGATCGGCACGCCGGCTTCGGCCAGCTGACGCAGCTGCGGCGCCTCGGTGATGCAGGGCAGGCACCAGCTCGCGAAGACATTGACCAGATGCGGCCGGCCATCGGCCAGCGCCGCGCTGCTCAGTCCGGGCTTGCCGGGAACCGCCGCTGTCAAGGCGAACTCGGGCATCGGTTTGCCGATCAGCTTCGACGGGATCGTCTTGCTCTCGGGGCTGATCAGCCCGCCGGCGAACACCAGCAGGAACAGGAAGAACATCGCCAGCGGCAGCCAGATGAGGAGCTTCCTCATATCAGTTCCCGTGCGGGTGCATGCCGCGATTCGCGCCGGACGCGGCCCACCAGCGCGAGCAGCCCGCCCAGCGCGATCAGCACGCCGCCCAGCCAGATCAGGGTCACGAACGGCTTCCACCACAGGCGCAGCTGCCAGCGGCCCGTCTCGTCCGACTTGCCGACGACGACATAGAGCTGTCCGTCGAGCACGGTGGTGATCGCGGCCTCGTTGGTCTCGGTCTGCGGCGAGGGGAAGGTGCGCGTCTCGGGATGGAGCGTGAAGGGCGCGCCGTTGCCGCGCTGCGCGGTCACGGTCGCCCGGATCGCGGTGTAGTTGGGCCCCGCGACCGGCTCGACGCCGTCGAGACGGATCGTATAGGGGCCGACGCTGTGCGTCTCGCCGGTCCGTGCGGCGACCAGCGTCTCCTTGATGAAAGCGCTCTCGGACGCCATCCCGCCCAGGCTCACCGCAATGCCGAGATGCGCGACCACCATGCCCCAGATATAGAGCGGCGTGCGGCGCAGGTTGCGCTTCCACAGCGGCGCCAGGCTGGCGAGGCCGACCCCGACCGCCGCGACGATCCCCAGCAGCGGCAGGATGCGGATGCCGGGCGCGAGCAGCACGACCAGCAGCAGCGCGAGCGCCGACAGCAGCAGCGGCACCGCCATGCGGGTCAGCGCCGCCGTCAGGTCGTCGCGGCGCCAGCGCATCACCGGCCCCACCGCCATGACGACGACCAGGATCAGCGCGAGCGGACCCGCCGCGCTGTTGAAATAGGGCGGGCCGACCGAAAGCTTCTCGCCGGTCACCGCCTCGGCCGCGAGCGGATAGAGCGTGCCGACCAGAACGATGCCCAGGATCGCCGAGAGCAGCAGATTGTTGATCACGAGCGCGCCTTCGCGGCTGACCGCGTCGAAACGCGATCCTTCGCGCACCGTGCCGACCCGCAGCCCGAACAGCGCCAGCGCCCCGCCGATATAGAGGACGAGCAGCGCAAGGATGAAGGTGCCGCGCTTGGGATCGACCGCGAAGGCATGGACGCTGGTCAGGATGCCCGAGCGAACCAGGAAGGTGCCGACCATCGACATCGAGAAGGCGACCACCGCGAGCATCACCGTCCAGGCGCGCAGACCCTCGCGGGTCGCGAGCACCGCGACCGAATGGAGCAGCGCGGTGGCGGCCAGCCACGGCATCAGCGAGGCATTCTCGACCGGGTCCCAGAACCACCAGCCGCCCCAGCCAAGCTCATAATAGGCCCAGTAGCTGCCGGCGGTGATGCCGAGCGTGAGCAGGATCCAGGCGCCGAGCACCCACGGCCGCATCGCCCGCGCAAAGGCCGCGCCGACATCGCGCGTCACCAGCGCGCCGACCGCGAAGGAGAAGGCCACCGACAGGCCGACATAGCCGAGATAGAGCGTCGGCGGATGGAAGGCGAGGCCGGGGTCCTGGAGCAGCGGATTGAGTCCCTGCCCCTCCGCCGGCGCCGGGTTGAGCCGCGCGAACGGGTTAGAGGCGAACAGCAGGAAGGCGTAGAAACCAAGGCCGATCGCCGCTTGCGCGCTCAGGGTCGCGATCAGCGTGCGCTCGTTCAGCCGCCGCTCGAACAGCGCGACCGCGCCGCCCGCCAGCGCGAGGATCGTCACCCACATCAGCATCGAGCCTTCGTGGTTTCCCCAGGTGCCGGCGAATTTGTAGAGCAGCGGCTTGGTCGACGCGTTGTTCGCAGCGACCAGCGCGACCGACAGGTCGACCGTCAGGAACAGCCAGATCAGGGTGAGGAAGGCGATTCCGGCGAGCCCCGCCTGGACCATCGCGACCGGGCGCACCGCGGCGAGCAGATCGGTGCGCTGGCTCGACACGCCCATCACGCCCAGCACAAGCTGGAGCGCCGCGAGCGCCGCCGCCAACCAGAGGGCGGCCAATCCTGCCTCGGCGATCATTTCGCTACCTTTTGTTGATCGCCATCCGGCTGAAGGCTCTCGCTTTCGTGCATGCCGGGCTTCTTCATCGAAACCTGCGGCGGCATATATCGTTCGTCATGCTTGGCGAGGATGTTGGTGGCAAGGAAGCTGCCGTCGGGCTGGAAGCTGCCCTCGGCGACGACACCCGAATCTTCCTTGAACAGATCGGGGACGATCCCGGTGAAGACCACCGGCACCGTCTCGACATTGTCGGTGACGACGAAGTCGATCGTGACCCCGTCGGCGCGACGTTTGATCGAACCCTTCTGGACCATCCCGCCCAGCCGAACCGCACGGCCGGCCTCGACATGATCCTTCTTCGCATCGGCCGGCGTATAGAAATAGGCGGCCTGGTCCTTCAGCGCCGACATGGCGAGCAATGCCGCGCCGATGATCGCGATCACGGCGAGCAGCGCCAGGATCAGCCGCTGGTTCTTGGCCTTCAACGCCATCAGTCACGCCTCGTAAGAGCTTCGGCCTGGCGCTCGGCGCGGCGCATCGCGACATAGCTCGCGATCACCACGGCCAGGGTACCGCCGATCGCGATCGCATAGGCCGCGATGATGAAGGGCCAGTGGTTCATTCGCCCCTCGTCATTCGGCTGCCATCCGCTTCAGCCGCGCTTCGACCTTCGCGGCCGCCAGCATCGCGCGCATCCGCATCAGCACCACCGCCGCGAACAGCAGGGTGAAGCCCAGGGTCGCGATCGGCAGCGGCCACAATATCGATCCGTCGATCGTCGATCCCGACAGGGTGATGCTCTGGCCCTGATGGAGCGTGCGCCACCACTGCACCGAATAGTGGATGATCGGGATATTGGCCGCCCCGACCACCCCGAAGATCGCCGAGACCCGGTCATTGCTGCCGCGCTCGGCGCCGGCCGAAGCCAGCGCGATATAGGCGAGGTACAGGAAGAACAGGACCAGCATCGAGGTCAGCCGCCCGTCCCATTCCCACCATGTGCCCCAGGTCGGGCGCCCCCAGATCGAACCGGTGATCAGGCAGATCGCGGCGAACAGCGCGCCCGGCACCGCAATCGCGCGGGCCGCGACCGATGCCAGCGGATGGCGCCAGATCAGCTGCATCAGGCTCGCAACCGCGATCCCCGTCCAGCCCGCCATGCCCAGCCAGGCCGCCGGGACGTGGATATACATGATCCTTACGCTGTGGCCCTGAAGATAGTCGGCGGGGGTGACGAACAGCCCGGCGGCGAGCGCAACCACGATCAATAGCGCGCCGCCCCAGCCGAGCCAGGGGGTCAGCGGGCGGGCGATCGACAGAAAGCGGGCGGGATTCGCAAAGATGTGCACGGCGGATTGGGGGAATAAGGGCCAATCGCGCCGACCGCAATGGGCGGCGCGCCGATGGTTGCCGCGCCGGGACGAAAGGGTTGCGCGGTGGGTGGTTCGCGCTCATTGCCTTCGGCCTGTGATCACCGCCGCTCCACCCCGTCCGCAGCAGCACCTTCCCGGAATCCTGATTCGCTGCGCGGCGGTCGCCTGCTTCGCGCTGATGAGCGCCGCGATGAAATGGGCGAGCGAGGACGGCGCCGGTGTCCTCGAGATGCTGTTCTTTCGCGGCCTGGTCGGGGCGCCGATCGTGCTCGGGTGGATCATGCTGAACGGTGGCATCGCCGATATCCGCACCCGTCGCCCCCGCGCGCACCTGTTCCGAGCGGTTATCGGCGTGGGCTCGCTTGCGATGATCTTCCAGGGCCTGATCCTGTTGCCGATCGCCGATGCCGTCACCATCGGCTTCTCGGCCCCGGCCTTCGCCACTCTGCTCTCGGCGCTACTGCTCGGCGAACAGGTCGGCCGCTATCGCTGGCTGGCAGTCGCGCTCGGCTTTCTCGGCGTCCTGATCGTGACACGGCCGGGCGGCGCCGATCTGCCCGCCGCCGGTATCCTGTTCGCGCTGCTCGGCGCGATCGGCAATGGCGCCGTGACCGTGACGATCCGGCAGCTGGGCACGAGCGAACGGCCCGCGGTGATCGCCTTCTGGTTCCTCGTCGCCGCATTGGCGGTCGGCGCGATCGGGATGGCGTTCGTCGCGACCGCCCACGCGCCGCTGACCTGGGCGCTGCTTGTCTTCGCCGGAGTGATCGGCGCGGGGGCGCAGCTCCTTCTCACCGAATCGCTCCACCGTGCCCCGGTTTCGGTCGTCGTGCCGTTTGACTATGTCCACATCGTCTGGGCGGCCCTGCTGGGCTGGCTGATCTGGGCAACGGTACCCGGCATCAACACCGTGATCGGCGCCGCGCTGATCATCGCGAGCGGGCTGTTCACCGCCTGGCGCGAACATCGGCTGCGCAGGCCGGGCACGGCGCCGCTGCCCGTCGAATGATGCGCGGATGCTGCGCCCGGCGAAAGCCCGAACGGCCGGGCAGTTACCCCCGGCCGATCAGCCGCATCGCCATCCGGTCCGCGACCACCGCCGCGGGCACGCCGCTGGCCGCGCTCTCGGACCAGATCGCCTCCAGCCGCTCGGGGATCTTCGCGACCCGCGCCTCGACCTCGGCGCGGTCGCCCTGCCCCAGATATTCGAGTGCGACATTGATGATGCCGCCCGCGTTGATCACATAATCGGGCGCATAGAGGATGCCGCGCGTATGGACCCGGTCGGCGTCGGCCGGGGTCGCGAGCTGGTTGTTGGCGCCGCCCGCGATCACGCCGGTCTGGAGCGCGGCGATCGAGCGTTCGTCAAGGACCGCGCCCAGCGCGCACGGGCTCAGCACGTCGGCCTCGACGGTCATGATCTCGGCCGCCGTCACGCACGCGGCGCCGAGTTCGGCGGCAAGCGCCTTGGCGCGCTTCGCGTCGACATCGGCCAGGGTAAGCTTCGCCCCGTCCTTCGCCAGTAGTCGGGCAAGCCCCCCACCGACGCTGCCGACGCCTTGAATTGCGACATGAACGCCCTTCGGATCGTCCTTGCCCAGCGCTCGCGCAATCGCCGCGCGCACCCCCAGATAGACGCCGTGCGCGGTGGTGGGTCCGGGATCACCGCCCGCGCTGCCCGCCGCGACCGGCAGACCCGATACGTGCCGCGTCGTCTTCGCGATCGCGACCATGTCGGCATCGCTCATCCCGACGTCCTCGGCGGTGACATAGCGTCCGCCCAGCGAATCGATCGCCCGGCCAAAGGCGGCGAGCATCTCGGGGGTCTTGGTGCGCAGCGAATCGGCAAGGATCACGCCCTTGCCGCCGCCCATCGGCAGCCCGGCCATCGCATTTTTGAAGCTCATCCCGCGCGACAGCCGCAGCGCGTCGGTGATCGCGTCCGAAGGATCGGCATAGTGCCAGAAGCGCGTACCGCCCGCGCCGGGGCCGAGATGGGTCGAATGCAGCGCGATCACCGCCGTCATCCCCGAAGCCGCATCGCGGAACAGGTGGACGCCCTCATGGTCGTCAAAATCGGGATAGGTCCAGGGAGCGGTCATTGGCTTCTCACGAAATTAGATTACGCTGTCGCGTAATAATATTATCCGCGCCAGATAGCCAGTCATCAAATGAGGAGGGGGCGAATGGGGCGATCGACGGGGATTGAACCCGCAACCTCCGGTACCACAAACCGGCGCTCTAACCAATTGAGCTACGACCGCCACAGCACGCCCGATCGGGCGCCGCGATGCGGGGCTCCATAAGGAAAGCACCGGGACGACGCAAGACGGCATGATCGCTACTGTTCTACTCTTCCAATATGGTGCACTTGCCACGCCGACAGGAAGGTTCCACAAGGCTCCCTCGTGCTTTCCCAACGAACCCGCTACGCGATCCGCGCGCTGCTCCACCTCGCCGATCATTATGGCGAAGGGCCGATTCAACTCGCCGAGATCGCCGAAAAGCAGAATATTCCCGGCAAATTCCTGACCGTTATCCTGTCGGAGATGAAGCGCGCCGGCTTTGTCGACACGATGCGCGGCAAGGAGGGTGGCTATTGGCTGTCGCGTCCGCCGACCGAAATCACCTATGGCGACATCGTCCGCGCGACGCGGGGTTCGCTGGCACTCGTGCCGTGCGCGGCGCGCCTCGCCTATATGCCTTGCGACCACTGTGTCGATGAAGCGACCTGCCGCCTGCGCGGCGTAATGTTGTCGGTTCGCGACGAAACGGCGAAGATTCTCGACCAGCTGTCGCTGGCCGAGACGATACCGCTCTAGGCATTTTCGGCACCGCAACGTCCCCGCAACAATCCCCGGATCCTGCGGCTCTCCGCACCTCCGGGGAGCCTTCGCGACCAGCTATGAACAGGGGCTGACAATGGCTTAGCCCTTCGATTCCTGTCGATTTTTCCGTTGACGGCCATTTCCCCCGCGTTATGTCAACGCGAGGAACGGCGTTCGAGCCGGGCCGATATAACGCTATGGGAGCTGCTCGAATGAACAAGCTGAGCATCGTATTCATTGCCGCCGGCCTGATGTCGCTGGCCGCCTGCGGCAAGCAAACGCCGGCTGAGAATGCTGTCGACAACACGGTCGCCGCCCTGGAGAACCAGGCCGACGCCCTTGAGAATGCTGCCGACGCCGCCACCAACGAGGCGACCGAGAGCGCGCTCGAGAACGCAGCTGATGCGGTCGAGAACAAGGCAGACGCGGTCGAAGAGACCAAGTAATCGTTCAGGCTTCCTCGCGAAGCCTCGATTGCCGAAAAGATGGGCGCTTCCTCCGGGAGGCGCCCATTTTTTTGCGCCGTCCAGCCCTTCGCCTGCCCGCTGCGACGTTGGTTCAGTCGGTGGCGGGCACGATCCTCATGGTCAGGCGATCGCTGACCACCGTCATCGTGAAGATCGGATCGGCGTCCGGCGGCACTTCGCACACCGCATCCTCAAAGGCGGCGCGCGTCGCGGGCTCCTCATAGGTCATCTTGTGGTCGAAGGCATGCCGCCAGGTCGCCTCATCGGGCCATTCGGCATAGCCGACAAAGCGGCCGTCGGCGTCGCGGTGCAGCCGTGAACCATAGCTGCCATAGATGTCCCGGATCAGTTCGGTGCCGCGCGTCCAGGCGCGGATGAACTGCTCCTCCTTGCCGGGATGCACGCGCCACCAATAGACCGCGACGAACATGGCTCGCCCCTCCTTATCGTTCTCACAGGTTCGGCAGCCGCTGATCCGCCACACCCCATCCCTTCAACGCCTTTGACGACGCCCGCGCCAGCAGAGTCTTCGCGTCCCTGATCGTGAATGCGCCGCCCTTGTCGAAATCGTCGAGCTCGGCCCAGCCGATCGGCGCCGCCACCGGCGCATTCTCCCGCGCGCGGGCACTGAACGGGACGACCGCGGTCGCGCCGCGCTGGTTGCGCAGATAGTCGATGAAGATCCGCCCGACCCGCTTCGCCTTCGCCATTGTGGCGACGAAGCGCTCGGGCTCGGCCTGCGCCAGCGCCCCGGCGAAGCGATGCGCGAAGTCCTTCACCGCCGGCCATTCGGCCTCGGGGCGGAGCGGGACGATGACATGGATGCCCTTACCGCCCGACAGCATCGGGAAACTGACCAGACCGATGTCGGCCAGCATCGCGCGGATGTCCTTCGCCGCCGCCTTCACATCGGCGAAATCGAGCCCGACATCGGGATCGAGGTCGAAGATCATCCGCTCGGGCTTCTCGACATCCTCGACCCGCGATCCCCAGATATGGAACTCGATCGTCCCCATCTGGACGCAGGAAAGGATGCCGGCGACATCATCGACATAGAGATAGTCCTCGGTCGTGCCGTCCTTCTCGCGGATCGCGATATGATGGACATGGTCGCCGAAGCTCCCCGAATCATGCTTCTGGAAGAAGCATTGCTTCGCGCGGCCCTGCGGGCAGCGGACCAGGCTGACCGGGCGGTGCGCGATCCAGGGCAGGATCGCCGGGCCGATCGCCCGATAATAGGCCGCCAGTTCGCCCTTGGTGCCGTTCGACTCGGGAAAGATCACCCGATCGGGGTTGGTGATCTTTACGGGTGCCTCCTCGACCGCGACCTCGCCGACCGGCATGGGCTCCTCGCGCTTCACCTCGCCGGCCTTCTTGTCCGACCGCAGGCCGATGAAGCTGGCATGGCGCAGGACATCGTCTGGGGTGAACTCCGCGAAGCCGATCTCGGCGACCAGATCGGGCCTGATCCAGTGCGCGCCGCGCGCCTCGGCCCGCGGCACTTCGGCGGCGGGCGATTTCCGCTCTCGCGCCGCGAACTTCTTCGCCAGCATCGCCATGCTGTCCTGATCGAAGCCGGTGCCGACCTTGCCGGCATAGACCAGCTTGCCGTCCTTGTGCTGGCCCAGCAGCAGCGACCGAAAGGCCCGGCCGCTCGCGCTGCTCCCGCTCCAGCCGAGGATCACGAACTCCTGCCGCCGCGTACATTTGACCTTCAGCCAGTTCGCAGTGCGCGACGAGCGATACGGCGCATCGGCCTTTTTGGAGATGATCCCCTCCTGCCCGGCGCTGCACATCGCATCGAACAGCTTCTCGCCCGCGCCGATGATATGATCGGCATAGCGCACAACCGGATCGTCCTGGGGCAACAGCCCGGCAAGCCGCGCCTTGCGCTCGACATTGCTCAGGCCGGTCAGGTCCTTGCCGTCGAGCGACAGCAGGTCGAAGGCGAACAGGGTGAGCGCGCCGCCCTCGCCCTTGAGTATCTTCTGCAAGGCCGCGAAACTCGGATTGCCGTCTTTGCCCAGCGCAACGATCTCGCCATCGATCAACGCGGACGGCAGGCCGAGCGCCGCCACCGCTTCGGCGATCGGAGCGAACCTCTCGGTCCAGTCGAGCCCGCTGCGCGTGTAAATCTTCACCGTGCCGCCCGCGACCGCGACCAGCGCACGATAGCCGTCGAACTTGATCTCGTGAATCCACTGGCTGCCGGTCGGCACCGAATCGACAAGGGTGGCGAGCTGGGGCTTTGCAAACGCCGGCAGCTTCGCATTGGCCCGGCCTCTGCCGGCGCGACGATTGACGACCGCCGCATGCTTGTTCGCGTCCGCCATCACCGCGTCGAACGCCTTGCCCCGCTTGCCCTTCAGGCTCGCCTCGCCCTGCTTGTCGGCGGCGATCTCGGCCATCGTCCGGCCGGTCTTGATGCTGGTCAGTTCACGCACGACAAGTTCGTCGCCGCTGCCCGCGGCGTGATCGGCGATCTTGCGCAGCAGCCAGTTCTCGCGCTTTTCGCCCGGCCGGGGCTTCATCCGCACCAGCAGCCATTCGCCCTTCATTCGTTCGCCGTCGAGCGTGAAGTGGAGATGGCCTTCTTCAAGGTCGCGTTCGCTCTTGCCTTCGACCGGCGCCCAGCTGCCCTTGTCCCACAGCATCACGGTGCCGCCGCCATATTCGCCGGGTGCGATCGTCCCCTCGAACTCGGCATAGGAGACGGGGTGATCCTCGGTCCGCACCGCGAGCCGCTTGTCCTCGGGGTCGAGGCTGGGGCCGCGCGTCACCGCCCAGCTTTTCAGCACCCCGTCCATCTCCAGCCGGAAGTCGTAATGCAGCCGGGTCGCCTCATGCTTCTGGACGATGAAGCGGTGGCGGTTCGCCTTGTCGAGCTTCCCGGCGGGCTCGGCCGTCTTCCTGAAGTCGCGCTTGCGATTATAGTCGTCGAGCGTCGCCATGGCTTCAGGCCCGCTTGCGCGCGGGTGCCTTTTCCGCGGCCGGCTTGGCTGCGGTCTTGCGCGCCGCGGGCTTCTTCGCCGCCGGCTTCGTTCCACCGCCATCGCCGACCGATTTCTTGAGCGCCGCCATCAGGTCGATGACATTGCCCTTGCGCGCCGCTGCCGGCTCGTCGGCGTCCTCCAGGATCTTCTTGCCGCCCTTGGCCTTGCGCTTCTTCTCGATCAGGCCCTTCAGCGCATCGACATAGCGGTCGTGGAACTCTGCCGGATCGAACTTCGCGGTCTTCTTCGCGATCAGCGTCTCGGCCAGGTCGAGCAGATCATCGTCGGGCGTGGTGTCGGGGATATCGCGGAAATAGCTCTGCGCCTTGCGCACCTCGTCGGCATAGCGCAGCGTTTCGAGGACGATGCCGCGTCCGCACGGCTTCAGGCTGACGATATACTCGCGCCCGCGCATCGCCAGCTGCCCCAGCCCCACCTTGCGCGTCCGCCGCAGCGCCTCGCGCAGCACGATGAACGCCTCCTCGGCCAGCTCGTCGGCGGGCACGACATAATAGGGCTTCTCGAAATAGAGCACGTCGATCTCGTCGGCATCGACGAACTGGATCAGGTCGAGCGTGCGCTTGCTCTCCAGCTTGACCGCGTCGATCTCGTCCTGTTCGAGCAGGACATAATTGCCCTTGGAAACCTCGAAACCCTTGACGATGTCGTCGGGCTCAACCGCGCCGACGCCGGGCACGACCTTCTCATATTTGATCCGCTTGCCCGAAGGCTCGTGGATCTGATGGAAGGCGATCTGCGCGCTGCTGCTCGTCGCATTATAGATCTCGACCGGGATCGAGACGAGCGCGAGACGGATCTGCCCCTGCCAATAGGCGCGCGCGGCCATGATGATTCCTCCTGCGAAACGGACGCGGGACTCAAATCGCCAGCCTGCGGATCGTTCCCGCGCGGTCGCAAGACTCCCCTCGAGCGGCTTTCATTGATCCGACGCACGGATCGCCTAGGCTGCTGCGATCATCCGCGCCTTGAGGGGGATCCATGGACCTGACCCGACGCACCCTGCTCGCCGGCGCTGCCGCCATTCCCGCGATCGCGCAGGCGCTGGCGCCCGCCGCGCCGACCGCCGACCCGGCGATGCTGGCGCGCGACGAGGCCTGGTGGGCGCGGATTGGCAGGCTCTACGATGCCCCGCCGCCGGATGTTATCCAGCTCGAGGCGGGCCAGTTCGGCGCGATGCCGACGACGGTTCGGCAAGCCTATGAGCGGCGGACCGACCGTATCAATGTCGAGACCACGCTCTACACGCGCGGCACGCTCAATGACGATCTTGGCGCTGTCCGCACCGCTGCCGCGGCACTGCTCGGCGTCGATCGCGAGGAGATCGCCTTCACGCGGGGCGGCAGCGAGTCGATGGGGGTCCTGATCGGCGGCTTTAACAAGCTCAAGCCCGGTGACGCCGTGCTCTATGCCGATCTCGACTATGACGCGATGCAGGCCGGGATGGAATCGCTCGCCCGGCTGCGCGGCGTCCGCGTCGTCCGGATCGACCTGCCCGAGCCGGCCTCGCACGACGCGATCCTCGACGCCTATGCAAAAGCGCTCGCCGCCAATCCGGACGTGCGGATGATGCTGCTGACGCAGATCAGCCACCGCACCGGTCTCGTTCCACCGGTCAGGGAAATCGTCGCGATGGCGCGGGCGCGCGGGATCGACGTGCTGCTCGACGTTGGCCATGCGCTCGGTCAGCTCGAATTCTCGCTGCGCGATCTCGGCGTCGAATTCGCCGGGATCAACCTGCACAAGTGGATCTCGGCTCCGCTCGGCGTCGGCCTGGTCTATATCCGCAAGGATCGCATCCCCGACATCGATCCCTCGCTGCTCGAAGGCCCGAGCGCGCGGATCGACGCCCGCATCCATACCGGCACGGTCAACTATGCCGCGTTGCTCACCGTGCCCGATGCGATCGCGGTCCACCACTCGATCGGCCTGGCCGCCAAGGCGCATCGCCTGCGCTATCTGCGCGATCGCTGGGTCGAGCCGCTACGCGGCGACGCGCGGCTTGAGATACTGACCCCGGACGATCCGGCGATGCACGGCGGCATCACCTCGTTCCGGATCAAGGGCCGCACCAGCCCCGACGACAACCGCGCGCTGCGCAAGGCGCTGTTCGAGCGCCACCGCATCTTCACGGTTGAGCGCCACGGCGTCGCGAAAGGCTCGTGCATCCGCGTCTCGCCAAGCTTCATCAACGATGCGGGCGATGTCGATCGGCTGGTGGTCGCGCTGCGCGACCTGGCGGCGACAAGCGCCTAGCGGCAGCGAGGATGGTCGGGCAGGCAAGCATGGCCCCGGCCCCGCCCGGCCGCTTCTTTAAATATCTGTCGCTGCGCGGCGACAGCATCGCGCACAACAGCCGCATCCTCGCCGAATCGAGCCTCTACTGGCGCTGCCCAAGCGACTTCAACGATCCCTATGACTGCGCGCCGGTGTTCCGCATCTCGCCGAGCCGCGACCAGTTCAGGGCCTATCTCAAGGCGGTGGCCCGCGAGCGCGGCGCCGGGCTGCCGCGCGCCGAGCGCCAGCAGCTCGTCACGCGGGGCGCCAAGGTCTCGCGCCAGACCTATGAGCGGGCGCTGATCGAGGGCAATGCCGATCGGCTCGCCGAGGTCGGCGTCTGCAGCCTGTCGGAGATTGGCGACGATGTGCTGATGTGGGCGCATTATGCCGATTCGCACCACGGCATCTGCCTCCAGTTCGATGTCCGGCCCGGCGACGGCTATTTCGACGGAGCGCTTCCCGTCCGCTACGCGCGCGACCGGCCGGTGATCACCCTGCCGTGCCTTGACATGGACGACATCATCGCCCCCGCCTTCCTCACCAAGGCCGACTTCTGGTCCTATGAGCGCGAATGGCGGCTGATCCGCCCAGACCGGCCGCCCGGCTTCTACCGCTATCCGGCGGGATCGCTCGCCGCGATCATCCTAGGCGCGCGCACCCCGCCCGACCAGCGCGCTACGGTCGAGGCGATCGCGCGAACGCTCGATCCGGTGCCCAGGCTGTTCCAGGCGCGCTTCCACGCCAGCCAGTTCCGCATGGAGATCGGGGCGGCCACCTAAATCATCCCTGTCCGAAGGACGGGGAGGGGGACCGCCGCAGGCGGTGGAGGGGCCTCCACCTTTCCTCGGTCACCGAGCTCCGACGTGTGGATTACCCCCCACCATCCTTCGGATGGTCCCCCTCCCCACGCTTCGCATAGGGAGGGTTTCAGGAAATCAGCTTCCGCAGCCCCGCGATTGTGTCGGCTTCCTCGGGCGGCTTGTCCTTCCTGATCCGCGCGATGCGGGGAAAGCGCATCGCCACGCCCGACTTGTGCCGCTTGCTGTCATGGATGCTGTCGAAGGCGAGCTCGATCACCAGCGTCTTCTCGACCTCGCGGACCGGACCGAAGCGGTTGAGCGTATGATTGCGCACGAAGCTGTCGAGCCACTTCAGCTCCTCGTCGGTGAACCCCGAATAGGCCTTGGCGACGGGCAGCAGCTCGCCCGCTTCCGACCAGCAGCCGAAGGTGTAATCCGAATAGAAGCTCGAGCGCTTCCCATGCCCGCGCTGCGCGTACATCATCACGCAGTCGACCGTCAGCGGATCACGCTTCCACTTGTACCACAGGCCGGTGCGGCGCCCGGCGACATAAGGGCTGTCGCGGCGCTTGAGCATGACCCCTTCGATCGCCGCGTCGCGGGCACCGGCGCGGGTCCCGGCGAGGTCGTCGAAATCCTTCGCGGCGATGATCGCGGAGATGTCGAAGCGCGCGGCGTCGAGTCGGGTAGCGAACGCCTCCAGCCGCGCGCGGCGCGCCGACCATGGCTGTTCGCGCAGATCCTCCCCGCCGTCGATCAGCAGGTCGTAAAGGCGGACGAAGGCCGGATAGTCGGCCAGCATCTTCGCCGAGACATTCTTCCGCCCCAACCGCTGCTGGAGCGCGTTGAACGACGCCGCCGACCCGCCATGTTCGGCCGCGCCCTGCGCCTCGCCCTGGACCAGCATCTCGCCGTCGAGCACCCCGTCAATCCCCATCGCCGCCGCCGCGACGTCGGGGAAGGTGGCGGTGATGTCGTCGCCGGCGCGGCTGTAGAGGCGCAGTTCGCCGCCGGTGCCGACGATCTGCACCCTGATCCCGTCCCATTTCCACTCGGCGGCATAGTCGGTGAGGTCGACGCTCTCGGCCTCCAGCGGATGGGCGAGCATGAACGGGCGAAAGAAGGGCGTGCCGCGCGGATCGGGCCGCTCGCCGCCCGCGCCCCAGGCGAACAGTTCGGCATAAGGCGGGCGGATCGCGTGCCACACCTCTTCGACCGCATCGACGTCGAGCCCGAACGCCTGCGCGAAGCCGGTCTTGGCGAGGCGCGCCGAAATGCCCACCCGCAGCCCGCCGGTCGCAAGCTTGAGCAGCGCGAAGCGCCCGCTCGATTCGAGATGGTCGAGCATCTCGCCCAGCGCCGACGGCGCGTCGGCGCGGCCGAGCTTCGCCAGCCGGTCGACCACCGCGGCAAGCCCCAGCGAGCCATCGTCGATCTCGGCCGGCTGGTCGATCCGCTTGGGCCAGATCAGCGCGACCGTCTCGGCCAGATCGCCGACATAGTCGCGGCTCATCCGGAACAGGACCGGATCGACCCGCTCATCGACAATCGCATGGATCGCCGCGCTCTTGACCGCCGGCAGGCTGAGGTCGCCGGTCAGCGCCGCCAGCGCCCAGCCGCGATCGGGATCGGGCGCCGCGCGCAGATAGTCGGCGATCAGCGCCAGCTTGGCATTGCGCGAACGGGTGTAGACGAGGCCGTCGAGCAGCTGGGAGAAGAGGCGCATCAGCAGGTCCTCCCCGGCACGGGGAGGGCGTTGGCTTTGGCTTTGGCTTGCCCCCGGCAAGTCAAGATCGTGCCGGGGGCACGATCTCGCCGACGCATCCGCAGGATGGTGGAGGGGGGGTGCGGCGAGCGTCGCGCCGATGGAGGTCCCCCTCCACCACGCTTCGCGCGGTCCCCCTCCCCGTGCCGGGGAGGATTGAATTTGCCCCACATCAGCCCTCATCCTCGTCTTCATAGCCGACCAGCGCCAGCGCGCGGGCGCGCATCTGGCGCAGGCCGCACCAGTGGACCAGCGCCTCCTCGCGCCCGTGCGTCACCCAGACTTCGTTCGGCGCGACCTCGGCGATCGTCGCGGTCAGCTCGTCCCAGTCGGCATGATCGGATATCACCAGCGGCAGTTCGACATTCCTCTGCCGCGCGCGCTGGCGGACGCGCATCCAGCCCGACGCCATCGCCGTGACCGGATCGGGCAGCCGCCGCGACCAGCGATCGTTGAGCGCCGACGGCGGCGCGATCACGATCCGCCCACGCAGTTGGTCGGGCGAGGCAGCGGTGGCGGGATGGAGCTCGCCCAGATCGACCCCGAAATCACGGTAGAGATCGCACATCCGCTCCATCGCGCCGTGGATGTAGATCGGATCGCGATGCCCATGCGCGCGCAGTTCGGCGATCACCCTCTGCGCCTTGCCCAGCGCATAGGCGCCGACCAGCACGCAGCGATCGGGTGCCGCATGGAGCGCGCCGATCAGCCGGTCGATCTCCTGCCCGATCGGCGGGTGGCGGAACACCGGAAGGCCGAAGGTCGCCTCGGTGATCAGGATGTCGCACGGGACCACCTCGAACGGCGCACAACTCGGGTCGGCGCGGCGCTTGTAATCGCCGGTCACCACGATCCGCTCGCCGGCATGTTCGAGCAGGATCTGCGCCGATCCCAGCACATGGCCGGCGGGCACATAGGTGATGTCGACCCCGCCCAGCCTGATTGTCTCGCCATAGCCGACCGGAACGCCGTCGGCGGTCCCATAGCGCAGCGCCATGATCGCCAGCGTCTCGGGGGTCGCCCAGGTCGCGCCATGCCCGCCGCGCGCATGATCGGCATGGCCGTGCGTCACCAGCGCACGATCGACCGGCATCGACGGATCGATCCAGGCGTCGGCTGGCCGGACATGGATGCCCTGCGGGGAAGCTTCGATCCAATGGCTCATCAGAGCCTGTATGTTAGCCGCCGGCGGTGGTTCCTCAAAGCCAATGGCGGGCATTGGCTCGACGGACCCGTCGGATCATTCACGAGCTGACGATCGCGCGATGCGGCGCAGCGCGAGCAGATCGGCAACCGCCACCGCCGCGACGATGCCGATCGCGAGAAACGCCATCTTCCGCCGGGGATTGGCGGGGGCGGCGATATAGCCGAGCGCGGCCAGGTCGAACAGGTCGCCGGCCAGGCGCCAGCGGACCGGCGCCGCGTCCGCCGGCGCAATCAGTCCCGCCACGCCTGTCGCGATCTCGCGCGCGGCGACGATACGGAACAACAG
The DNA here is from genome assembly GCA_947085315.1 of uncultured Sphingomonas sp. Lineage (GTDB taxonomy): Bacteria > Pseudomonadota > Alphaproteobacteria > Sphingomonadales > Sphingomonadaceae > Rhizorhabdus. The sequence goes on along the minus strand of CAMTVW010000012.1, from coordinate 78,133 downwards.
GCCGCCCATCCTTTCGCCGGCGCCGATTCCCCGGCCGAAGGTCGGGCCCAGAATCATGTCTGTGATCCCGAACGCCAGGCTCGCGCCACCGATCGCGCGGCCGACTATCTGCTTTCCCATGCTCCTCTCCCTTTGCCGGTCAACGCGGCGAGGGGGCAAAAGCTCCGGTCAGTCCTTCGCCGATCCGGGCTCCGCCATGCCGCGATGCATCTCGGCCAGCGCCGATGCCGGGGTGACGTTGGCGATCGTTTTCTGGATCTTGTTCTTCCAGCCCGAGACGATGTGCGCCTCGCCCTTCATCATAGCGTCCCAGCCGTCGCGCGCGACCTTGGCGGGATCATCCTTGTCCTGCGTGCCCACCTTGGTGTCGAGCATGTCGGCGCGTTCGAAGAACTCGGTCTCGGTCGCACCGGGCATCAGCGTGGTCAGCGAGACGCCCTTGCTCTCCTTGATCTCGTTGCGGATCGCGTCGGTGAAATTGTCGATGAACGCCTTGGTGCCGTTATACACCGCGTTGAAACTGCCCGGCATATAGCCCGCGATCGATCCGGTCACGAGCACCCGGCCCTGGCCCCGCGCGACCATCCGCCGCAGCACCTGTTGCAGCAGATAGACGGTGCCGGTGACATTGGTGTCGATCACATGCCGCCAATCCTCCACGCGCTGCTCCAGGAACGCATGCCCCAGGCCGCGCCCGGCATTGGCGCACAATATGTCGATCGGCCGCCCCGCCGCCGCGCGCAGCAGCGCATCGACCCCGTCGATCGTGGCGAGATCCGCCTCGATCGACTGGGCCTCGACCCCATGCCGCCGGAAATCGGCGGCGGCGGAGTCGATCAGCGGCTCGTCGGCGACGACAAGCAGGTCATGCCCCTGCTCGGCGGCGATACTCGCCAGTTCGAAGCCGATGCCGGTCGAGGCACCGGTCACGATCGCGAATTTGTCGGCCATCAATCTCTCCTTGTCGCTTGTCGGGCGGGTGTGCAGTCAGGCGGCGAGCGCCGCGGGGGCCATGCCGGGCTTCAGCACGATCTTGGTCACTTCATTCTGCTTATCGTGGAACATCTTGTAGCCCTCGGCCGCCTGTTCGAGCGGCATCCGGTGACTGATCAGGAAGGTCGTGTCGATCTTGCCCTCCATGATCGCGTTGAGCAGCGCGGGCATATAATGCTGCACGCTGGTCTGGCCGGTCTTCAGGGTCAGACCCTTCTCCATGAAGGCGCCAAGCGGGAATTTGTCGACCAGTCCGCCATAGACCGCGGGCATCGACACCCGACCGCCCTTGCGGCAGGCGACGATCGCCTGGCGGATCGAATGGGTCCGGTCGGTACCTAGGAAGGTCGATGCCTTGATCTGGTCGATCACATTGTCGACGAAGAAGCCGTGCGCCTCCATCCCGACCGCGTCGATCACCGCGTCGGGGCCGATCCCGCCGGTCATCTCCATCAGCGCCTCATAGGTCTTGCTCTCCTCGAAGTTGATCGTCTCCGCGCCGAAGCGCTTCGCGAGCTCCAGCCGATGCGGGAAATGATCGATCGCGATCACCCGCTCGGCCCCCATCAGGAACGCCGACTGGACCGCGAACAGGCCGACCGGGCCACAGCCCCACACCGCGACGGTATCGCCCGGCTCGATCCCGGCATTCTCGGCCGCCTGCCAACCGGTTGGCAGGATGTCCGACAGAAACAGCACCTTGTCGTCCTCGACGCCGTCGGGGATGATGATCGGGCCGACGTCCGAAAAGGGCACGCGGACATATTCGGCCTGCCCGCCCGCATAGCCGCCCGTCATGTGACTATAGCCGAACAGCCCCGACATCGGCTGGCCGTACAGCTCCATGCCGATATCCTGATTGTCGGCGGGATTGCCGTTGTCGCAGGCCGAATATTGATGCTTGCCGCAGTGGAAGCACGAGCCACAGGCGATGGTGAACGGCACCACGACGCGCTGCCCTTTCTTAAGGGTCGACTTCGGCCCGGTCTCGACCACCTCGCCCATGAACTCATGGCCGAGGATGTCGCCCTTCCGCATCGTCGGGATATAGCCGTCATAGAGATGGAGGTCGGAGCCGCAAATCGCGGTCGACGTCACCTTGATGATCGCATCACGCGGATTGAGGATCTCGGGATCGTCGACCGTGTCGACGCGGACGTCATGCTTACCGTGCCATGCCAATGCGCGCATCGCCTCAATCCTTCTCTTCTGCAAGGTGCGCGGCGGTGCGCGCCGATGTCGCGATCTCGCCGGTTTCCATCAGCTGCTTGAACCGGCGCAGGTCGCGGCGCGCCTGGATCGCGGGCTCGCGCTGGAAGACCTTCGCGATCAGCTTGCCGACCACGCCCGCCGGCGGATCGTAGAGGATCGTCGCGGTCACCGTCGTCCCGCGCCCGCCGGTCGCGTCGCGGAAGTCGATCCGGCCGCTGTTCGGCACGTCGGCGCCCTCGGCCGACGCCCAGGCGATCAGTTCGCCGTCGCGTTCCTCGGTGATCACCGAGTCCCACTCCACGGTCTTGCCGGCGGGCGCCTTCACCACCCAGTGCGAACGGCGCTGGTCGATCACATCGATCCGCACGACATTGTCCATGAAGCTCGCGAGGTTGGCGAAGTCGCGCCAATAGGCGAACAGTTCAGCGCGCGGCCGGTTGATTGTCACCGTGCGGCCGGTCAGGGCGCATCCCTTGTCCTCGACCATCGTCTGCGACGCCTCATCGACGGCGTCGCCGCGCTTCGATGTCGAGGCCGGAGCGTCGTCCCGTGCCTCGCCGCTGTGGATCTCGCTCACGCTCATCCTCCTGTGGATTTGAGCCCATCCAACAACGATCGGCCGGCTGCGTTCCGATCGTTCCACGGACAGAGACCAATAATTTCAGCAAGTTGCTCTATGTTAATTCCGAAATTGAGAGTCGTTCGCAGGTGAACCCAAAAGAGAAGCAAGGCGTTCAGGGGCACTCAACAGGAGGACGACATGGCACAACCCGAGTTCACCGACGCGATTGCGTTGCTCAAGGCCGACCATCGCAAGGTCGAAGGCCTGTTCGAGCAATATGAGAAGGCCAGGGATGCCGCGAAAAAGCAGAAGCTCTGTCACGAGATCTGCACCGAATTGAAGATCCATACCGCGATCGAGGAGGAAATCTTCTATCCCGCCTTGCGCGGCAAGATCGAGGACGACACGCTCGATGAGGCCTATGTCGAACATGACGGCGCCAAGGTGCTGATCAACGACCTCGAAAGCTCCACCCCCGACGCGGACTTCTATGACGCGAAGGTCAAGGTGCTGTCGGAAGAGATCAAACACCACGTGCAGGAGGAGGAGATGCCCAAGGAGGGCATGTTCGCCCAGGCCCGCGCAACCGACGTCGATCTCGTCGCGATGCGCGATCAGATGCTTGCCCGCAAAGAGGCGCTGATGGCGCAGGCGAAGGCCGACGGTCTTCCGCTCGCAAAGCCCAGCGCGGTCAATCTCGTCACCGGGTGAATCCCCCGCCCCTCTCCCCGGCGGGGAGAGGGGCAAATCCCGCTAGGCGCCGCCGCCGCAAATCGCTATCGGCTCGCCCATGACCGATTCCGCCAGCATCACCCCTGAAATCGTCGCCGAGCACGGCCTGTCCCCGGATGAATATCAGCGCATCCTGCATGCGATGGGGCGGACGCCGAACCTCACCGAACTCGGCATCTTCTCGGTGATGTGGTCCGAACATTGCAGCTACAAGTCGAGCCGCATCCACCTCAAGAAGCTCCCCACCACCGGCCCGCAGGTGATCTGCGGCCCCGGCGAGAATGCCGGCGTGGTCGACATCGGCGACGGCCAGGCCGCGATCTTCAAGATGGAGAGCCACAACCACCCATCCTATATCGAACCCTATCAGGGCGCCGCGACCGGCGTCGGCGGCATCCTGCGCGACGTGTTCACGATGGGCGCCCGGCCGATCGCGAACATGAACGCGCTGCGCTTCGGCCGGCCCGACCACCCTAAGATGCGCCACCTGATCGCGGGCGTGGTCCATGGCATCGGCGGCTACGGCAATTGCGTCGGCGTGCCCACGGTCGGCGGCGAGGTCAATTTCCACACCGCCTATGACGGCAATATCCTCGTCAATGCGATGACCGTGGGCGTCGCCGAAACCAACAAGATCTTTTATTCGGCCGCCTCGGGTGTCGGCAATTCGATCGTCTATGTCGGCTCGAAGACCGGCCGCGACGGCATCCACGGCGCGACCATGGCGTCGGCCGACTTCTCCGAGGATTCGGAGGAGAAGCGCCCCACCGTCCAGGTCGGCGACCCGTTCACCGAAAAGCTGCTGATCGAGGCCTGCCTCGAACTCATGTCCTCCGACGCGATCGTCGCGATTCAGGATATGGGGGCCGCCGGCCTCACCTCCTCGTCGGTCGAGATGGCGTCGAAGGGCGGGGTCGGCATCGAGCTCGACATGAACGCGGTGCCGTGCCGCGAGACCGGCATGACCCCCTATGAAATGATGTTGTCCGAATCGCAGGAACGCATGCTGATGGTCCTCAAGCCCGGCCGCGAGGCCGAGGCCGAGGCGATCTTCCACAAATGGGAGCTCGATTTCGCGGTGATCGGCCGGGTCACCGAAACCGGCCATATGGTGCTGCGCTTCAACGGCGAGGTGGTGTGCGACATCCCGCTCGGCCCGCTCGCCGACGAGGCACCCGCTTATGACCGCCCCTGGGTGCCCACCCCGCCGCGCGCGCCGCTCGGCGTGGTCCCGGCCAAGAGCAGCCTGTCCGAAAATCTGCTCACCCTGATGGCCTCGCCCGACCTCGCCAGCCGGCGCTGGATCTGGGAGCAATATGATCACATGGTCGGCGCCGACACCGTCCAGCGCCCCGGCGGCGATGCTGCGGTGGTGCGTGTCCACGGCTCGAAAAAGGGCATCGCGATCAGCACCGATTGCACCCCGCGCTACGTCTTCGCCGATCCGGTGATGGGCGGCGCGCAGGCGATTGCCGAGTGCTGGCGCAACATCACCGCGGTCGGCGCAAAGCCGCTCGCGACCACCGACTGCATGAACTTCGGCAATCCGCAGCGGCCCGAGATCATGGGCCAGTTCGTCGGCGCGATCGAAGGCATGGCAAAGGCGTGCCTCGCGCTCGACTTCCCGATCGTCTCGGGCAATGTCAGCCTCTATAACGAAACCAAGAATGACGACGGATCGGGCAGCGCGATCCTCCCCACCCCCGCGATCGGCGGCATCGGCCTGATCGCCGACGTCGACACCATGGCGACGATCGCGTTCAAGGCGGAAGGCGAGCATATCATCCTGATCGGCGAGGCCGGCAGCCATCTCGGCCAGTCGCTCTGGCTGCGCCACGTCGCCGGCCGCGAAGCGGGCCCGCCCCCGCCGGTCGATCTCGACGATGAGAAGCGCAACGGCGATTTCGTCCGCGAACTGATCCAGGACGGCCGGGTCAGCGCGGTCCACGACATCTCCGATGGCGGCCTGCTCGTCGCCATCGCCGAAATGGCGCTGGCGGGCGGGATCGGCGCAAAGCTAGACGAACTCGACCATGTCCGCGCCTTCGGCGAGGATCAGGCGCGCTACATCGTCACCACCGCCAATTCCGACGCGATCCTCGCCGCCGCGCTCGGCGCCGGCGTCACCGCCCGCCGCATCGGCACGACCGGCGGCAACAGCATCGTCGGCCTCCCGCTCGCGCAGCTGCGCGCGGCGCATGAGGGGTTCTTCCCCAGGCTGATGGGGTGAACTTCAAATCCTCCCTATCGCGCAGCGATGGGGAGGGGGACCGCGCCGTAGGCGTTATGGAGGGGTAATCGACGCCGACACCTCACCCCGCCTACTCCTCGAGAAACAACACCCCCTCGCGCTCCGCCTTGCGCCGCCGCAGCTCATCCAGCCGCGCGCGCCGCGTCTCGCGCGCCGCTTCCTCGGCGATTGCGGCGGCGTCCTCCTCCTCCTCCGGTTGCGCCTCGCGGTCGCCGCGCAGGAAGTCCGGCAATATTCCCTCGATAAAGCGCCCGATCGGCGAACCATCCTGCAGCGCATCCGCCGCCTCGGCCGCCTCCAGCTCGGCAAGCTCGCGCTCTTCCGCCGCCACAATCATCGCCGCCTGCCGCTGCTCGATCGCCGCCATCAGGGTCGGCGGCACGTCCAGGTCGGCCGCGCGCAGCCCGGCCGCGCTCATGAACCGCGCCCAGATCGCCGCGGGCAGGCTCCCGCCCGTGACGCCGCGCATCGGCGTGTCGTCGTCATTGCCCACCCATATGCCGGTGATCAGCCCGCCCGCGAAACCGACGAACAGCGCGTCGCGGTGGTTCTGCGTGGTCCCGGTCTTGCCGAAGGTCGGAATGCCCAGCGCCGCGCCGCGCCCCGTCCCCTGGTTGGTCGCGGTCCACAGCAGGTCCATCATCGCCTCGCGCACGCGCGGGTCCATGGCCTGCCGGTTCGCGGGGGGCGCCTTCGCCAACCCATTTGCCCTTACCGGATAATAGCCGCCGGCGATCGCCGCATAGGCCGAGGTCAGCTCGATCAAGGTCATCCCCGACGTGCCGAGCGCCATCGACGGCCCCGGCGTGATCGATGCGGTGATCCCCAGCCGCTTCGCCACATCGGCGACCTTACCCAGCCCCGTCCGCTCGGCGATCCGCACCGCGGCGACATTGCTCGATTGCGCGAAGGCGCTGCGCAGGGTCGTCGGCCCGCCATAGCGCCCGCCGTAATTTTTCGGGCTCCAGCCATCGATCGTCAGCGGCGAATTCTCGACCAGCGTGTCGGGCGTCTCGCCATTTTCCAGCGCCGCGAGATACACCGCCAGCTTGAACGCCGATCCCGGCTGGCGCTGCGCCTGCGTCGCGCGGTTATAGGGGCTCGCCTTGTAGCTCCGCCCGCCGATCATCGCGACCACCCGTCCATCGGGCCGCATCGCCACCAGCGCGCCCTGCGTCGCATGCACGCCGTCGCCATAGCTGGTCAGCACCGACGTCAGCGCCTGGATCGCCGCCTTCTGCAGATCGCGGTCGAGCGTCGTGGCGACGGTCAGCTGCCCACCTGTTCCGCTCACGCCTTCCTCCGCCTGCGCCGCGACCCAGTCGACGAAATAGGTCCCACCGGGCAATTCGTCGGGCGCGACCCGCGGCACCGCCAGCCGCACGCCGGCCGCCTCGGCCGGATCGATCATCTTCTCCTCGGCCATCGCCGCGATCACCAGCTTCGATCGGGCCTGCGCGGCCGTCAGGTTCACGGTCGGGTTGAGCCGGCTCGGCGCCTTCACCATCCCCGCCAGCATCGCCGCCTCGCCTATGCTCAGCCGTTCGGGGGTCTTCTGGAAATAATGCCGCGCGGCGGCGCGCAGGCCGTACGCGCCGTCGCCGAAATAGATCGTCGACAGATAGCGCGACAGGATCTCGTCCTTGCTCAGCCAGCCGTCGAGCCACAGCGCCAGCACCGCCTCCTGCACCTTGCGCGCGATCTTCCGGTCGGACGAGAGGAACGCGGTCTTGGCCAGCTGCTGCGTGATCGTCGACCCGCCCTGGACCGTCTCGCCCGCGCGCAGATTATGCCAGAACGCCCGCGTCAGCCCGCGCGGATCGATGCCGACATGATCGGCGAACCGCCGGTCCTCGATCGCGATGAACGCCCCGCGCACATGCGGCGGCAACGCCCCCGCATCGACCGCCGCCTCCCCCGCGCCACGCCGCGCGATCGGCGTGCCGTCGGCGGCGAGATAGACGAAACTCGGCTTGCGCGGCGGCTCCATCGCCCCCCAGGGCGGCGCGACCCAGGTCGCCCAGAGCAGCGCGATCAGGATCAGGCCAAGGACGGCAAAGCCCGACCACGTGCCGATGTCCCGCCAAGACGGCCGCCGCAACCAGCGCGGGCGCGGCGCATCCGGCGCAGCCGCGACCCGCGAACGCCACGCCGCCAGAAACCGCTCCAACCTGATCCGCAAGCCATCCATCACATGTGCCGAACCCTGGCGACGGAGAGCTTTCCGCACCTTGAACCGCGCTCATAGGTCGATCGGGGCGAAGGGGCAAAGCCGCTATCGTCGAACGCGCGGCAGGAGGCGGATGTCGCTGACCCCTCCACCACGCCTACGGCGCGGTCCCCCTCCCCATCGCTGCGCGACAGGGAGGATCTTCCAACTTAAATCCTCCCTATGCGCAGCATGGGGAGGGGGACCATCCGCAGGATGGTGGAGGGGTAGCAACGCCTACGCCAGAACCACCCTCTCGAAAGCATCACCCCCGGTTGAGCCAACTCCCCCCTTGCGATATCCTCACCCTCTCGAACGACGTGAAGGGGGCACAGGTGGCGACGCTGGCGAAACCGTTGCCCGGTTACGGGCGCGACGACCGCTTCTTCCTGGTGATGGCGATCGCGATGGCGCTGGTCATCGTCGCGGGTTTCTCGGTGCAACTGGCGATGGGCCGCTCGACCTTCGCCGCCCCACCGCTGGTCCACCTCCACGCGCTGGTCTTCTTCGGCTGGATGGCGCTGTTCGTCACCCAGAACCTCCTCGTCACCCGCGGCTCGATCGCGCTGCACCGCCGGCTCGGCTGGCTCGGCGCGGGCTGGGCCGGCGCGATGGTCGTCATCGGCATCGCCACCACCCTTGCCATGGTGCGCAACGGCGCCGTGCCCTTCTTCTTCCTCCCGGCGTACTTTCTGGTGATGAACAGCTTCGCGATCCTCTGCTTCGGCGGACTGGTCGCCGCGGCGATCCGGCTGCGCAAGCGGACCGAATGGCACCGCCGCCTGCTGTTCTGCGCGGTGGCGACGCTCACCGCACCGGCCTTTGGCCGGCTGCTGCCCATGCCGCTGATGATCCCCTTCGCCGAATGGGGCGTGTTCGCGGCGGTGATGATCTGGCCGCTGATCGCGATCGTCGCTGACCTGCGCCGCTACGGCCATGTTCACCCGGCGCTGTGGTGGGGAAGCGCGACGATCATCCTGCTGCAGATCGCCACATCCCTCGTCGGCCATGGCGGGCTCGGCGTCTCGCTCTACGCCGTCACGACCTCGGGGCATCGCGGCGCGCAGGTCGCGCCCCTCGCATTTCCCCCCGCCCCGGGCGCTTCGCCGATCACCGGACGCTGATGTGCTCCGCGCATAACAGCCGTCTCGCCCGAAGGCGGCTGAAGACGGCTGTGGCGATCCGCGTTCACCGACCTGTGTTGATGAACACCGGGTTCGAATAGAACCACAGATCGGTCCAGGGGATTTCGCCCTGCCCGTCCGGCTGCGGCTCCAGCTCCTGGGTGTTGGTCCCGCGGATACGGACATATTCGTTCCGCCGAACGCCCTTGAGAACATAGGTCGCGGTGAAATAATCGCCATCCCGCTCCAGCTGTGCGCGGTTGAAGCGGGCCACGACTGTGGTGCTCGGGTTGCTGTCCGCCGCGGGCCTGGCGCGCCCGGTCACCGTTCCGCGGATCACGTCGACCCGCGCGACCGCCGGGGTGTCGCCATTGGCATTGGGCTTGCCCGGCTCGCGAAAGCGGATGCTGACACGAACGTCGGCGCCTTTGCGCACGTCCAGCCTGCCGCCCGTGATGGCGGTCGCGCCGCCGTCGGTCCGCGCGGTCACGTCAAGCTCCGATATCAGGTCACCTGTCGTCACGAAGACGCGCCCCGCGCGCAACCCCGCCAGTACCGACGCATGGCTTTTTTCGGCCAGCACATAGGTTTTCGAATATTCGCCGGGCCAGAAATCCGCGCCGCCGTCGGTCCAGTGGATATGCGAATCCGAGTTCGCGGTGATCCACCAGCGGCGGCCCTCGCCCAGCATCGAGTCCCAGAATCCGCCGACCCGCGCGGTCATCTGGTCGAAACCGCCCATCGTCGGAAACTTGCCATAGGCGCCGCGCGGGCGCGCCGCGCCGAAATAGCCGGCATGCGCCGACGGGCCGAAGCGTTCGCGCATCTGCGCGGTCGCCTGATGCCCCGGCGCCCCTTCCATCCCGATCGCCACCTCGGGCGCCGCATCGTTCCAGCTGCGCAGTTCGGATGGGGTCGTCAGCCCATATTCGCCCAGCCCCGTGGCGGAGCGCGAAGGATGGTGCGCGATGACGACCGGCTTGGGGCTTTGCGCATCCATCGCCCGCAACGCCTCGATCATCTTCGGCTCGGCATTGCGCGACGGATCGACCGGGAAAACCTCCCTGGAATCGAACCCATGCTCGATCGCATGCAGCCGCTCGGCCTCGCCGTCGCCCGCCGGAACGATCACGCTGCTATGGTCGGCGCCGGGGCTGTTCAGCTCCATGCCGAAAAACTGGATCACCTCGGGAACCGCCCGGCGCGCGATCAGCAGTTCGGGATAGGCGTGATCGTGATGGATCTTGCTGTGGTTCGGCCCGCCATGGTCGGTCGCGACCATCCACGACAGCCCGAATTGCCGCGCCATCACCGCGTTCATCGGAATCGGATAGGCCGCATCGGCCCCCATCAGCGGCTGCGGCGGGCTCTTCTTCTCATCATAACCGACACTGAAACGGCTATGAATATGATGATCCCCCGCCAGCCAACGTGCCCCCGGCGACACGCCATCGGCCGCGGGCGACGCGGGCGACGCACTCTCCGGCGCGGTCGCTGGGTGCCCCATGGCCGGAGCAATCCACAGCAATGACAACATGGCGGCCAATGCCATCGACGGAGCAAGACGGTGAAGCACGCGGAAGACCCTTTCGGCTGAACGAAGGGCCATTAGACGCGCGATGCTACAGTTTTGCGGAGCGGATGGCGGCGCCGCCTGCCGTCCTGCGTGCCGTGACGATCCCCTTCCCCGATTGGGGCATGTTCGCGGCGGTGATGATCTGGCCGCCGATGGGCCGGAGCAAAAGATCCTCCCTATCGCGCAGCGATGGGGAGGGGGACCACCCGAAGGGTGGTGGAGGGGTCTCGACGCTCACGATTGGGCCGTTCTAACAGGGCTGGCTCCGCCTGTGCGCGAGATCACCCGCTATCTGCGCGCCAGCAGCCGCTTTCTCGCGGCGGTCCGGCTCGCCCTGCGCGCTTCGGCAGCGGGTCCGGATGCCGCCGCCCTCGCCTGGCAACTGGCGGACGCGGCCTGGGCGGGCATGCAGCGGATCGATCCGGAAAATAAAAATTCCGACGCACAACCCCATGCACCCGGAAATTCCGCCTCACAGGCCCCGCGCCCGGCACCCAAACCGGCCGCCTTATCCCGCCGCGCTCCGCACCGCCGCCCTCGGCTGGGTGATCTGTTCCAGTTCGATCGGCTCGTCGAACGCGACGCCGAAGCGGTCGTCGTCGATCCAGCGGACCGCCGAGCGCACCGGGCGGCCCACCCCGAAGTCGATCCGGATCGACTCACCGACCTTCAGGGCAAGGCTCGCCTCCATCATCGCGCCCGAGCAGGACAGGTTGCGCACCCGCGCGGGGGAGGTGCCGTGGCGGCTGTGGATCGTCGCCGCGCGCAGCACCGCGACCCGCGGATCGCGCGTCACCAGCAGCCCCGAGACCGCCAGCTTGCCCGCGCCCGCGACCCGCGCGCGCGCCTCGTCGGAGGCCATCGGCCGGCCGAAGATATAGCCCTGGATATGGCTGCAGCCGAGCGAGCGGATCAGCGCCAGCTCGTCGGGGGTCTCGGCGCCCTCGGCGGTCGTCTCCATCCCCAGGCTTTCGGCGAGCGTCACGATCGCGCGGATGATCGCGGCGTTGCGGTTGCCCGGCACGGCGGCGCCGCGCACGAAACTCTGGTCGATCTTGATCTTGTTGAACGGCGCCTTCTTCAGATAGCCGAGCGACGAATAGCCGGTCCCGAAATCGTCGAGCGCGAAGCGCACCCCGATCGCCTTGAGCTTCGCGAACATCGCATCGGTCGCGGCATCGTCGTTGAGGAAGACGCCCTCGGTGATCTCCAGCTCCAGCCGGTGCGCGGGAAGCTGTGCCGCGGCAAGCGCCGACATGACGATCCCGGGCAGCGAGGGATTGGCGAACTGGATCGGCGAGATATTGACCGCAAGCCGCACCGGATCGGGCCAGTTGACGGCCTCCAGACAGGCGGTGCGCAGCACCCATTCGCCGATCTGCGGGATCAGGCCGATCTCTTCCGCGATCGGGATGAACTCGGATGGCGACACCGGCCCGCGCGTCGGATGGTTCCAGCGCACCAGCGCCTCGAAACACACCGTCGCCTCGCTCTGCGCGTCGACGACCGGCTGATAGACCAGCGTGAGCGCGCTTTCGCCCAGCACGTTGCGCAGGTCCATCTCCAGCAGGCGCCGGTCCTTGGCGCTGGCGTGCATCTCGGGCTCGTAGAATCGGTGGACGCCCTTGCCGTCGGCCTTGCCCGCGTAGAGCGCGAGATCGGCGTTGCGGACCAGCGCGTCGGCGGTGGCGCCGTCGTCGGGGGCGATCGCGATCCCGATCGAGGCGCCGATCGAGACATGCGCGCCGTCGATCAGATAGGGCCTGGATACCGCCTGGATGATCGCGGTGGCGAGGTTTTCGAGCTTCTGCTTCTCGACGATCCCCGGCAGCACGATGTTGAACTCGTCGCCGCCCAGCCGTCCGACCTGCCCGTCATTGAGCACGACCCGCTTCAGCCGTTCGGCGACCTGGCGGAGCAGCACGTCGCCAACCGGATGGCCCAGCGTGTCGTTGACCGTCTTGAACCGGTCGAGATCGAGCATGAACAGCGCCGCGCGTTTCGGCCGTCCGGCGATGTCGCGCATCGCCTCGTCCAGCGTGCGGCGCATCAGGATGCGGTTGGGCAGACCGGTCAGCGGATCATAGCTGGCGAGCCGTTTCACCTCGTCTTCCGAACGGCGCATTTCGGTCAGGTCGGTGCCGCTGCCGCGAAAGCCGAGGAAGCGGCCGTCATCGTCGAACGCCGGTCGGCCCGACAGCGACCACCAGCGCACATCGGTGCCCGCCGCCGCGCGCACCGCGATTTCGGAAAAGGCCAGCCGGGTCGACAGGTGAAAGCCCAGCGTCCGTTCGCCGTCGCCGGTGCCGGTGCCGTCGCCCTTGTCGTGGAGCACCAGCGCGGTCATCGCGGTGCCCAGCAATTGTTCGACCCGCAGGTCGAGCGCCGCGGCGATCTGCGGCGAGATATAGGTGATCAACCCGCGCTCGTCGGTTTCCCAGAACCAGCCGCGCCGGTTGTCCTCGAACTCGCTGAGCAGCACCGAGGCCTTGAGCGACGCTGCGGCGGTGGCGAGCCAGCGGCGCGACGCGACATAGCTGCGCTCCGATATCCCGCCCAGCGCGATCACCGCGATACCGAGCAGCGGCAGCAGCATCGCCAGCATCACCCAGTCGCCCATCGCGACCGAGACGGTAATCGCCAGGGTGAGCCAGAGGATCAGCGCCGCCGTCGGCACCGGCGCGAACACCAGCGTGGAAATGACGAGCAGCGCGCCATGGGCGATCGCCGCGACGGGCCAGCCCGGTGATATCATGTCGCGCGCGGCACCCGCTATCCAGGTCGACCAGCCAAGCCCCTGGGCGAGCGCGACCAGCGCGATCGCGCCGTGCAGCCGCTCGGGCGCGAAACGCGCGGCGAACCGGCGTTGCGCGACGAAAACCAGCGCGCCGCCGGCCGCACCGGTCAGCATCAACGGCGCCATGATCATCCAGAAATCGGCGCTGCCGATGGCGGGACGGCGAATCAGCGCGAGCCCCGCGGCCACCACCAGATTGGCAAGCAGCAGCATGGGCAGCGAATCGGCCGCCATCCGCACCCGGTTGGAAACCGATTGCCGGTCATGCTCGTCACCCCGCGGGAACAGCCCGCGGATGAACCGTACACCTCTCGATTCGACCTCGGCGCTGGCATCGATCGCCAGCGCGGATCTTCCACGCACCCGCCGCATCCGGCGCATCTCCTCGATCACCCGGCGCGCGCCCGAACGTCCGGGTGCGTGCCATCGCGATTCGGGACTTAACTCAAGCTGCTTAATTTCGTTTGAACTTCACCGTCGACCACGCTGGCACGGAGCAGCCAGCGCCGTTCGCCTTCCAGGCCCAGCGCGGTCAGCATGCCGCTGCGATAGGCGCCGGTGTCGATACCCAGCCGGTTCGGCTGAATATCGGGTTCGGTCGATATCGAATGACCATGAACGATAAACGCGCCGAGATCGCCCTTATGGTCGAGGAAATCATGGCGGATCCAGCGCATATCGGTCGGGTCCTGCTGCTCCAGCGGAACGCCGGGGCGAACCCCGGCATGGACGAACACATAATCGCCGAAGCGCATCGCATCGGGCAGGCTGTCGAGGAACTGGCGATGACGCTCGGGGATATAGTGCAGCAAGGTCTCGACCGGCGGGATTTCGTCACCCAGCGTTGCGACCGGGACCCCGTAGCTGGCCAGCGTCTCATAGCCGCCGAACTTCAGCCACAGATTCTGGCTGCGATCCTCCAGCGGGTCGAGCGCGCGCAGCATCGCCTCCTCATGGTTGCCCATCAGGACGTGAAAGGTCGCGAAGCCGGGCAGGCCGCTGATCGCATATTCGACCGTCTCGGCCGAATAGGGGCCGCGATCGACCAGGTCGCCGAGCATCACGACATGATTGTCGGCCTGCGCGCGCGCCGCGATGTCGTCGCGGATATGCGCGAGCAGCGGCAGCAGCAGGTCGAGCCGGCCATGGACATCGCCGATCGCGTAGACGCGCTGGCCGGCCGGGATCTGCGGACGCGGCACGTCGTTGCGCCTGGCGGTCAGCGTGTTCATCCGCTGCCGCCAGCCGCGGTCCCCGCCTTGATCGACATCAGCCTGGTTCAAGAAACGCCTCCGAACCGCCGAATATGGGGCGGCGCGTGCCGAATGGCAATGCGAGCGGAGCTCCCGCCCGATCCTTGCGCTCGATCTGGATGGTTGAAACACGGTGCCGGGGCAGCTATCGAGCGCCCGGATCAGGCCCGCGCTGCACGACCGACGCCCACCGCGCAGGAAGCCGCTTCGTTCAACCGTACCGCTTACCGCGCGGTAATTCGAATAGGCTACGCCGAATGTCCTTGATTTCCCTGAGCAATCTTTGGACCCGGATCACCAAGACACCCTCCGCACGGCGGCTTAACCTGGGGAAATCGCTGTTCGACCTGCGACGGCTGGCCACCGCGCCGCGCGATCACAATGAAGCGCTGATCCGCCGGCTGTGCACCAACGCCTATCTGGGTGACCGCACGTCGGTCTGCCGCGTGCTGGGCCGGTACAGCATGTTCGTCGATACCAGCGATATCGGTTTCTCGACCCACATGCTGCTGAGCGGCTATTGGGAGATGTGGGTCACCGAGGCGATCGTCGCGCGGGTGCGGCCCGGCATGCATGTCGTCGATTGCGGCGCGAACCTGGGCTATTTCACGCTGGTCATGGCCGATCTGGTCGGCCCGTCGGGCCATGTCGACGCGTTCGAGCCCAACCCCGTCATTGCTGACAAACTGGCCAAGTCGATCGACGTCAACGGCTTTCTCGGCCACACCAGCGTGCACCGGGCGGCGCTGTCCAACGTGGCGGGCGAGGCGGTTCTGCAGGTGCCGGTCGGCGAACCCAAAAACGCCTATATGAGCCCCACCCCGGCGCGGGCCGAAGATGTCGCCTACGCCATCCCCACCCTGCGCCTCGACGCCTTGCCGAACGCCGGCACGATCGACCTGATCAAGATCGATGTCGAAGGGGCCGAGGAACTCGTCTGGGGCGGGATGCAGGGCATATTCGACAATGGTCGCCCGCTGACCGTGATCATCGAGTTCGCCGCGACGCGCTACAGCGACCCGCGCGGCTTCCTCGACAGGATCGCATCGCACGGCTTCTCGTCCGAGCTGATCGATCCTGACGCAGGCGTCATTCCAACCTCCGCCGACGAGATCCTGTCGCGGCCCGGAGACGTCGATCAGATGCTGATCTTCACCCGCTGATGGAGGCACCGTGAGGCCAGGCCGGCCAAATGGCGGCATCCGCATCTGCACTGTTGAAACATCGGCGCCGGGCGCTCATAGAGCGACCCGCCTGCCATGACGATAAATACACCCGTCTCAACCCACCCATCGCCGCAAGACGATCCTCCCCTGCGCCGCCGCCTGGCGTCGCTGGCGCTTCACCTGTGGCTGGACCTGCGCTCGTTCGTCCTGCGTGACGGCGCACCGATCGCGCTGAAGCCTTTCGCCTTCTGGCCCGGTCAGGCAAGCGCTCTGGCGGACAGCGCGGGCACCGAACCGGCCCTCGTCCGCGGCTATGCCTTCCACACCGAATATACGCCGTCGGCGCAGGGAGGGAGAATCCGGTACAAGATTCGCCTGCCCGGCCTCAAGGCGACATCGGGCAAGCTGATGCTTGCGATCACCCGCCTCAACGAGCTTGGCATGGGCGTCGAGCCCCGCGTCAAATATTACTCGCTCGCCGCGCTCTCGGCCAATGGCGGAGAGATTCGGATTTCCGCGCGCGGCAGCCCGGGCTTCAGCTATGCGCTGATGGGAACGGTCAGCGAGGATGCCGACGCCCAGGCCGACCGGATCGAGATCAGCATGCTCGGCGGCGAGACCAGCGATGCGCTCGCCAAGCGCTTCGAAGCAGCCCGTCGCGAGTTCCTGGCCGCGCCCGGCACCGGGATTTTGGCGCCGATCATCGTCGACCGTCCCGCGACGCTGGTCGAACCGATCTCGCAAATGTGCACCGCCGGCCAGATGAGCGAACCGCTCTACGCCGAATGGTGCCAGCGGCTGGGGATGACGCCCTGGTCGCATCGCAAGCAGTGGGAGTTCGTCTTCATCTGCCGCGCGCTGGAATATTATGGCGCGCTGCGTGAGGGGTCGCGCGGGCTCGGATTCGGCGTCGGGACCGAGCCGATACCGTCGGTTTTCGCAGCCGCCGGGTGCCAGATCGTGGCAACCGACCTGCCCGCCGAGGATGATCGCGCGCTGATCTGGAACGCGACCTATCAGCTCGGCGCCAGCCTGCGCGATATCCATCAGCCGCATCTGTGCGACGAAGCGACCTTCTTTGAGCGTGTCACCTATCGCCCGGTCGATATGACGGCGATCCCCGACGATCTGACCGACTTCGACTTCACCTGGTCTTCCTGCGCCTATGAGCATCTCGGGTCGATCGAGGCGGGTCTTGAATTCTTCGAGAATTCGCTCGCCTGCCTCAAACCGGGCGGCATCGCCGTCCACACGACCGAGCTCAACCTGAGTTCGAACAGCGACACGCTCGATCTCGGAGCCACCGTGATCTTCCGGCGTCGCGACTTCGAGGCGCTGGCCACCCGGCTGATCAGCCAGGGCCATGAGGTTATTCCGATCACCTTCGACAGCGGCCAGAGCGAGCTCGACCGGATTATCGACGTGCCGCCCTATTCGAACGATCCGCACCTGCGGCTGGCGTTGCTGCGCTGGGTTGCAACCTCATTCGGCATGATCGTGAGAAAAAAGGCTTAACGGGCCCAAGGGACGGCCGGCTCGGCTACGTCATGGAAATCAACAGGATTTCAAGCTTTTGGTGCGTTGCCGCATTTAACCTATTGCAACAATTGCATGTGGGGCTATTTTCATCGGCGCGCAGGGGGCCAGGGAGACGAGCGTGATAACACACGACATCCGGTCCAAAGCGACCAGAAGCGAAATACTGGCAAGAGGCCGCCAGGTTCTGAAGGCCGAAATCGACGCACTGATCAAGCTTGACGCTTATCTCGATGATAATTTCTCGGCAGCCGTCGCGCTGCTGGAGGGAACTGTCGGCCGGATCATCGTCACCGGCATGGGCAAGTCGGGTCACATGGCCCGCAAGATCGCCGCGACCTTCGCCGCGACCGGATCGCCCGCCTTCTTCATTCATCCGGCCGAAGCCGCGCATGGCGATCTTGGCATGCTGCAGCAGGGCGATACGCTTATCGTGCTGTCCAATTCGGGATCGACTCCCGAGCTGACGCCGGTCATGCAGCATTGCCGCAGCCTCCGCATCCGCATCATCGGCGTCGCCTCGCGCATCGATTCCCCGGTGATGCAGGCCTCCGACATCCGGCTGCTGCTGCCCCAGGTCCGTGAGGCCTGTGCCAGCAACATCGCGCCGACCAGTTCGACGGTAATGATGCTGGCGCTGGGCGATGCCCTGGCGATGGCGTTGATGGACGTCCGCGGCGTCGAGCGCGACAGCCTGAAGCTGCTTCATCCCGGCGGCGCAATCGGCCTGCGGCTGATGGCCGTCAGCGAAATGATGCACGGCGGCGCGAGCCTTCCGCTTGTCCGCCGCGAGACGCCGATGCGCGATGTGATCATGACGATGACGTCGATGGGCTTCGGCGCCGCCGGCGTCGTCGATCTCGATGGCCGGCTGGTCGGCGTGATCACCGACGGCGATCTTCGTCGCCATGTCGGCGATCTTGGCGACGGCACCGCCGCCGACGTGATGACACCGAACCCCAAGACGGTGCCGCCGGACACGCTGGCCGAAGACGCGCTGATGATCATGAACGACTGCAAGATCACCACCGTCTTCGTGATGGAGGCCGAGCGCCCCGACCGTCCCGAGGGGATCGTCCACATCCACGACTTCGTGCGCTACGGCCTGAGCTGAGGGCCACGGACCAGTCGTGACCGACGTCGCGGTCATCATTCCCGCGCGTTACAAGTCATCGCGTTATCCGGCCAAACCGCTGGCGCCGCTGGTCGGCGCGACGGGCACCGCCAAGCCGTTGATCCAGCGTAGCTGGGAATGTGCCGCAGCGATCGTCGATCCTGCCGCGATCTGGGTGGCGACCGACGACGACCGGATCGCCGACGCGGTCCGCGCCTTCGGCGGGCAGGTCGTGATGACTGCGGAATCCTGCGCCAACGGCACCGAACGCTGCGCCGATGCGATCGACCGGATGGGGATCGAGCCCGATGTCGTCGTCAACCTGCAGGGCGATGCACCGCTGACCCCGGCGCATGTCGTCACCTCGCTGGTCGACGCGCTGCGCGCCGCCCCCGACATGGCGATGATGACCCCGGCGATCCGCTGCGCGCGCAGCACCTATGCCCATCTGGTCGAGGATCAGGCGCAGGGCCGCGTCGGGGGAACCACTGTGGTGTTCGGCGCCGACCATCGCGCGCTCTATTTCTCGAAACGGCTGATCCCGCATCTGCCGCCCGAAGCCGCCGCGCAGCCCTTTCCTCCCGTCCATCTTCATCTTGGGGTCTATGCCTACCGGCCGGAGGCGCTGCGTCGCTATGTCGCACTAGGCATGAGCGAACTTGAGCAGCTCGAAGGGCTCGAACAGCTTCGCTTTCTGGCGGGCGGGGTGGCGGTCGGCGTGGTGCCGTTCGACCCGATCGGCTGGGACGCGATCGAGCTCAACAATCCGAGCGACGTCGCACCGATCGAAGCCATCCTCACATCGCGCGGCATGGACTAGACAGCTCGCGATGACCGGACCGATTCTGCGACGATTGCTCACCCCATGGTGGGCGGCTCAATTGCTGACCGGCGCCAAATCCTTTCTCGACAATCCGCTGATCGGATCCGACCGGCTCAACCGGCGCGGGCTGCACGTCCGCCGTGTGGCGCTGGCGCATCGGCTGGCCGACCGTCGCCGGGCCCGCCTCGCGCACGCGCTCGATCCCGCCGACCGCGCAGCGTTCGACCGCGACGGCTTCGTCGCGATTCCCGACTTCCTGCCTGCCGAGATCTTCGCGACGTTGCGCGCCCAGCTGCTCGACTGGCCGGGCCCGGCGCGCGAGATGGTCCAGGGCGACACCATCACCCGTCGCTACGCCATCGATCCCACGATGCTGCGCGCAGTGCCGGCGGCGCGCGCTTTCGCCTGCCATCGCCGCTGGCGGGCACTCGCGCGCTATGTCGCGAGCTTCGATGTCGAACCGCTGCTCTACGTCCAGTCGATCCTCAGCCGGCGTCGCGACGCCGCGCCCGATCCGCAGACCCATCTCCACGCCGACACTTTCCATCCGACGATGAAGGCATGGCTGTTCATCGAAGACGTCGGTGCCGAGGACGGCCCTCTCACCTATGTCGCGGGCTCGCATCAGCTGACCGCAGAGCGGCTGGAATGGGAGCAGCAGCGTAGCCTGACGGTCCGGCATGAAGACGATTTCCTGTCGGCACGCGGTTCGTTCCGGATCAGCGACAGCGAACTGGCCGGGCTGGGTCTTCCGCCGCCCACCGCCTTCGCGGTGCCCGCCAACACGCTGGTCGTCGCCGATACGTTCGGTTTCCATGCCCGTGCCGCGACCGACCGACCGAGCGTGCGGGTCGAACTCTTTGCCTATAGCCGGCGCAACCCCTTCCTGCCTTTCAAGGGGCTCGACCCGTGGAGCCTGCCCTTCATCGCCGAACGGCGTGTGCCGCTGCTCTGGCTGACCCATGACATTTACCGCCGCTGGATCGGCCAGCCATGGGCGAGGGCTGGCACCAAGCGACCCCATGAAGACTGAGCGCGGCGGCATGTCGCAATGATCCGGCCCATTGCGATGATCCGCGTTCGATCTTAAGGCGGCAGCGATGGAAGCCCAGGCCCACGACAATATCCGGGAGCTCGACCCTTTCGGCTTCATGGTCGGTCACAGCAGTGCGATCCGCCCGCTGGGCGGCGACCAGCGCAGCCTTGATCCGCGCTATGTCTGCCACACGCCCTATGTCGAGTTCAGCCCCGGCCGAGTGATCTTCTCGATCCGCTTTGCCGGCCTTCGCGCCAGTTTTGGCGAACTGCGGGTCAACATCAACGCCTTCATCCCGGGCAGCGGCCGCGATGCGATCTTCGTCACCTCGTCACGCCTTCAGCTTGCCGACCGGGCGGCGGCGGAGCGTGGCCTGACCCTGGCGATCAACTGCGTCCCTGGCGCAACCTATGCCATCTACGGCTATTGCACCGAGGCAACCGATGCCTTTGCCGAAGGCCTGACGATCGTCGCGGAGCAGTTCCCGCTGGGTGAAGGCAGCGCGGAACCGCAGCAGCTGTTGCCCACCCAGCTCGGCACGGTCGCGATCGATGCGCCAAGCCGGCTCGTCGGCGATGAAGCGCCGAGCTTCCGTGACCCGGTATCGCAGCCGATGACGGCCGAGCAGCTCGAGGAACCCGAATATCGGCAATGGGCCGCCAAGTTGCGCAACGCACCCGGCGACGAAGCCGCTGGCTGGACGCTGGCGTTCATCGCGCAGGTGCTCGATCGCTACGGCATGCTGCGTCCCGGCGCGCGGGGAATCGGCTGGGGCGAGACGGGTCGGCCGCTCGCTGCGATTTTTGCGGGCGCGGGATGCGAGACTCTCCTGGCGGCTCCACTGGCGGATCTCCACGCGGCCGAAGGCACCTGGACGTCGGTCGCCTGCTCGACGCAAGGTGGCGCGCCGGCCCCCGACGGCAGCGAGGCCGGGGCGATGATATCCTTTGCCGATATGGCGGCCGACCAGCGCGGGTTCGACTTCCTCTGGACCATCGGGTCGGCGGGAGAAGCGCACGCCGCGGGCAAGGGTGCCGACCCGTTGATCGAGCAGATGATGGTGCTGCGGCCAGGCGGCTATGGCGTACACATGTTCGATCTGGCCGGGCCGGGCGGGGACGGCGGCGAGGAAGCCTTGCCGCGCGCTGCAGTCGAGCGGCTGGCGGTAATGCTGATCGCGCGCGGTTTTTCGGTGGCTCAGCTCAATTTCGGAGGAGGCACAATCGGCGGCGCCGTTCCCTTCGGCCTCGTCGTTCGCAAGGACTGACCGGGGCCATGAGCTTCGATTCGGTCCGCGCCTTCCTCGCGGCCCATGCCCCCGACATCGCGATCATCGATCAGGGCGCCAGCACCGCCACAGTGCTGGAAGCGGCGCAGACGCTGGGCGTGCAGCCTGGCCAGATCGCCAAGACGCTGTCGATCCGCGTCGGCGAGCAGGTGATGCTGATCGTCGCGCGTGGCGACGCGCGGCTCGACAACCGCAAGAGCAAGGATGCGCTGGGTGGCCGGCCGAGGATGCTGGGCGCCGAGGAGGTGGAGGCGCTGACCGGCCATCCCGTCGGCGGCATCTGCCCATTCGGCCTGACCCGGCCGCTGCCCATCTATTGCGACGTGTCGCTTCGCGACTTCGACCTGGTCTATCCGGCCGCCGGATCGCGGACAGCCTCGATATGCCTCTCGCCTGATCGTCTTGCCGCGCTCACGGGGGCGTCATGGGTTGATGTCTGCCAGCCGCCGGTGATGTGATCGACTGACATCGATAGGGGTGCCGGCCCGCCGCCTCAAAATAAAAGGGCCGGAGGAGCATCTGCTCCGCCGGCCCGGATTGGGGGAAATGCTGGGGCTTATGCCTTGCAGCTCTGCGCCGGCTTGCCGGGCGCCGCGATCTCGACCTGCGGACCATCGCCGCTCACCGAATAGCCTTCGGCGACATAGGGCTTGCCCGGCTCGGAAGCGGTCAGCGTGGTGCCCGCGCCTTCCTTGGCGGTTTTGTAAGCCGCCGTGTTGTTGCTGAAGAAATCGACATAGACGAGGCTGCCGTCCTTGCAACGGTAGGCATGGCTCTGCGTCACCATCGGCGGCAGTTCGACGGGCGCTGCGGCGTTGAGCGTCCCGGCGTCGGGATCATTGTCACCGGCGGTGACGGTTTCGGGTTGGCCACAAGCGGTCAGCGCGATGGCGGACCCGAGAACGGCGGCGGTGAGGAAGCGGAAATGATTGTGCATAGCAGCGACGTCTTGTGGTCCATGGCCAAAGCTCGTCAAGTAGCTGATGCCGATGAAGCCATGATGAATTCAAAAAATCGGCTCATTTGCTTTCGAAATGGGCAGCTTGATCCAAAAACTGGCACAGGTGCCGCCAGCGCAGGCGTTTTTTGGCAAGTGCGAGCGTATAGGCCGGGCTGCTCGACGGCAGGTCGATCAGCGCGAGGTCGGCGCGGCCCGCAATCATCCGCCGCCCGATTCGCGCTGCCGTCCCGCCGTTGAAGCCGATCGCCCGCAGTGCGGGGAGCGTCGCCACCAGCGCCAGGAGATCATTGGCCCGGTGGTCCCGGATTGCGCCGTCGAGGCTGCCGGCGCGCAACGCGTCGGCAACGACATCCCACAGGCCGATGCCTGCCAGGCGGAGCGCGTCGATACGGGCGCCATAGTCGAGCGCATGCAGGTCATCGCGACCGATCACCGCGCCGGTCAGACGCCAGAACTGGTTCTGCGGATGGGCATAATAGCGCTCGGCGCGCAGCGATGCCTCCCCCGGCAGGCTGCCGAGCAGCAGCACGCGGGTTTCGGCGCCGACGATCGGCGGAAAGCTGGCCTTGCGGGTCATGGCGTGCGCACAAGCAGCACAGACCGGCGCCAAAGAGAAGCTATGTTGGCAAGCGCGGCCGGGCTCGGCTAATTACGCCGCCATGGCACATGACAAGATCGCGCCCGATGCGCTCGCTCTGATCGGCAACACCCCTCTCGTGCGTCTGAAGGGGCCGAGCGAGGCAACCGGGTGCGAGATCCTCGCCAAGTGCGAGTTCATGAACCCGGGCGGGTCGGTAAAGGATCGTGCCGCGCTCGCGATCATCACCGATGCCGAAGAACGCGGGCTGATCGCGCCGGGCGGGATCATCGTCGAGGGCACCGCCGGCAATACCGGGATTGGACTGGCGCTGGTCGGCAATGCGCGAGGCTATCGGACGATCATCGTGATGACCGACACCCAGAGCCAGGAGAAGCAGGACACGCTGCGCGCTTTGGGCGCCGAACTGGTGCTGGTCGCGCCGACCGCCTATTCGAACCCCGCCCATTATGTTCACACGTCTCGCCGGATCGCCGAGGAGACACCGGGCGCGCTATGGGCCAACCAGTTCGACAACACCGCGAACCGCCTCGCCCATATCCGCACCACCGCGCCCGAGATCTGGGCGCAGACGGGGGGCCGCATCGACGGCTTCACCTGCGCCGTCGGCACCGGCGGGACTCTCGCCGGGGTCGGCCTCGGCCTCAAGGAATATAATGACGATGTGGTGATCGGCCTGACTGATCCGCACGGCGCGGCGCTCTATAATTATTTCGCGCATGGCGAGCTGAAGGCTGAAGGATCGAGTGTCGCCGAAGGTATCGGCCAGAGCCGTATCACGGCCAATCTCGACGGCGCGCCCATCGACACCCAGTTTCGCGTTTCCGATGTCGAGGGACTCGAGCAGGTCGTGTCGCTGCTCGAACATGACGGGCTGTGCGTCGGCCTTTCGTCGGGGATCAACGTCGCCGGCGCGATCGCGCTGGCGAAGGCGTTGGGGCCAGGCAAGACGATCGTCACGATCCTGTGCGATTCGGGGATGCGCTACCTCTCTTCGCTGTTCAATCCGGCCTGGCTGGAGGCAAAGGGCTTGCCTGTTCCGGCGCTGCTGCGACGTTAGAGTTTGTTTCAGCGAAGCTGAAACGGCGGTTCCGGCGCGCTCGCCGCCACGGCGATGTTCCACTAAAACACATATTGGCAATTGACCTCCGCGCACGGCTGGCGGACATTACCGTCATGGGGACCTTTGCCTGATGCAGCGTGTGCGGATCGGCATTACCGGCCTGGCGGTCGTTTTCCTTGTCGTGCTGCTGGCGGCGGCGATCGTCGGCTTCCATTCCAAGGACAAGGCCGACGAGTCCGGCACCATCGCCGGCAATGCCAGCGAGGCGGCCCCCAGCGATCCGCTGGCCGATCTTGGCGTTGCGCCGGGGGGCTCCACCGGCGACGATAGCGCGACTCAGCCTTCGCCTAACGCCCCCTGAGCGCGCCGACTCGACCAGCAATGGGCCGCTGATCGGCTGACATCCGTCGCCGCCGCGCGTGGCGAAGGCGGCGACCGCATTTCCTCGACAGAGTTATCCACAGGACGATCCCCGCGCGGCAGGCCCGGATTCCGGGCTCTTGTCCATGCCTGATGCGTGGAGGACCGATCCACGGATTCCCCGAAATCCACAGCCAAAGGGGGATAATGGTATGGAATGGTATAAAAATGCTTTGAAAAACCAAGCCGATCCCGGTACATCCACATGGTGAAATGGGGTGGGAAGTATTGCTTGGCGTTTTAACGCCTCCCGCCGTCCGGACTGGACGGCGCGGACCCGGCGATGCTCCCCGCAAAGATATGGGGTGCGTCGGTGTCGGCGGGTGGAGCGGTCTTCAATGACGTTCATGTGAACGGCGTAGACCCCAAGGGGCGGGTCTCGCTTCCGGCTGCCTTCCGTCAAACGATCGATATCCGCTGTCGTTCGGACAAGGTCGCCAACGGCCTTGAAAAGATCCTGCGGATGACCCGGCACGCGACGCTTCCATGTATCGAGGTCAGCGACGGCCTGCGCATCGCCGAGACCGAAGAGCAGATGAACGTCCACGCCGCGCGCGTCTCAGAACAGACCGGCGAACTCCATGGCGACGTGCTCGAACGGCTCGAGGCCGAGGCATTCCCCCTGATGAAGGACGTCAGCTTCGACGCGGCGGGGCGCATGATCCTGCCCGAACGACTGCGTCTGAAGGCGAAAATTGGCAGTGACGCCTTCTTCGTCGGCCGCGGTCGCCGCTTCCGCATCTGGAGCCCCGAGGTGCTGCGCGCCCATCCGGATGGCGAATCCGCCGAAGTCATCGAGGAGATGGAAGATCTGCTCGCCCGGCGGAAGGAGCGCGGATGACCGCCCCCGCCGCCCATGTCCCCGTTCTGCTCGACGAGGTGATCGCGGGCCTTGCCCCCGTCACCGGCGAGACCCATGTCGACGGCACCTTCGGCGCGGGCGGCTATACGCGCGCGATCCTGCGGACCGGTGCACGTGTGATCGCGTTCGACCGCGACCCCGACGCGATCTCCGAGGGCCGCGCGCTGGAAGCCGAGAATGACGGCGCGCTCACCCTGATCGCCGACCGCTTCTCGCGGATCGTCGAAGCACTGGCCGAACGTGGGATCGACCAGGTCGACGGCGTGACGCTCGACATCGGCGTGTCGTCGATGCAGCTCGATCGTGCCGATCGCGGCTTTTCCTTTCAGGCAGACGGCCCGCTCGACATGCGGATGGAGCAGAGCGGCATGAGCGCCGCCGACTTCGTCAACGAAGCCGACGAGGCCGAGATCGCCGACGTCCTCCGCAATCTGGGCGAGGAGCCCCGTGCACGCCGCGTCGCCTGGGCGATCGTTCAGGCCCGTCCGATCACCCGAACCGGACAACTGGCAGAGGTCGTCCGCCGTGCGCTCGGCCACCGGCCGCACGAGAAGAAGGATCCGGCGACGCGCACCTTCCAGGCGATCCGCATCCATCTCAACGCCGAGATCGACGAGCTCGAACAGGGCCTCGCCGCCGCGGAGCGCGTGCTGCGCCCCGGCGGGCGGCTTGCGGTGGTCTCCTTCCATTCGCTCGAGGATCGCATCGTCAAGCGCTTCCTGCGCGAGCGCAGCGGGGCGAACCCGGCCGGATCACGCCACCTTCCCGACCCCAGCGGCGGGCCGCGCCCAAGCTTCGAAGCCGTCGCCAAGCCCGTGCGCGCCAGCGAGGCCGAAATCGCCCGCAATCCCCGGTCCCGTTCGGCCACGTTGCGCGTCGCCCGGCGGACCGGGGCGTCGGCATGGGGTGTCAGCGTAAAGAGAGAAGGACGTCAGGGATGATCACGACCCGCTTCCGAGATGTGGTCTGGACAGGGGGCATCTGTGCCGCCGCCCTCTCCTTCTACATGGTTTCGCAATCGGTTGCCGCCAAGCGCGCCGAGCTGATCGGCGTCGAGCGCAAGATTGCCTCGACGCAGCAGGAGATCCGGCGGCTGCGCACCGAGATCGACACACGCGGCGGGCTCGCCCAGATCGAGGCGTGGAACCAGAATGTCTATGGTCTGCAGGCGCCGGGCCCCGAGCAGTTCGCGCTCGACTCGGTCCGGCTGGTCGCGCTGACCCGGCCGCAGCCGCTGCCGCTCGATCCGGCGATCGTCACCAGCCATGGCGCGGTCGACAAGGTCAATTATGACCGGGTCGATGACAGCGCTCTCGACGCGCCGGTTCGGACGGCCGCGGCGGGGCAGCCCGTCGCGCCGATGCCCGTCGCGCAGCCGGCTTTGCGGCAGGCCAATTATGTCCAGCCCAAGCCATCGGCACTGGCGCCCCAGGCCGCCTCGCCGGTTCGCGAGATCGCGGTGCGGCGCCCGGCCAGGGCCCAGCTTGACGACAGCTTCCTCGACGGCCTGAGCGACGACGGCTCGGCCCGCACCCAAAAGGGGAGGCCATGAACGCGATCCCCGACGGGCTCGCCCCGCCGCGCGATCGCGCACTTTCCAAACCAAATGACAGCGTGCGTGTCGCCCATGAGCGGCTGATGCTGTTGATGTTGCTGTTCGGGTTGCTGATTGGCGTCATCGGGTTGCGTCTGCTTTATCTTGCAATCTTCGACGCGCCCGACCGTTCGGTGCGAATTGCAACCACCGGCCCGCGCGCCGACATCACCGACCGCAACGGGGTCGTCCTGGCCGCCACGATCAAGGGGATCAGCCTAGCCATCCGCCCGCCGCGCGTGATCGGCGACAAGGAAAGGCTCGCGATCGAGCTGGCCAGGCTCTTCCCCAACCGTACCGCCGACTATTATCGCCGTGTGCTGAACGGGCGGAAGAAGTTCGTCTATCTCGAGCGCGGCGCGACGCCCGCCAAGATCCACGCTGTCCGCCTGCTCGGCGAACCCGCGATCGAAGAGGTATCCGAGCCCGAGCGCTTCTACCCCCAGGGAACGATGGCGAGCCAGGTCATCGGCTATATGGATCTGGGCGGCGTGCCGGTGAGCGGCATGGAATTGTTCCTAGACAAGCGGCTGACCAGCGGTGGCGCCAATGCCGAGCCGACCGCGCTGTCGATCGATAGCCGCATCCAGGCCGCGCTCGAAAGCGGGATCAAGAATCAGGCGATCAAGCATAGCGCCGTCGGCGGCGCGGGTATCGTGCTTGATGTCCACACCGGCGAGATCCTCGCCCTGGCGTCGCTGCCGGTGTTCAATTCGAACGCGCCCGGTCTGGTGCCCGTCGGCACCGACCCGCTGCGCCCCGATGCGCGCTACAATCGCGCGATCAGTTCGGTCTACGAGCTCGGTTCGACCTTCAAGATGCTGACCTTTGCCAACGCGATCGAGCAGCGTGTGATCACCGACTTCAGCAAGCGTTATGACGCGACCGCGCCGCTCAAGGTCGGCGGCTTCTCGATCAAGGACGACCATCCCGAAAATCGCTGGATGTCGGTCCCCGACATCATGATCCATTCGTCGAATATCGGCACCGCGCGGATTGCCGAGGAACTGGGCCCCGAGCGCACCCAGGCGTTCTTCCGCAAGCTGGGCTTCGACCGCCAGGCCGATCTCGAACTCGGCGCGCGCGGCAAGCCGCTCTGGCCGAGCTATTGGGCGCGGACCACGGTGATGACCGCCGCCTATGGCCATGGCAT
The DNA here is from genome assembly GCA_947085315.1 of uncultured Sphingomonas sp. Taxonomy (GTDB): domain Bacteria; phylum Pseudomonadota; class Alphaproteobacteria; order Sphingomonadales; family Sphingomonadaceae; genus Rhizorhabdus. Next base: position 49,810 of record CAMTVW010000012.1, on the reverse strand, counting down.
CGCGGTCAGCCAGCTCCACCTCGCCAATGCCTATGCGGCGTTGGTCAATGGCGGCATCATGCGCCCCGCGACCCTGCTCAAGCAGCCACCCGGCCATGTGCCACAGGGCAAGCGCGTGATCTCCGAGGCGACCAGCGCGCGGATGCGCCAGCTGATGCGTCTCGTCGTCATGGAAGGCACCGGCCGGACCGCCAACATCCCCGGACTGCGCGTCGGCGGCAAGACCGGCACGGCGGAGAAGAATCTCAACGGCCGCTATATCCACAACAGTCTCGTCACCACCTTTGCCGCCGCCTTCCCGATGGACGCGCCGCGCTATGTGGTGATCGTGACGATGGATGAGCCGCAGGGAATCAAGGAAACCTACGGCTTCCGCACCGCCGCCTGGACCGCGCTGCCCGCCGTCAAAAACGTCATCGCCCGGATCGGCCCGCTGCTCGGCATCATTCCCGATCCGAGCCGCGACGTCGATGTGTCCGACCTGATGCCCTATGTCTACAAGCCGGAAGAGAAGACAGGGCATGCGGCTGAATGATCTCCTGCCCGGCGCCCCGGATGCACGCATCACCGGGTTCGCCATCGACCATCGCAAGGTGGCGCCCGGCACGGTGTTCGGCGCCTTCAAGGGTGCGCGCTTCAACGGCGAGGATTTCATCGCTCAGGCGGTGGCCGACGGCGCGATCGCCGTCGTCTCGGCGCCCGGCCCCACGGTCGACGGCGCCTTTCACGTCTTTGACGCCGAGCCGCGCCGCATCTTCGCCGGGCTCGCCGCGCGGTTTTTCGCGCCGTTCCCCGAGACGACCGTTGCGGTCACCGGCACCAATGGCAAGACCTCGACCGTCGAACTGACCCGCCAGCTCTGGCGGATGGCGGGCCATCATGCGGCCTCGATCGGGACGCTGGGCGTCACCACCGCCGACGAGCAGGTTTCGACCGGGCTGACCACGCCCGACATCGTCACCTTCCTGTCGAACATGGCCGGGCTCAGCCGCGAGGGGGTGACCCACGCTGCGTTCGAGGCGTCGAGCCACGGCCTGTCGCAATATCGCACCGAAGGCCTGCCGGTCCGTGCCGCCGCCTTCACCAATCTGAGCCGCGATCATCTCGACTATCACGGTACGATGGACGCATATTTCGCGGCCAAGCTGCGGCTGTTCACCGAGGTCGTCGACCGGGACGGCGCGGTGGTGGTGTGGGCAGATGACCCGCGCTCGGTCGAGGTGCTCGCCGCCGCCCGGGCGCGCGGGATCAAGCTGTTCAGCGTCGGCGTCGGGGGCGAGACGATCCGCCTGCTCCACCGCACGCCGACCGCGTTGGGCCAGACGCTGAAGCTCGAAATCGACGGCAGAGCACGCGAAATCACGCTGCCGCTGATCGGCGCCTATCAAGCTGCGAATGCCCTTGTGGCGGCCGGGCTGGTCATCGCCACCGGCGGCGATGTCGACACTTCCTTCGCCAACCTCCAGCGCGTCGCCCCGGTGCGCGGACGGTTGGAACGCGCCGCGATCACCAGGACTGGCGCCCCGGTCTATGTCGATTATGCGCACACGCCTGACGGCCTCGAAGCCGCGATCCAAGCGCTGCGTCCGCATGCCGAGAAGCGGCTGATCACCCTGTTCGGCGCGGGCGGTGACCGCGATACCGGCAAGCGCCCGCTGATGGGAGCGGTCGCGGTACGCCTGTCCGACCGCATCATCGTCACCGACGACAATCCGCGCAGCGAGGACCCCGCCGCTATCCGCCGCGACGTGATGGCAGGCGCGCCGGGCGCGACCGAGATCGGTGGCCGCCGCGAGGCGATCGCCGCCGCAATCGCCGAGGCACAGGCCGGCGACATCGTGCTGATCGCGGGGAAGGGCCATGAGCAGGGGCAGATCATAGGCGCCGGAGAGAATATGCGCGTGCTGCCGTTCGACGACGTCTCCGTCGCGCGGGAGTGCGCGGCGTGAGCCCGCTCTGGACCGCGTTCGACATCGCCGCCGCCGTCGACGGCGAGGTGCATGGCGGGTTCGAGGTGAACGGCGTCGCCTTCGATTCGCGTGAGATCGGCCCCGGCGACCTGTTCATCGCGATGACCGGCGAACAGACCGACGGCCACCGCTTCCTCGACAAGGCCTATGCCGCGGGCGCCGCGGGTGCGATCGTCTCCGAACCGGCGAATGGCCCGCATATCCGTGTGGCGGACACGGTGGCGGCGCTCAATGCGCTGGGTGCGGCGGCGCGCGCGCGGATGCAGGGCAAGGTGATCGGGGTGACCGGTTCGGTTGGCAAGACCGGCACCAAGGAAGCGCTGTTCGCCTGCCTCGATCGTGCGCTGCGTGGTCACATCCACCGTTCGGTCAAGAGCTACAACAACCATACCGGCGTGCCGCTCAGCCTCGCGCGCATGCCCGCCGATACGGATATCGGCGTGTTCGAAATGGGGATGAACCACAGCGGCGAACTGGCCGCGCTCACCCGGCTCGTCCGCCCGCATGTCGCGATCGTCACCGCGATCGCCCCCGCGCACAGCGCCTATTTCGCCGATGAAGGCGAAATCGCCGACGCCAAGGGCGAGATATTCCAGGGTCTGGAGCCCGGCGGCACCGCGATCATCCCCTATGACAGCCCGCATCGCGATCGGCTGATCGCCGCCGCGACACCCTATGCCGGCCGCATTCTGACCTTCGGACATGACCGCGCCGCCGATGTCCATGTCCAGGACGTGATCCCGCTCGAACGCGGCACGCTCGTCTCGCTGGTCCTGCCCGACGCCGAACTAACCTTCACCATCGCCCCGCCGGGCGATCATTGGGTATCGAACGCGATGGCGGTGATCGCGGCGGTGTGGGCCGTGGGCGGTGACCTTGCCGCCGCCGGGCTCGCCTTCGCCGACATGGAGGGCCTGCCCGGTCGCGGCCAGCGCACCCGGATCGCGGCGGGAGACGGCGACGCGCTGATCATCGACGAAAGCTACAATGCCAATCCCGCCTCGATGGCGGCGACGATAAAGATGCTGGGCGAGGAGACGGCCGAGCGGCGGATCGTGATACTGGGCGAGATGCGTGAACTGGGGGCCGGTTCGGCCGCCTTCCATGCCGATCTGGCGGGGCCGTTGCGTGAGGCCGGAGTGGATTATGCACTGCTCGTCGGCACCGAGATGACCGCGCTTGCCAATGCGCTTGAGGGGCGGATCGATTTCGCGCATGTGGCCGACGCCGACGCGGCGCTCGAGTCGATCGAGGCCCTGGTCGCGCCCGGCGATGCAATCTTGATCAAGGGATCGAACGCGATTGGTCTTTCGCGCCTCGTCGCGCATCTGCGCACGCGGGCCGTGACCGGCGAAAGGACGACATGCTCTACCTCCTAGCCGAACAGCTCGGGTTTCCGGGCATCCTGAATCTCATCCGCTACATCACCTTCCGGGCGGGCGCGGCGGCGTTGACCGCCTTGTTCATCGGCCTGATCATCGGCCCGCGCTTCATCGGCTGGCTGCGTGTCCGCCAGGGCAAGGGCCAGCCGATCCGCGCCGACGGGCCGCAGACCCATCTCGCCAAGGTCGGCACGCCGACGATGGGCGGGCTGATGATCCTGGTTTCGGTGATGCTGTCGCTGTTGCTGTGGATGGACCTGGGCAACCGCTATGTCTGGGCCTGTATCGGCGTGACCCTGGGCTTTGGCCTGATCGGGTTCATGGACGATTATGACAAGGTCAAGAAGCGCAGCCATCACGGGGTTTCGGGCAAGGTCCGGCTGATCGCCGAGTTCATCATCGCGGGCCTCGCGAGTTGGCTGATCGTCTCGGGCAACGGCACCCAGCTCTATCTGCCCTTCTACAATGGCGCGGTGATCGATCTGGGGCCCTTCTACATCCTGTTCGCGGCCTTCGTGATCGTCGCCTTCGGCAATGCGGTGAACCTGACCGACGGGCTCGACGGGCTCGCGATCATGCCGGTGGTGATCGCCAGCCTCGCCTTCTTCGTGATCGCCTATCTGGTCGGCAACAAGGTGTTCGCCAATTATCTGGGCATCCCCCATGTGCCGGGTGCCGGCGACCTGACGATCCTGACCGCCGCGATCATCGGCGGCGGGCTCGCCTTCCTGTGGTTCAACGCGCCTCCGGCCGCCGTGTTCATGGGCGATACCGGCAGCCTCGCGCTGGGCGGCGCGCTGGGCGTGATCTCGGTGGTGACGCATCATGAAATCGTGCTGGCGATCGTCGGCGGGCTGTTCGTGATGGAGACCGTCTCGGTCATCCTCCAGGTGTTCTTCTACAAGCGCACCGGCCGGCGCATCTTCCGCATGGCGCCGATCCATCATCATTTCGAACAGCTCGGCTGGAGCGAGCCGACCGTGGTGATCCGCTTCTGGATCATCTCGTTCATCCTCGCCCTGGTCGGGCTTGCGACGCTCAAGCTGCGGTGATCACCTCGCCGGCCTTCGCGGGTAAGACCTATGCCGTGCTCGGCCTCGCCCGCTCGGGGCTGGCGACGGTCGAGGCGTTGCTCGCGTCGGGCGCGAGGGTGACGGCTTGGGATTCGAATGAGAGTGCGCGCGACAAGATCCTCCCCGGCACGGGGAGGGGGACCGCGACGCGGTCGAGGGGACTCTCCGCAAGCGCAGCGGATGACGCAGCCCCCCTCCACCATCCTGCGGATGGTCCCCCTCCCCGTGCCGGGGAGGAATTAATTCTCGCCGACCCGCTCGAAACCGACCTCACCGGCTATGCCGGGGTCATCGTCTCGCCGGGGGTGCCGCTCAACAAGCATCCAATCGCCGCCCATGCCGCGCGCTATGGCGTGCCCGTGATCGGCGACATCGAACTGTTCGCGCAGGCGCGGCGCACCTTGCCCGCACACAAGGTCGTCGGCATCACCGGCACCAACGGCAAGTCGACCACCACCGCACTGATCACCCACATCATCGAGACGGCGGGCGTGCCGGTGCTGATGGGCGGCAATATCGGCCTGCCGATCCTGAGCCGCGATCCGCTCGAAGCCGATGGCGTCTATGTGCTCGAACTGTCGAGCTATCAGATCGACCTCACCACCAGCCTCGACTGCGACGTCGCGGTGCTGACCAACATCACCCCCGACCATCTCGACCGTTATGACGGCTTCTCCGGCTATGCCGCGAGCAAGGCGCGCCTGTTCGAGATGCAGTCGCCGGGCCACTTGTCTATCATCGCGGTCGAGGACGATCCGAGCCGGGCGATCGCCGCACGCTTCAGCCGAACGATCAGCGTTCGCTCCTATGAGGCGGCCGGTCAGAAGGAATGGCCCGCGCTGCAGGGTCCGCACAATGCCCAGAACGCGGCGATCGCGATCCACGTCGCCCGCGCGCTCGACATTCCCGAAGGCGCGATCGACAAGGGCCTCGCCACCTATCCGGGCCTGCCGCACCGCATGGAACGGATCGCCGAGAAGGCGGGCATCCTGTTCGTCAACGACAGCAAGGCGACCAACGCCACCGCCGCCGCGCCCGCGCTCGGCGCCTATCCGCGCATCCACTGGATATTGGGCGGCGTCCCCAAGAGCGACGATCTCGACGATTGCACGCCCTTTTTCGACCATGTCGCCGCCGCCTATACGATCGGTGAGGCGGGCCCGATGTTCGCCCGCATCCTGCGCGACGCGGGCAAGACCGTGACCGAGAGCGTTACGCTCGACCGGGCGGTGGCCGATGCCGCCGCCGCCGCGAAGCCGGGAGAGACGGTGATGCTGTCGCCCGCCTGCGCGTCGTTCGATCAGTTCAGCGATTATGAGGCACGCGGCGACGCCTTCCGTCGCGCGGTGGAGGGGCTTTCGCTATGAACGTCACCATGTCCTTCGATTCATCGGTTCCCACCCCCTCCTCCCCGTTCAAGCGATCGCGCTTCGGGCGCGGCAAGCGCACGCCGATCGCGCGCTGGTTCTGGGAGATCGACCGCGTCCTGCTGCTGCTGGTGACGATGCTGATCGGCATCGGGTTGATCGCGGTCGCCGCCGCCTCGCCCGCTGCGGGTGTACGCTATTCGTCGGCCGCCGCGGGCGTGACGGTCGCGGCGCGCCATTATTTCTGGATGCAACTCGCCTGGACGCTGATCGCCGTCCCGGTGATGCTCGGCGTCTCGGCGCTGCCGCAACAGCTCGCCCGCCGGCTCGCGCTGATCGGCGGGCTGCTCTTCCTCCTCCTGCTGGCGCTGGTGCCGCTGGTCGGCAGCACCGCCAACGGCGCGACGCGCTGGATCTCGATCGGCCCCGCCAAGATCCAGCCGTCCGAATTCCTGAAACCGTTGTTCGCGGTCGGCATGGCGTGGCTGTTCGCGTTGCGCGTGAAGAATCCGGGACTGCCCTTCGCGCTGATCTCGATCATCCCGATGGCGCTGATCGGAGCCTTGCTGATGAAGCAGCCCGATTTCGGCCAGACGGTGATCTATGTGTCGGTGTGGGTCGTCCTGTTGATGCTGTCGGGCGCGTCGTTCAAGCTGCTCGGCATGATCGGCGCGGGCGCGCTGGGCGCGATCGTCTCAGCCTATTTCTTTTATTCGGTCGCCACCGAGCGCATCAACAAATTCCTGTTCAAGGAGGGCGATACCTATCAGGTCGACCGCGCCCACGCGACGCTCACCAATGGCGGCCTGCTGGGCACCGGGCCGGGAGGGGGGACCGAGAAGTTCAGCCTGCCCGAACCGCACACCGACTATATCTTCTCGGTGATCGGCGAGGAGTTCGGGCTGATCGCCTGCATCGCCATCGCCTGTCTCTACCTCGCCATCGTCGCTCGCGTCTCGCTGCGGCTGCTGCGTGAGGAGGATGATTTCCTGCTGTTCGCAAGCGCCGGCCTCGTCTCGCAATTCGGGCTGCAGGCGCTGATCAACATGATGGTCAATGTCGGGCTCGCCCCGTCCCAGGGGATGACGCTGCCCTTCATCAGCTATGGCGGATCGTCGATGATCGCGCTGTCGATCGGTTTCGGCCTGCTGCTCGCATTTACCCGCGAAAATCCCCATCTGAAGGAAGCGGCCTATACGGTGCGCTGGAACGGACGATGACGATCACGCGCCACTTCGTGCTCGCCGCAGGCGGTACCGGGGGCCATATGGTCCCCGCGCATGCTTTGGCGGCCGAACTGATGAAGCGCGGCCACCGGGTCGCGCTGGTCACCGATGAGCGCGGCGCGCGCATTCCCGGGCTGTTCACGGGGGTCCAGACCCACATCATCCCCGCCGGGCGGCTGGGCGGCGGCCCGCGCGAATGGCTAAAGGCGATCCGCGAAATCCGCGCCGGCACCGCGATGGCACGCCAGCTGTACGAAACCTTCGACCCGGCGGCGGTGATCGGCTTTGGCGGCTATCCCGCGCTGCCCGCGCTGCGCGCCGCGTTCAAGGAGCGCATCCCCAGCGTGATCCACGAACAGAACGCCGTGCTCGGCCGGGTCAACCGGCTGGTCGCGGGAAGGGTCGACGCGATCGCGACGGCCTATCCCAATGTCCAGCGGCTGAAGCCGAAATTCGAGGACAAGACCTTCCTGGTCGGCAACCCGGTCCGCGACATCGTCCGCGACATCCGCGACAAGCCCTTCCCCGATCTGGGGCCCGACAGCATCTTCCGTGTGCTGGTGACCGGCGGCAGCCAGGGCGCGTCGATCCTGTCCGATGTCGTGCCCGACGGGCTCGCATTGCTGCCGCACGGCTTCCGCCGCCGTCTCCAGGTGACCCAGCAATGCCGTCCCGAGGATATCGAGACGGTGCGCAGCAAATATAAGGTGCTGGGCATTCCCGCCGATCTGGGCACCTATTTCACCGACCTGCCCGAGCGGCTCGCCTGGGCGCATCTCGTGATCGCCCGCGCGGGCGCCTCGACCATCGCGGACATCAGCGTCGCGGGCCGCCCGGCCATCCTGATCCCACTGCCTTCGGCCGCAGACGACCACCAGACCGCCAACGCCCGCGAACTGGCGGCGGTGGGCGGAGCGCGCGCGATCCGGCAGGCGAACTTCACCCCGCAGGAGCTGGCCAAGCAGATGCAGAAGCTGGCGCTCGATCCACAGGCGCTGATCAACGCCGCGAAGCGCGCGTTCAGCGTCGGCCGTCCCAATGCGGCCGAAGACCTGGCCGATCTGGTCGAACGGATCGGCCTTGCCCCGATCATCGAGCCGGTACCGGTCGAACGTCTCGAACTCCGTCCTCTGAAAGGCGCATTTGCATGAAGGGTGTCGCAATCGACATCGGCACGATCCATTTCATCGGGATCGGCGGGATCGGCATGTCCGGTATCGCCGAAGTGATGCATAATCTGGGCTATAAGGTGCAGGGTTCGGACGTGGCCGAGGGCTATGTCGTCGAGGGCCTGCGCGAGCGCGGCATCAGGGTGATGATCGGCCACAAGGCCGAGAATTTGGGCGACGCCGCCGTGGTCGTCACCTCGACCGCGATCAAGCGCGGCAATCCCGAGGTCGAGCTGGCGCTGGAGAAGCGCATCCCCGTCGTCCGCCGCGCCGAAATGCTGGCCGAGCTGATGCGGCTGAAGTCGACCGTCGCGATCGCGGGCACCCACGGCAAGACCACGACGACCTCGATGGTCGCCGCCCTGCTCGACGCGGGCGGGGTCGACCCGACCGTGATCAATGGCGGCATCATCAACAGCTATGGTTCGAACGCCCGGCTCGGCGCGTCCGACTGGATGGTGGTCGAGGCCGATGAGAGCGACGGCAGCTTCCTGCGCCTCGACGGGACGATCGCGGTCGTGACCAATATCGATCCCGAACATCTCGACCATTATGGATCGTTCGAGAAGGTCAAGGACGCCTTTGTCGAGTTCGTCGAGAATGTCCCCTTCTATGGCGCGGCGCTGCTGTGCATCGATCATCCCGAGGTCCAGGCGATCATCCCGCGCGTCCGCGACCGCAAGGTCGTGACCTATGGCTTTTCGGCGCAGGCCGATGTGCGCGGCGACAATGTCACCCCGATCCCGGGCGGCAACCGCTTCGACGTGGTCGTCCGCAACCGCGACGGCGCGACGCGGCGGATCGAGGGCGTCACCATGCCGATGCCGGGGCGCCACAATGTCCAGAACGCGCTCGCCGCGATCGGCGTGGCGCTGGAGATGGGGATTTCGGACGCGATCATCGCCGATGGCTTCGCCAAGTTCGGCGGGGTCAAGCGGCGCTTCACCAAGGTGGGTGAAGTGCCGGTCGGCGGCGGCGTCGCAACGATCATCGACGATTATGGCCATCATCCGGTTGAGATCCGCGCGGTGCTGGCAGCGGCGCGCGAAGGCGCGAAGGCACGGGTGATCGCGGTCGTCCAGCCGCATCGTTTCACCCGGCTGCGCGATCTGATGACCGACTTCCAGACCGCGTTCAACGATGCCGACAGCGTCTATGTCACCCCGGTCTATGCCGCAGGCGAGGCGCCGATCGAGCATGTCGATGCGGCCGCGCTGGTCGCCGGCCTCAAGCAGCGCGGACATCGTTCGGCACAAACCATCGCCGGCGCCGATGCGCTTGCCACTGCGCTGGCGGGCACGATCGGGCCCGACGACATGGTGATATGTCTCGGCGCCGGTGATATTACGAAATGGGCGGCGGGACTTTCAGCGGCGATAGCAAAGGAGAAGGCACCATGACCGATTATTTTGCTTCCTGGAAACTGCTTCAGGATCAGGCCATTCACATGCACCAGACCGCAGTCGATGCGGCATTCAAGGCGATGGGCAGCGGCGCACAGTTCGACCAGGCGGCGAAGGCCGCCAAGGACATCGCTGACATGCAGATCCAGGCTTGGGAGCGCTGGATGGCGATGTGGGGCCCCGAGAAGAAATGAATTCGGCCGCCAGCAGCGCGTCGCCCGTCGTCCTGCCGCCTGCGCGCGGCCGGCTGACCGCTGACGCGCCGCTGGCGCCGCTTGTCTGGTTCAAGAGCGGCGGCGCGGCCGAATGGCTGTTCGAGCCCGCCGATGTCGATGATCTGGGCGATTTCCTGAGCCGGCTCGACCCGACGACACCGGTGATGGGCCTCGGCCTTGGTTCCAACATGATCGTGCGCGACGGCGGGGTTCCGGGCGTCGTGATCCGCCTCGGCAAGCCCTTTGCCAAAGTCGAGCGGCTGGACGCCACCACGCTGCGCTGCGGCGGCGGGACGAGCGGCATCCTGGTCTCCTCGACCGCGCGCGACGCCGGGATCGGCGGGGTCGAGTTCCTGCGTTCGATTCCCGGCACCGTCGGCGGCTTCGTCCGCATGAACGGCGGCGCCTATGGCCGCGAGGTCAAGGACGTGCTGATCGAGGCGGAGGTTGTCCTCCGCTCGGGCGCGCGCCGGACACTCCGCGTCGCCGACCTCGGCTACAGCTATCGCCATAGCGAACTGCCGGAGGGCGCGATCGTCGTGAGCGCGACGTTTCGCGGCCACGCGGCCGAACCCGCCGCGATCGGCGTCGAGATGGACCGCATCGCCGCCGAGCGCGAGGCGAGTCAGCCGCTGCGCAGCAAGACCGGTGGATCGACCTTCAAGAACCCGCCGGGACACAAGGCCTGGCAACTCGTCGATCAGGCAGGCTGCCGCGGAATGACGCGGGGCGACGCGCAGGTCAGCGAGAAGCATTGCAATTTCCTGCTCAACCTCGGCGCGGCGAGCTCCGCCGACATCGAGGCGCTGGGCGAAGAGGTAAGGGACAAGGTGAAAGCGAAGAGCGGCGTGACATTGGAGTGGGAAATTCAGCGGGTGGGGGTGCCCCTATGATCTTCCCTATGGGCAGCATGGGGAGGGACTTGCAGTGACCCGTCCCAAACTCCACGTCGCCGTCCTGATGGGCGGCTGGTCGTCCGAGCGAGAGGTTTCGCTCACCTCGGGCAATGGCGTCGCCGATGCGCTCGAAAGCCTGGGCCACCGGGTGACGCGGATCGACATGGATCGCGAGGTCGCGCTGCGGCTAGCAGAGGCGAAACCAGACGTCGTGTTCAACGCGCTCCACGGCACCCCCGGCGAAGACGGCACGATCCAGGGCCTGATGGATTTGATGGGCCTGACCTACACCCATAGCGGGCTGACCACCTCGGTGATCGCGATCGACAAGGAACTGACCAAGCAACAGCTTGTCCCCCACGGCATCCGCATGCCCGTTGGAAAGGTCGTCACCAGCGAGAGCCTCTACGAATCCGACCCGATCGCGCGCCCCTATGTGCTCAAACCGGTCAATGAGGGATCGTCGGTCGGGGTCGCGATCGTAAAAGAGCGTGACAATCACGGCACGCCGATTCATCGTGACGCGCATGGCCCCTGGCAGACCTTCGCGACGCTGCTCGCCGAGCCCTTCATCCGGGGCCGGGAGCTGACCGTCGCGGTGCTCGGCGATCGCGCCCTGGGCGTGACCGAACTGGTTCCCACCAGCGGCTTCTATGATTATGAGGCCAAATATACCGACGGCCTGACCACCCATATCTGCCCCGCCGATATCCCCGCAGACATCGCCGAAGCGGCATTGAAGATGGCGCTCGACGCCCACCGGCTGCTCGGCTGCAAGGGCACCTCGCGTTCCGATTTCCGCTGGGACGACGAACAGGGCGAGGCCGGGTTGTACCTGCTCGAGGTCAACACCCAGCCGGGCATGACCCCGCTGAGTCTGGTTCCCGAACAGGCCCGCCATGTCGGCATGAGCTATGCCGATCTGGTCCAGGCGATCATCGACGAAGCGCTGGCGGAGAGCCCGGCCAAATGACCGCGGCGCGCGCCCGTTCGGCCGATCGGCGGCCCAGGGTCGGCGCCCCCGCCCGCCGCACGACCGCGCGCCGCAAGCCGTCGTCGATCGACCGCGCGGTCGATCAGCTTCCCGTTTCGCGCGATGCGCTGCGCCGCGCGGGTAACTGGGCGCTGGGCGTCTGCATCGGCGCCGCCGTCGTCGCGGGGCTGATCGTGATGGGCGTGCCGCAGATGACCGGCATGCTGATCGCCGACGGGATTGGCCGGGCCGGATTCAAGGTCCGCAATGTCGAGATCCTCAACCGCCATCAGGTCGAGAGCCGGATGGTCTATGACATCGCGATGCGCCAGAAGGCGCTGCCGATGCCGCTGGTCGATCTGGACGGGACCCGGGCCGAACTGATGAAGATCGGCTGGATCGCCGACGCCCGCGTATCGCGGCGCCTGCCCGACACGCTGGTCGTCGACATCGTCGAGCGTGTGCCGACGGCGATCTGGCAATATCAGCACCGCCTGGCGCTGATCGACAAGGAAGGCCATGTCATCGGCCCCGTCGACGATCGCGCGATGCCCGACCTGCCCGTGGTGGTGGGCCCCGGCGCGAACCAGCGTGCGACCGAGCTTGCCGCGCTGATGTCGACCGCGCCCTCGCTGCGTCCGCTGGTCACCGCCGCGAGCTGGCAGGGCAATCGCCGCTGGGACATCGTCTTCCAGTCGGGAGAGAAATTGCTGCTGCCCGAGGGCGACGAGGAAGCCGCCAAGGCCCTCGCCTTTTTCGGGCAGGAGGATCGCCGGGCCGGACTGCTCGGCAAGGGGCTGGTCGCGATCGACATGCGCGATCCGTCGCGGCTCGTCGCCCGCATGTCGCGCGAACCGGGCAGCAAGATCGAGACGCCGCCGCCGCTCAGCGCGAAATCGGTGACATGAGGGCGCACAATGGCGCTTTTGGGAAAGGGAATGGCGATGGCTCAGCCACGCAATGAACAGCTGATCACCGCGATCGACATCGGATCGTCGAAGATCTCGGCGCTGATCGCGCGGGCCGACGACGCGGGCGAGCTGGAGGTGCTCGGCACCGGCCAGCGCGAGAGCCGTGGCGTGCGGCGCGGCTATATCGCCGACATGGAGGCGACCGAGTCCGCGATCCGCGAGGCGGTCGATCAGGCCGAAACGATCGCGCGCACCAATATCGATCATGTCTGGGTCAGCTTTTCGGCGGGCGGCCTCGTCAGCGATGTCGCGCAGGTCGAGGTCGATCTTGGCGGCGTCCAGATCGAACAGCAGGATATTGACGAGCTGCTCCGCCAGGGCCGCCGCTCGCTCAACCCCGAAGGCCGGATGGTGCTCCATGCCCAGCCGACGCTCTACACACTGGATGGGCTGAACGGCGTGAAGAACCCGCTTGGCCTGCATGCCGACAAGCTGGGGGTCGAGATCCACGTCATCGCCGCCGAGCCCTCGCCGGTCCGCAACCTCGCGCTGTGCGTCCGTTCGGCGCATCTTGGCGTCAAGTCGATCGTCGCCTCGCCGATCGCGACCGGCGCCGCCTGCCTTACCGAGGAGGACCGCGAGATGGGGATCGCGCTGGTCGAAATGGGCGCTGGCGTCACCAATGTCTCGCTGTTCGCAGGCGGCCTGCTGGTCGGGCTCACCTCATTGCCGATGGGGTGCGCCGACATCACCGACGACATCGCATCGGCGTTCAACATCCGCCGCGCGCTCGCCGAGCGGCTGAAATGTGTCCATGGCTCGGCGCAGAACTCCCCACGTGACAATCATGAGATGCTGGAGATCGGATCGCCCGAGGAGATCGCGGACGGCGCCGAACCGCCGCGCATCACCCGCGCCCAGCTGATCCAGGTGATCCGCCAGCGGCTCGATCACTGGATGGACGCCGTCGCCAAGGCGCTGACCGAACTCGGCTATGTCGGCCCGGTCGGGCGCCAGGTGGTGCTGACCGGCGGCGGCGCCGAACTGCGCGGCATCGCCGACTATGCCCAGGGCGTGCTGGGCCGGAGCGTCAGGATCGGCCGCCCCAGGACGATCCTCGGCCTGCCCGACGCGCATAGCGGCCCGGCGTTCGCAACCCTCGTCGGCCTCGCCCAGGTTGCGGCGACCAATCCGGCGGAACTCAGGCCGTTCGCAGCCGAGCAGACCGTTCACCGGACGCAGCCGATGGGGCTGGTCGGCAAGATGATGGCCGCCTTCAAGAGCGGCTATTAACCATGATTTCGAACGCCTCACCCCGGTTAACCTCGAAAACTGTGGATAGCGCAATTTTTCGCGTGATTCAGCGAATCGCGTCTGGCAAGATTCAGATTACGCGTAACTTCGGCGGACAGGGCCGCCAGGGAGAAAATCTATGACGATCGAGTTCATGCGCCCGCAGGTCGACGAGCTGAAACCCCGCATCAGCGTGATCGGAGTTGGCGGCGCAGGCGGAAACGCGGTCGCCAACATGATCGCCGCCGACGTGCAGGGCGTCGACTTCATCGTCGCCAATACCGATGCACAGGCGCTCAACGCCTCGTCGGCGGAGCGCCGCATCCAGCTCGGTCTCAAGATTACCCAGGGCCTGGGCGCCGGCAGCCGTCCCGAAATAGGACGGGCTGCCGCCGAAGAGACGATGGAGCAGGTCGAAAAGGCGCTCGAAGGATCGCACATGTGCTTCATCGCCGCCGGCATGGGCGGCGGCACCGGCACCGGCGCGGCGCCGGTCATCGCCAAGGCGGCGCGTGACCGCGGCATCCTGACCGTAGGCGTCGTCACCAAGCCGTTCAGCTTCGAGGGCAACCGTCGCATGCGCGCGGCCGATGCCGGGATCGAGGAGCTGCAGAAGCATGTCGATACCCTGATCGTCATCCCGAACCAGAACCTCTTCCTGATCGCCAATCCGAACACGACCTTCAAGGAAGCGTTCCAGATGGCAGACCAGGTGCTCCAGCAGGGCGTGCGCGGCATCACCGATCTGATGGTCATGCCTGGCCTGATCAACCTCGACTTCGCCGACGTCCGTTCGGTGATGAGCGAGATGGGCAAGGCGATGATGGGCACCGGCGAAGCATCGGGCGACAACCGCGCGATCGAAGCCGCCGAGAAGGCAATCGCCAACCCGCTGCTCGACGGCGTCAGCCTCAATGGCGCCAAGGGCGTCATCGTCTCGATCACCGGCGGCGACGACATGCGCCTGCTCGAGGTTGACGAGGCGGCCAATCATATCCGCCAGCTGGTCGATCAGGACGCGAACATCATCTGGGGCTCGGCGTTCAACAACGAGCTCGAGGGCAAGATCCGGGTCTCGGTCGTCGCGACGGGCATAGAAGTCGATGTCGCGTCACGGCCCGAACCGTCCAAGAGCTTCAGCTTCCCGCCGCGCACCCCGGTGCGCGACGACCGGCCGGTCGCCGTACCGCAGGCGGCCGCCCCGGCACCCGAGACCGAAGCGGCTGCTCCTGCCGCAGTGGCACGTACCGAGGCGCCCACCGAGGAGCCGCTGGTTCTGGAGGCGCCCGAGGCGCCCGAGGCACCCGCCGCAGAGCCGCTGGAGCTGACCACCCTGTTCAACGACGAGCTGCTGCTCCAGCCCGACGCCGCGATGCCGACTCCGGCGCCCGAAGCTCCGCAGAATGAGGACGTCGACGCCGCCGGCAACCGGCGCTGGGTCGCCGAGCCCGAGCCGGTTCGCCGCCCCGCCTCGTCGGGGGCGACCCTGTTCGAGCGGATGTCGAATATCGCGCGCGGCGCCGCCAAGGCCCAGGTCGATACCGACGAGCCCGGCACCGACAATGCCGAGGTTCCGCGCTTCCTGAACCGCCAGAGCAACCAGTAAGGCCTGGATTGTTCCACTGACGTGAGCGTTCGGCGCGGGTGCCGCTCGCTTCGGCGTTCGGCGGGGGTTCATCTCTTGCGGGCCATAGGGCGATCAATCACATCGGTACGCCCATGAAAGCACTTCTCAGCATCAGCGCGTTGGCGCTTATCGCCGCAACGTTCAGCGGCGCTCCCGCCCGCGCCCAGATGGATGCGCTGTCGGCGCCCGACGAACCGCTGATCGTCGACCCGATCATTTCGGCGCGCGACGCCATGGCGCGGGGCGACCCCGCCGAGGCGCTCGCCCGCTATCTTCGCATCCTCGCGCGCGATCCCGCCGATCTCGACTCGCTGTCGGGCGCCGGCGCTGCCGCGCTGGCGGTGGGCGATGCCGATGCCGCGATCAATTTCTATGTCCGCGCCGAGAAGATCAGCCCACGCGACGGGCGGATCAAGGCCGGCCTCGGTTCCGCACTGGTCCAGAAGGAGCAGCCCCGAGCGGCGCTACGCCTGTTCAACAATGCCCTCGACATGGGAGTCGCCCCTGCCGAGATCGCGCTCGATCGCGGCCTTGCCTATGATCTGCGCGGCGACAATCGCAAGGCGCAGGCCGAATATGCGATCCTGCTGCGGGCGAAGCCCGGCGACGGCGAGCCGACCCGGCGCATGGCGCTGTCGCTGGCGATGAGCGGCGACCGGGCGGGGGCGATCGCGATCCTCGATCCGCTGCTCCGCAAACGCGACATACCCGCCTGGCGGGCGCGCGCGTTCGTACTGGCCATGACAGGTGACACCGCCAGCGCAGAGTCCGCCGCCTATGCCGTGCTGCCGCGCTATCAGGCCGATGCGCTCAAGCCGTTCCTCGCGCGCCTGGCTTCGCTCAAGCCCGCCGAAAAGGCCGCCGCCGTCCATTTCGGCCATTTCCCCGAGGACAAGGTGCCGGTCGAAATGGCCGCCGCCAGCCCGGCTGCCACCGCCAAGGGCAGCCAGCCGCTGGTGACGGCCAACCCGCCCCCGGCGCGGGCGCAGTTCGACCGCGAAGGCCGGCTGCTGCTGCGATCACCAACTCCGGCCGCCAAGGCCGGCGCGGCGACGGCCGGGATCGAGCCGCCGGCGATCATTGAGGCCGATCCGCCCAGCCAGGCCGAGCAGCGCGAAACCGACGCGCGCAGCCTGGCGCAGGATCGCCGCGCCGCCGCGAAACGCGCCGCCGCCGAAAAGGCCGCCGCCGAGAAGAAGGCCAAGGCACGCGAAGAAGCCAGGGCGCGCAAAAGCGATCCGGAGCGCCATTGGGTTCAGATCGCCAGCGGCGCCTATAAGCCCGATCTCGACAAGGAATGGGCCGCCCAAAAGGCGCGCCACGGCAAGGTTCTGGCCGGCAAGACGCCCTGGACGGCGCCCTACAAGTCAACCAACCGCCTGCTGATCGGGCCCTTTCCCAGCAAGAGCGCGGCGCAGGACTATGTCAACGACGCGCGCGCCGCCGGGCTGAGCAGCTTCCCGGTGACGACATCGGCGGGCACGAACGTCGAACGGGTGAACTGACCCCGATCATCGCCCTGGCGACACATCGCGTCCTGTCGGAGTCATAAAAGGGTAACAGCCGTGCCCCATTAGCGTCTCCGAACCGGAGTCGTGATGAAATATTTCTTCGTTGCCGCATTGCTGACCATCGCCGCGTCGCCTGTCACTGCGGCCACCGAACAGCTTCGCCTGCCCAATGACGCCGTCGCGCCCGTTGACCGCATCTATCCGGAGATGGAGATCGAAGGCGACGGCTGGCGGGGCCTTCTCAAGGTCATGCTGCTCAATAACCAGATGAGCGCTCAGCCACGTTCGGCGGACACTACTCCGATCGAGACCCCGACAAGATAGTGTACTTGGCCGCGCGGCTCGGCCATCACGGCGCCGATGCCGACGCTTGCACCCTACGCCTCCGATCCCGCCCGCAGCCGTGGGCGTTTCCATGATCTGGGCGGTGGCGAGACGCGCGGCCCGCGCGATGCCTTTCAGCGCGACCGCGACCGGATCATCCATTCGATCAGCTTCCGCCGCCTGCGCCACAAGACCCAGGTGTTCGTTGCGCCCGATGGCGACCATTACCGCGTCCGGCTGACCCACAGTCTCGAGGTCGCGCAGATCGGGCGGACCATCGCCCGCGCGCTCGGCCTCAACGAAGATCTGACCGAGGCGCTCTGCCTGGGCCATGACATCGGCCATCCGCCCTTCGGCCATGCCGGCGAGGCGGCGCTTCAGGCCGCGATGGCCGATGCGGGGGGCTTCGACCACAATGCTCATACCTTGCGCATGCTGACCCGGCTTGACTCGCCCTATCCCACGCATGACGGACTCAACCTTAGCTGGGAAACGCTTGAGGGGTTGGCCAAGCATAATGGCCCGATCATCAAGCGGACCTGGGCGATGGCGGAGATCGACGCCGAATGGCCGCTCGACCTCGACGGCTGGCCGAGCGCCGAGGCGCAGGTCGCAGCACTGGCGGACGACATCGCCTATGACAATCACGACATCGACGATGGCGTCCGCGCCGGACTGCTGACACTCGATCAGGTGATCGCTGACCCGCTCATATGCTCGAACTGGGACAAGGTCCGCGCGCGCTATCCCGATGTCCCGCAGCCCCGCCTGTTGGGCGAACTGGTCCGCGAGCAGATCGGCTGCATGGTCAATGACCTGCTGACCGAAAGCCGCCGCCGCATCGCCGATGCCGCGCCCGCGTCGGTCGAGGATGTCCGGGCCGCCGGGCGCCCGCTGATCGGCTTTTCAGATGCGATGGCGGCGCGGGAAAAGGCACTGACCCGCTTCATGTACGCCAATCTCTATCATCATCCGCAACAGATCGAGGTCGCCGCGCGGATGGCCGCGGTGATCGCGGGGCTCGCCGATGCCTATAAGCGCGATGCCGCGCTGTTGCCCGACAACTGGCGCGAAGCGATGCCCGCCGGGGAACCCGGCCGCACGCGCCATATCGGCGATTTCATCGCGGGGATGACCGACCGCTACGCGCTATCGCGCTATCGCGAGCTGGTCGGCCCGATCGCAATCGAGGGCTTCTGATGTCGCGCAATCTGGCGCTGATCGCGGCGCTGGCCGGCGCGCTGCTCTGGGCGATCCTCGCGATCCTGCCCCCGGCGCCGCAGCGCACCGACGCTCCGGTGGAACGCTTTTCGGCCGACCGCGCCTTTCCCGACATCGTGGCGATCAGCAGGGCGCCCCGCCCGGTCGGTTCGGCGGCAAACCGCGCCGCAGCAGCTTATCTGGCCGGGCGGCTGCGCGCGCTCGGTGCTGCGCCTTTCCAACAGGCTGTCCCGCTCGACGAAAAATCGCTCGCCCGGCTGTCGAAATGGAGTGGTCGAAAGCAGGCCGATGTCGTCGCGCACAATCTGATCGGCGTCATCCCCGGCCGTGACCGCGCCAAACCCGCGCTACTGCTGATGGCGCATCTCGACAGCACATGGGGTTCGCCGGGTGCCGCCGACGATGCGATGGGGGTCGCCGCCGCGATCGAAGTGGTGCGGGCTGTCCGCGCGCGCGGGCAGACCGAGCGCGACCTGATCCTGCTCTTCACCGACAGCGAGGAGATCGGGCTCGACGGCGCGCGGGCGTTTTTCGACAGGCATGCGCTTGCCTCGCGGATCGGGGCGGTGATCAACCTCGAGGCGCGCGGCGCCGGCGGCCGGGCGAACATGTTCGAGACAGGCCCCGGCAATGGCGCGATGATGCGGCTCTATGCCGACCGGGTAGATCGCCCCGCGACCAATTCGCTGTCGGTGCTGATCTACGACCTGATGCCCAATTCGACCGACTATACCCCCGCCAAGGCGCGCGGCATCGCCGGCTTCAACTTCGCGACGCTCGACCGGGCGTTCGCCTATCATTCGCCGATCGCGACACCGGCCGTGGTCGATCGGGCCTCGCTGCAGGACCTGGGCGACCAGGCGCTCGCCCTCTCCGCCGCGCTGGCCTTCGCTCCCGCGCTTCCGCCCAGGGCGCCCAACGCCGTGTTCGCCGATCTGATGGGTCGGGTGACGATCGTCTATCCGGCGGTGGCAGGGTGGGCGATCCTGCTGGTTGCCGCCGGACTGATCGGCGCGGCGATGTGGCGGAAGCGGCCCACGGTCCGCCGCATCGCCAGAGGCATGAGCGTCATCGCGGCGCTGTCGCTGCACGGCGCTTTGCTGCTGACCGCCTTCAATGCGGTGTCGGGCAGTGGCGGCGCCAATTATTATGACCGGCTTGCGGCGCTGCCGACGCTTGAAATCATCGCGGCGCTGCTGACTACCGCGCTGCTGATGTCGCTGCCCCTATTCCGTCGGCCCGAGCCCCGGCTGATCGCGCTTGGCCCCGCAATGGCGCTGATGTGGGTGGGGATACTCACCGGCGGTCCGTTGCCCGTCCTGGTCCCGCTCGCGCTGCTGGCCATGCTGGCGGCGTGGTTCCTGCCGGTTGGAGGTGATGATAAGGGCGTCGGCGCCGCATTATTGCTGCTCCTGGCGGCCGCGCTCGTCCAGGTCCTGCAACCGACGGCCGGGCCGCTGCTGCATTGGCCGCTGCTGCTTGGCGGGGTCGCCATGGCTGCACGGGCGTGGCTTCCGGCGGCGGCAGGGCTGGCGCTCGCGGCATTGTCCGCCGCTGTCGGGATAGGACATCTGCTTGCCCAGGGACATTTCATCTTCCTGGGGATCGGCGCCGAGCTGCCCGCGGTGATGATCCTGCTGCTGTTCGCCGCATTGCCACTGATCCTGCCGCTCTGGCCGCGCCGCGTTCCGCGCTGGGTGCCGGGAACCGCGCTATCCATCGCGCTTGTCCTGACCTTGTGGGTCCGCCTCGATCCGGTCGCGCCGTCGATCCCGGTTTACAGTGCCAATGAGGGCGGTGCCAAAACTAAGGACTGACCTTTCCCGGATGTTGAGCAAGACCTTTGTCGTTTCAGGCTAAAGCCTGAAACGTGAATCAAGGTCTCAGCTATTTGTGCAGAGCCTGATCGCCATCGGTGGAGCGCAAAGCGCTTCCACCGATGGCGATCAGGCTCTAAGCGCGTGCACAATCTGACTGCACTGACGGAATTCGATTTGCCCACGCTCTACGCCAGCTTCGCCGCCCGCATCGGCACCATCCTAGATGAGCTCGAAGCGACGGGAGAAATCCCCGCCGGACTCGATCGCCGCAATATCGCGGTCGAGCCGCCGCGCGACTCCGCGCATGGCGATCTCGCGACCAACGCGGCGATGGTCCTCGCCAAGCCGGCCGGCAAGAATCCACGCGCATTGGCCGAGCTGATCGTCCCGAAGCTTGCCGCGCTGCCCGAGATCGCGCGCGCGGAAGTCGCCGGCCCCGGCTTCATCAACGTCCGCCTGACCGATATGAGCTGGCGCGAGGAGCTCGCCGCCATCACGTCGGCAGGCGCCGATTATGGCCGTTCGCAGCTGGGCACCGGTAAGCGCGTCAATGTCGAATATGTCTCGGCCAACCCGACCGGGCCGATGCATATGGGCCATTGCCGGGGCGCGGTGGTGGGCGATGCGCTGGCGGCGCTGCTCGAATATGCCGGCTATGCCGTCACCCGCGAATATTATGTCAATGATGCCGGCGCGCAGGTGCAGACGCTCGCCCGTTCGGCCCACCTGCGCTACCGCGAGGCGCTGGGCGAGACGATCGAGATTCCCGAGGGCTTTTACCCGGGCGACTATCTGGTCCCGATCGGACAGACGCTCGCCGCCGAGTTCGGCGCGAAATATGTCGGCGCCCCCGAAAGCGAATGGCTCGACCTGTTCCGCGAAAAGACCGTCGCCGCGATGATGGAGATGATCCGCGCCGATCTGGCGCTGCTGGGCATACGCCACGACGTGTTCGCGTCCGAGGCCGCGGTGCAGAAGGCCGGCCGGGTCGATGCCGCGCTCGAACGGCTGACCGCCGAGGGGCTGGTCTATCGCGGCACGCTCGAACCGCCCAAGGGCGAGCTTCCCGACGATTGGGAGCCAACCGAGATGACGCTGTTCAGGGCGACCGCGTTCGGCGACGACAGCGACCGTCCGGTGCGCAAGTCCGATGGCGGGCTCACCTATTTCGGCACCGACCTCGCCTATCATGCACAGAAGGCCGAGAGCGCCGACATGCTGATCGACATCTGGGGCGCCGACCATGCCGGCACCGTCAAGCGGATCAAGGCGGCGGTACAGGCGCTGACCGGCGGCAAGGTGCCGTTCGACGTCAAGCTGGTGCAAATGGTGCGGCTGCTGCGCGGTGGCGAGCCGGTGAAGATGTCGAAGCGCTCGGGCAGCTTCGTGACGCTTGCCGACGTCGTCCGCGAGGTGGGCAAGGACGTCGTCCGCTTCACCATGCTGACCCGCAAGGCCGACGCGCAGATGGACTTCGACTTCGCCAAGGTGGTCGAGGCGTCGAAGGACAATCCGGTCTTCTACGTCCAATATGCCCATGCGCGCGGGCGCTCGCTCCTCCGGCGCGCGGCCGAGGCGGGAATCGATGTCGGCCCCGCCGCCGACCTCGGCCTGCTCGACGCTGAGGAACTGGCGCTCGTCAAGCTCGCCGCGCAATTCCCGCGCATCGTCGAGAGCGCGGCGGCGGCGCATGAGCCGCACCGGATCGCTTTCTATCTCTACGATCTGGCGGCGATGTTCCATGCACTGTGGAATCGCGGCAATGATGACCCGGCCCGTCGCTTCCTGCTGGCCGATCAGCCCGAAATCACGCGCGCCCGGCTGGCGCTGAGCGATGCGATCGGGCAGATTATCCGCAACGGCCTGGGCGTCATGGGCGTCGCCGCGGCTGAGGAGATGCAGTAGTGACCGATTACTCGCGCGACCGGCTTGGTCCCAATGACGAGGATCGCCTGCCCTGGCTGGAACCCGTCGAGGAGGAATATGACGAGGGCGGCGGTGGCCCCGGCCGGCTGATCATCTGGATCGTCGCCGCCGTGGTGGTGATCGCGGCGATCGGCGGCGCCTATTTCTGGATGCGCGGCAGCGACCAGGCGGCATCGGGCGACGGCGCGCTGATCGAGGCGCCCGACAGCTATTATAAGGAACGCCCGGGCGAGGAAGCCCCCATCGCTGGCGAGGACGAGATCGTCTATAGCGCCAGCAAGGGCAATGAAGTCGCCAGCGTGATCGACACCAGCAGCACGGCGGAGACGCCGGTCAACATCGATCGCCCCGCCCCCGCCGCGCCCGTCCCTGCGGTCCCCGCGCCGGTCGTCAGCAAGACAGCCCCGGTCACGCCGAAGCCGACCGCGCCGCCCGCCGCTGCCAAGCCCGCTGCAATCGAACCGGCCGTGAAGGCGCCGCCCAGGGCGAAGCCGGTCGCGGCACCCGCGCCGGCTCCCGTCTCGGGCGGGTCGATGATCCAGCTCGGCGCCTTTTCGAGCCAGGCCAAGGCCAATGCCGCATGGAAGACACTGTCGGGCCGCTTCGCCTTCCTCTCCGGGCTGACCCAGTCGGTGGTGCCGGTCCAGTCGGGCGACAAGACGCTCTACCGGCTGCGCGCGAGCGGCGGCAATGCCGGCGACATATGCGGGCGGCTGCGCACCGCAGGCGAAACCTGTTCGGTGGTGGGATAAGCACAAAACGATGACACCGCTCTTCCTCGGTCTCGCCGGGACCGAACTCACCGATGCCGAGCGCGGATTTTTCACCAGCCTCGATCCGGCCGGATTCATCCTGTTCAAACGCAATGTCGTTAACCCGGCACAGCTGCGAGCCCTGACCGATGCCTTGCGCGCCCTGTCGGGCCGGGACGATGTGCCGATCCTGATCGATCAGGAAGGCGGCCGGGTGGCGCGGATGCAGCCGCCGACATGGCCCGCCTTTCCCACCGGGGAAGTGTTCGACCGGCTCTACGACATCGCACCGATGACCGCGATCGAGGCGGCGCGCCACAATGCCCAGGCGATTGCCGCGATGCTCGGCGAGGTCGGGATCAATGTCGATTGCCTGCCGCTGCTCGATGTCCGCCAGCCCGGCGCACACGACATCATCGGCGATCGCGCGCTGGGTACCGAGCCGATGCGGGTGGCGGCGATGGGACGCGCCGTGATCGAAGGGCTGCGCGCGGGCGGCGCGGTGGGCGTCGTCAAACATATTCCCGGACATGGCCGGGCAATGGCCGACAGCCATGTCGAACTGCCCGTCGTCGTCGTCGACGCCGCAGCGCTGGAGACCGATCTCGCGCCGTTCATCGCGCTCGCCGATGCGCCGATGGCGATGACCGCGCATGTCGTCTACCCGGCATGGGACGCGGTCGAATGTGCCAGCCTGTCGGCGAAGATCATCGGCGAGATCATCCGCGGGCGGATCGGGTTCGACGGGCTGCTGATGTCGGACGACCTGGGCATGCACGCGCTGTCGGGCGGCTTCGACGCGCGCGCGCGCGGCGTGCTGGCGGCGGGCTGCGACATCGCCCTCCATTGTTCGGGCGACATGGCCGAGATGGAAGCGATCGCCGGTGCGGTTGGACCGATCGGCACGCAGGCGAAGGCCCGGCTGGATCGCGCGATGGCGACCGTCACGGGGATCCGGGCCGAAGCCTCGGTTACGGACTTGATGGCAAAGCGCGATGCCTTGCTCGCGGTATTGCCGGCTTAAATATCCTCCCCATGCTGTGCATAGCGAGGAACTGGCGGCTTTCCTCTCCCCCCGAATCCTGATTTACTCCCCGCTATGCTGGGGGATGACGACGATAATTTTGATCTGCCGCTAGGCGGTCCGAGCGACGATGTGCTGACGCTCGACCTCGACGGCTGGGAAGGTCCGCTCGACCTGCTGCTCAATCTGGCCCGGGCACAGAAGGTCGACCTCGCTAAAATTTCGATCCTCGCGCTGACCGAGCAATATCTGACGTTCATCGACAGCGCCAAGGCGCTCAAACTCGAACTTGCGGCCGATTATCTGGTGATGGCGGCGTGGCTCGCCTATCTCAAATCCTGTCTGCTGCTGCCCAAAGATCCCAATATCGACCCCAGCCCAGAGGAACTGGCGCTGCGGCTTCAGCTGCGCCTCCAGCGACTCCAGGCGATGCGCGAAGCGGGCGCCCGGCTGATGGGCCGCGACAGGCTGGGCCGCGACGTTTTTACGCGCGGCGCGCCCGAAGGGCTGAAGCTGGTCCGCAAAGCCGCATGGGATGCCAGTATCTTTGATCTGATCTCGGCTTACGGCGTCGTCGTCGCGCGCGGCGACGAGCCTATGCACATCATCCAGCGCCGGCCGGTGATGACACTCGAACAGGCGATCGAGCGCGTCGCACGAATGGTGGGCGCCGCGATCAACTGGACCAGCCTCGAAACCTTCCTGCCGTCGGACGCAACCGGCGAGTATCGCCGGTCAGCGCTGGCCTCCAGCTTCGTCGCGGCACTCGAACTCGCCCGCCAGGGCCGGCTGGCGATGATGCAGGACGGCGCGTTCGCCCCGCTGATGCTCCGCAGCGCAACGGCGGCGGCATGATCGCCGAACCCGACAATCTGCTCCGCGCGCTGGAAGCCGCGCTGTTCGCCGCCGAAACACCGATGAGCCCGGCGGAGCTGCAGAATGTGATCGGCGCCGATAGCCTGGACAATGCGCTGCCGCGTCTTGCCCAGCTTTATGCCGGGCGCGGGATCGAACTGGTTGAACGCGGCGGCCGCTGGCATTTCCAGACAGCGGCCGATCTGGCGCATATCCTGAGGCGCACACGTGAAGAACCGCGCAAGCTGAGCCGCGCGGGAATCGAGACGCTGGCGATCATCGCCTATCATGAGCCGGTCAGCCGCGCCGAGATCGAGGCGATTCGCGGCGTCCAGATCTCCAAGGGCACGCTCGACGTGCTGCTGGAGGCCGGCTGGATCCGCCCCGCAGGGCGTCGCGAGACACCTGGACGTCCGCTGTTGTTCGCGACCACGCCAGCCTTCCTTTCCCATTTCGGACTGCAAAGCCGCAAGGATCTGCCCGGAATCGCCGACCTGAAGGCCGCCGGCCTGCTCGATCCGGTCGACCTCGCCTTCGAACAACTGCAGATGGAGAAGGGCGACGACGAAGAATGATGCACCGCAACATTCTGCCGTCACGAAGATTGCGAATTACCCGTGCAGGGCCTAGATGAGGCTTATCTAAGGAGATTCCCCATGGGTGGTTTTAGCATCTGGCATTGGCTGATCGTCGGCATCGTCGTGCTGTTGCTGTTCGGCAAGGGCCGCTTTTCTGATCTGATGGGCGACGTCGCCAAGGGTATTAAAAGCTTTAAAAAGGGTATGGCCGAGGAAGACGAGGTGGTTGAGCCAACCCCTGCGAAGCCCGCCGCGCGCCTGCAGCAGCAGCCTCCGATGGAACCCAATCCCGATCCCTCCCTGCAGCCAATGCAGGACGATCGGCCCAAGAGCTGATCCGCGCGGACCTCGTCGGCGGACGATAGGCGATGTTCGACGTCGCTCCCACCGAATTGCTGCTCGTTGCGGTGGTCGCGCTTGTCGTTATCGGGCCGAAGGATCTGCCGCGAGCCATGCGGTTCGTTGGCAACTGGATAGCCAAAGCCCGCGGCGTCGCCCGCCATTTTCGCACGGGCATCGACGAGATGATCCGCCAGTCAGAGCTAGAGGAAATGGAAAAGAAGTGGGCCGCCGAAAATGCGCGGATCATGGCCGAGCACCCTGCTCAGCCCGCGCCGATCGAAGGCGAGATGATCCCGCTGGGCGGCATGCCCGCCAGCGCCGAGGCACCAACCATCGCAGACGCGCCCGTTGAGGTAACCGACAGCTACGACCCGCCGGCCGACAGCTTCGATGCACCTTCCGATCCCGAGCCATCCAAGCCGCTTCCCCCGCCAGCGCCATGAACGATCTCGACGAGAGCCGCGCCCCGCTGCTCGATCATCTGCTCGAACTGCGCCGCCGCTTGTTGAAATCGGTTGCGGCGCTCGCCGTGGCGTTCGGGGTCTGCTTCTACTTCTCGCGCTCGATCTTTGCGTTTCTCGTCCAGCCACTGCTGGCGGCGGGCCAGGGCAAGCTGATCTACACGCAGATTTTCGAGGCATTCTTCGTCGAGATCAAAGTCGCCTTCTTCTCGGCGATGATGCTGTCCTTCCCGATCGTCGCCAACCAGATCTGGCAGTTTGTGGCGCCCGGCCTCTACAAAAAGGAGAAGCGCGCGCTGTTGCCGTTCATCCTGGCGACCCCGGTGCTGTTCCTGAGCGGCGCGGCGCTTGCCTATTATTTCGCGATTCCCGTCGCGCTGCATTTCCTGCTCGGCTTCCAGGGCAATCTGGGCGGGGTTCAACAAGAAGCATTGCCCGGCGTCGGCAACTATCTGTCGTTCGTAATGCAATTCCTGTTCGGCTTCGGGCTGTCATTCCTGCTGCCCGTGCTGCTGATGCTCCTGGAGCGCGCGGGGGTCGTCACCCTCAAGCAACTTTTCGCGGCGCAGCGCTATGCCATCGTCGGCGCCGTCGCGATCGCGGCGGTGCTGACTCCGCCCGATATCGGGTCGCAGCTGCTGCTCGCGGTGCCGCTGATCATGCTCTATTATCTCGCGCTGGGCGCGATATGGATCACCGAGAAGCGCCGTAAACGCAGCGAGCCCGAGACGGTCTGACCGTCCCGGGCTCGCAGGCACCAAAGATTGGCGGCTTACTTGGCGTCGTCGGCCGCGTTGGCTACGGCCTTGCCGGCCGACGAGACGTCCTTGCCCGCGCCCTCAACCGTATTGCAGGCGGCGACCGCGAGCAGGCTGAGGCTGACGAACGCTACGGCGATGGTACGTTTGAACATAGAGAATCCTCTTCGCTAACCGGGGCTTCCACCAGAGGAGAAGCTGCTGCGATCAATGCCCGCGTCTGGACTTTGTTCCCCCTCCGCAATGGAAAAGGAATCTTTCGCGTTGTGATTTCGGTGTTTGGGCAAAAATATGGGCCCGGTCGCGTTTACGGGGGGGATAACGCGGCCGGGCCCTTTTTTGGTCGGATAGCGGGAGCGGGGGGGCAAAGCATCGCTATCCGAAGTATAAAACGGGTTGCCGTAAACATGGTTCCGGCTGCCGATAAATTTTTCACTTTTCTTCCGCGCAGCCGATCGGTCAGGCGAGAATGCTGATCTGAATCTCGAAGCGACCCGCATCGAGGTCCTGGATGAGCGGCGCGCGAAACTGGCGCGCAAGGCCGGTCACGACACGGTTGAAGCGCAGCTTG
This sequence comes from uncultured Sphingomonas sp., assembly GCA_947085315.1. Lineage (GTDB taxonomy): Bacteria > Pseudomonadota > Alphaproteobacteria > Sphingomonadales > Sphingomonadaceae > Rhizorhabdus. Next base: position 22,162 of record CAMTVW010000012.1, on the reverse strand, counting down.
CCTGGAAAATCGTCAAAGGCGCGATCGGCCATGCCGACCGTCTCGATCCGCAGATTGCCACGATCGGGCTCTTCACTCAGCTCAAGCGAGATCAGTACCGAGCCCTTGGGATTGCAGTACATCAACAACTCGACCACTTCGGTGATCAGGAAGGCAACCGGGACCGCGACATCCTGGGTGACATAGGCGTCGATCATGTTGAGAGCGATCGGCATGCCGGTGGCGGCAGCCGGTGCGGAGGCGCGCAACGAGGTGGCGAGTTCCCCCGCCAGAGCACGGATCGATACGCCGCGATTCTCCTCGAGCTCGGCATAATGATTGCGGTGCACGACCGCGAGCGCGTCAACGCGCCGCTGAATCGCCCCATAGGCATCGGCGACCGCACCTTCGGCGCCGCGGGAATGAAGATTGATCAGGCTCGACACCACCTGGAGGTTGTTCTTGACCCGATGATGAACCTCGCGGGTGAGGCGGGTCTGGCGGGCAAGGCCCTCCTCCAGCTCGCGCTCATGCTCATAGATGCGCGCCGCGACGGTGCCGAAGCTCTCGGCCAGGTCGCGAATCTCATGGCTGGGCGTGGTCAGCCGGGGAAGCCGCAGCGGCTCGCGGGTCGCCTGCCAGGTGTCGATCGACTGTTTCAGCTGACCGAGCGGACGGAGCAGCAGCCGGTTGACGATCAGCCAGCACGTCAATGCCGCCGCCGCCCACATCAGGATCGGAAGGACGACGAGCAGAACGGTTCGTGCCCGCGCCGGCGCGACCTGATATTCGGCCAACAGCGCAAGCCGTCCGTCGGCTATCGGCTGTGACAGGTACAGCCTATCGCGGCTGCCATCCTTGCTGAGATCGACGAGAATTATCTCCGACTGGCCCTGCCGCAACGCAAGCCGGCTGAGCGGGAGAGCGTCTTGATGGCGCTGCACGAACCGGACCGGATCGATCGAAATGTCGACTTCGACCTGCAGACTGCCATCGGCGCGCGCGGCGGTGAAACGGAGCAGCCGGCGGTCGGAGTCGAGCCAGACATGCTCGACCGCAGGATCCGCCGCGGCGAGCCGATCAATCGGCCTACCATGCGACTGGCAGATTTTCCGACCATCGCCGTCGAATAGCGCGACCGGGGGCCGCCCGCTACGGTTGAGCCGGGCCTGACGCCCGATCTCCCGGCATATATAATCGGGTGCACGGGGGCTGACGGTGGCCGCGCGGACAAGATAGAGGCCGGTTTCGATCAGCGCCTCGACCTCCCCGGCGTGCAGTGCCGTTGCGGTTTCCGCCGCAGCCCGGCGCTCGCCCGCCACTGAACGGGCCATGTCGAGCGAGGTGAGCAAGGCAGTGAAGCCCAGCGGCAGCATTGCCGCCGACAGGATCAGCAGCATCTTGATGCCGGTGGAAAGACGGGCGAAAGCGAGTATCGCGGGGTGCTTCATCCCTGCCCGCTACCGATACCCCAGGTCGGACATGCCCGAAGGATGGAATTGGCCAGCGCCACAATTCAGTCCAGCTTGTTCAAGAGATCCAGAAACTCGTTGGGAACCGCCTCTTCGACAGTCTGTGAATATACCGAACGCAATGCGGCGCCCACATTCGCGTCGCGCGCGGGATCGCCCCGGCGCTTCCGTGCAGGCTTGCGACCAGCCACATCATTGGCCGGCGCACTGGACTGTTCATTCTGTGCCAATCGGCCCGCGCCCCTGAACTTCATCTCGTTGTCCAACACTTTCCAGATAAACGGCCCATTTGGATGCCGCCCCATCGTGGATCGATCCGGATGCGTACCATCTTACGACGATCGGTAAAATGCACACATCGGGGATGAAACAAAAAACTCCGCCGATAGTTCCACGATCGGAATGTCTTCTTTTTATCGTCGTTCCGAACCGAAGCTGCGGGTGGCTTTCGCAATACGGGTGGGGCTGCTATCTCCATGCTGTGTGACGGGAACCCTCGCATCGACAGAACCCAGGGAGTGCTGATATCCATGTCGCTCGGCCAGAAACTTGCCCCCCATCTGCCTTTCCTGCGCCGCTATGGTCGCGCGCTGACCGGCAGCCAGTCCCATGGCGACAATTATGTACGGGCCACGCTCGAAGCGATCGTAGCTGCCCCCGATGATTTTCCAAAGGACGTCGACGTCCGGGTCGGGCTCTACCGTACCTTTCAGGTCATCTGGAATTCGACCAATTATGATGATGTCGGGCAGCCCGATTCGGTTGCCGACCGCGAGGCGGTAGCTCAGGCGCGGCTCCACGCGATCACCCCGCTGTCGCGGCAGGCGCTGCTGCTGACCGCAATGGAAGGCTTCACCGTCGCGGACACCGCCTATCTGATCGACTCCGATCCCGAAGAAGTCGAATCGCTGGTCGCCGACGCGATCGCCGAGATCGACCGGCAGACGCGCACCGACGTGCTGATCATCGAGGATGAGCCGATCATCGCGATGGACCTGGAGACGATCGTTCGCGATCTTGGCCATAGTGTCAGCGGTGTCGCCGTCACCCGCGACGAAGCCGTCGCGCAGGCCCATGCGCAGAGGCCGGGGCTGGTTCTCGCCGATATTCAGCTGGCCGACGACAGCTCGGGCATCGACGCGGTGAAGGACATCCTGTCCGAGTTCAGCGTGCCGGTGATCTTCATTACCGCCTTTCCCGAACGCCTGTTGACCGGCGAGCGACCGGAGCCGACATTCCTGATCACCAAGCCCTTCCAGCGCTCCACCGTGAAGGCCGCGATCAGCCAGGCACTTTTTTTCAACGCAGCGACGATCGAAGCCTGATCGAGATCGTTTCGTTTACGGTTTCGATGGAACCCGCGATGGTTCCCATTGTTGTAGCGATGAAACGGACGGCCATCACCGTCCCCCTAAGCAACGATGGGAACCAACTGTGCTGATGACCAAAAGACGGCCAATGGCACATTCTTACAGCGGGAAACGACAGCCCATGACCGATGAAGATCAGGGGGAGCCCGGTGCGGAGACGCCCGCCGCCGAGCTCATCGCCCTGTCTGATGACGAGTTCAAGGATGAGCTCGCCCGGGTTATCCCGCATCTGCGCGCCTTCGGACGCTCGCTTTCGGGCAATCGCGACCTCGCCGACGATCTCGTCCAGGAAACGCTGATGAAGGCCTGGGCTGCGCGCAAGCGCTTCCAGGCAGGTACCAACATGCGCGCCTGGACCTTCATCATCCTGCGCAACCTGTTCCTGTCGCAGATGCGCCGCGCACGTTTCCGCGGCGAATGGGACGAGCATGCGGCCAATAAGCTGCTTGCCGCCCCGGCTTCGCAGGATCGTCATATCGAGCTGGCCGACATGCAGCGTGCGCTGCTGCACCTGCCGCAGCCACAGCGCGAGGCGCTCATCCTGGTCGGCGCGGGCGGCTTCGCCTATGAGGAGGCGGCCGAGATTTGCGGCTGCGCAGTCGGCACGATAAAGAGCCGGGTCGCACGCGGCCGCGCCGCGCTCGAACAGCTGCTCGATCATGGTCAGCTCCCCTCGCGGCGCGAACACAAGACCGACCCGTCGACCACCACGCTCCAGCAGATCATGGCCGACGTCGACCTGCTCAGCAAAGACTAGACGCGATTCTGACTCGAACCGCCATTCGCGCTAACGGTCGAATGGCGGCGAGGTGGCGCAACACGGAAAAGGCCGGCTCCGCCACTGCGGAGCCGGCCTTTTCCTTAATCGCGGCCAATGACGCTTTAGCGATCCAGCTTTCGCAACAGCTTCGCCATCTCGTCGGGCAGGCCGTAGCTTCCCTGATCGAACGCGGCGCGCAGCGCGTTGCCGATGCCCTCATGGCGATGCGGTGCACTTATCGTCCGCTCTCCGGCGATCGGTGCCCGCGACGCGAGGATTGAGGGGGTGAGTTGATCCATGCGCTTATAACGCCCGGATGCCAGCAAGTTTCCCGATGTTGCACTCCCGTACGAATCGCTTATGCGAAAATGCGATGAACGCCCGTCCCGACGAAGCTGGCTTTTCCAATGCCTTGGATCGGATCAGGGGGCATTCGCCGTTCCTGTCGGGACTTGTCGAGCGCCATCCGGAAACGGTGGCGGCAGTGCGCGACCATGGGCTGGACCACGCGATCCGCGCCGGTCTGGCCGCCGCCGAATCGTCGGACGTCGGCAAGATGCTGCGCATCCAGCGGCAGGTCGTCTCGCTGGCGACCGCGCTGTCCGATCTTGCGGGGAGCGCGTCACTCGAGGAAGTCATCGAGCATCTATCGGCCTTTGCCGACCATGCGCTAGACTTGGCCATCCGCACCGCGATCACCGAACGCACCCCCGGCGAGGCGCCGCGCGGCTTTGCTGCGCTGGGGCTGGGCAAACATGGCAGCCGTGAACTCAACTATTCGTCCGACATCGACCCGATCCTGATCTTCGATCCCGAGACGCTGCCCCGCCGACCGCGCGAAGACCCCGGCGAAGCCGCAGTCCGCGTCGCTCGCCGCGTGGTCGATCTGCTCCAGACCCGCGATCAATATGGTTATGTCTTCCGGGTCGACCTGCGGTTGCGCCCCTCGCCCGAAGTATCGCCGCTCGCATTGCCGATCGATGCCGCGCTCAGCTATTATGAATCGGCCGCGCTGCCTTGGGAGCGCGCCGCCTTCATCCGCGCCCGCGCGGTCGCGGGGGACGCGGCGCTGGGTCAGGGCTTTCTCGACGCGATCCGCCCCTTCATCTGGCGCCGCTCAATCGATTTCGGCGCGGTCCAGGAGATTCGACTGATCTCGCGCCGCATTCGCGATCATTTCGCGCAAGGGCAAGTGCTGGGCCCCGGCTATGACCTCAAGCGCGGCCGCGGCGGCATCCGCGAGGTCGAATTCTTCGCGCAGATCCACCAGCTGATCCATGGCGGCCGCGAACCGCAGCTGCGCGCGCCCGCGACTCTCGACGCGCTGCGGGCGCTGGGCGAGGCGGGGCGGATCGATGCAGCCACCGCCGCCGCGCTGGCCGACGCATACCGCCTCTACCGCACGATCGAGCACCGGCTGCAGATGGTCGACGACCATCAGACGCACCGCCTGCCCCGCCAGGCCGAAGCGCTCGACAATGTCGCCCGCCTGCATGGCCTGGCCGATGGTGAGGCGCTGACATCGCTGCTCCGCCCGCATGTCGAGATCGTCGGCACCACCTATGACTCGCTCGACAGCGACGATGACGAGAGGCTGCCGGTCCAGCCCGAGAAGCTGGACGCGCGCCTTGCCGCGTCCGGCTTCGATGATCCCGCCGCCGCGCGGACGAGGATCGAAATCATGCGCGAGGGCAAAAGCCGCTCACTGCGCACGCCAGTCGCGCAGGCGGCGCTCGAGGCGATGCTGCCAACGCTGATCACGGCGCTGGGCAAGGCACCGTCGCCGAAGGATGCGCTCAACCGCTTTGAAGAGCTGGTGGCGGGCCTCCCCAGCGCGATCAACCTGTTCCGCCTGCTCCAGGCGCGCCCGGCGCTCGCCCGTGCATTGATCGACGTGCTGAGCCATGCGCCTACCCTGTCACAGGCGCTGGGCCGGCGGCCCGCGCTGCTCGACGGGCTGATCGATTCGACCGCGCTCGAACCTCCTCCCGCGATCGACGTGCTGATCGAGGAGTTCGGCGCCTGCGAGCGATCCGACCAATATGAACAGCGGCTCGATCTGGTCCGCCAGCGGGTCGCCGAGCGCCGCTTCGCGCTGGGCGTCCAGCTGATCGAGGCGGCATCTGACCCGATCGACGTGGCGCAGGGCTATGCGCGGGTCGCGGAGGCCGCGCTCGACGTGCTGGCGCGCGCGGCAATCGCCGAGTTCGAGGACAATCATGGCAAGATACCCGATGGCGAGTTGATCGTGATCGCGCTCGGACGGCTGGGTGGCGGCGCGCTCACCCATGCCTCGGATCTCGACATCGTCTATCTCTTCACGGGGGACTTGATGGCCGAGTCCGACGGCCGCCGTCCGCTCGGAGTGACGACCTATTTCAACCGTCTCGCGCAGCGAGTCTCGGCAGCGCTATCGGTACCGACCGCATCGGGGCCGCTCTACGAGGTTGATACGCGGCTACGGCCTTCGGGGGCGCAGGGCCTGCTCGCGGTTTCGACCGAAAGCTTCGCCCAATATCAGCGCGAGAGCGCCTGGACATGGGAGCATATGGCGCTGACCCGGGCGCGGCCGATCTTCGGATCGGCAGGCGCACGCGCAAAGGTCGGCACCATCATCGCCGAGACGCTGGCAAGCGAACGAAACAGCGCGGCGCTCACCGCCGACGCCGTCAAGATGCGCGGCGACATCGCGAAGCATAAGCCGCCATCTGGCCCGTTCGACGTCAAGCTGATCGACGGCGGGCTGGTCGATGCCGAATTCGCCGTCCACTTGCTCCAGCTGCGCCATCGCACCGGCTTCGACCCCCGGCTGCGCGTCGCGATGCGGCAGCTGGTCGACGACGGGCTGATCGATCCCGCGATGGTCCCCGCGCATGAGCTGCTGACCCGGATGCTGGTGACCTTGCGGCTCGTCTCGCCAAGCTCGACCGAGCCGCCCGAAGCCTCCCGGTCATTGGTCGCACGGACCTGCGGCCAGGACGACTGGGAATCACTGGTTAAGGCATATGAAACGGCACGCGCCCTGATCAGCACCGAGTGGAAACGCATTTCCGCGACGGTCTGACCGCGCAGGAATCCCCGTTTCCCGGGCTCGTTCCGGCCCGGCGACGATTTTCATCAAAAACAGGGTCACCGCGATTTTAACCAGTCTCGCGCACCGGGACTTAAAGATCGGCTGCTAATCAGAGCAGTATCAAGTGTGTGTTGCGTAAGCGTGAGTAGATCGATGGCTGTATTCATCGAGGGGCGTCCCAGCGTATCGGGGCGCCCCCTATCCTTTCCGCCAGTGCCCGCATGAGGCACGAGCGCGACCTGCAGCAGGGGGCCACGCCGCTTGCGGCGCTTGCATCGGCGCCGGCCGAAGCCGCCGGGATCGAGGCAACTCTTTCGCGTGACCTGCACGCGTTTCTCCAGCCTGCTATCGTCGACGGGGTCGAGGCGCGGCTTATCGCGGCGGGCTTTTCCGATCCGATCGGCGCCACGCGCCGGCTCGCCGACTGGCGCAAGGGGGGCCCTGCCGCGCTGCATCCCGACATCGAACGCACCGCGCTCGAAGCCGTGCTCCCCGGCATGGTGGCGCAATTCGGCCAGTTCGAGGCCCCCGACGCGGCCCTCGCCACTCTCGACGAGATCGTCGGCCGGCTTCCTCCCGACACGGCCCTGTTCTCCGCGTTCGAGGCGCGGCCGTCGCTGATGGCTTCACTGCTCGGCCTGCTCGGCCATGCGCCGACGCTGTCACGCCACCTGATCGCACAGCCCGCGCTGATCGCGCGCCTGATCGACAGCAGCGCCTATGCCCCGCTCCCCTCTCCCGCCCAACTCGACGCGGAGTTCGCGCTGCTGATGCGCGATGGCGACCGCGCGGCGGGCCAGCTCCGGGTCGCGCAGGCGATCGGCGGCTATCGGTTCGGGTTGGGGCTGCAGCTGCTCGAGGCGACCGACGACGCGCTCGACATCGCGATCGCCAATTGCGACCTTGCCGAGGCCGGGCTGCGCGCGATGGCGGACGACGTGCTGGGTCGGATGAAGGAGAATCACGGCGTGGTTCCCGGTGCCGAACTGGTGATCCTGGCACTCGGCCGCTTCGGCGGGCGCTCGCTCACCAACATCTCCGATCTCGACATCATCTTTCTGTTCACCGGCGACTATCGGGCGAACAGTGACGGGCGCAAATCGCTCGATGCCAATGAATATTTCAGCCGCGTCGCCCAGCAGATCACCACCGCGATGTCGACCGTGACCACGCTGGGTCCGCTCTATGAGGTCGATACGCGGCTGCGGCCCTGGGGCGCGAAGGGAATGCTCGCCTGTTCGACCGAGAGCTATCGGCGCTATCACAGCGAGAACGCCTGGACCTGGGAGCATATGGCGCTGACCCGGGCGCGGCCGGTCTATGGTTCGGACGCCGCGCGGCGCGAGGCGAAGACGATCGTCGGCCGGCGGCTGCGCAGCCCGCGCGGGCGCGGGGCACTGCTCGCCGACGCGATCAAGATGCGCGGCGAGATCGCCCGATACAAGCCGCCGCGCGGCGCCTTCGACGTCAAGCTTCTGCCCGGTGGGCTGGTCGATCTCGAGTTCGCCGTCCACGTCAATCAGCTCGACCAGCATGTCGGCATCCACCCGCGCCTGCGCACCGCGATCCGCTCGCAGGTCAGCGCCGGGCTGCTCGATCCCGCAATGATCGGCGCGCATGAAACGCTTAGCCGGATGCTGATCGTGTTGCGGATGCTGTCGCCCCATTGCCACGAGCCCGCCCCCGAACAGCGCGGCGCGATCGCCCAGGCCTGCGGGTTCGATGACTGGGCAGGCCTTGTGGAGGCCTATGGCGCGGCGCGCGCGACGGTCCATGCCGCCTGGTCGCACGTCATCGACCGGCCGGCGTCTCAGGGCTTTTGAACTCGGCGCCCGCCCCGTCCTAATGATGTCCTTCTCTGGGAGGAACGAACATGCTGAAGGACGGCGACAAGGCCCCGAACGTCATATTGCCGCTGCCCGACGGCAGCAGCACGAGCGTGGCCGATCAGGCGGGCAAGATCCTGGTGCTCTATTTCTATCCGAAGGACGACACCCCCGGCTGCACCACCGAGGCGCAGAGCTTCACCGCGCTGGCCGACGATTTCGCGCGCGCCGGGGCGACGATCATCGGCGTCTCGAAGGACAAGCCCGCCAGGCACCAGAAGTTCATCGACAAATATGGGCTGACGATTCGGCTCGCCTCCGACAGCGACGACAGCATCTGCGAAGCCTATGGCACGTGGATCGAGAAGACCCTCTATGGCCGCAACTATATGGGCATCGATCGCGCGACCTTCCTGATAGACAAGGACGGCACGATCGCGAAAATCTGGCGCAAGGTGAAGGTCAAAGGCCATGCCGAGGAGGTGTTGGCGGCGGCGAAGCTGCTCTAGCGGGGCAAATGGTCCGCAAATGTCGCGACGACCTCGGCATAGAGCTTGCGCTTGAACGGCACGATCAGATCGACCAGTTCGTGCGCCTCGACCCATTTCCAGGCGCGAAACTCGGGATCGGCGGTGTTGATGTCGACGTCCTCGTCCCGTCCCAGGAAGCGTGCGACGAACCAGTGCTGCGCCTGGCCGCGATATTTGCCGCCCCAGATCTTGCCCATCATCTCGGGCGGTAGATCGTAAAGCAGCTCCTGCGGCGCCTTCGCCAAAATTTCGACCAGATGCGGCTTGATCCCCGTCTCTTCCTCCAGCTCGCGCAGCGCGCCGGCCTGCGGATCCTCGCCGGGGTCGAGCCCGCCCTGCGGCATCTGCCAGGCGTCGAGCATAGTATCGAGGCGCTGGGCGACGAACACCTTGTCCTCGCTGCTGAGCAGCATGATCGCGGCAGCTGGGCGGTAAGGCAGCGATCTCTTCATGGCCGATATTCCTCGATCATCACCTTGAAAGCGGCAAGGCAGCCGCGCAGGTCCTCCTGCGACGAGGGGATTGCCCGGCGCAGGGTGAGCCAGCCATGGATATTGCCCTTGCTCTCGCGATAGACGACCGGAACCCCGGCCTCGATACAGGCGATCGCATAGGCCCGCGCCTGATCGAGCAGCGGATCGAGCGTCGCGCCCACCACCAGCGCGGGAGGCATGCCCTCCTGATTGCCGACCCGCGGCGAGGCACGCCAATGATCGAAATCGGGCGCATAATGATCGTTGAACCAGCGCAGCGTATCGACGGTGAGCATATAGCCCTCCCCCAGCCGTTCGGTCGACGGGTAGCGTTTTCGCAGGTCGAATGCCGGATAGAGCGGCCAGATCGCGATCACCGGCAGCGCGGCGCCATGGTTGCGCAGCGCCATCGCGGTGATGATGCTGAGTGTGCCGCCCGCGCTGTCGCCGGCGAGCGCGAGCGAATTGAAGCGGCGGCCGAACAATATTCCCTGTTCGGCCACCCAGCGGGTCGCCGCCTCGCAATCGTCGGGTGCGGCGGGCCAGGGCGCTTCGGGCGCCAGCCGGTAGTCGATCGAAAGCAGCGGCAGATCGAGCCCGATCGCGATATCGGCCGCCGCCGCGTCATAGAGGTCAATGTCGCCGACCACGAAACCGCCGCCGTGGAAGAAGACGACCAGCGGCCCTTCTTCCCGCTGCGGGCGCGGATCGTAAAAGCGGGCCGCGATCGAACGGCCGTCGGGCGTCGCGATATAGAGATCTTCGCGGGTCGCGATGGCGGGGCTTTCGACATCGGCTATCTGGCGCAGCCGCCCCGCCATCACCCGCGCGGTCGGTGGATCGACCTCATGGGTTTTCGGGCCGTTGCGGCCATTGATGTCATCAAGGAAGGCGCGGACGTCAGGACGGACAAAATGCTGGCTCATGGCTTTCCATCGACAAAACGGGGTAGCGTGGCAAGATGCTCCAGTTGGTACATCATCCATATTATGTTTCGCCGTCGGCGCCGGGCAGCAGCTTCAGCTTCGACAAATATGGGCTGGTGATGCAGGCGCTCGCCGAAAGCGGCGCGCCGCACGCGCTGCACCGGCCCGATCCGATGCCCCGCGCCTGGATCGAGGCGATCCATGACCCCGCCTATGTCGCCGAGGTCGCGTCCTCGGCGGTTCCGCCCGACAAGACCCGGCGGATCGGCTTCCCGGTGACCGAACGGGTGACTCGCCGGGCCTTCCTGGCCCCCGGCGGCACCTGGCTCGCGGCAAAGCTCGCGCTGGTCCATGGCTATGCCGCGAACAGCGCGGGCGGCAGCCATCACGCGCTGGCGGACAGCGGGGCGGGCTATTGCATCTTCAACGATCTCGCGATCGCCGCCCATCGGCTGATCGCCGAGGGCGACGCCGCGGGGGTGATGATCGTCGATCTCGACGTCCATCAGGGCGACGGCACCGCGCTGCTCACCGCCGGGCGCCCCGACATCTTCACTTTCTCGATCCATGCCGAGCGCAACTTCCCGGTGCGCAAGGCGCGATCCTCTTTCGATCTGGGCCTGCCCGACGCCACCGGCGACGATGCCTATCTGGCCGCATTGTCGGCGCATCTGCCGCCAGCGATCGACGGCTTTGTGCCCGACCTGATCCTGTATCAGGCCGGGGTCGATCCCCACCGCGATGACAGGCTGGGCCGGCTCGCGCTCAGCGATGGGGGGCTGCGGGCGCGCGACCATTTCGTGATACGGGCGGCACGGCGGCGCGCCATCCCGCTCGCCAGCGCGCTCGGCGGCGGCTATGGCGACGACCGCCTTGAGGTGGCGCGTCGACACGTCCGCTCGATCCTTGCGCTGCACGAGGGGTTTTGCGAGGAATCGGTAGCCGCGTGACGATCATCGACATCTCCGCCGCCTGCCGCACGGTGCTCGACGAACCCACCCCGCTTGCCAAGGTCAAGGCCGCGCGCCGCGCCGCACGCGACTGGCGCGCCGGTCGGCTGGCCTGGGCTTTCGATACGGAAATGCCCGATCGCCCCGCGCGCACGGGCCGACCACCGCTGCTGCCGCCATCGCGCATGCCCAGACGTGGGCGGGGCGGATCGGAACGCGCGCGGATCGCGATGCTCCATGCGCTGGCCCATATCGAATATGTCGCGATCGACCTCGCCTTCGATCTGGTGGGGCGCTTCGGGGGCAGCTTCCCGCAACGCTTCGTCGACCGGTGGATTGCGGTCGGCGCCGAGGAGGCGATGCACTTCGCGCTGATCGAGCGGCGGCTAAATGCATATGGCGCAAGCTATGGTGACCTGCCGGCGCACGACGGCTTGTGGGAGGCGGCCGAGGCGACCGCGGCCGATCCGCTGGCCCGGCTGGCGGTTGTTCCGATGGTGCTGGAGGCGCGGGGGCTGGATGTAACCCCTTCTATGATAAGCCGTTTCGAATCAGTCGGTGATGATCGTTCGGCGCGCATCCTGCGCCGCATCGCCGAAGACGAGATCGATCATGTCGCCGCCGGGGTCGAGTGGTTCCGCCATCTCTGCGACGCGAAGCGAATCGACTGCGTGCAGACTTGGCAATCGCAAGTCGGCTTGCACTTTCGCGGAAAGGTTAAGCCTCCGTTCAACGACTCGGCGCGCTCCCGGGCCGGTCTGACGAAAGCGATGATGGCCGGGGTTGCCCCGTCCTGTGATCCTGCTCACAAACCGGACGTCGCATGAAGGGGGGCCATCCTGACCGCGGCTAACAGGGGTCGCGCCGGTTCTGCCGGTTTGGCAACGTACCGGTCTGCGGGGGTTTTATGCATTTGCTGCGCAACGTTTTGATTATCTGTCTGCGCGCGCTCGCTCAGCCTCTCTCCGGAACCCGCACGAAGCTGATCGCCGCAGCGCTGCTGCTTGCGTCCTCAGTCACACCCGCCCTGGCACAGGACGGGGAACTTTCTCCAAACGCCCGTGCTGCCGCCCAGTTCCAGGCGCTGTTCCAGTCGTGGAAGAAACTCGACACTGTCGATGTCACCGCGTCGGGCGCCATCTCGATCCCGTCGATCCAGCCAATCGCCCATTCGACCTTCACCAGCGCCTTCGGCGTCCGCTCCGATCCGTTCCGCGGGTCGGCGGCGATGCATGCCGGCATCGACCTTGCATCGCCCAGCGGTACGCCAATCTACGCGACGGCCGATGGCGTCATCGACCGCGCCGAATGGTTCGGCGGCTATGGCAACATGGTCGAGATCGACCATGGCAAGGGCATCGCCACCCGCTATGGCCATATGTCGCGTGTTTCCGCCCGCTCCGGTGAGCGCGTCAAGCGCGGTGATCTGATCGGCTATGTCGGTTCGACCGGCCGTTCGACCGGCAGCCACCTTCATTACGAGGTCCGTATCGACGGCCGCGCCGTCAATCCGGTGCCCTTCATGCAGTCCTCATCCGATTATATCATGGCCGCCAACCAGCCGAACAACGACATCGCGCTGGGCGGCCCCGAAAACTGAGTCACATCGAATAAAAGGGGGGGATGGGCCGCCGGCATTGTCGGCGGCCCCATTCCATCCTATCTTGGCGGCATGGACGCCACTCCCGATATCGCATTGACCCCCTCGGCCGCCAGGCGCGTTGCCATGATCGCGACCAAGACCGGCAAGCCCGCCATTCTGCGGCTCGCGATCGACGGCGGCGGCTGCGCCGGCTTCCAGTATAAGTTCGAACTCGCCGAAGCGCCCGCCGACGATGATCTGGTCGCGACCTGCGACGGGGTTACGCTGGTGGTCGATCCGATGAGCCTCGACCTCGTTCGCGGTGGGGCGGTCGATTATGTCGAATCGCTGGGCGGCGCCGCCTTCCGCGTCACCAATCCCAATGCGGCCTCGGGCTGCGGATGCGGATCGAGCTTCTCGGTTTAACCAGCCGACGAAGAGAGTGACGTCGCGCGGTCCGCACGCTATCCCACCTCCCATGAAGATCGCGACCTTCAACATCAACGGGATCAAGGCCCGTCTTCCCCGCCTCGTCGAATGGCTCGAACAGAAGGCGCCCGATGTCGCCTGCCTGCAGGAGATCAAGACCTCCGACGAAACCTTCCCGATCGCCGATATCGAGGCAGCAGGCTATGGCGCGATCTGGCATGGCCAGAAGGGGTTCAACGGGGTCGCGATCCTGGCGAAGGGCGCCCAGCCGATCGAGCGCCGCAAGGGCCTGCCCGACGATCCCGACCCGACTCACAGCCGCTATATCGAGGCTGAGGTGAACGGCGTTATCATCGGGTCGATCTACCTGCCCAACGGCAATCCGCTGCCGGGGCCGAAGTTCGATTACAAACTCGCCTGGTTTGATCGGCTGCTCGATCATGCCGGCGCGCTTTGGGAGAGCGAGGCGCCGGTGGTGCTGGCGGGGGATTATAACGTCATTCCCACGCCTTCGACCGACGACGTCTTTTCCGAACGCGCGATGGCGAGCGACGCGCTGGCCCAGCCCGAGAGCCGCGCCGCGTTCCGCCGGATGTGCAATGCCGGCTGGACCGACGCGGTCCGAACCATCCACCCGCACGGCCCCGTCTACACCTTCTGGGACTATCAGGCGGGCGCCTGGCAACGCGACGCGGGCTTCCGCATCGACCATCTGATGCTGAGCCCCGCCGCCGCCGACCGCCTGACGGGCGCCGGCGTCGATAAGGATAGCCGGGCGCTCGAAAAGGCGAGCGACCATGCGCCGACCTGGATCACATTGCGGTAAGCGCTCGTCAGTGCGCCTTGTTTTTCGCGATGCTCGCATCCATCCGGGCAAGCTGTTCCGGGGTCGCGGGTGGCTGGCGATTCTTCCATTCGGTATAGGGCATGCCGTAGATCGCCTCGCGCACGCTCTCCTTGTCGAGCGCGCCTCCGGTTGCATCGGTCAGCCAGTCAGACAGGCAGTTGCGGCAGAAACCGGCCAGCCCCATCAGATCGATATTGGAAGCGTCCTCGCGGTGCTGGAGGTGGCGGATCAACCGGCGGAACGCGATCGCCGCCTGTTTGTCGTCGATATCGTCGATTGTCATTCTTCCCTCCCTTAACGCTGCTTCCACGCCAGTAGCGACAAGCCGAATAGCACGAACAGGCCGCCGCTTGCCCGGTTGAACATGCGTTGCCATTCGGCGCGGCGCAGGAAGCGCGCGAGCGTCCGGCCGCCAAATGCATAGGTCAGATACCATGCCATCTCGATCACCACGAAGGTGGCGAGCAGGATCGCGAATTGCGGCGCCTTGGGCAGTGCGGGGCTGACAAACTGCGGAAAGAAGGCCGCCGCGAAAATCAGCGCCTTGGGATTGCTGATGCTGATCAGGAAGCCCGCTCTGAACAGTTCGCGCGCAGTCCTGCGACCGGCGACGCTGCCGTCGCCGTCTATGTCGATCGGCGGGCTGTCGTCACGCCAGGCCCTGATCCCGACCCAGATCAGATAGACCGCGCCGACAAGCTTGATCGCGGTAAGCAGTTGCGGCAGCGCCGAGAGCAGCGCGCTCATCCCCATCGCCGACAGCCCGAACAGCAGCAGCAGTCCCAGCATGCACCCCGCCATGGAAACAGACGCACGGCCGACGCCTTGCCGCATGCCCTGGGTCATCACGTGCAGCATGTTGGGCCCCGGCATTGCCGAGATCAGGAATGTGGCGCCGACGAAGATCCACCAGTTCTGCAGAGACATCACCGTTCTTCCTTCCGCCCTCCCTGAAAGGCAGGAAGGCGCTACAGGCGCTTCGAATAGATCCGGTAGACCTTGTTGACCTTGCCGTTGACCGTCTCCGCGATCGACCGCATCCCCTGATTATCCTCCAGGATCCAGCCGATCTCGCTGCGCGTGGCGCCATAATGGGCAACCGAATCGCGGCGAATATATTCGATCATCATGAAGGCGAGCTGGCTTGCCAGCCGGGTTGCCTGGAGCTTCTTGACGACACCCATCAGCGGCACCCGCATCGTGCGCACCTGCGGTTTGCGCAGCCGCCGAAGCAGCTTCGCCCAGCCGAACGGCAGCAGCCGGCCGTCAAGATCGGCGGTGAGTTCGTTGAGATCGGGCAAGGTGAGCATGAAAGCGACCGGCTCGCCCTCGACTTCCGCGACGCGGATCAGGTCCTCGAATACGATCGGCTTCAGCTTGCGACCGATATGGGCGATCTCGCTCGCGGTGATCGGCACGAAACCCCAATTATCGGACCAGGCATCATTGAGGATCGCCAGGATCAGCGCGGCTTCCTCGTCGAAGCGGCTCTTGTCGACCTTGCGGACATGGATGCGCGGATTGCGTTCGCCCGATGCGACGATCCGCTGCACGAGCGGCGGGAATTCGACGGTGATGTCGAGATCGAAACAGTGGAGATCCTTGACCCCCACATAGCCGAGCGGCTCGATCCAGCCCTGATAGGCGGCGTTGTGATGCCCCATCATCACGGTCGGCGGATGGTCATGCCCCTCGACCAGCAGGCCGGGCTCTTCCCAGATCGAGCTGCTGACCGGCGCCATCGCGACCGCCATGCCCCTGGCGCGCAGCCAATCCTCGGCCGCCGCGATCAGCGCGGTCGCGGCCTCGCGATCGACCGCTTCAAACAGGCCCCAATGGCCGATGTCCGGACCGCCGCCCTGCTCGGCCGGCATCGTCAACCAGAGATGGTCGATATGCGCCGCGATCCGTCCCACCGGTACACCGCCACGTTCGGCGATGAACAGCTGCTGCTCGGCATGCTCGAAAAAGGGATTCTTGCCCGGCGTGATCAGCTCGAGCGCCTCGATGCGGAGCGGCGGCACCCAGTTGGGATCACCGGCGTTCAGCCGATAGGCTATATCGACGAAGCACTTCCGGTCCGCCTTGCCGGAGACAGGACGGATCGAAACCGGCATCAGTGCGGGATGCGCTGGCTCGGGTGACCGGTGGCGACACCACCCGACAGGCGCGCGACCTGCGGATAGCGTTCGGCCACCTCGGGCGTATAGCCCAGATTGAACACCGTCTCGCTCTTCTTGTCCTTCTCGATCCGCTCGTAATAGGTGCCGAACAGCCGATCCCAGAAATAGCTGGTGATGCCGAAATTGCCGCGTTCGTCATGGAAATGATGCGCCATGTGCCGCGCCTTCATCTCGATAAGCTTCTTGTTCCTGGGCTTGTAGGCGAGATGCTGGATGCAGTGGCAGAACTCGTAGAAGCAGGTCGTGAGCAGGCCGGTGGCGAATGCCGCCAGCGCACCGCCGGTTCCGCCGATCCAATAGCCCAGCGGCGCGGTCGCGATGGCGATCGTCGGCAAGGTGGTGTGAAGCGCGCCGAACAGGATTTCGAGCCGGTTGGGGTCCTGATGGTGATCATAATGGATCCGCTTCCAGGTCGCGGCGAGGAAGGGCACCTTGAACATCCAGCGGCTGTGCAGCACCCAGCGGTGCAGACAATACCAGACCAGCGGATAGACCAGCATCGACACGCCGATCGCGGCCAGGGTGGGCATCAGCGGCGCGGGATAGCGAAAGAACAGCGCGATCGCGACCGCCGAGCAGGCGAGATAACCGATGATTGCCGGATATTGGAAATAAGCGATCACCAGCTCGCGCAAGGTCATGCGGTCGAGGTGATGGTCCTTTGTCCAGAAGGCGGGCTTGATGACGGTCAGCTTCACGAAAAACCTCAAAATCGATCCTGCGCTCTCGAACAGTGAGGGCGAATATGGCTATGGGCTTTGGCGTTGCAATGCGGCGCTTTTACGACCGCAAGACGACAAACGGCTATTCTTCAGTGCGGATCAGCACGGTCTCACCGATCAGCAGGAACAGCAGAAAGGGAGCCCAGGCCGCCAATGTGGGTGGATAGGCACCAAGATTGCCCATCGCGAGCGCGAAATTGTCTGCGACGAAATAAGCGAAGCCCAGTGCCATGCCGACCACCGCGCGGATGAACAGATGCCCCGAACGGGCAAGCCCGAAGGCCGCGACCGCAGCGAGCAAAGGCATCAGCACCGCCGACAGCGGCCCTGACAGCTTGTGCCACAGGCCCGCTTCCAGTGCCCCGGTCGGTCGGCCCGCCGCCGCAAGATCCGCGATCGCGCCGCGCAGCTGGAAGAAGGACCGCGATGCCGGATCGACGCTGGCCAGGGTGAAACGATCGGCAGTGACGCCCCGCGCAAAATCGAAGTTGGGCACTTCGGTGGTCGTTCCGGTGGCGACTTCGAACCGGCTCGCTCCGGCGATCCGCCAGGCACCGCCGGACTGCAGCGCCTGCCGACCCTTGACGATCGCGATCAGCCGGCCACCATTGCGGTCATAGATGGTAATGCCGTCGAGACGGGTACGCGCGCCGCGGCCCCGCGCCGCCAGCGCATGAATCAGGTCGTCGCCGTCACGCACCCAGACATTCGCGACTACGCCGCGATCCCTGGGGATCGGGCCATAATCGGCGTCCTGCCAGGCGGTGAGCGTCGAGGTGGAGCGCGCGACGACCCGTTCGTTGAAGATCAGCGAAACGAGCGCCACGCCCATGCTGGCAACCACCAGCGGCGCCAATATCTGGTGGGCGGAGATGCCCGCCGCCTTCATCGAGATGATCTCGCTGTTCTGGTTCAGCGTGACGAAGGTGATCAGCGTCGCGAGCAGAGCCGCGAACGGCAGGAAGCGCGCGATGATCTGCGGCGTGCGCAACGTGACATAGAGCCATAGCTGCTGATCGCCATTGCCCGGCCAGGCAAGGATGTCGCCCGATTCGCCCAGAAGGTCGAGCGCCATCAGTACGATCACAAGCGCCGCCAGCACCGCCGCGAAGCGGACCAGGAACATCCGCGCCATATAGAAGGTGATCGTCCGCGATGCGAAGAAGGAGATGTTCATACCGTCTCCTTGCGCCGGAAGCGGACCCAGCGGACAATCGTCTTGGCCACCTTATCGGCGCCGCGTTCCAGTGCGCCGATCGGCTGCCCGCCGGGGACATGCGCAATCGTCCGGTACATCCACCATACCAGCGCGGTGAAGGCGAGGAAGGGAAGCCACAGCGCGATGATCGGCTCGACCCGGCCGAGCGCAGCGACCGAGGCGGCATATTGATTGATCTTGTGCTGGGTGACGATCATCACGATCGACAGGAACACGCCGAGCGCCGACGATGATCGCTTGGGCGGGATGGCCAGCGCCAGCGCCAGCATCGGCAGCAGGAACATCGTCGCCACCTCGACCAGCCGGAAGTGGAACTCCGCCCTGAATTGCGATCGCAGCTTCGGCGGGGTGGCGTCGTTATGCGCTACCCCTACCAGCTCGGGCATCGTCATTTCGAGATCGCGGCCACCGCGCTGGCGGAACGCCTCCATCCGCGGCAGGTCGATCGGCAGGTCATGCGCAACGAACTGGAGGACGCGGGGCTCCTTGAAGTTCGGCGCATCATGGACGAGCACGCCCTGTTGCAGCCGAAGGATGATCGTGTCGGGATCGTCGGTTGCCAGGAACTGTCCCTGTTCGGCGGTCACGGCGAGGCTGCGCCCGTCGGCCGCGCCGGTGCGCACGAAGATGCCGGTGAGCTCGCGGCCGCCGTCGCGGCTGCTTTCGACCCGGATCGTCATCCGCTTGCCGAGCCGGGTGAATTCACCGACCTTGATCGATGCACCCAGCGCGCCCGAGCGAAGCTCGAAGCGGAGCCCTTCATAGGCGTAGCGCGAATAGGGCTGGATGAACCCGACAATGGCCAGATTGAGCAGCGCCAGCGCGATCGTGTAATAATAGGGCACGAGCAGCAGCCGGCCATAGCTCATCCCAACCGCGCGCAGCACGTCGAGCTCGGACGACAGTGCCAGCTTGCGAAACGCCAGCAGGCAGCCGAGCATCAGCCCGATCGGGATGCCGAGCGACATATATTCGGGGATCAGATTGGCCAGCATCCGCCAGACCACGCTGACCGGCCCGCCCTCCGATACGACAAAGTCGAACAGCCGCAGCATCTTGTCGAGCGTCAGCAACATCGCCGCGATCACCAGTGTCGCAATGAGGGGCGTGGCGATCAGGCGGGCGATGTAGCGGTCGGTAAGCGTGTCAAATCTCAACTTTTCGACGCCCTGTGACCATGTTCTGGCCGCAATCGCAGCCCAATTTCCGACTCATGGGGCAGTGTACCGGCCATGCGTTCGCGCATCGCTATAGCTTCCAGGAGTAATGAGGTCATGTCGAAACTTGTGGTGGGGATGGCTAGCTTGATGCTCGCGGCGGGATTGCCCGTCGGCGCGGGCGCGGCCGTGCTCGGCCCCGGCGCAGCGGCGTGCGACGGCGATGGCCCGGCAATCCTGGTCCATGTCGAGGGCTTCAAGAAGCGCGTCGGCATGCTCCGCGTCCAATCCTATGGCGGCAGTCCGAGCCGCTATTTCGACAAGGGCGCCTGGTCGAAGCGAATCGACGTGCCGGTACCCGCATCGGGCCCGGTGGAAGTTTGCGTCCCCGTGGCCGCACCCGGTACCTATGCCGTCTCGGTGCGCCATGACATCGACAGCAGCGGCAAGACCGGCATGGGCGATGGCGGCGGCATGTCCGGCAATCCGCGCATGTCGCTGTTTGACGTCGTCCTCAAGCGCAAGCCCGATCCTCGCAAGGTGCAGGTCAGCGTGCGCGGCGTGACGCGGATTCCGGTGGTTCTGAACTATGTGCAGGGCGGCTCCTTCGGGCCGATCGCCATGGCCACGGCGGCACGTCGATAGATGGCGACCGTCGCGCTCCTCTCCAATCCGCGGTCGACCGGCAATCTCTCGATGCTGCCGCGGATGCGGAGCTTTTGCGCGGCGCACAGCGACATCTTTCATTATGAGGTCGAATCGGTCGCGCAGATCGGTGAGGCGCTGCGCACGATCGCGCGGATCAATCCCACGGTGCTGGTCATCAATGGTGGCGATGGCACCGTCCAGGCGGCGCTGACCGAACTCTATCTTGGCGATCATTTCGGCGGATCGCCGCCGCCGGTCGCGGTGCTGCCGAACGGCAAGACCAACCTGATCGCACTCGACCTGGGCGCGGTCGGCGATCCGATCGCGGCGCTCGAACGGGTGATGGAAATCGCCCGCACCGATATCGAAGAGCATATCGTGGTGCGCGAGCTGATCGCGCTGTCGGATGGCGCCGATGGCGCGCGGCCGGTGCTTGGCATGTTCCTCGGCGGCGCGGGGCTGGCTGACACGATCCTCTATTGCCGCAACAAGATCTATCCGCTCGGCCTGCCGAACAGCATCAGCCATGTCCTCACCGCAATCGCGGCCTTGTTGACGCTGATTCTTGGAATCCGCACCGCCTTCCTGCCGCCGGCGGCGACGCCGCTGAAGGTGTCGATGATGCGCCATGGCCAGCTTCAGGGGCGCTTTTCGCTGCTGATCGTGACGACCCTGCACAAGCTGCTGCTGGGTAGCAGCACTGCCGGCTCGGCCTCATCCGGATCGCTCCAGATGATGGTCGTCGAACAGCGTCCGCTGCCGACCCTGCGCGCGCTGTTCGCCGGCATCTTCGGCCGGGTCGGGCGCGACCAGATGGACGGCGTCCATTTCGAGCGTGGCGACGAAATCCGCATCGAGGGTGATCGTTCGAGCGTGATCCTCGACGGCGAGATCTTCCAGGCGGCTGCGGGCCGGCCGATCGTGCTGAAGACCACCGCGCCGGTGCCGTTCGTCCGCCTCGCCGCCTGAGCATTTTGCTGTGACGATCGAAGCGCTGGTAGCGGCCGAACTGGCCGAGCCCGTCGATCCGCGCGTCACCGCAATGGCGGCGGCGCTGGCGGGGCGCTACGGCACCGCAACCCGCGCGGTCCTGTTCTATGGCTCGTGTCTGCGCGAGGCCAATCTCGACGGGCTGATGCTCGATTTCTACCTGATCGTGTCGACCTATGACGCGGCATTCGGCAAGGGCTGGTTCGCGCTCGCCAACCGGCTGCTGCCGCCCAATGTCTTTCCGTTCGAGCATGACGGTCTGGTCGCCAAATATGCTGTGCTCAGCGAGGGTGATTTCGAACGGCTCGCCTCCGCCGCAACGCGCAACGTCTCGGTCTGGGCGCGCTTCGCCCAGCCGTCGCGGCTGGTGTGGGCGGCCGATGATGCCGCTCGGGCAAGCAGCGTGGTCGCGGTGAGCGGCGCGGCGCCCGCCCTGCTGGCCGCCGCCCGTCCGATGCTGGCCGACAGCCTGACAATCGCTGCGCTGTGGGAAGGTGCCTTCGCGCTTACCTATGCCGCCGAACTGCGCGCCGAACGCAAAGGCCGCGCCGGTTCGGTGGTTAGCGCCGACCCCATCCGCTACGCGCGCTTCACCGCACCCGCCCTCGCCGCCGCCGGCATCGATGCCGATATCGACGGTGAGAAGCTGCGTTTCGGCCGGCCGCTCAGCCCCGCCGGCCGGCGCGCGGGCGCAGCCGCCTGGGCGCGGCGCCGCCGGGAGGGCAAGGCGCTAACCATCGCCCGCCTCGCCAAGGCAAGCACCACCTATGCCGGCGGGCTCGATTATCTCGCCTGGAAGATCAATCGCCATGCCGGCGCCGCCATCGAGATTCGTCCCTGGCAGCGCCGCTGGCCGATCCTGGGTGCGATCAGCCTGCTGCCGCGCCTGCTGATGAAGGGTGCGGTGCGCTAGAGTCTGTTTCAGCGAAGCTGAAACGGCGGTGCCGGCCCGCTCCCCCGCCCAACCTCCCGATCCAGCGTAATATATCGGGAGGTTGGGCGGGGGAGCGGGCCGGCACCGCGATT
>CAMTVW010000011.1:0-158789 GCA_947085315.1 uncultured Sphingomonas sp. | reverse complement strand
GTGGATGCCGGACGATAGCCTGCTCTGCGCCGCCATCGTCTTCATGGGCGTCAGCGTGTGGCAGTTCCTGATCGGCAATTTCGTCGCCCCGCGCATGCAGGCCGACAGCCTGAATCTGTCTCCTCTTGTCGTGCTGCTCTCGCTGGCCGTGTGGGGCGCCCTCTGGGGGCCGGCCGGCATGTTCCTGTCGGCGCCGCTCACCGTGATGATCATGATCGTGCTCGCCCAGGTGCCCGGCGCACGCTGGATCGCGGTGCTCCTGTCGGCAAACGGCAATCCCGGCGCGTATGCCGTCAAGGAAGAAGACGACGGGGAAGGGGCCGCTTCGGGGTAAAGCCGGGCGCCTTCACCGCACTGCAACACGAAACCTGCACGATCCTGCCCTTGCACGCCAAACCCGCACGGGTTTAGCACTCGCTCGTCCTGATTCTCGCGTTGTTGCCGCAGCGTTGCACGCCACCACGCTTTCCGCCCGGAGAGTTGCCCCTGTCAAACGACCTCGCCTTTTCCCGCGACGATCTCCTCGCGGCCGTGCGCGCAGCCGCACCGAAGAAGAAGGCCGCAGACGATCCCGCCATGCTGGACTTCCTCGACCAGTATCGCGCCGACGCCTTCGTCGAGGACTTCCTCGCGCTGACGACGGAAGACGCCGCCGTCCTTGCGCTTCGCCTGTGGGACTTCAATCGCCAGAATGAAACAAGCGACAGTCGCGCCATCCGCGTGCAACGCGCCATTGGCGCCGGCGGACGGCCGCTGCGGCTCGACATTGCCGAGATTGTCGGCCCCGACATGGCGTTCCTCGTCGACAGCGCCATCGTCGCCTGCCAGGAGGCCAGGGTCGAAATCCACGCCGTGCTGCACCCGGTCGTCGAAGGCCTCAAGGGTAAACGCTCGGCCATCCAGATTCACCTTCCGCTGCTCGACGATCACCTCCGCGCCGAACTGCAGAAACGCCTGGAAGAAACCTTCGCCGACGTCGACGTCGTCAACGCCGATTTCCACGCCATGCGTGAGAAGATGGAATTCGTTTCCGCCGAACTCGCCGGCGTGAAGGCCACAGGCGGGCGCACCTCGGGCGAGATCAATGAGGCGCGCGCCTTCCTCGCCTGGCTGGCAGACGAGAACTTCACCTATCTCGGTGCCCGCGACTATACCTTCCCAATTGACAGCGATGGCCGCCTCGCCGCCGAGGAACCAGTCGTCGACGAAGCGTCCGGCCTCGGCATCCTGCGCGATTCCGACCGCAACGTGCTCTCGCGCGGCGCCGAGCCCACCATGCTGACGCCCACCATCCGCGCCTTGATCAACGAGCCCTCGCCGATCATCGTGGCCAAGGCCAGTTTCGTCTCCCGCGTCCACCGCCGCAGCCATGCCGACTATGTGGGCGTCAAACGCTATGACGCGCGTGGCGAAGTGATCGGCGAGACACGCTTCGTCGGACTGTTCACCTCGGAAGCCTATATCCGCGCCGCCGACGAAGTGCCGCTGATCCGCCGCAAGATCGAGAATGTGAAAGCTGCCGCCCCGCAGGGCTCGCGTTTCACGCAGAAGCAACTCGACTCAGTGCTCAAATCCTATCCGCGCGATGAACTCTTCCAGATTTCCGAAGCCGACCTCGAGCGCATCTCCTCCGGCGTCCTCAGACTCCTGTTGCGCCCGAGAACGCGACTGTTCATCCGCCGCGACCGTTTCGACCGCTACGTCTCAGGTCTCCTCTACACCCCGCGCGACAGCTACAATTCCGAGCTCCGCACCCGGGCGCACCGCCTGCTGGCCGAGGCCTATGGCGGCCGCACCACGGCCTACTATCCCTCCTTTGGCGAGGGTCCGCTGGCGCGCGTCCACCTGATCATCGGCGTCGATCGCGGCCACCCGGAGCCCGACGAAGACGCGCTCGACCTGCAGATGCGCCAGCTGTTCGAGACATGGGAGGATGCACTCGCCCGCGTCGCACGCTCGACCGGCGGCGACCAGGCGCTCGCCACGCACGCCCACTTCACCGCCGCCTACAAGGAATCTTTCCAGCCCGAGGAAGGGCTTGCCGATCTCATCGCAGTGGCCTCGCTCGCTCCGGGAAAAGCGTTGCGCGCCCGCGTCTGGGGGCCGGACTTCGAGGCCAATATCAGCCGCGTCAAGATTTACCATCGCGACAGCCCGCTCGATCTCGCCGAGATCGTGCCCGTGCTCGAACGCATGAGCCTCCGCGTGCAGGCGGAGGACGGCTATCCGATCCGGATTTCGCAACACGAGGACCATGCCGGCGGCACGATCTACGTCCACGATCTCGCCATCGACCGCCCGCCAGGTCAGAAGCGCCTTGATGCGCGCTTCGAAAAGGCCTTCGAGGCAATCTGGGCGCGCGACACCGAGAATGACCGCTTCAACAGTCTCGTGGTCGCGCTCGGCGTCGACTGGCGCGCCGCCGCCCTGCTCCGCACGCTCTGCCGCTATCGCAGCCAGTCGGGCCTAGACCCGTCCGAACTGGTGCAAGTCCGCGCACTGGCGGAACACCCCGACATCGCTAATAACCTGCTGAAGCTGTTCGCGGCAAAATTCGATTCCGCCATGAAGGGCGATCTCGCCGTGCGGACAGCGGCCGCGGCCCCCGTCATCGCAGAGATCGGCAAGCAACTCGAAGCCGTCGCGACGCTCGATGCAGACCGCGCGCTTCGCCGTCTGCTAGCGCTCATTAAATCCCTCCAGCGCACGAACTTCTATCTCACCGATGCGAGCGGGAAGCCGCACCGGCACATCGCCGTCAAGATCGCCAGTCGTGAGGCGGACCCGCTGCCCGCGCCGCGTCCCTTCCGAGAAATCTTCGTCTGGTCGCCCGATGTCGAAGGCGTACACCTGCGCTTTGGTCCGGTCGCCCGCGGCGGCCTGCGCTGGTCAGATCGTCGTGATGATTTCCGCTCCGAAGTGCTCGGCCTCGTGAAGGCGCAGCAGGTCAAGAACGCTGTCATCGTGCCCGTCGGCTCGAAGGGCGGCTTCTATCCCAAGACACTGCCGGCAAAGGGCACGCGCGAGGAAATCCAGGCCGCAGGCATCGCAGCCTACAAGGTTTTCGTCGGCGCGCTTCTCCAGCTCACCGACAACATCGTTGACGGCAAGACGGTCCACCCGCCCGGCGTCGTCGCATGGGACGGCGAAGATCCCTACCTCGTCGTCGCCGCCGACAAGGGCACGGCGACCTTCTCCGACATCGCCAACGCCATCGCGGTGGAGCGTGGCTTCTGGCTGGGCGATGCCTTCGCCAGCGGCGGAAGCCAGGGTTATGATCATAAGGTGATGGGCATCACGGCGCGCGGGGCCTGGGTTTCGGTGCGGCGTCATTTCGCCGAGATGGGCGTCGACATACAGAGCGATCCGATCCGCGTCGTCGGCTGCGGCGACATGTCTGGCGACGTGTTCGGCAATGGCATGCTGCTATCGAAGTCATTGAAGCTGATCGCGGCGTTCGATCATCGCCATATCTTTCTAGACCCCGATCCCGATCCGGCGAACAGCTGGGCGGAACGCGCGCGGCTGTTCGCGCTGCCGCGGTCGAGCTGGGCCGATTATGATGCGAAGCTGATCTCGAAGGGCGGCGGCGTCTTCCCGCGCGATCAGAAGGAGATACCGGTCTCGACGCAGGTAAAGGCCGCGCTCGACATCAGTGACGACGTGCTCGACCCCTCGGCGCTGATCGCCGCGATCCTGAAAAGCCCGGTCGACCTGCTATGGTTCGGCGGCATCGGCACCTATGTGAAGGCTAAGTCCGAGACCAATGCCGAAGTCGGCGACCGCGCCAACGAGGCGCACCGGGTCGATGGCGACGAGGTCCGCGCCCGGGCGATCGGCGAAGGCGCCAATCTGGGTGTCACCCAGGCGGGCCGCATCGCCTTCGCGGCGAAGGGCGGACGGATCAATACCGACTTCATCGACAATTCGGCCGGGGTCGATTGCTCCGACAATGAGGTCAACATCAAGATCGCGCTCAACCGCGAGATGGCCGAAGGGCGGCTCGATTTCGACAAGCGCAATGCGCTGCTTGTCAGGATGACCGACGATGTCGCGCATCTGGTGCTGGAGGATAACCGCCTCCAGACGCTCGCGCTGTCGCTCGCCGAACGCGGCGGCGCCGACGCGATGCCATCGCAGCTGCGCGTGATCGAAATCCTGGAGAATGCCGGCCGCATCAATCGCGCGGTCGACGGGCTCGACAGCAACGACATGCTGCTGCGCCGCGCCCAGGACCATCTGGGCATGACGCGGCCCGAGCTGGCGATCGTGCTCTCGCATGGCAAGCTCGCGCTCCAGGACGCGATCGAGACGAGCGAGCAGACCAGCGATCCGATGCTTGCCCCACTCCTTCACGCGGCCTTCCCTGCGGCGATGCGCAAGAGCTTTGCCGATGCGATCGACGCGCATCGGCTGCGCCCGCAGATCATCGCCACCAAGATGTCGAACCGGGTGATAAACCGGCTGGGGCTGGTCGCGCCGTTCGAGATGGCCGAGGAAGAAGGCTGCTCGCTCGCGCAGGTCGCCGCCGCCTATTTCACCGTCGACGCGCTGTTCGAGCTGGAACCGCTGTTCGCGCGGATCGAGGATGCCGCGATCGACGAACAGGCGCGGCTCACCCTGCTCGGCGCGCTCGCCGACATCGTCCGTCCGCATGTCGCCGATCTGCTGCGCAGCACCGCGCCCGATGCCGATATCGGCACGATGGTCGATCTGCTGCGGCCGGGGTTGATCCGGCTCGACAAGGCTCGTTCTGAGCTGATCAAGGCCGAGGCGCGGCAGCAATCCGAGCAGTTGCGCCAACGCATCGGCACCGGGGTCGTCGATCCCGCGCTGATCGACGGGGTGGTCCGGATTGCCGAACTCGACGGGGCGATCGGCACTGCGGCGCTCGCCAGTGAACTGGCTGCCGACGAGGTGGACGTCACCCGCGCCTATGTCATTCTGGGTGAGGCGCTGGGGCTCGACTGGGCCAAGGCGGTCGCGGTACGCTTCCGCAGCGCCGATGCCTGGGAAAGGCTGCTTGTCGCGGGGCTGGCGCGCGAATTTGGCCAGATCAGGCTCGATTTCCTCGCCCGGCACGGCGGCAAGGATCCGGCCCGGATCGTCACGGCCTGGCTCGATTCACAGCCTGCTCGTACCACCCAGTTCCGCCAGACGATCGCCCGGGCGCGATCGGCCGCAGCACCGACCGCTGCGATGCTGGCCCAGATCGCAGCGCAGGCGCGCACGCTTCTGATGCGCTAAGTCGTTGTCAAGACGCCCGTCCTCCGGCTATCATCGCGACTGCAGGGGGCCGTAAAGCGTGTCGGCGGGCCGCATTTGGTGACCCCGGCCAGCGGGCCATCATACCCTGCGACGGCGGATGGGAGACAGCGGCTGATGCGATCGACCTGCGTGAAGGGAACTCCCGCGCCGCGCATCCGTGCTGTTCTGGCGAGTACCGGGAGCATCAGTGGATAGCTTCAATTATCTGATGCTGGGGCTTGCTTGTGCCGCCGGGCTGCTGTTCGTTCTGATCGCGGTCGGGATGGCCAGGCGGACGCGCGGGGAAGGCATCGAGCCACCCGATCCAAGGCCCGAACCGCTGCCGGTCGCAAGTGCGACCCCGGTCCCCCAAGTCTACGCGCTCTCCGCGGCGGGTTTCGCCCCGACGCCGACACCTGACATTCCTTTTCCCCCCTACACCGCGTGGCGCCTCGTAGCGCGGACGTTGGCCAATCCCGATTCGGCGGGTGGACCGCTCTATCGGCTGCGGCTGATCCCCGAGGGGGATCTGCCCGATTGGCAGCCGGGCGCCATCGCCCGGGTATATTGCGGGCCCGCGCAGGACATCCTTGGCCCCGGTGGTGCGGCGATGGCATCCGAAGGCGATTATATGATCGGTTCGTTGCCCGTCGATGGCGCGGTCGATCTGGTTGTCCGAATCTCGACATCGGCGCAGCACAGCGATGCCCATCGCTCGAACTGGCTCTGCCGGGAGATCGATACCGGCCAGCAGATCGCGCTGACCTTGCGCGACGATCCGGGCTTCGCACCGCCGCCCGACGATGTGCCGCTCATCCTGATCGGCAATGCCACAGGTATCGCGGCGCTTCACGCGCATCTCAAGGCGCGGCCGCAGGGCACCCGCAACTGGCTGATCTTCGGCGACCGCAGCAGCGCAGACGATCAGGTGCTCGCCGCCGAAATCGCCGAATGGGTTTCGACCGGTCATCTCGAACGTTGCGACCTCGTCTTTCCGGGGGAGGGACGGGAGCAGCGCCGGGTGGTGGACCAGATCCACGATGCGCGAGCCCCATTGCTCGACTGGATTTTCGCAGGCGGCGCGATCTATGTCTGCGGCAGCCGGCGGATGGGCAACGACGTCACCGCCGCGCTATCGACCCTGATCGATGCCGACACGCTGGAGGCGTTGGCCGAAGCCGGGCTCTACCGGATGTCGGTCTACTGATCAGGGCTGCGGTTGCGCCCGTTCGAACAGCCAAACGCGGATCGCGCTGGCCAGGTTCGGCAGATCGCCGTCGCTCAACCGGTCTGCATCGATCCGTGCGACAAGAGCATTGAGCGGCAGCCCCTCGTCGGCCGCAGCACGGATGAGCGCATCCCAGAACACCGGTTCGAGCGTGATCGAGGTGGCGTGCCCGGCAATGTTCACTGAGCGTTTGACCGGACCCGCCACCCCCGACCGCATCAGTACATGTGCTGGCCACCGTTGATCGACAGCGTCGATCCGGTGATGAAGCCACCCTCGTCGGCGCAGAGATAGGCGACGCCGCGCGCGATCTCCTCGGCGGCGCCGAGGCGGCCGACCGGGATCTTTGCAACGATCTTCGCCAGCACGTCCTGCGGTACCGCCGCTACCATGTCGGTATCGATATAGCCCGGGGCGACCGCGTTGACCGTCACCCCGGCCTTGGCACCTTCCTGCGCAAGCGCCTTGGTGAAGCCGTGAATGCCCGATTTGGCGGCGGCATAATTGACCTGGCCGTATTGCCCCGCCTGGCCGTTGATCGAGCCGATATTGACGATTCGGCCCCAGCCGCGCGCGCGCATGCCTGGAAAAGTGGCTTTCGCCATATTGAAGCAGCCACCCAGATTGGTGTCGATCACCTCTTTCCAGTCCTGATAGCTCATCTTCAGCAAGGTGCCGTCGCGGGTGATGCCGGCATTGTTGATCAGGATATCGACCGGGCCGAGCTCGGCCTCGATCAGTTCAACGCTGCGCTGGCACGCATCATAGTCGGCGACGTCCCATTTATAGCTCCTGATCCCGCTCGCTTCGGTGAACGCCTTGGCGCGCTCGTCATTGCCGGCATAATTAGCGGCGACGATGACGCCGGAATTCCGGAGATGCAGGCTGATCGCCTCGCCGATACCCCTCGTTCCCCCGGTAACGATCGCAACGCGCGTCATGGCATGTCTCCCCAACGATTCGATCCGATGCTAGACGTGGAATGCTGCAAGGAAAAGCGCCGCGAACCGGGATTTCAGCGCCCGACGCATCAATTTCCTCAGGCGATAGACCCGATCCATCCGGCAAGCTGCTCGCGGACGACCTGTTCGAGCATCTCCATGCCGGAAAGGCTGTCGTTGAGACAGGGCAGATAGGCGAAAGACTCCCCGCCTGCGGCCAGAAACTGTTCCCTGCCACGAATGGCGAGCTCTTCCAATGTTTCGAGGCAATCGACCGAAAAGCCGGGCGCGATCACTGCAATCCGCCGCGTACCTTCACGCCCAAGACGCTCGAACGTCTCCTCGGTAGACGGCTCGAGCCAGCGCGCGCGGCCGAAGCGCGACTGAAAGCTGATCACCACATCGCGGCCCAGCGCTTCGCTCAGCAACCGCGCCGTCGCCTGACACTGATCATGATAAGGATCGCCGAGATCGCGTGTCCGCTGCGGCATGCCGTGGAAGCTGGCGACGATCGCGTCGGGGATGAAATCGAGCGCGTCCAGCCCTTCGCGGACCGACCCGGCAAGCGCGGCGATATAGGCGGGGTGGCGATGATATGGCGGCAAGGTGCGCAGCGCCGGCTGGGCGCGCATTGCCGCCACTGCCGCGAACGCAGCATCGTTAACGCTCGCGGTCGTCGCCCCGCAATATTGCGGGTAGAGCGCCGCGATCAGGATGCGGTCACAGCCCTGCGCCTGCAGCGCCGCGATCCGCTTCGCGATGGCGGGACGTCCGTAGCGCATCGCATGATCGACCACCGCGGCATCGCCCAGCCGGGCCTGCAGCGCCTGGGCCTGGCGCCGGGTGATCGCAGCCAGCGGCGAGCCCTGATCGGTCCAGATCTGGGCATAGGCTTCGGCCGACTTGCGCGGGCGGACGTTAAGGATGATCCCGCGCAGGATCGGCTGCCAGACCAGCGCGGGGATCTCGACCACGCGCCGGTCGGACAGAAATTCTGCCAGGTAGCGCCGCACCGCGCCCGGCGTCGGGGCTTCGGGGGTACCGAGATTGACGAGCAGGACGCCCGGTCGCGCGTCACTCATATGTCAGAAAGCCTCAATGGTAGGTGGCGCAGGCGCTTGCCGGTCGCCGCGAAGATCGCGTTGGCAATCGCCGGCGCGACCGGCGGCACCGCGATTTCGCCCGCTCCGCCCGGTGGCAGATCGGACGGAATGATCTCGATCCGGATCTCGGGCGTAGAGGCCATATCGGGGAGGCCGAGCCCATCGAAATTCTGCGCGGTCACCATGCCCTCTCGCAGCGAGATCGCACTGCCAAACGCATTGGCCAGCCCCCATATCACCGATCCTTCGACCTGCTGGCGGACGATATCGGGATGGATCGCCCGGCCAATGTCGACCACGACGGTGATGTTCGGGACCTTGATCCCGGTGCCCTCGATCCGCGCCTCGGCCAGGACCGCGACATGGCTTCCAAAACAGCTATGCGCTGCCAGCCCTTGCCCTGCGCCGGGCTCGCCGCCCTGCCAGGCGCCGATCGACGCCGCCATCTGCAGGCAGTGCGCCAGTCGGGGCTGGCCGCTGAGCGCCTGCATCCGGAAGGACAGCGGATCGAGTCCCGCGATCAGCGCCAGTTCATCGATGAAGCTCTCGGTGAAAAAGGCGGTGTAGCTGTTCGCCACCGAACGCCACGCGCCCGTCGGCACCCCGATCGTCGCGGCGGCATGCTCCACCGCGAGCGCCTCGATCGCATAAGGCGGAACGGCACCCTCGACCGCGCCGCGTTCGGGACCATGGCCCGCGGCAGGCGGCTTGCCCGACACCCGATCCATCAGTTCGGCACCCATCGACGGCGCGGCGATCGTCGCCGACCAGGCGGCGATGGAGCCGGCAGGGCCCAGCCTTGCCTTCAACCTGCCGAGCGCGGGCGGACGGAAGCGACTATGCTGGATATCCTCGCGACGCGGCCATACCAGTTGGACCGGCTTTCCGATCTTGTCCGCGATGATCGCCGCCTCGACCGCAGCATCGACCTCGACCTTGCGACCAAAGCCACCCCCGATAAGGGTCGGGTAGATGGTGACCAGGGCTTCATCGATTCCGATCGCGGCGGCGACTGCCGCTCGCGCCATCGGCGCCGATTGGGTCGGCACCCAGATCTCCAGCCCATCCTTGCCGAAGCGCGCGGTCGCGGTCAGCGTCTCCAGCGGCGCATGCGCGAGCATCGGTGCCGAATAGGTCGCGCTAGTCACGCCCTGTCCGGCCAGCGCCGCATCGGGATCGCCGCGCTCGGTGAACCGTTCGGCCTCGCCGCCCGCAAGCGCCGCGGTGAGTGCCTTGCGGATCGTCGCATCATTGGGGCGCGGTC
Organism: uncultured Sphingomonas sp.; assembly: GCA_947085315.1. Classification (GTDB taxonomy): domain Bacteria; phylum Pseudomonadota; class Alphaproteobacteria; order Sphingomonadales; family Sphingomonadaceae; genus Rhizorhabdus. Next base: position 149,006 of record CAMTVW010000011.1, on the reverse strand, counting down.
CGGCTGTTTCGAACTCGACCGCCAGCGCCTGGAGGCCCCGGTCGGCCGCCCACCAGTTGGTGCCGATCACCGCGACCCAGCCGGGATTGGTGAGCACCGCCATCACCCCCGGAGTCGCCTCGGCATCCGCCGTCGTCATCTTGACCGGGCGAGCGTCGCCATAGGGGCCGTGCGCGATCGAGGCATAGACCATGCCAGGCAGACGAATATCGCCACCCATCTGCGCGCTGCCGTCGACCTTCGACGGCAGGTCGAGCCGGGGCACCGACCGGCCGACCAGCGTGCGTTCGGCGGGCGTGCGCAGGATCAGCGGCTCGGGCGGGTCGAGTGTCGCCGCGGCCTCGGCAAGTTCGGCAAAGCGGATGCGGTCGCCACCGCGCACGACGAAACCCGCTTCGGTGTCGCACGCCTTCCAGTCGATGTCCCATCGGTCGGCCGCCGCCAGGCACAGCAGCCCGCGGGCCGCAGCCCCCGCCTCACGCAGCCGCGTCTCGAAACTGCGGATCGACGAGGAGCCCCCCGTCATCGTCATGTTGAGCCGCACCGCCATCTCGCGCGCCGCCCATTGGCCGGTGCCCTTCAGCCAGCCGGGCAGACGCCGCGCGGCTTCCTCCTCCAGCACCAGCGCATTGGCATAGATCGGATTGATCGGCGCGGGCTCGACCGCGACAGTCCGCCAGTCCGCTCCCAGCTCGTCGGCCAGGATCTGCGGCAGCGAGGTATAGACCCCCTGCCCCATCTCGGCCTGCGGCACCGCGACGATGATCCGGCCGTCGATGCCGATCTTGAGGAAGGCATTGAAGACATGCTCGCCGGGGCTGGCGACCAGATTGGGTGCGTAGCTGCGCGGCCATATTGCCCAGCCGACCAGCAGTCCGGTCGCGGCGCCGCCGCCGATCAGCAAGTGACGCCGGGTTATGCCATGCCCGGCCTTTCCCGGCCCTTTCTCCCGATCGATCCTTCCGTGCATGGCGCCATGATAGGCGGCGGCGCGGAGGGATGCCAGCGCGATCGCGGCACCGGCGGCCGAAAAGCGACGCTAATCCTGCGGGTCGTCAGCCGCGCGGACGGCGTCGCTTCTGATCTGCTTGGCCATCGAACGTTGCTGCGCATTGCCGCTGGCCGCCAGCCGCGCCTTATAGAGCGCCGAGAGATAGCTGAGATCCCACTGCGTCACGCTGAGCGGCACCGGTTCGGACGATTCGGCGAAGAGCGACAATATGGTCGGCAGTTTCTGTACCGCGCCCGCATCGGGATCGGTGTTCGCAAGGGTGCGCATGGCGGCATAGTCGGCGAGCTGGACGATCGAAGCATTGCCGATCGCCTTCTGCTCGATCAGCACGAACGAGGCGGAAAATTCGATCTCGATCGAGCTGGTGATACGTGACGGCCGCGTGTCCAGATTGACCAGATAGTCCTGGCCGTCGGCGTCGGTGCGCCCCATCGGCCGCCCGCCCGCGCCCTTGACCAGCAGAATCTGCCAGGCCGCGACCGGACCGGCACCATCGGCAAGCCGCTTCAGCTGCCCCGGGGTCAGGCCATTGAAGAAGTCCGGCCGTCGGGTCCGCCAGTGGTTGATCGCCTTTTGCCGGTCGGGCACGAACAGGATGATGATGTTCGGTTTGCAGCCCTGCTTGCCCACCGGAATCCCTGCGCTCGTCGCGACGCGGCGCATGCGCAGCATCAGCTTCTGGCTGTCCTGCTCGCCCAGTCCAAAGCTTAGCGGACATATGTCCTCGGCGAAGCGCGCCAGCTGACCGCTGTGCGACGGCGCCGCCACCGCCTCGACGAAGCCACGCTCACGGGCTAGCTTTTCGCGCTCCCCCGAAACCACGATGGCACCATCGGATTCGGGGGCGACACCCTGCTGGGCGATGGCGCTTCCGTGCAGGAGAGCCAGGGCAGCGGCAGTCCACAGCCATTTACGCATCTTCACTCCATGGGCGATAACGAACCGCCGGCACGCTATGATCTTCGGCAAGGCCTGTCACGCGCGCTTGATCCGCCCGCGATGCTGGAGCATGAGCCGCCCATGCCGCTCCTCTCGCGCCCCGCCCTGCCAATGCCGCGTCCACGCCTGCTCGCGCACTGGCTGTTCTTCATCGCCGCGCTGGTTTTCGCGATCGTGGTCGTCGGCGGTATCACCCGGCTGACCGAGTCGGGACTGTCGATCACCGAATGGAAGCCGATCGGCGGCATCATCCCGCCGCTCAACGCCGCCGAATGGCAGGCCGAGTTCGACGCCTATAAGCGCATCCCGCAATATAGCGCCTTCAACCTCCACATGACGCTGGAGGGGTTCAAGCAAATCTATTTCTGGGAATATCTCCATCGGCTTCTGGCGCGCGGGATCGGGCTGGTGCTCGCGCTCGTCATGGGCTGGGTGTGGTGGAAGCGCGCGATCCCCGCCGGCTACGGCCGTCGCATGATCGCCATCTTCGCGCTGGGCGGCCTGCAGGGGCTGATCGGCTGGTGGATGGTCTATTCGGGTTTGTCGGTGCGCACCGAAGTCAGCCATATCCGGCTTGCCGTGCACCTGCTCGCGGCGCTGCTGATCTTCTCCGCATTGGTCTGGACCGCGCTCGACCTGACGCGGCTTGCGCATGATCCGGCAGCGCGACCGGCGCGGCTGACGGGGCTCGGGCTGACTGCGCTCCTGATCATGGCTATCCAGATCATGCTCGGCGCCTTCGTCGCGGGGTTGCGCGCGGGCTACGCCTTCGCCAGCTGGCCGAAGATGGGCGACGAATGGTTCCCCACGGGCGGCTGGAACCCCGTCCTCGGCCTCGCCAACCTCCACGACAATCCGATCGTGGTGCAGTTCCTGCATCGCTGGTGGGCGTGGGTCGCGGTGATCGCCGCGCTGATCGTCGCCCGCGCCGTGCGCGACCGCGGGACGACTGGCCCGGTCCATGCGGTCGCGACCGCGATCGTCGTCCAGATACTGCTCGGTATTGCCACCCTGCTTACGGGCGTCGATATCGTCATCGCGGTGGCGCATCAGGCGGGCGCTGTGCTGCTGCTTGCCAGCCTGCTCTGGGCGGCGCACGGCCTCGATCGTTCGAAGGTATTATAATACCTCACAAGAATCGGGCCATTTTTCTTGACTTATTCGAGGTCGGCGCGCAGTAGGCCCGCGTCAGCGCCGCTCGTCACCGGGCGGCGTCATTCATTTTACGAACGTTTAGAAACAAGAAGGTCCAGGCCCATGAAGGCGCTCATGAAGACCACCAAGGTGGCTACGCCGCACACGGTGGAAAAGAAGTGGCACATCGTTGACGCAGAAGGGCTGGTCGTCGGCCGCGCCGCTTCGATCATCGCCAACATCCTGCGCGGCAAGCACAAGCCGAGCTACACCCCGTTCATCGATTGTGGTGACAATGTCATCATCATCAATGCGGAGAAGGTTCGCTTTACCGGCAAGAAGATGGCCCAGAAGGTCTATTATCGCCACACCGGCTATGCCGGCGGCATCAAGGAAGCCCATGCGGACAAGATCCTCGAAGGCCGCTTCCCGGAGCGCGTGCTGGAAAAGGCGATCGAACGCATGATCCCGCGTGGCCCGCTGGGCCGCCAGCAGATGCGCAACCTGCGCATCTTCAAGGGCACCGAGCATCCGCATGAAGCCCAGAACCCCGAAGTCCTCGATATCGGGTCGATGAACCGCAAGAACAAGGTGGGCGCATAATGTCCGATAACCGCCAGTCGCTTTCCGACCTCGCAGCGCTGACCGGCGCCGAGGCTCCCGCCCCCGTAGCCGCTGCTTCGGATGCCGGCTATACCACCGAGGAGGCGGCACCCGTCGTCTCGAACCATGTCATCCCGGTCACGCCGCTGCGTGAGCAGATCATCGACGCGCAGGGCCGCGCTTATGCAACCGGCCGTCGTAAGGATGCCGTCGCCCGCGTGTGGATCAAGCCGGGCACCGGCAAGATCACCGTCAACGGCCGCGACCAGGAAGTTTATTTCGCGCGTCCGACGCTGCGTCTCGTCATCAACCAGCCGTTCGGTGTGTCCGAGCGTGAGGGCCAGTATGACGTGATCGCGACCGTCAAGGGCGGCGGCCTTTCGGGTCAGGCCGGTGCGGTCAAGCATGGCATCAGCCAGGCGCTGACCAAGTACGAGCCGATCCTGCGCGCGCCGGTGAAAGCCGCGGGCTTCCTGACCCGCGACAGCCGCGCGGTCGAACGTAAGAAGTACGGCAAGGCGAAGGCCCGCCGCAGTTTCCAGTTCTCGAAGCGCTAAGTCACTCAGACTACGGTCGAAAAGATACGGGTCGCCAGCAATGGCGGCCCGTTTTCTTTTATCTGCTCGCCGTGTGTCAGATCGTAAACAACGGCAACTTGAACGAAGATTGTGCTGAAACGCACAGGGTTTCCCGGCATGGAGGCCCCATAGACCGCTCAGAGCAACGCTGCACCCGTCAACCCGACGGCCAGGCGTTCAGAGGAAAACGAGCATGTTCAACGATCTGATCCTTGCCATCACGATCATCAGCAGCGCGCCACAGGCGCCTGATCCGGCGACGGTGACCGCTGATCGGTCGTTCGCGACGGCCGCGCCGTCCTGCGTTGCCGGCCCGGTCCGCGCGCGACTTCGCAAGTCCGACCGGCCGTCGCAAGTGGCGTCCGCCGCCATCCGCCGGGATGTCGGCCGGGGCTTTGCTGACGATAGTATACAGGCCGATTGAGGCCCGCCGCTTCTTCCAACCGTCATGCCAGCGGGCATGACCGAGGCTAGGTAGGCCCTGCTCTCAGCTGCCGGCCTTCTTGTACGGCACGAACTTTCCCAACCCCAGCGAGCCGCTCGGGAAATGCGAGCCCGAATCCATCAGCCGGACGATGTCGATGCTGCACAGCTCCGAACTGTGCGTGTTCGTCACCAATATGTCGTCACGATCGAGAAAATTGGCGCCCGAATCCGGCCGGTTGAGATACCAGGTGCTGCCCAGCTTGTAGAGGATCGCGGTCCGCTCGAAGATCTCGGTCGACTGGATCTGGCGCAGCGGGATGCAGTTGACCGGCTTGCCGGCCTTGCGGCCGTCAAGCGCCTTGGCGATCCGCGCTTCGGGATTGAGCCGGGCCGCCTGAGCCGGCAGGGCGGCGGCGATCAACACACCGCCAATAAGGCACAATGTAGCGCGCATAAGACTGTCTCCATCACTGCCAGCAATATGTGGTTCATCGACTGAACCTGCAATGACCAGACGGAGGCCGGCTACTATTTCCTTGCCCCCGGATGAACGCGGGAACCGGGCCATTACTCACCCGTTGCCTGCACGGTCTTTAATGAGGAGTACGGCCATGAACAAGTTGCTCATACTTGGCAGCGCCGCCTTGATCGGTTTCGGCGTCGCCCAGCCCGCTTCCGCGCAGAGCGCATCGCACATCCTGCGCGGCGCCGGTATCGGCGCGGCGGGCGGCGTGATTGCCGGTGCGGTAATCCCCGGTCTCGGGGTCGGTGAAGGTGCGCTGATCGGCGGTGCCGGTGGCGCTCTGTACAATACGCTTATCAACAAGGAACGGCGCACCTATCGCAGTCGGAGCTATGCTGGCCCGCGCTACAGCAGCACCGGCAGCAGCGGACGCAGCAGTGGCGTTGCCGCCGCGCCGCAATATCGCAGCTACCGCGCAAACTGATCGGAGCGATGTGATGAAGGTCGGACCAGCGCGGGCAATGATGTTGCTCGCGCTGGTCGGGTTGGCTGCCTGCGCGCCGGTGCGCAAGTCAAAGGCACCGCCACCGCCGACCGGTGAATTGTCGCTCGACATGAACGATCCCGTGATCGACGTCCGGATCGGCAACGTGCCGCTCAGACTCCGGGTCGCCCTCAACCAGAAGCGGCTGATCGAGCTCAATCCGTCTGCAGCCGAGCGGCTCCGCAACGATCCGCCGGATCGGCGCTTCCATTTCGAGTCGGGCGTCGAAACCTTCGTTGGCCGCGAAATCCTCAAGGGGATCGAGGCATCCGCCCCCATCACGCTAAACGACCGAAAGATGCTGGTGACAGTCGCGTGGCATGGACGCGACTGCTGTGCGGGGGTCGATGGCGAGATCGGCATCGGGCTGCTGCCTTATGCCATCATCCGCTTTAATCGCGCTCAGGCCCCGCCCCCTGTTCGCACCGCCGCCTTCCTGATCGACGATCATGACGAGCATGGTCCGCGAGCGAGCGTTCAGCTGGGGCGTGAGACGGTCTTCCTGCAATTCTCGCTCGAACGGGTGGACAGTGTCGCCACCGCCTCCGCAGGGGTGATCCTCGCCCGCGCCTATGGCGGCCGGCTTGGAGAGGGCGGATCGATCGTCGCGGCGTTCGGCGTCGAGCGACCGACGACGATGCTGGGCTTCCCCAAACCGATCGCCATCGGTGGCTTTACCTATGCGCGCCTTCCCGTGCGCACGGCGGACTTCGGTGGCAAATACAGCTTTCCCACCGACCCCGGTGAGCCCGGCGACATCGAGGTCCGCCGCAAGGTCGTACCGCAGGATCCATGGCCGGTGATCCTGATCGGTCAGGATCGGCTCGGCGCCTGCGCGGAGATCAGCTTCGATGCGATCAGCCGCACCCTCACCCTGCGCTGTTCCGCTGGAGATCCCCCATGAAAGGTGCTGCCCGCCTCTCCGTGCTGCTTGGCCTGCTGCTCGCCGGTCCGGGATCGGCGCGCAGCGACATGCCCAACGGTCGCGTCTTCGACAAGGCGTGGACACTGGTCGCCGATCGCTACTGGGATAGGTCGATGGGCGGCAATGACTGGGAAGCGATCCGCGCCCAATATGAGCCGCAGGCGCTGGCCGCGCAGGACGAGAAGCAGCTCTACGCCGTGATCAACCGCATGCTCGACCAGCTTGACGACAGTCATGTCTATGCGACGAGCCCAAGTTCGATCGCCTGGTCGAGGGAAGCACCCGAGGCGGGCGACCGTCCGCCCGCGCGCCGCGCGGTACGGCTGGAGGGCGGGCTGCTGCTGCTCGCGTTCAACCAGTTCGATGCGGGTGACGACAAGTGGATAAGGCGCAGCATCGCCGAAACCCCCGGGCTGCGCGGCGTGATCCTCGACCTGCGCGAAAATGGCGGCGGGCGCGACGACGTGCTCGATCGGGTCGCCGGATTGTTCTCCACGCGCAAGCAGCTGCTGATCCGGCTCAACGGCCGCCGCGATATCGAGGAGACGACGCGCGGTGCCGGCCCCCAGGCCTATCAGGGACCGCTCGCCGTGATCGTTGGCCCCCACACCGCGAGCGCCGCCGAGATCCTGGCTTTCTTCCTGGGGGAGACCGGCCGCGCCCAGACGGTCGGTGAACGCACTGCCGGATCGGTGACGGGTGGGGTCGACTATGGCCTGCCCGGCGGCGGCCGGCTGACCGTCGCCGAATATGATATCCGCACCGCCAACGGCACGCGGCTCGAAGGTAAGGGCTTCACGCCCATGCACCATGCGCCTGCCGCGCGGACGCCGAATGACGCGGCGCTGGCAAAGGCGGCTGCGCTGTTGCGAAGTGCCGGATAACTCGCCTTCCCTCTGCGGGAGAGCGAGATACTTGCACTCGCCGCCCCGCCATGCTTGGCAGCCGCATGGCCATCCGCACACTCTTCGTCACCCGCCTTTATGAGGACATGATCGACCAGCCCGATCTGCTGACCGAGCTCGACCATTCGGTGCGCATGCTCGCCGCCGACGATCGCGCCGGACAGGCGTGGTCGAAGGCGCATGGCTATCGCGGCTACACGTCCTATGCCTCGCTGAACGATCTTCCCACGCGCGACCCGGCCTTTGCCGACCTGGTCAGGATGCTGAACCGGCATGTCCACCGCTTCGCCGAGGCATCGCATCTCGATCTCGGACGCAAGCTCCGGCTCGACAGTCTGTGGGTCAACCTGATGAAGCCGGGCGGCACGCATTCGGGCCACATTCACCCGCACAGCATCGTTTCCGGCACCTTCTACGTCAGCGTGCCGCCGGGATCGGGCGGTCTCAAGCTCGAAGACCCGCGCCTCCCGCTGATGATGGCCGCCCCGCCGCGCACGGCCGACGCGCCCGAGGACAGCCGCAGCTTCTGCTATGCCGAACCGAAGCCCGGCATGGTGCTGCTGTGGGAAAGCTGGCTGCGCCATGAGGTCCCGCCAGGCACCGCCAAGGGCGACCGGATCAGCGTAAGTTTCAACTATAGCTGAGCCAGTGGCGTGGGATCAGCGTTTGGGTGCGACCAGCGCGAAGGTCGCCCCCTGCGGATCCTGCGCATTGACGATCCACATGCCGCCCGGAACCTCGTGGGCGGCCTGAAGGATTTTGCCGCCATTCGCGGTGATGCGCTCGATCGCCGCATCGATCGCCTCGACATGGAAATAGAATAGCCAATAAGGGTGCGGGGCATTGGGGTCGTTGTACATCGCGCCGCAGGTGATGCCGCATTCGGCGCCTTCGGCGGCGGGCTCCATCGCGAAGAACTGATATTTGCCCAGCGGGCCCATATCCATATTCCCGGTGCCCGACCATCCGAACAGGGTCTGGTAAAAAGGGAGCGCCGTCTCCCAGTCATTGCCGTGCAGTTCGTGCCAGTCGGTCACGCCATTGGCGCCCACCGGCAGCGGCGGCATCTCCGGGCCTTCGGGCTGCAGAATGTTGAATATGGCCCCCTGCGGATCGGCAACCACCGCGAAACGGCCGACATTCGGGATCATGTCGGGCGCGCGATGGATGGTGCCGCCTTCCGACCTGATCTTCGCCACCGAAGCTTCGATATCGGCGACATGGACATAGCCGACCCAGTTGGGCTGCGTGCCGTGCTCCGCCGCCTCAGGCGGAATCGGCATGATCCCGCCGACACCGCGCCCTTGCGCCTCCAATTCGGTATAAGGATGGCCGTCGGCGGAAAACGGCTTCGTCGTCCAGCCCACCACATTCGTGTAGAAATGCTGCGCGGCTTCATGGTCGCTGGTCATCAGTTCATACCAGAAGAACTGGTTGGTCGTGGCCATCATGCGTCTCCTGTTCAGGCGTTGGCGACGGCTTTCTCGATCGTCGCGATATCGATCTTCACCATCTTCATGACCTCGGTCATCGCTGCCTTCTGCTTGGCCGGATCGGCCATGATCGCGCTCATGCCAGGGTGATGGATCTGCCAGTTGAGCCCATAGCGATCGGACAGCCATCCGCATTGCTGGGGTTTGCCGCCGTCGAGCAGCGCATCCCAGACCCGGTCGAGCTCGGCCTGGTCCTTCGCTTCGAACGACATCGAGACGGCCAGCCCATATTCGGCGTCCATGCCGCCGTTCAGCGCCTGCATCTTCTGGCCGGCCAGGGTGAACTCGACCAGCAGCACGTCACCGACCTTCGGGCCCGGCGTGTCGAGCGCCGCCCGGTGGACCGCGTCGATCCGCGAGTCGGGCAGGATCGAGACATAGAAATTGGCGGCCTCCTCGGCCTGGTCCTTGAACCAAAGGCAGGGCGTGATCCGGGACATGGCATCCTCCTTCATCGGTCGATCGACGATCGGGACCTTGCCCGACGGCATCACGACGATTTCAGCCCACCCTAATCCGACATGTACGACAATTTTTTTGCGGCGGAACGGTCCGGCTATCCGGTGATCATGTGGCGGCGCAGCCTGATGACGGGCTTGCCCTTGTAATTGACCTGACCGAAGCCGTGAAAACCCAGCTTTTCGGCTACTCGCAGCGAAGGCATATTTTCCGGATCGACGATGCAGACGATATGCGCCGGGGCGAAAGCGACATCCATCCAGCGCAGGATCGCATGCCCCGCCTCGGTCGCGTAGCCCCTGCCGTGAACTTCGCTCGACAGCATCCACGCCATTTCGGGATAGGGATCGAAATCTCCGCCAAGACCCCGATGGAAATCCGCGAGGCCGATCTGACCGATCGCCTTGCCCGTCACCTTCTCCTCGATGATCAGAAGGCCATAGCCGAGCAGCGCCCAGTGTCCGACAAAGCGCAAAAGCCGGTTCCAGGTCTCCTCGCGGCTCAACGGCTGCTGAAAGATCATCAGCACCGCCTGCGGGTCAGAGGTGAGTGCGCAACAGGCCTCGAAATCGTCGAGCCGATGCGGCCGCAGCGTCAGCCGAGGCGTTTCGAGGACCGGGCCGAGATTCATCGCACCGGCCGCGTCATTCGATGACTTCGCCGCCATCGACACCCCAGATATGATCGGTCTCGATATAGCCGCGCTTGCCGCCGACATCGAACAGGCACCAGCCGCCTTCACATTTGCTGATCCGGCCAACGACGCCCGGTCTGGCGCGCCAGTTGAGCGCCGAACCGCTACTGGGATCGGCGTGCATCGGCGCCGGAGCATCGCCGGTCACCACAGCAGTGCGCTGCGCGCTGAGCAAAGTCGCGAGCATCCAGCCCTCGGTCCCGTCCTGCTCGCGGATGCGGCGCCAATTGCCATAGACCTGCACCACCTGGATCGGCAGATCGCGCCGCCGGTAGCGCCATGTGGCGGGATAGGTGCGCTCCGGTCCGGTGCGCAGTAATGCGTCGCCGGTCGCGATCGATGCCCAATAGGGCACCTTGCGTTCCTGCGCCTCGCCCGCCCCGGCGATCAACAGCACTCCGAGCAGTCCCCAGCCCAGCTTCTTCAAAGTCGTCCCCTGTCCGTCATGTCGGCCCATAGTAGAGTCCCGCCGGTCGCGTTCAAGGGCGGACACGCCGGTTGCGTGGGGCGGCTTGCACTCGGCACCCTGCGGGACTAGCGACAGATCATGGCCGAGCCAGACCGCCCCCGCCGCCCCAGGCTGATCGTCACGCGTCGCCTGCCCGCGCAGATCGAAGCGCGAATGAGCGAATTGTTCGAGGTCGAACTGAGCGAGGATGATATCGCGCTGAGCCCCGGGGCGCTCGCCGCCGCCGCCGCGCGCTGCGACGTCCTGGTCCCGACCATCACCGACCATATCGACGCGGCGGTTATCGAAGCGGGCAGCGCGGCACGTGGCGGCCGGCTTCGGATGATCGCCAATTTCGGCACCGGAGTCGATCATATCGACCTGAAGGCGGCACGCGCCGCCGGTGTGATCGTCACCAACACGCCGGGCGTCCTGACTGAGGACACGGCGGACATGACGATGGCGCTGATCCTGTCGGTGCCGCGCCGTCTGGCCGAGGGCGAGAAGCTGATCCGGTCGGGCAACTGGACCGGATGGAGCCCGGCGGCGATGCTGGGCCACCGCATCACCGGCAAACGTCTTGGCATCATCGGCATGGGGCGGATCGGCCAGGCGGTAGCGCGCCGCGCGGCCGCCTTCGGGTTGACGATCAGCTATCACAACCGCCACCGTCTGCCCGAGATTGTCGAACAGGCGCTTTCGGCGCGTTTCGAGCCCGATCTCGACCGGCTGCTCGCCGACAGCGACATCGTCTCGATCCATTGTCCGCACACGCGCGAAACCGAAAATCTTATCGATGCCCGCCGGCTCGCGCTGCTGTCACCCGAACGCTATCTGATCAACACCGCGCGTGGCCCGATCATCGACGAGATCGCGCTGATCGACACGCTCGAGCGCGGCGAGATCGCGGGCGCGGGGCTCGACGTGTTCGCGCATGAACCCGCGATCGACCCCCGCCTCCTCGCGCTCGACAATGTCGTGCTGCTTCCGCACATGGGATCTGCCACCTTCGAGGGCCGGGATGCGACCGGCGAACGGGTGATCCTCAATATCCGCCAATGGGCCGACGGGCATCGCCCGCGCGACCAGGTGTTCGAAGGCTGGGTCTAACCGTCCAAGATGAACAGTCGGCTCAGCCCCGGTTCAGTCTGCTCTTCCTATAAAAACAACGTCGGATGAACGCCGGAACATCCGGTTCCTGATGACGTTCTGAGGCCAGAAGTTTTTGAAGGGAAGTAGTCATGAAGACGAACAAACTGATCGCGGCGACCGTCGCCCTATCCCTTGCCGGTATTTCGGCACCCGCCCTTGCGCAGAATAGCAGCCAGGTATTGAAGGGCGCTGGTATCGGCGCGGTCGGCGGCGCGGTCGCCGGTGCCGTCATTCCCGGCCTCGGCGTCGGCGAAGGCGCGCTGATCGGTGGTGCGGGTGGCGCGGCCATCACCGCGCTGACCAAGGGCAAGCATCGCTATTACCGCGACAGCTATGGACGTAAATATTACGTCGATAAGCGCGGTCGCCGCCATTACAAATAAGGCCTGAAGCCTTCAGTACCGAGGCCGCCCCGGCGTATCAGGGGCGGCCTTTTTTGCAGGAATTCGTTTCCGCACCGCCAGGACGAAGGCGCAAACCTAGTTCTTGATCTTCCAGCCGCGCGCAAGCGCGACATAGTTCAGCCAGATCAACGTCAGGTTGAGCGCCAGCAAGCCGAGCGCGCCGATCAGGATCGGCGAGTCGGTGGTGCCGAGAAAGCCATAGCGAAATCCCGAGATCACGTAGAAAAATGGGTTGAAGTGGCTGATCGTCTGAAAGCCGCCGTGCAGGCTCTCGATCGAATAAAAGGTCCCTGACAGCAGCGAGAGCGGACCCACGACGAAATTCTGGATCGCCGCCGAGTGATCGAATTTGTCAGCCCAGATCGAGGTGAGGACACCGACCAGCGTGAGCAGCAGCGATCCCATCAGCCCGAACCAGATCACCGCCAGCGGATGGATCGCCCAAACATCGACCCCGGGCCAGAACAGCATCGCCACCCATAGCGCCAGCCCGACCAGCACCGCGCGCGTCACCGACGCCCCGACCAGCGCCGCAAGCAATTCGCCGGTCGAAATCGGCGGCATCAGATAGTCGATGATAGTCCCCTGCATCTTGCCGACAAGCAGGGCAAAGCTGGCATTGGCGAAAGCGGCGTTCATCATTCCCATGATGATCAACCCCGGGGCGACGAAGGTGGCGAAGGGGTGTCCCATCACCTGACGGCCGCCGCCGCCCAGCGCGACCGTGAAAATCACCAGATAAAGCAGGGTCGTGAACGACGGCGCCCAGATTGTCTGCAGCTGGACCTTGAAGAAACGCATTACCTCCTTCACATAGAGGGCGCGCATTCCTCCCCAGTTGATGAACGGGATCACCGGCTCGCCTGGCGGGGGTATGAGGAATCTTTTGGGCTGGTCGATCATGGGCATTTGGCCTATCGGCTCCCCGCCCCGCCCGCAAGTGCCGGGCACGCCCGATGACGGGCGCGAACGAGGTGAAACGAATGTCCTGGACCGAAGAACGGATCGATCAGCTCAAGCGCCTCTGGGGTCAGGGGATGACCGCCAGTCAGATCGCCGACGACCTTGGCGGCGTCAGCCGTAACGCCGTGATCGGCAAGGCGCACCGTCTGGGCCTCGAAGCGCGCCCCTCCCCGGTGAAGGGTGGCGGCGATGCGTCCGCCGCCAGCGCGCCGGCCGCAGCGCCCGCATCGCCGCCGCCCGCCCAGGAAAGGGCCGCCGCTCCGGCGCCCCGCCCTGCCCCGGTCCCCGCACCTGCGCCGGCTTCGGCAGCTTCGCCTTCAGCAACCCCTGCTACCGAAAAGCCCGCCGCGCCGCAGCCGCTGGTCCGCTCGATCGGCCCGGGCGGCTTCCATCGCCAGCCGCCGGGCGAGCAGAGCGCACCGATCACCCCAGCGCCGCCGCGCCGGCTGGTGCCCGCCAAGCCGTCGGCCGATGTCGCGGACAAGACGGGGCTGCTCGATCTCAACGACCGCGTCTGCAAATGGCCGCTCGGCCATCCTGGCGAGCCCGATTTCCATTTCTGCGGCCAGCCGATCAATCCCGGCTTCCCCTATTGCCTCAGCCATTGCTCGATCGCCTATCAGGCGCAGCTGCCGCGCCGCGATCGCCGTCCGCCGCCGCCGCTGCCCTTCGGCGGCCCGCGCGTCCGATAGGCCCATCGGCCGGCATCAACGCCAGCTGTTGAGCCACATCCAGCGATTGAACGCCTGTGGGCCGCTCAGCGGAACGGCCGACAGGATCGGGTAGAAATAGAGGAAGGCGATCATCGCGGCCGCAAGCAGCGCGAGCGTATCGTCGCGCCTCCCCTGTTTCAGCCAGACCTCCTCCAGCACGCCGGCAAGCGCCACGCACAGGAACAGGCTGGGCACCAGATAATGATGGTAGAACATCACCGGCTTGGGGATGATCAGCCATATCCCCAGCGCGACAAGATAGAGCCCCGCCGCGGCTGACAAGCCCCAGGCGCGGCGGCGAACCCCGACGACCAGCGCGACCGGGATCGCCAGCAACCCCGCCCACATCACCACCGGATTGCCGAGCAGCAGCACGCCGCGCTGCACGCCGTCGACCGGTGCGTAGAAGAACCAGATCGGGCGTAGGTCGAGCATCCACTGCCAGGGCACGCTCTGATAGACGTGCGGCGCCATCGTCCCCTGCTGGATTTCGAGGATGCGGAACTGGAAGGCGATCAGATCCGAAACCGCCAGCGGGTCGTTCGCGTAGAACAGCGCGGGCGTGAACGTCGCCAGATAGACCAGCGCGGCGAAAGGCCCGAGCCAGAGAAACGCCTCGACGGTCGACACCCCGCGTACCGGCCGCAGGTCGCGGCAGATGACCCATGCGACCAAACCTCGCCGTTCCCGCACCACCCAAATCGCACGACCGATGGCAAGGCCGAGGCCGACGACGACGAGCAACGGAAAGGCGGTCCATTTGCAGCCCGCGGCGAGCCCGAAAAACAGACCCGCGCAGGCAATCCGGAGGTGGTTGCCGCGCTGCGCCACCGTCGCGGCGGCGATCATCCAGAAGCCGAGCGCGAGAAATCCCACCAGAAAGATGTCGAGCAGCGCCGCCCGAGCCAGCACGAACAGGATCTGGCCGAGCAGCGCGAGCCCGCCCGCCATCGCGCCGGCGCGCACGCTGCGCAATGCCCAGCTGGCGCCCATCACCGTCGCGAACAGCGTGATCGCGCCGAACAGCGCGCTCATCACCCGCCAGCCGACCGGCGTGTCGCCGAACAGCCGGATCGACCAGCCGATCAGATATTTTCCGAGCAACGGATGTTCGAGGTTGGTGGGGTGATCGAGCGCGTTCATCACCCGCGCGGCGGGCACATAGAAGCTCTCATCGAAATTGAGCTGCGCAGGATCGCCGATCCTCCAGAGAAACAGGAACAGCCCCGCCAGCGCCACCAGCGTTGCCGCGCGCAGCGCCATCGGGCCCGGCAGCCAGCCTTCCTCTTTGTCGTCCATAACCCTCCGATAGCCGGGTGGCGATGCGCGGCAAAGATGACAGTGTTGCGACAACCGTCCGATATTGGTCCCAGACCCCTTGTCCGGATCCCCGGCCGCCCCCGGCACCGTCATTTGGTGGCGTGCCCACTTCCCTTTCCTGCCCGCGCCACCCTATAGTCGCCGGTAATGTCCGACGACGATCTCTTCGCCTCCGCCCCGTCCACCAGCTCCGGCAACTACGACGCCTCGACGATCGAGGTGCTCGAGGGGCTTGAGCCCGTTCGCCGCCGCCCCGGCATGTATATCGGCGGCGTCGACGAGCGCGCCTATCATCATCTCGCCGCCGAAGTGCTCGACAATGCGATGGACGAGGCGGTCGCAGGGCATGCCAACCGGATCGAGGTATCGCTCCAGGCGGGCAACCGGCTGACCGTCACCGACAATGGCCGCGGCATCCCGGTCGATCCGCACCCCAAATTCCCGAAGCAGTCGGCGCTCGAGGTGATCCTCACCACGCTCCATTCGGGCGGCAAGTTCGACGGCAAGGCCTATGCGACGTCGGGCGGTCTGCACGGCGTCGGCATCTCGGTCGTCAACGCGCTATCGACCGAGACCGTCATCGAGGTCGCGCGCAACAAGGAACTGTTCCGCCAGCGCTTCGCGCGCGGGCTTGCGGTCAGCAAACTTGAAAAGCTCGGCGCCGCCCCCAACCGGCGCGGCACCAGCGTCTCCTTCTCCCCCGATCCCGAGATCTTCGGGACCAGCGCCCATTTCAAGCCCGGCCGGCTGATGCGGCTCACCCGTTCGAAGGCCTATCTCTATGCCGGGGTCGAGATCCGCTGGAAATGCGATCCCTCGCTGATCGGCGACGACACGCCGGCCGAGGCGACCTTCCAGTTCCCCGGCGGACTGTCCGACCATCTGCGCGAGCAGATCGGCGAGCGAGAATGCGCGACCAGCCAGTTCTTCACCGGCAAGCAGACCTTTCCCGGCGAGAATAACGGGCTGGTCGAATGGGCGGTCGCCTGGCCGCTCTGGTCGGAAGGCTCGTACAGCTATTATTGCAACACCATCCCCACCCCCGATGGCGGCACCCATGAGGCTGGCCTGCGCGCCGCGCTGGTGAAGGGCATCCGTGCGTTCGCCGATCTGGTCGGCAACAAGCGTGCGAAGGATGTGACCGCCGACGACATCGTCACCGGATCCGAACAGATGCTGTCGGTTTTCATCCGCGACCCGCAATTCCAGAGCCAGACCAAGGACCGGCTCACCTCACCCGACGCCGCGCGGATGGTCGAAAATGCCGTGCGCGATCATTTCGACCATTTTCTCGCCGACAATATGGAGCGCGGCAAGGCGCTGCTGGCGTTCGTGCTCGACCGGATGGACGATCGCCTGCGCCGCAAGGCCGAGCGCGAGATCAAGCGCAAGACCGCGACCTCGGGCCGCAAGCTGCGTCTGCCCGGCAAGCTTACCGACTGCGCGAACGACGCCCCCGAGGGCACCGAGATCTTCATCGTCGAGGGCGACAGCGCGGGCGGCTCCGCCAAACAGGCGCGCGATCGCAAGACCCAGGCGATCCTGCCGATCCGCGGCAAGATATTGAACGTCGCTTCTGCCAACAGCGCGAAGATCGGCGCCAATCAGGAGATTGCCGATCTGACCCAGGCGCTGGGTTGCGGCACGCGCGAGCAGTGCAATGTCGATCTGCTGCGCTATGAGCGCGTCGTGATCATGACCGACGCCGATGTCGACGGCGCGCATATCGCCACCTTGCTGATGACCTTCTTCTTTCAGGAAATGCCCGATCTGGTCCGCGAGGGTCATCTCTACCTCGCGCAGCCCCCGCTTTACCGGCTGACGGCCGGCACAAAGAGCCTCTATGCGATGGACGACGCCCACCGTGCCGCGATCGAGAGCGGGGAGTTCAAGGGCAGGAAGGTCGACGTCGCACGCTTCAAGGGCCTGGGCGAGATGAACCCCATGCAACTGCGCGAAACCACGATGGATCCGAAAAGCCGCACCCTGCTACGCGTCATCCTGCCCCAGGAATATGAGGAACGCGCAAGCATTCGCGATCTGGTCGACCGGCTGATGGGCAAGAACCCCGAGCACCGCTTCGCCTTCATCCAGGCGAATGCGGCAGCGGTGGACGAGGATGTGATCGACGCGTGACCCTCTTATCCTCCCTATCGCGTAGCGATGGGGAGGGGGACCGCCGAAGGCGGTGGAGGGGTCTGCGACCTCCAATGCATCACCCGCCTCTCAGTCGGAACACCCCTCCACCACGCCTGCGGCGCGGTCCCCCTCCCCGTCCTGCGGACAGGGAGGATTCAACCTGGCCTCGGCGTCAGCGCTTCATCCCTCAGCCCGCGCCACACCCGGATCGCCTGCAGCGTCTCCGCCACATCATGCACCCGCAATAGCTGCACGCCCTGTTGCGCGCCCTGCAGCGCCAGCGCCACCGAGCCCCCGAGCCGCTGGTCGACCGGCGCCTCGTCCGCCAGCGCGCCGATGATCCGCTTCCGGCTCGCCCCCAGCAGGATCGGGCACCCAAGGCCATGGAGCAGCGCAAGGCCGTTGAGCAACTGGAGATTGTGGCGCAGCGACTTGCCGAAGCCGATGCCTGGATCGACGATCAGCCGGCTGCGCGCGATCCCTGCGCCTTCCGCGAAAGCGATCCGTTCGGCGAGCCAGTCATAGACCTCGATCAGGGCATCGTCATACTCCGGCCGGTCCTGCATCGTCTGGGGGTCACCCTGATGGTGCATCAGGATGACCGGGCAATCGTGCCGCGCGAGCAGCCCCGCCGCCTGCGGGTCATAAGCCAGTGCCGAGACGTCGTTGACAATCGCAGCACCCGCCGAGAGCGCAGCCTCCATCACCGCGGCCTTGCGGGTATCGACCGAGACGATCGTGCCGCCCGCCGCCAGTGCGCGCACCACCGGTTCGATCCGGGCGATTTCGTCGCCTTCCCAGACAGGCTTTGCGCCTGGCCGGGTCGATTCCCCGCCGACATCGACGATCGCCGCCCCCGCATCGCCCGCAGCAGCGGCTGCCGCCGGATCGCCGAGATAGCGACCCCCGTCGGAAAAACTGTCGGGGGTGATGTTCAGAATCTGCATGATCTGCGGCTGATCGAAGCGCAGCGTACGATCGCCCAGCTGGATCGCGGGTCGAGATGCAGTGATGCGAGCGACGGTCCGGCGCGCTTCAGCCGCCTGCTCATCGGTCAGCCCGTCAACGAAAGCGTCGATCTCCACGACCGGCACGAGCCGGACCGACACCCGCCGCCCGCCCTCAACCGCGAACACCTCATAGGCCGAGAACCACAGGAGCCCGCCCGCCAGGCGGGCGAGGGCGCCGTCATGCCCGAACGGCGCCGCGACGAACGCGGTCGGCAGGAAATAGAGACGGGCGTAGCGCGAGAAGCTCATGGGGTCCGGTCCGAAGCCGAGGAGGCTCGCGGCCTAGCGCTTACTCGCCCATGCTCGCAAGGTGACGCTGCCGGATCGCGTCGATCGGCTCCATGCCTGCGGCTGTCTCGACATGCCAGAAACTCCAGCCATTGCACGACGGCGCGCCCTGCAGCTGCGCGCCCAGCCCATGAATCGAGCCGGTAACACCATCCGGGGTGGCGAGGACCCCGTCAGCTCGAACCTTCGCGGTCCAGCGGCGCCTGGCGTCGGTCAACACCGATCCCGGCGCAATCAGGTTGCTTTCGACCAGCAGGCCAAAGGCGATGCGCGGCGTACCCTTCCTCTCGGGGATCGACATCATCGCGCTCTCGTCGAGCGGCAGCGTCGCGGCGATCCGCCGGGTCGCGACCTTGATATACTTGTCCTCGCGCTCGATCCCGATCCAGCGCCGGCCGAGACGCCGCGCGACCGCACCCGTGGTACCGGTGCCGAAAAAGGGATCGAGGACGAGGTCGCCCGGCTCGGTGCACGCGAGCATAACCCGGTAGAGCAGGCTTTCGGGCTTCTGGGTGGGATGCGCCTTATGCCCGTCATCGTCCTTCAGGCGCTCACCACCCGAACAGATCGGCAGGGTCCAGTCAGAGCGCATCTGGATATCGTCGTTAAGCGCCTTCATCGTGCGATAGTTGAAGGTGTATTTCGCTTTTTCGGCCTTCGAACACCAGATCAGCGTCTCATGCGCATTGGTGAATCGGGTGCCCTTGAAATTGGGCATCGGGTTCGCCTTGCGCCAGACGATGTCGTTGAGGATCCAGAAGCCCTCGTCCTGAAGCGCGGTGCCGACGCGGAAGATGTTGTGGTAGCTGCCGATCACCCAGATCGTTCCGTCATCCTTCAGGATGCGCCGCGCCTCGCGCAGCCAGTCGCGGGTGAAACGATCATAGACGGCGAGGCTGTCGAACTTGTCCCAGTCGTCGTCGACGGCATCGACCTGGCTGCCGTCGGGGCGGTGGAGATCGCCGCCAAGCTGGAGATTATAGGGCGGGTCGGCAAAGATCATGTCGACGCAACGATCGGGCAGCGCCGCCATCGCGGCGATGCAATCGCCACGGATGATCTCGTTAAGCGGCAACCGGACGGCTTCGCGTTCGACGCTGCGCCGTGCTTTCCGGACAGCCGGAATCTTCTCGAGAACACCCATGAACAACACCCCCCTTCGGACTGGTGGGCACGCTGAGTCATCGCGACTCTACGGTCAAGCTCAATAGTTTGACGCCCTTATCCGACAAACTGCTGGAACTGGGTGAACGAAAGGAGTCCGCTACTTCATATTGAGTCCGCACACCCCGCGGGGACTCAACAGCTTGTGGTGTGGCGCGAAGGACTCACCCCGATGGTTTCTGTCGTTTAGCTGCGGAACGACAGGATCGGCCCCGCGTTTTCGCGCCATGAGATCGCTTTCGCTTCGCCAGTTCTCAGCTTCGACGCTCTGCGCGCTCGGCGCGTTGGCGGGGGGTCTTTTATCGGGCGCCGCGACCGTTCATGGCCTGCGCGAGAACAGCTATGGCCCGGCAAACCCGCCCGCATTGGTCCGGGACGCTGGCTTCGGCGGCGCCAGCGCCAACGAGGAAGAGGGCGGCTTCGGCGGCTATCAGAGCGACAATGGTGATGACGACACCGTCAGCGCCGGCTGTTATGAATGTTCGGAGCGCGACCTGGGCTATCGCTGGGCGGCAATGGCGGCGGTACGGCTGCCCGCCCAATGCCCCGCCGACAGCTGGGGCTTCCGCCGCGGCTGTCTCGATTTCGTCGGCGGGGTCTAGGCGATCACCGCGGCGGGACTGATCGTCGAAAACAGCGAATATTGTGCGATCGGGGCAAAGCTGCGGCGATGAAGCGGGGACGGACCGAGCCGCGCCAGCGCATCGAGATGCGCCGGGGTGCCATAGCCCTTGTTCTTCGACCAGCCATAGCCGGGGTGATCGCGATCATAATCGACCATCATCCGGTCGCGCTCCTCCTTGGCGATGATCGAGGCCGCCGCGATCGACAGGCACAGCGCATCGCCGCCGATCACCCAGGTTGAGGGGCGGGTCCAGCGCGGGCAGCGATTGCCATCCACCAGCACCATCGCCGGATCGACGCCCAGTGCCGCCACAGCGCGCTCCATCGCCAGCATCGATGCCCAGAGGATGTTGATCTCGTCGATCTCCTCGACCGTGGCGATGCCCACACCAACATGCGCGACCGCGCGGATCATCCCGCACAGCTCGCCGCGGGCGCCCGCACTCAGTTTCTTCGAATCATCGATCCCGGGCGGCACCCGCTTTCGGTCGAGGATCACCGCCGCGGCAACCACCGGCCCGGCAAGCGGTCCCCTGCCCGCCTCGTCGACGCCGGCGATCGGCATCGGATGCGCCATTTCGAGTTTGAAGCTTGGTCCCTTCATGAAGGCTTCTTAGCTAGAAAGCCCCCTCGCTGCCAAGGCGGGGGCTTTCCGCTCAGCCCACCTCCAGCAGGTGGACGCTGAACAATTGGTGCGAATCGACCCAGACCGCCCGGGCCCGCAGGCCCGCGCCGCGCGCGAGCGCCCGGAAATCCTCGATCGAATATTTCCAGCTGTCCTCGACGTGCAGCGCCTCGCCCTGCGCGAAGGCAATCGTCTGCTCGCCAATATGGACCTCATGCTGGCCGGCCACCACCAGATCGGCGCGCACCCTGCCGCGTTCGGCGTCGAAATGGACACGGTGCTCGAACAGCCTGATGTCGAAGTCGGCGCCGAGTTCACGGTTCGCGCGCAGCAGCAGGTGATGGATCAGCGCGGCGTTGAGTCCATGCGGGTCATCATAGGCGGATTCGAGGATCAACCGACTCTTGCGCAAATCGACCCCGACCAGCAGCAATCCGCCTCGGCGCAATTCTCGCGCCCACAGCGACATCAGGCCCAGCGCGTCGGTGGGATCGAAATTGCCGATCGCACTGCCCGGCAGATAGGCGATGCGCCGGCCGCCACCCGCGTTGGGGGGCAGGTCGAACGCCTGCTGCATGTCGGCACATACCGCTTCGACCCAAAGCCTGGGATAACGCTGCTGGACGCGCCGGGCATCCGCGAGCAGGGGTTTCCGCTCGTGATCGACCCCGACATAGGCCCAGGGGCGATCGAGCGTCGCCAGCAGCATCCCAGCCTGCGGGCTGAAACCGCGGCCGAAATCGACCATCTGCCCCAGCGGGCCAATCGCCCGCGAGATCGCGACGGCATGATCGCGCAATATCTCCATCTCGGCGCGCTGGAGATAATATTCGGGCAATGCGCAGATCCGCCGGAACGCCGCCGAACGCCGGTCGAACAGCATCTGCCCCGCGAGGCTTTTGGGGCGCCGCATGAGACCGGCAAGAAGGCGGGTACCGAAGTCGGCAGGCGGCAGGCCATGATCGTGAAAGGCGACGATGTCCGCACGCCGCGGTACCTCGTCCGAAGGATGATCGGTCAAGCTATGCCTCCAGGTGGCCCAGCTTGCGCTTGACCCGCCGATCCCCCTGCCGGCATCCTAACAGATCATTTCGCGTGTAAATAGTTCGTGATGCTCAATGGTTTCCGGAAAGATCATGATTCCAGGACAGGACTGGCGGACCCGACAAAGGGAGCCATAGGCGGCCTTGCCGCGCGCCGGACGCTCGGCTATCGCGTGCCGCGCTGGTCGGGGCCTGTAGCTCAATTGGTTAGAGCTGGCCGCTCATAACGGCTAGGTTGCGGGTTCAAGTCCTGCCGGGCCCACCAGCGTTCCGCCTGTCGCTTCGGTCAGCCCGCGTCCTGCGCCTGACCGCCGCGATCGTTGAGCGGCAGGCTTAGATAGAAGCGCGTCGCGTCGATCTCGAGCATGCCGCCGCTGGCGATGGCGAGGTTGCGCACCAGCCGCAGCGCGAAACCCAGCCCCAGCACCGGCGCATCGGGCCATTTTCCGTCGGGATTATAGCCCGGATCGAGCAGCATCTTCTCATCGCGTCCGCTCAACGCCCGCGGGCGCAGGATGGTGAGCAGCAAATGGGTCGAGCGGCGCGGATCGCGTTGCAGGTCGACGCTGATCCGTTCGCCCTCGCCCGCCATCGCGATCGTCGCCGCGAGCAGGCGCGACAGCATCCGCTCTACCGTCGGCGCGTCGACCGCAACCGGTGGCAACGTCGAATCGATGCGGAAGGCGAGCCCACTGGCGCGATCCTTGGCGACGGTTTCGAAATTGGCGTGGAGGCGCGTCAGGATCGCGGCGGCGTCAACACCCGAAGGGGCCGGCGCGGCTTCGCTGGCGCGCGCGGCAGCGACCAGATCGAGATCCTCGACCGCGGACAGCAGCTTCTTGCTCTGCTCCAGTATCTCCTGCGCGCGGCCGCGATAGGCAGCGGCGGCGGGGCCACGCACCTGGCCGTCGATCATCTCCGAAAAGCCGATGATCGCGTTGAGCGGGGTACGCAGTTCATGGACGAGGTGGCGCAGCGAATCATTCGCGCTGGCCGAGGCTGTCCGGCTCCGGTCGCCGGTCATCGCGGTCGCGCTTTCGTCGGCACGCGGACGACGGGCGGTGCCGCGATAGCCGCTGAACCTGCCATCCTTCGAATCGAAGAAGGGAACCGCCGAAATCCGCCACTCGCCAGACGCCGGCCCCTGGCCCGCAATGGTCAGCCGCGCGTCGCGGAACGGCGTGCGGCTGCGATAGGCGCCGGCGGCATGGCCGTCGACACCATGGTCGGTCTGATGCGCGGCGACGGCGATCGTCTCGCCGATGACAGGACCGCGCGGCGCGCCCTGTACCCAGCAGATGACGCCGTCGACGCCGGTTTCGAAGCGGAAATTGTCGATCCGTCCCGTAGCTTCGACCTCTTCCGCAATCGGATCAGCCACGACCGCCGCGACGTCGGGCTGCCCGGGAGAAGGATAGCGGCTCCGAAAGGTCTCGATTCGGGACAGCAACTCGCGGATCTGCGTCTCACCGGGCGATTCGGGGCGGGCGGGCTCCGCCGCCGGCGCGACATCTTCCACCGTGAACACCGCCGCGCCCTCGGCCGGTGGCGGAGCAAGCGCGGCCTCTGGCTCGATCGCAACCGGAACGACGGGCTGGGCCTGAGCGACCAGCTGCTCGATCGGCGCCACCAGCGGCGCGAGCGGGCTTTCGCCGCTGGCGGCCGGACCCTTGATCAGGAAATCGCTGGCGCCATAGCCGGCAAGCGCCTGATCGACCTCATCCCCCAGATCGCCGCGGTTGCGCAGCAGGTTGCGGGCGCTGGGGGTCAGCCGCGGCAACAGATCGAGCCATTGCCGCGTGCCGAGGATGATATGGCCAAGCACCGGCGCCGCGATGTGCGGCAGATCCTCGGCGAACAGCAGCACCAGTTCGGCGGGCACCCTCCGGCCGGCAAGGCCGCGTCCGGCGGCGAGGCGAAGGTCGACCGCGATCTCGGGGCGGACCGAGCGGAGGAAATTATAGGCATCGACCGCGCGCGGGGCATCGACCAGCGGGTCATCGACGCGGTGGCCGCGCCCCTGTGCGAGGACATCGACGACCTGGCGCCACAGGATGGCACGCGCCTCCGGCGTCGGAGCCGGCTGCGCAAGCAAAGTGGCTAACATGTCATCGAAACGCAAAAGCCCGCCTCCACTCGGTCGCGAACGATGGTTAGGAACCGTTCCCCCAGGACGGGATAGTAAAACGCATTGGTTCCGCCGGAAAGAGCGTTTCATGCGACAGGGCCAAGCTATTTTAATTGCACTGTGGGGAAACTTTATTCTACCGATAGCCCCTGTCGTTGAAAGGTTGCTCCATGGCTGGCCCGTCGCTTGATCATATCGATCGCACCATCCTGCACGAGTTGCAGGAGGACGGCCGGATGACCAATGTCGACCTGGCGCGCAAGGCCGGCCTGACCGCCCCGCCCTGCCTGCGCCGCGTCCGCGCGCTCGAAGAGGCGGGCGTCGTCGAAAGCTATCATGCCCGGCTCAACGCCGCCGCGCTGGGCTATGGCATCACCGTCTTCGCGCTGGTGTCGCTGCGCAGCCAGGCCGAGGACGACCTGCGTCAGTTCGAGGCGCATGTCGCGGCGCTGGCCGAGGTCCGCGAATGCCACATGCTCAACGGCGAAATCGACTTCATCCTGAAGATCGTCGCGCACGACCTGCAGGCGTTCCAGCAGTTCCTGACCTCGCAACTCACCACCGCGCCGAACGTCGCGAGCGTCAAGACCTCGCTGACGATCCGAACGTCGAAGGACATCCCCGGCATCCCGGTCGACGGGCTTTAGGTTCGCCCCCCGAGCGCCAGAGGCGCCCGGGGGCGTTTCGTTTCAATCCGTCTTATGCAGTCGCGGGCTTTTCGAGCCACACCTTCGCATAGCCGGCCAGTGCGGCGTAGGGCCCGGACGTGACCGCGTCGAACGCGGCCTTCGCCCCGGCCTTGTCGCCGGCCTGCGCGAGTGCGAGGCCGAGCCGGAAATTGCCCTGGCCGGCGTCGGCGCCGGACTTGGCGAGGGCGACCCGGTAGAGCTCGGCCGCGCGCGTGAAATCCTTGTAGCCGTACAGCAGATCGCCGGTCGTCATCGCCGAACGATAGGTGCCCTTCGCGCTGTTCGCGGCGGTGATCGCGGCCGGAATCGACGCCTTGTCGGCGGCGAGCTTCGGCTTGGACAGGGCGATGATCTCACGCGTGTTCTGACTGGTCGCCGGGTTGAGCTTTCCCGCCGATATCCCCTCCTGGAGAACCTCGATCCCCTCATTGGGGTATTTCAGATACACCGCGAGGGCATAGTCAATATAGTTCGACTGGGCCGACAGAGGCAGCGCCCCGGTAAGGCGCGCGAGGCGCAGCATGTCGAGATCGACCTCGCCCGCCAGCGCGGTGAGCTGGCGATAGATGAACAGCGAATCATGCCAGTTCTGCTTGACCGGATAGGCGCCGAGCCAGGACTGGGTGATCGTCCTGAACTCGTTGGGCAGCTTGGCGCGCGAGGCCATGTCGGCCCCGCGGCTATACCATTCGGCGGGAACCGGCTGGCCGGCGGCCTCGCGGGCATTGATCACCTTCTGCAGGGTGGCGAGCGCCTCGATCGGCTTGCCGGCGCGATTCTGGCTATCGGCGAGAAGCGCATAGGCGTCCGCCTCGGTGCTGCCATTGGCGAGAGCCTTGGTCAGCGCCGCTTCGGCCTTCGGGTAATTCTTCGCCTGATAGGCGAACTGGCCCTGAAACCAGTAGAAACGGGCGCGCGATTCGTTGGTTAACTGGTTGGCAGCCTCACCGGCGGTGATCATCTCGTCGAGCGCGGCCGACAGCTTGGCCTGGTCGCCGCTGAGCTGGGCAACATTCAGCGCGAACTGGCCGATGACATATTGCTCGTCGGCGGTCTTGGCGAGCGGGCGCGCCTGGGCGAGCGCGGCCTCGGCGGCGGCGACATCCTTCTTCTTGATCGCGGCATCGGCCTCGGCGAGCGGCTTGCGCACTTCGGCGCTGAGCTTGACTGCGGGCGCGGCGGCTTCGTCCTTCTTTTTCTTCTGGGCGAAACCGGGCGTGCCCGGCGCAACGGCGGCGATGGCAATGCCAAGCGCCGCGAGGAGCGCGTAACGGGACGGTGACTTCATGCTTCAGGCCTCCTGGATGGCGACCGAAAGGGGGCGGCCGCCCATAAAACACGCCGGTTGACTAATCGCTCCCTTGCCCTTGCACAAGCGCGGGCGAAACGATCCGGCTTCACTCGTCGCGAGATAGGCACATCTCGCTGAATGACGATTGAACCATGGCTGGTGGATCGCGTGTTGATCGCCCGCGCGGGCACCGCTAGGCCCGCGTCATGCTGCTGCTGTTGTCCCCCGCCAAATCGCTCGATTACGCCACCCCGCTGCCCCCGCTGACGGCGAGCCAGCCGCGCTTCGCCGAGGAGGCGCTGGCGACCGCGCAGGCGGCGTCGAAGCTGGGCCCGAAAAAGCTGTCGAAGCTGATGAGCATCTCCGACAAGCTCGCCCGGCTGAACGCCGATCGCTATGC
The DNA here is from genome assembly GCA_947085315.1 of uncultured Sphingomonas sp. GTDB lineage: Bacteria > Pseudomonadota > Alphaproteobacteria > Sphingomonadales > Sphingomonadaceae > Rhizorhabdus. The sequence continues at coordinate 122,430 of CAMTVW010000011.1, read as the reverse complement.
GGGGTTCGCGGAACAGGCGGAGCGCCCCGCGCTCTACGCCTTCGCGGGCGACGTCTATGTCGGGTTCGAGGCAAAGACGCTCGACGAACCCGCGATCGCCTTCGCGCAGGACCATGTCCGCATCCTGTCGGGCCTGTACGGACTGCTGCGCCCGCTCGACCTGATCCGTCCCTATCGGCTGGAGATGGGGACGCGCTGGGCGCCCGGGCGCAAGAAGACGCTCTACCAGCTGTGGGGCAACAAGATTTCCGACGTGCTGGCCGCCGATCTGCTGGCCGACGGATCGGACGTGGTGATCAACTGCGCCAGCAAGGAATATTGGCACGCGGTCGAACAGGCCCCGCCGAAGGGCGTGCGGATCATCACGATCGATTTCCGCGAGGACGGGCCGAACGGGCTGACCTTCAACAGCTTCGGCGCCAAGCGCGCGCGCGGCATGATCGCGCGCTGGATGTGCGAGCACCGCATCACCGACCCGGAAGCGCTGAAAGGCTTCGACAGCGACGGCTATGCCTTCACGCCCGAAGGTTCGGACGACGCGACCTGGCGCTTCGTTAGGGCACGGTAGCGCCCGCGTCGCACCGATTTTTCCGGGTGCATGGGGTTGTGCGTCCGTTTTTATATTTTTCCGCTCTGACGGGTCCATGAACAAAGCCGCCAACCCATCCGAAGCGGAGGGCAATCGGATAGCGAAATCCGCTGCGTGATCCCCCCCTCCCGCTTGCGGGAGGGGCCGGGCGTGGGCCTGCGACGAACGACGAGAAAGCGCGACCCTCCGGCTCGCGTGAAACGCAAGAACAAAACAAGTACAACAGTAAGACCGTCGTCGCGACAAGGCTTGGATCAGCCGCCACGCGAGGCCGAAAGCAGCGGCCCGCAGCGCGGTTCCGATCGGTTCGCCGCACGCTGCGCTCGAATGACGGCGCCGCCCACGGCCATGCCGGGCGCGTTCATCTGCCAGACAGATTTGGACGAACAGATGTGGCTCGGCAGGGGCATTGAGAGGAGACACTCATGGATCAGACATCCAAAAGGGTTGGCGTTCACGTCCTGCTCGCCACGCTGGCGCTGCCGGTATCGGGCGGCCTGTATGCGCAGCAGCAATATCCGTCCGAGTCCGGCATCATCGTCAATGGCGCGCCCGAAGAAGCGCCGGCGCCGGCAGTGCTGGTCGCCGGCCCGCAGATCAAAGGCGTGATTTCCGCACGCAATGACGACAGGATGAAAGTCACGACCGCCGACGGCGGCAGCCATATCATCGCGATCACCGATGCGACCAAGATCAGGACCGGCGGCGGCCTGTTCGCCAGCCGCGGCACGCTGGCCGCGGACTCGCTGCTCAACGGCCTGCCAGTGACCGTCAAGACGCTGCAGCCCGCCAATGGGCAACAGGGCGGCGGGCAAGCGGGCGGCGGGCTGGTGGCGACCCAGATCAGCTTCCGCAACACCGACTTGAAGACCGCGACGATGATCCGCAACGCGACCGAACAGCGCTTCGAGGAACAGACCGCGGCAACCGAGGCGCTGCGTGGCCGGCTGGGCGATATCGACAAATATAATGTCAAACAGACGATCAACGTGCATTTCGATACCGGCAAGGCCGAACTATCCGCCGAGGACAAGGCCGCGCTCTGCTCGACCGCGAGCACGGCCGAAGCGACCGACAACGCGCTGATGCTGGTGGTCGGCTACACCGATGCGACCGGCAGCGACGAGACCAACCAGCAGCTCAGCGAAAAACGCGCCGCGCGGGTGATCAACCATCTGCAGCAGGCGTGCGGCTGGAAACCCTATCGCATGCTGACCCCGACCGGGATGGCGAAGGCGGACCCGGCGGCGAGCAACGATACCGACGAAGGCAAGGCGCAGAACCGCCGGGTGGCGGTGAATATATTGGTGAGCAAGAGCGTCGACGATTTGTAGGGGGCGTGGGGGCTAGACGCCCTGAAGTGCCTTCAGGGGACGCTCGGCAATCGGGCCGGGAGCGGGCTGTCCGTTCCCGGCTGTCGTCTTTTCGATAGTGGCCATAATGCGAAGGTGCAGGCGGCATGATTTGGGCCGCAGAATAGTTTCGGGGACACCAATAGTTTCGGGGACACTAGTTTCGGGGACACCATAGTTTCGGGGACACAATACTAATTAATCAGCCGCTTTCGGCTTAGGCCCGCGTTTGCCAAGCGTCAGCTTGCGAGCGGTCCGCGTTTCCATCTCGGTTATCCATTGTGGCTCGGCCAGTGGGCGCCCGGTGCGAAGGCGAGCCTCAATGGCATCCGCCGTTTCAGGACTGTCCATAGCCTCCAGCCCCACACGGAGCATGGCACGCCAGTTGCCCACATGTTTGCCAAGCAGCGCGACGTCGCAAAGCGGATCGCCGGCCACGCGCCTGCCCGCCAAATGCGAACGCGCGCTCGACCAGCGATAGTCCCCGGCATCGGCCACGATGCGCGCGGCGACCGGATTGTTTTCGACATAGCGCACCGCAGCCATCAGATGCGCGTCGTCCATCGGGTAGCTCGCGAAACGGCCCTGGAACAGATAGCCGCGCCACCCCTCGCGCGCGTTGATCCGGCTGGCGTAGCGGCGATGCGCCTCCGCCAGCGCGCCGCGCAGACCATCCGCGCTCTCCGGCACGAGGATCAGGTGGACATGATTGTCCATGAGGCACCACGCCAGACAGCGCACCGCATGGGTCGCGAGGCCTTCGCGGACCATCGCGAGATAGGCGGCGCGGTCTTCATCACCGAAGAAGATCGGCAGACGGCGGTTGCCTCGCTGGGTCACGTGATGCGCGACATCGGGAATGACGATGCGGGGAAGTCGAGCCATGGGTGCATGATCGCGGGGAAGCGCCCGCACGTCAATTAAGTATTGTGTCCCTAAAATTCTGCCGTTCGTCCTTCGATACGGGCCTTCGCCGGGCTCACTCCCTACTCAGCATGAGCGGGAGGGTGAATGACCCCCATTCTTCATTCCGCCAAGGCAGGAGTGACGAATTGGGGTGGGGCGACCGCCCTTCCCCCCCCCCCCGCATTAGCGCCCGCAGGAACATCGCCCGGCACCGCCCGTTGATAGGGCGACATGCTTTTCACGGGAGACAGATCATGAGCCAGGCGCATCCCACCGACGCGGACAAGGGCAACGGCGTCGAGCTGACCACCGAACAGGCGCGCGCGGGGGCGACCCCGCATATGACGCGCTATATTCTCGGCTGGGGACTGTTGCTGGTCATCATCGCCTTCATCGCGGTGCTCGCGTTCAATAATTGGGGCTGATCGGAACGACTTAGGGCGGGTTTCACGGGCTGCATTCTTCCTCCTCTCTCCTTCAGGGGAGGGGACAGGGGTGGGGCCTATCCGCTGGGTCGGTCAATGAGGGGAGGCCCCACCCCAACCCCTCCCCTGAAGGAGAGGGGCTTTATCGTCCGAGTAGCGTAACCTGCTATTAGCCAAGGGTCCGCGGCCGGCATCGCGGGCCCGGGACCATAGGCCCTAGCCATCGCCGCCGTCCTTCGTTAGGAGCTTTTGGCCTGCCCCGGTTCCGGGGCGACAAAGCATCAACGATCACGGATTGACAGACTTTGGCCAGCGCACCGCCGCCCATCGAAAATAGCGATATCTCCCCGATCTCGATCGTCGACGAGATGAAGTCGAGCTATCTCGACTATGCCATGTCGGTGATCGTCGCGCGCGCGCTTCCCGATGTGCGCGACGGGCTGAAGCCGGTGCACCGCCGCATCCTCTATGCCTGTCAGGAAGGCGGGTTCGTCCCCGGCAAGCCCTATCGCAAGTCGGCGAAGATCGTCGGCGACGTGATGGGCAATTATCACCCGCATGGCGACAGTTCGATCTACATGGCGCTCGCGCGCATGGCGCAGGACTGGGCGATGCGCGTGATGCTGATCGACGGCCAGGGCAATTTCGGATCGATGGACCCCGATCTGCCCGCGTCGATGCGCTACACCGAGGCGCGGCTGAGCAAGCCGGCGATGGCGCTGCTCGCGGACATCGACAAGGACACGGTCGATTTCGGCCCGAATTATGATGGATCGCTGACCGAACCGCTGGTGCTGCCGGCGCGTTTCCCCAACCTGCTGGTCAACGGTGCGGGCGGCATCGCGGTCGGCATGGCGACCAACATCCCGCCGCACAATCTGGGCGAAGTGGTCGCGGGCTGCAAAGCCTATATCGCCAATGGCGCGATCACGATCGAGGAACTGAACGAGATCATTCCGGGTCCGGATTTCCCGACCGGCGGGCTGATCCTGGGCAAGGGCGGCGCGCGCAATGCGTACCACCTGGGCAAGGGATCGATCATCATGCGTTCGCGCCATGTGGTCGAGGAAGGCCGGGGCGACAAGCGCTCGATCGTGCTGACCGAAATCCCCTATCAGGTCGGCAAGAACGGGCTGGTCGAAGGGATCGCCGAGGCCGCCAAGGACAAGCGGATCGAGGGTATCAGCGATATCCGCGACGAATCGAGCCGGCTGGGCGTGCGGATCGTCATCGACCTGAAGCGCGACGCGACCCCCGACGTCGTGCTCAACCAGCTATGGCGCCACACCCAGGCGCAGACCAGTTTTCCGGCGAACATGCTCGCGATCCGCGGCGGCCGCCCCGAAGTGCTGACCTTGCGCGACATCATCGAAGCGTTCGTGAAGTTCCGCGAAGAGGTGATCACCCGCCGGTCGAAGTTCGAACTGGCGAAGGCGCGCGACCGGGCCCACATCCTGCTCGGCCTGGTGATCGCGGTCACCAATCTTGACGAGGTCGTCCGCATCATCCGGGCGTCGGCGAGCCCGGCCGAGGCGCGCGCCGCGCTGATTTCGCGCGAATGGCCGCGCGGCGAGATCGAGCAATATATCAAGCTGGTCGAGGCGGTCGAATCGATCGGCGATTCGCCGACCTATCAGCTGAGCGACCTGCAGGTTCGCGCGATCCTCGACCTGCGGCTGCACCGGCTTACCGCGCTGGGCCGCGACGAGATCGGCGGCGAGCTGGCGACGCTGGCCGCGTCGATCGCCGAACTGCTCCACATCCTGGGCGATCGCGCGCGCCTCTATGAGGTGATGCTCGAAGAGTTCGACGCGATCCTTCTCGAGTTCGCGACCCCGCGGAAGACCGAGATCGCCCCTGCCGGCGACACGATCGACGACGAGGACCTGATCGAGCGCGAGGACATGGTCGTCACCGTGACGCATGGCGGCTACATCAAGCGCACCCCGCTGGAGGCATTCCGCGCGCAGCGGCGCGGCGGCAAGGGCCGTTCGGGCATGTCGACCAAGGACGAGGATGCCGTCACCGAGCTGTTCGTGACGAGCACGCACACGCCGGTGCTGTTCTTCTCCGATCATGGCAAGGTTTACCGCAAGAAGGTGTGGCGCCTGCCCGAGGGCGCCCCGCAGGCGCGCGGCCGGCCGATGATCAACCTGCTGCCGCTTGCGCCGGGCGAGAAGATCACCACCGTGCTGCCGCTGCCCGAGGATGAGGAAAGCTGGGGCGCACTGCATGTCGTCTTCGCGACCGCGCACGGCAATATCCGCCGTAACTCGATGGACGCCTTCGCCAATGTGCCGACCAACGGCAAATTCGCGATGCGGTTCGACGAGGACGCCACGGACCGGCTGATCGGCGTCGCGCTGCTCACCGAGACCGACGACGTGATGATGGCGACGCGCGGCGGCAAGGCGATCCGCTTTTCCGCCACCGACGTCCGCGAGTTCCAGAGCCGCACCTCGACCGGGGTGCGCGGCATATTGCTCAAGGATGGCGACGAGGTGATCTCGCTGTCGATCCTGCGCGGCTTCGATGCGACCTCCGAGGAACGCGACGCCTATCTGCGCGCCGCGCCCTGGAAGGATAACGACAACGCGCCGACCCTGCCGCCCGAGCGGATGAAGGCGTTCGAGGATGCCGAGGAGTTCATCCTCACCGTCTGCGCCAACGGCTATGGCAAGCGCAGCTCGGCCTATGAATATCGCCGGACCGGACGCGGCGGCCAGGGCATCACCAGCATCGACAATCTGGAGCGCAACGGCCCCGTCGTCGCGAGCTTCCCGGCGCATAATGGCGAGCAGCTGATCCTGGTCACCGACCAGGCCAAGCTGATCCGCCTGTCGGTGGGCGACACCCGCGTGATCGGCCGCAATTCGGCCGGCGTACGGCTGTTCCACGTCGCCGATGACGAGCATGTCGTCGGCGCGGCGCGGATCGAGGAAAGCGAAGACGAGGCCGAAGCGGATCTGAGCGACGGCGAAGCGGGGATCGCGGCGCCCGACGATGCGGTGATCGGCGACGATCTGGCCGATGGCGGCGAGGCGACCGAAGAATAGGCCCCTGCCCGCTATCCGTCCCCCCGGCGCGGGCCGGGATGACGGACAAGCGGGTGGGTTACCTTCAGAGCCCGGTGAGCACGCTCTCCAGCTTCTTTATCGGATGATTGACGAGATCCTTGTCGATTTCCGCGACGATCTTCGCGGCGACCGCCTTGTCATAATGCTGGCGGAGCTCGCCCAGGGTCCGCGGCGGCGCGACGATGATCAGCTGCTCGAAGCCATTCGCGTGCGCGTGCTTCGACAGCAGCGCGGCGGTGTCGGCGGCGAAGCGATCCTCCTCGATCTGGTGGTAGTCGGGTTCCTCGATCGCGCTGCGCCGCGACCCGACCGATGAAAAGGAGCGCCCGGGCGCATCGCTCTTCATCTCGCCATCCTTGAGATCGGCATGGGCATGCTGATCCTCGACGACGAGATTCAGGGCCTCGGCGTCGCCCTTGTTGCGCAGGAACAGCGATTTGCGGCCGTCGGCGACCAGCACAAGGGCATCGTGGGGGATTCGCATGGGTTTCTCCTCGGGTTGTTTCCCGACCAACGCGTCAACCCACCGGGATGTTGCTCAACTCAGGCCGCGACGATCCGTTCGCGGAACCATATGGCGACCCGCTCCTCGGTCAGCCCACCTGCGGCCAGATCGAGGACCATATGGAGGGCGTCAGCCTGTTCGAAGCTGAGCTCCAGGCCATTTGCCATGAGAAAGAGGCGCGCGACCACCCAGGCGCTCCGCTTGTTGCCGTCGGCAAAACCGTGATTGCGCGCCAGGCCGAACGCATAAGCGGCAGCGAGATCAGCGGCGTCCGGCGCGCCATAGGCCGCGAGGTTTATGGGGCGCGCCAACGCGGACTCGACTGCGCCCATGTCGCGGACGCCGGCAAGCCCGCCATGCTCGGCAAGCTGACGGTCGTGCAAGGCCTGCACCACCGCCATTCCGATCCATGTCCAGTCGGTCATTTGGCCAGAATGCGAAGGACATCCCGATCTTTACGCATGATCGTCTCGGCCATCCGCATCTGCTCTTCGAATTCCGGATCATAAGGCGTGATGCGAAGGCTGCCGTCAGGCGCTTCGCTCACATAAACGGTGTCGCCCTTGTCCACCCGCAGCCGAGCGAGCAAATCCTTTGGGAAGACCGCTCCGGTCGAATTGCCTATCGAGATCAGTTTCATCGACTTGGTCATAACGAACGTTATAACAAGCTCGACGACGCCGCTCAATAGCCCGGAAACAGCTTTCGGATAAGCTGCCCGCGCCATGGCCTGCCGTGATAGTTGAAGAAGAACCAGCCGTAGAAGGTGGTGAAGAACAGCACCACCGGCGCCAGCCAGTCGCGGTTGGCGCGCATGTGCCGGTAGAGGGCGAGGTCGGCGGCGCGGCGGTCGCGCTCGGTGCCGCCACCGTAAATCCCATAGGCATTGTCGTGCGCGCGGCAGCCGGCGTTCCGATTATGCTTGGAGCCGTCCATGAAGATGCAATAGTGACGCTCTTTGTCAGCCATCAGGCGAGTAAGCAGCGGCGATGCCGGCGTTCAAGCGCAAAATCTTCTATCTCAGCGGTTTCGATCCCAGGGGCGCGCGCTTCTACCACCAGCTTTTCACCGAGCAGGCCGAGGCGTATAACCGGGTCGCGGGCCGTCAGGTCAAGGTGGGCAAGCGCCGCCGCGCGCCGCCGCACGCCAATGCCTGGACGATCGGGGACAGCGATCCCGATACGCTGACCGACTATGTCTTCCTCGACTGGGACGATGTCGTGCGCACGCATTGGGTGAAGAACCCGCTGACGCTGCTCGGCAGGTCGATCCGGGCCTATTGGAACTTCACGACGCGGGTCGACTGGGCCACCGTGCTCACCTTCCCGCGTGGCGTTAGGTTCGCCTTCTACTATCCTGGAATATCGACGATTCTTCTGCCGATCCTGTTCGGGATTCTGCTGGCGATACCGTTCGTCGCGCTGCTCGGCTGGGGCTGGGGGATGGTCGCATCGGTGGTCACCGGCCTCGGAATAGCGACCTGGGTGATCCGCAAGATCCAGGCGTTCTGGCTGCTGCGCTTCATCATCTTCAACGATACGCTGGCGGGAGACCGGCTGCCCGCCGATGTCGACGCGCGCATGGCCGCCTTCGCCGATCAGATCGCCGCGAGCTTCGCCGAGGACTGGGACGAGATATTGTTCGTCACGCACAGCAACGGATCGATCATGGCGATACCGATCATGGCGCGGCTGCTCGACGCCTGCGGCGGCGCATTGCCCGACCGCTTCAGCCTCGTCACCCTGGGATCATGCATCGCTCTGATCGGCGTGCGCCGCGACAGCCGCCGCTTCCATGCGCTGGTCGACAGTGTCGGCCAGGGCGATTTTCGCTGGCTCGACATCGGATCGATCACCGACGGCGCGTGCATCGCCGGGATCGACCCGTGCGTCGGCAGCGCCCGGCCGCGCCGCGCCCGCCTGTTCCAGACCAGCCCGCGCTGGTTCCGATATTGCGATCCCGCGACCTATGAGGCGCGCCGCCGCAACAAGTACGAGACCCATTTCGACTATCTGCGGACCTTCGACCGCATCTCGCCGCTCGACTATATCGCGATCAGTTCGGGCGCCCGCCCGCTCGCGGCGTCGATCGAAGCGTTCAGGGCCGAGAATGATGTCTGAGCCGCAAGACAAAGGGCATTTCACCCCGCCCTACCCCGTCCCCCACAAGAGCAAGGCATCGCTGTTCAAGCGCTTCCTGACCGGGTGGACCAGCTGGATCCACACGCTGTTCGAGCGCAGCTACACGATGCAGATGGGCGAGATCCACCTGCCCCGGCTCGACTTCTACATCGCCAATGATCTGAGCGTGGTCGACCGCGTGATGGACGATCGCGAGAAGGTCTTTCCCAAGCATGAGTTCCTCAACGAACTGCTCGACCCGTTGATCGGCAACAGCGTCTTCTCCGCCAACGGCAAGGATTGGGAGGACCAGCGCGAGATGGTCAATCCCGCCTTCGCGCACACCAATCTCAAGCGCGTCTTTCCCGCGATGCAGGCCGCGGTCGACGACCTGCTGGCGCATATCGCGACGCTCGACCGGTCGAAACCGATCGCCGTCGATCCACTGATGACGCATGTCGCGGCGGACATCATCTACCGCACGATCTTTTCGGTGAAGCTCGATCAGGCGAGCGCCGATCACATCTACCACGCGTTCCACCGCTATCAGACGAACATCCAGCCGGGCGCGATGCTCAAGCTCTACGGCCTGCCGCTGTTCGGCTATCGCAAGCGCGCGAAGCGGGCGGCCGCGCAGATCCACGGCGTGTTCGGCCCGATCGTGCGGGCGCGCTACGAGGCATGGCATGGCGGCATGGGCGGGGCGAAGGACGACATCCTCCAGTCGCTGCTCGAGGCGCGCCATCCCGAAAGCGGCGAGCCGTTCAGCTATGCCAAGATCATGGAACAGGTTTCGACGATTTTCCTTGCCGGGCATGAGACCGCCGCGTCGGCGATGACCTGGGCGCTCTACCTGCTCGCCGAATGCCCGCATCTTCAGGAAGCGCTCACCGCCGAGATCGAGGGCGAGAGTGGCGGCGCGCCGATCGCGTTCGAACATCTGCGCGGCATGAACGGGGTCCGCAACCTGTTCCGCGAGACATTGCGGCTCTACCCCCCGGTCAGCTTCCTCGTCCGCGAGGTGACCGCGCCGACGACGATGCGCGACAAGCTGCTCGCCAAGGGCGCGATGATCGTGATTTCGCCCTGGCTGATCCAGCGCAACCGCAACAACTGGAAATGCCCGCACGATTTCGCGCCCGAGCGCTTCGACGATCCCGAAGAGGCCGACGCCTGCCGCCGCGCCTATCTGCCGTTCGGCAAGGGCCCGCGCATCTGCATCGGCGCGGGCTTCGCGCAGCAGGAGGGGATGCTGATCCTGGCGAGCATCGTGCGGGCGTTTCGGCTGCGCTATCCGGATATCAGCAAGCCTGAGCCGGTGAGCCGGCTGACCTTGCGGCCGAAGAAGGCGGTGAAGCTGTGGTTCGAGGGGCGGGTCTGACCCCCTCCCGGATTACAGAAACACGAACAGTTCTGCCGAAAGCTCAATCTCGTCGGCGGATTGCTCAACCGAAATACGGGCTTTGCCCGTCCTCATGACGCGTGGGGACAGGATCAGAGCAAGAAAGTTCGAACCGCGCGATAGCTGCATCCTGCGCTCGCTCGCCCACGGCTTGTTAGCTATGTCCTCACCTTCGACACGGAACAGCAGCGTCGCCGGCTCCGCACAGACGACCCGGCAGACCGCAAAGGGCCGACCCGACATGTCGGAATCGATACTTATATCCAACGCGCGCGCCGGCGGCACCTTTGCCCATGCGCCTGAAAGCACGGCGGCAGCGGTCGCTTTCCTGATCGCCTCGCTTGCGAATGACACCAGTCCAGGCGGCATGTCGGCTGCGCACAGCAGGACATGATCGAGCGATGAATCCCGGCCGGTGATGGACCCGCCGAGCGCCTGAAGCTCTCTGTCGATGTGCGTCAATGCATCATAGGCGATCAAATTCCAGCTTCGGCTTGGCGTCAGCTCGGATTGCGCGGAACCCGGGGCATGGTTTGCAGGCTGGCCGTGCGCGTTTGCCGTCTTCTCGATCGCTCGCTTCACCGGTTCCACCCATCCCGCCATGCTGAAATCTTTGACATCCGTTTGGAAGCGGGTGAAATCGGCGATGGTCTTCCCGGTGCCCCCATCGGCCTGACCGCGCGCGATTTTCGCGGCAAACTCCTCATATGACTTGGTGAAATAATGGTTCACGCGAAGCGGCCCATCGACCGGCTGCGTCAGTATCCAGCGCTCCGGAACGGGTTCACCCATGCCGTTTATCGTTCGTGCCGCGACCGTCTCGCAATGATGGACGCCCGCCCACCGTACCGCCGCAGGCCTCACTACCGCCTTGGGCTGACGATGGGCGTCGGCCGTTCGATGGACGTAGGACTCGATCACCAGCCCTGTCGGCTTCTGTACATGACCGGACCCGCCGAAATGAACCCAGGGCAGCAGGATTTGATCGACATCGGCGCCATGATAGTCGAGCGCTGCCGGAAGTCGTCCGCCTCCCTGCACCTGGAGGAACTCATCGATGTCGAGCAATGCCATCCACCGACAATCCCGGCCGAAGACTTTGACGGCATGATTGTAAGCCGACATCTGCCCTGGAAATTCGGGCCAGTTCAGAAGTGTGACCCGACCGTCGAGAATATATGGCCGAAGCGCTCCCGCCAGATCGTCATCGCTGCCATTGTCATAAACGTAGAAATGCTCGACCCCGATCAACCCATGATATTCGAGCCATTCCGCAATATAGGCAGCCTCGTTTTTGACGATTGCCGCTATCGTGACGAGAAATCTGGGATCTTCGGCGAGGTTTTGCTTCATTTTGCCTGACCTGCGAGCGAGGGGCCCGGCGTTTCGTCGCGCAGCAGCAGATCATCCTTCTCCAGAACGATCACCGAATTGGGCGACCAGCCCCGCCAGTTGATCCGCGGGATATTCTTGCGGATCAAGGTCGCCTCGTCGAACGCGGCGGTCAGGTCATAGGGATCGGGCAACGCGAAGATCATGCCTAGCGTCGGCTGGATGTCCTTGCCGCCGAAGGCGCGGACATGGTCGTCCTGGCCGAAGCGCGCCGTCGCATCTTCGGCCGACAGCGGGCCAAGATCCTCCGACCAGTGGCCGTCGCGGATGACCGGGATGCAGCATATCTGTTTGCCGCCCGGCTTCAATGATCTGTGAAGATGATAGAGTATCGCAGTGATATTACAGGGAATATGCTCCATCACATGCGAATGAATGATCAGGTCATAATAGCCTGACGGAAGCTTCGCGGCGTCTTCGACCAGATCGATCTTCCGGATATTGGGCGCGAAATCATAGAGCGCGGGATTGATGTCGACCGGCTCATAGCCGTCGCCCCACAGCGCATGGAAACGCTCGGCAAACGGCCGTTCGGGGGCGATGTGGAGGACGCGCAGGCCGGGGTGGAGCAGGCCGTGCTTTTCGAGCATCATCCACAGCAGCCGGGCGCGCTCGTTCGAACCGCAGCCGTCGCACTGGACATAGCCGCGCTTCTGGCGGGCGACGAACTTCGTCGAACCGCAGATCGGGCAGCTCAGCCAGCTATCCTCCCGCCCCAGCCGTTCGAGCGTCGGGATAAGATCGTCGAAATGGTCGATCAGCGCGGTCGCATCGAGCTGTTCGGGGGGGCGATCGGAGAAGCCGAAGCTCACGGCGATCGTCGGGATGTTGGCGTTGCGCCCGGTATCGGTGTCGGTGATCGAGTCTCCGACATAGGCCGCCCTGCCCCCGCCGCACCGCGCGATCGCCTCGAACAGCGGGGCGGGATCGGGCTTGCGGACCGGCAGCGTGTCGCCGCCGACGAGCGCGTCGAAGCGGTTCGCCCAGCCGAGTTCGTCGATGCAGCGCCGCGCCAGCCCCTCGGCCTTGTTGGTGCAGACCGCAAGCTTCACCCCGCGCGCGGCCAACCGGTCGAGCACCGCTTCGAGCCCCGGAAAGATCGTCGTCCCGTCGGCGATATGGTCGAGATAATAGTCGATGAAGATCGGGAAGCCCCGTTCGACTAGTTCCTCGGTTAGCTCGCCGGTCGCCGACAACCCCTTTTGCAGCAGCGCGCGGGCGCCGTGGCCGACCATGTGACGGACATCCTCGGCCGGGACCGGCGGGCGGCCGAGCACAGCCAGCGCATGGTTGAGCGCGGCGGTAAGGTCGGGGGCGGTGTCGGCGAGCGTGCCGTCAAGGTCGAAGGCGACCACGTCAAAAGGAAAATCGGCGGGCATGCGCGCTGATGGCCTGCCCGATATGGAAAAGGCAAGCGCTTCGTGGCACATGATCGCGCATGACCGGCCGCCCCTTCGCCGCGCTCATCCTTGCCGCCGGCATGGGTACGCGCATGAAATCCGACCTTCACAAGGTTCTTCACCCGATTGCGGGGCGGCCGATGCTCGGCCATCTGATCGCGGCGGTCGACCAGCTTGGCGCCGCGCGCAAGCTGGTGGTTGCCGGGGCACGACGCGAACAGGTCGAGGCGTTCGTCGGACCGCTGGGGATCGATGTCGCCACACAGGAGCCCCAACTCGGCACCGCGCACGCGGTCCAGCAGGGCGAGGCCGCGCTGAAGGGCTTCGACGGTGACGTGCTGATCCTCTACGGGGATGTCCCGCTGGTGCGCGCCGAAACGATGCGCCGGCTGCTCGACCGGCTGGGTGCCGACGACCGGCCCGCAGCGGTCGTGCTGGGCTTCCGTCCCGCCGATCCGCTCGCTTATGGCCGCATCCTCGCAGACGACGACGGCACGATCGCGAAGATGGTCGAATATAAGGACGCCAGTGCCGCCGAACGCGCGGTGAACCTGTGCAATTCCGGCCTGATGGCGGTGCGCGCCGCCGATCTGTGGCCGCTGCTCGCGCGGGTCGGCAACGATAATGCGGCCGGGGAATATTATCTGCCCGACATCGTGATGATCGCGGCGGCCGACGGCCGCGCCTCAGCGGTGATCGAGGGCGAACCGTGGGAGGTCGCCGGGGTCAACAGCCGCGCCGAACTCGCCATGGTCGAGGCCGAATGGCAGCAGCGCCGCCGCCTGGCCGCGATGGCCGGCGGCGCCACGCTGATCGCGCCGGAGACGGTGTGGTTCGCGCATGACACGGTGGTCGGCCGCGACGTCGTGATCGAGCCCAATGTCTTCTTCGGTCCGAAGGCGGTGATCGGCGACGGCGTCACCATCCACGGTTTCAGCCATATCGAGGGCGCCACCGCGCGGGCTGGAGCCGAGATCGGCCCCTATGCGCGGCTGCGCCCCGGCGCCGACATCGGCGAGGGCGCCAAGATCGGCAATTTCGTCGAGGTCAAGAACAGCCGCTTCGGCAAGGGCGCCAAGGCCAACCATCTGTCCTATATCGGCGACGCCGATGTCGGCGCGAAGGCCAATATCGGCGCGGGCACGATCACGTGCAATTATGACGGCTTCCTCAAATATCGCACGGTGATCGGGGCAGGCGCGTTCATCGGATCGAACAGCGCGCTCGTCGCCCCGGTGACGGTGGGCGACGGCGCGATCGTCGCGGCGGGATCGACGATCACCCGCGATGTCGAGCCCGACGCGTTGGGCGTGGCGCGCGGCAAGCAGGAGGGGCGCCCCGGCTGGGCCGCCCGCTTCCGCGAGGCGATGACGGCGCGCAAGGCGGCGAAGGCGAAATAATCCCGGCGGTATAGGCCAAAGGTCGAATTACAGGCTTTTCACCATTCCGATTGACCGGTGGTGCAACCGGGCGCGCTATGCCGATCGATGAAGGAGCGGGCATCGATGCAGGATTATCAGACGCTGATCGCCGAACATGACAGGCTGGACGGCTTTGCGATCAATATGATGGCGATCGTCGCCGGGCCGAGGAACCCGGACGGCGCGATCGCGGCGCGGGCCACGCTGTCAATCGATCTCGAGGATCATCTCAGCCGCGAGGACAGCTTTCTGTACGACCGGCTGCTGGAGAAGGAAGGCGATGCCTTTTCGCAAGCGGTCGGCGCCTTTCATCGCGACTTTGCCAATCTGACCAGGGACTGGGTCGATTATCTGCGCGGCTGGGATGCCGATCGCGTTTCAGCCGACTGGTCAAGCTTCGCGCAGGACACGCTGTCGATCATGCACCGCCTGCGCGAACGGATCGCTGCAGAGAATGACCTTCTCTATCCACTAGCACTCGAGCGCGGACATATCCGGCTGCGCGCGGCGGCGTGAGCGGCTTGCCGGCGCGCGATATCGAGAAGGTCCGCATCGCGGTACAGCAGGCGTGACCAATTCCCCGCGTCATGCTGAACATGTTTCAGGATCCACCCATCCGCGTAGATCGGTCCTCTTGTGGTGCGGTGGGTGCTGAAACACGTTCAGCATGACGATCAGGGTCGGGCACCGGATTGTCAGCCACGCCGAATAGTGCTTTGAGCAGCACCATGAGTGCGGGTTAACGGGGCGTATTTCCATGTGCGGCATCATCGGTATTGTCGGTACTCAGGACGTTGCGGACCGCCTGGTCGCGGGGCTGCGGCGGCTCGAATATCGCGGCTATGACTCGGCGGGGATCTGTACGATCCATAACGGCCGGCTTGAACGCCGCCGGGCCGAGGGCAAGCTCGACAACCTCGCCGCCAAGCTGGCCGGCGATCCGCTGCCCGGCGTGATCGGCATCGCGCACACCCGCTGGGCAACCCACGGCGCACCGACACAGGACAATGCCCACCCCCACGCGACCGCCGAGGTGGCGCTGGTCCACAACGGCATCATCGAGAATTTCAAGCCGCTGCGCGACGAACTGATCGCCAAGGGCCGGACCTTCGAGAGCCAGACCGACACCGAAGTCGTCGCGCATCTGATCTCGGCCGATGTCGAGGCGGGGGTCGATCCGGTCGAGGCGGTGCGGATCAACCTGAAGCGGCTCCACGGCGCGTTCGCGCTCGCCATCCTGTTCCGCCAGCGCCCCGACATGCTGGTCGGCGCGCGGCTCGGTTCGCCCCTGGTGGTCGGCTATGGCGAGAATGATGAGACCTATCTGGGCTCGGACGCGCTCGCGCTCGCGCCGCTGACCCAGAAGATCAGCTATCTCGACGAGGGCGACTGGGTCGTCATCACCCGCGACAAGACCCAGATCTATGATCGCGACGATCGGCCGGTCGAGCGCCCCGTGGTCCTGTCGGGCGCATCGAGCCTGGCGGTCGACAAGGGCAATCACCGCCACTTCATGCTCAAGGAAATCTACGAGCAGCCGATCGTCGTTGCGCAGACGCTGAAATCCTATGTCCGGCGGCTGGAGGAGAAGGTGTCGCTGCCGATCCCCGATTTCGATCTGAGCGCGATCCGCCGGGTGACGATCGTCGCGTGCGGGACGAGCTTCTACGCGGGGATGGTCGCCAAATATTGGTTCGAGCAGTTCGCCCGTGTCCCGGTCGACATCGATGTCGCTTCCGAATTCCGCTACCGCGAGCCGGTGATGGAGGATGGCGGGCTGGCGCTGTTCATCAGCCAGTCGGGCGAAACCGCCGATACGCTGGCGGCGCTTCGGCATGCGCGCGCCGAAGGGCAGAAGATCGCGGTGGTGGTGAACGTCCCGACATCGACGATGGCGCGCGAGGCCGACCTGCTGCTGCCGACGCATGCGGGCCCCGAAATCGGCGTCGCATCGACCAAGGCCTTCACCTGCCAGCTCGCCGTGCTCGCCGCGCTGGCCGCCAATCTCGCCCGCGCCAAGGGGCGGCTGTCGGCAAGCGAGGAAAAGGAGATCGTGCGCCATCTGTCCGAGGCGCCCGCCGCGATCAACGCCGCGCTGGCCTATGACGAGGCGATCGAGGCGATGTCGGGCACGATCGCCAGCGCGCGCGACGTGCTCTATCTGGGCCGGGGCACCGATTATCCGATCGCGCTCGAAGGCGCGCTGAAGCTGAAGGAAATCAGCTATATCCATGCCGAGGGCTATGCCGCCGGCGAAATGAAACACGGCCCCATCGCGCTGATCGACGACAAGGTGCCGGTGATCGTGATCGCCCCGTCAGGGCCGCTGTTCGAAAAGACCGTATCGAACATGCAGGAGGTGCAGGCACGCGGCGGCAAGGTGGTGCTGATTTCGGACTATGATGGCATCCAGGCGGCGGGCGAAGGCTGCATGGCGACGATCACCATGCCCAAGGTCCACCCGCTGATCGCGCCGATCGTCTATGCGATCCCGGTCCAGTTGCTCGCCTATCATGTCGCCGTCGCCAAGGGCACCGATGTCGATCAGCCGCGCAACCTGGCGAAGTCCGTCACCGTCGAATAGGCGCCGGCGGTTCAGGCGACCGCCGAAAGCGGCAAGATCCACAGCGTCGCCGCGCTACCGACGATGATCAGGAAGCGCAGCCCCGGATGCCAGCGATCGCGTGTCGATCCGATATCGGCCGTCAGTGCGGGCATCGCGCTCGCCTCGTCCTGAACATAACACGACTTCCCTATTTCGGCGGCCATCGCGACCCTCCGGCTGTGCACCCGTCTTCCACTAACCAAAGCGTTGATAACAGGTCGATTTTAAACATGTGTTAATCAGACGGCCAATTTCGGCCGCGGGCGAAGTTTGTGCGCTTGCGAGAAAGATTTTCGGCGGTTTTCCGTGTGTTACAAAATCCGTTAACAGGGCGTTCATTTCCCCGACATGACTTTAACGCCCGAAACCAAGCTGACGCCAACGCGTTGAGCCGGGCGTAGGAAAACCTGCGAAAACCAATAGTTGCATGACGGCCGCCGGGGATGATCGGCCAGTCCCGCAGACAAGGCGCTCCGTCGCCAACCGGTTGAACAGGGAACGGCTTGGTGGCACCGCAAGGTCGAACTTCGCCGCACCGCAGCAGACGAGGTTTTAGATGCATATGTCATGGTCGATCGCGCCGGCAACGCCGCGTCGGGAGCGCTTCATTGGGGAAGAGCGGACATTGCCTGACCGAGGTCAACATTTTGACGGTCTTGCCGTCCGTGCGCTCGATATCGCAATCGCGATCCTGGCGCTGATCTTCCTGGCTCCGCTGCTGATCGTGGTGGCGGCGGTAACCTGGATCATCGATCCGGGCCCCGTTTTCTTCGCCCATCGCCGGATCGGCCGCGACGGCAAGATGTTTCCCTGCCTGAAATTCCGGACGATGGTGGTCGACGCAGACCGCCGGCTGCAGCATTTGCTGGCCACCGATCCGGTTGCCCGCGCCGAGTGGGCACGCGATTTCAAACTTCGACGCGATCCCCGGATCACCGCGATAGGCGGCTTCCTGCGCCGGAGCAGCATCGATGAACTGCCCCAGCTGTGGAACGTCCTGCACGGCGAGATGAGCATCGTCGGTCCCCGTCCGATCGTCCAGGACGAGGTCGAGCGTTATGGCCGCTACTTCATCCATTATATGGCGGTGAAGCCCGGCCTGACCGGGCTGTGGCAGGTCAGCGGACGCAACGATGTGAGCTATCGGCGCCGGGTCGCGCTCGACGTGACCTATGCGCGGAACAAATGCCTTGGTCTGAATTTGCGTATCCTGATGATGACCGTCCCAGCCGTGTTGCTGGCCAAAGGGAGCCGCTGACCTGCGCGGTCGCCCGCCGGCGACCGCGTCTCGATAGGGCGCCACCAGGGAGACGCACATTCAAAGGGGCTTATTTTTCTCGGCGATCTGGCTGGTGATAGCGATCGCGGGCGGCGAGCTGTTCGCGCGTGCATTGCTGACATCTCCCTCGACGCAGAGTTTCGATCCCGCGATCGGCTATGTGAACGCGCCCGACAGCACGCTTTTCCAGGCGCGTGAGGGGTTTCAGCGCCTGCGGCTCAATGCGCTGGGGTTGAACGGACCGCCGCTTGCCGCCGCATCGGCCGGGCGCGAACGAATCCTGTTCATCGGCGATTCGATGACCTTTGCCGCGCAGGTGCCGCAGGACCGCAATTTCGTCGCCCGGGTCGGGCAGGCGCTGCCCGCTGTCGAAACCGTCAATGGCGGCCGCGACGCGCTGGGCCCGCAAGACTGGCCGCCGCTGCTCGATCGGCTCGGGCCGGTGGTGCAACCCGATCTGGTGGTGCTGATGGTGTCGCGCGGCGACGCCTTCGACCTTCGCGATTCGGACGCGGTTATCGTGCGCGATGGCAAGGGAGCGCCGGTGGCGATCCGCCGCCCGCCATCGACGCGCGACGCGCTGCAGGCAGATCTTGATCCGCTGATGCGCCATTCGGCGCTGGCGACCTTCCTCGTCCGGCGGGCGAACAGCGAATATAGCGGGCTGAGCACCGGCGACAGCTGGACCGGCTGGGCACTGCGCGGCCGCCGCCCAGCTTCGGAAAAGCGCAACAGCGGTGCGGAAACGCTCGACCGGCCGGTCATCGAAGCCCGGCTGGTCGACATCTTGACGATGCTCAAGCGCAAGCACCGGCTGGTGATCGCGACCTTCCCGGCCTACCGCTATGAGGCCGGCGGCAAGGTCGAACTCGAACCACGCTCGCAGATCGAGGCCGGGCTGTTCGAAACCGCGGCCCGGCGCGCCGGGGTGCCGTTGATCGCGGTCGGCCCGGCGATGGCGAAAGCCTATGCGCGCACCGGCCACCCGCTGACCGGTTTCGCCAATTCACACATCGGTGAAGGCCATCTCAACGAGGAGGGCCATAAGGTGGTCGCCGCCGCGATCGTCGACGGGCTTCAAGCGATTTCGAGGCAAAGGGAATCCTTTGCCGACCCGGAAATCGCGACCAGCCAAAATCACGATCTGCGCTGATGCTGTTCACCTCGGTCGACTTCCTGATCTTTTTCGCGGCGCTGCTGGTGCTGCTCGCCTTCGTCCGCGACAGCCGCGCGCGCTTCTACATCGTGCTCGCCGCCAGCTATGTCTTCTACGCCGCGTGGGACTGGCGGCTGCTCGGGCTGCTGGTCGCCTGTTCGCTGTGGAACTGGGCGCTCGGCCTGGCGATCGAGGATGCGCCGAGCCAGCCACGGCGCAAGGCGATGATGCTGGTCGCGGTGGCGCTCAACCTCGCGGCGCTGGGCTTCTTCAAATATGCCGATTTCTTCGTCGACAGTTTTCAGGCGATGTTCCGCATTCAATCGGTCGGGGCGCTCGGCATCATCCTGCCGCTGGGGATCAGCTTCTTCACCTTTCAGGGCATCTCCTATGTCGTCGACATCTACCGCCGCACCAAGCCCGCGACGCGCGATCTGGTCACCTTCCTGTTCTTCAAGGCCTTCTTCCCGCAGCTGATCGCAGGGCCGATCGTGCGCGCGACCGAGTTCATGCCGCAGCTCGCCCGCCCCTTCCGGATGAAGCGATCGATGATCGTGATGGGGGCGCAATATTTCCTGGTCGGCGCGGTCTCGAAACTCGTCCTCGCCGACAATCTCGCTTATGGCGCCGACTGGATTTTCGCCGATCCCGCCAAATATGACATGCCGACGCTCTGGCTCGGGCTGATCTTCTACACCGGGCAGATCTTCTGCGATTTCTTTGGCTATTCGATGATGGCGATCGGGCTCGCCCGGATCATGGGTTATCGGCTGCCGGTCAATTTCCGCATGCCCTATGTCTCGCTCGACGTTCAGGAGTTCTGGCGGCGCTGGCACATCACCCTGTCGAACTGGCTGCGCGACTATCTGTACATCGCGCTGGGCGGCAACCGGAAGGGGGCGGCGCGCACCTATGCCAATCTGGGCCTAACCATGCTGATCGGCGGGCTGTGGCACGGCGCCAGCTGGAGCTTCGTGCTGTGGGGCGGGCTGCATGGCGGCGCGCTGATCGTCAACCGGTTGTGGTCGCGCCAGATCCCGCGCGAGAAGCGCCTGCCGCCGCTGCTCGCCTGGGCGATCACCTTTCTGTTCGTGATGCTCGCCTGGGTGCCGTTCCGTGCCCCGCACTGGGACACGGCGATGATCTATTTCCGGGGCCTTGCCGGCCTGGGCAGCGGCACCGCGCACTGGCCCTATGTGCCGGGGCTGATCGTGATCGCGGTGGTGGTCGGCTGGCACCTGGCTTATTATTTCGGTCCGCGCTGGCGCAAGGGGCTGGCCGGTTTCCGGCACCCCGAGCGCTTCTGGCAGATGGGGGCGGTGCTTGCGGGCCTGCTGGCGATCATCCTGTTCACGCCACTGTCGGGCACCAGCCCGTTCATCTACTTCCAGTTCTGACCCGGAGATTGTCGGGCGCCTGTACAAACATCCCCTTCGGCGGTGCCCCCGATATGACGACGCCATGGATGTTCGCGGCGGGCGGCCAGCGCCAGGTCCGGCCGCCGTCGGTTGAAAAGGCGCCGATGTCGCGGCCCCGCGCGTCACGAACCCCGCGATTGGGATAGATTGTCCGGCTGAGATCCTCGCCGGGCCGCGGCGTCACATAGACCTGCTTCAGATGGACCGGGAAGCGCGGGGCTGCGACATCGCCGGGCTTGCGGACGCCGTCACCGAACCAGAGCAGAAAGCCCGACGCCGCACCGCTATAGCTGAGCGCGACGCGATTGAGGTGGACGCTGCCCACCGCGCGACCACGGGTGCCTTTCAGGAAGATGCCCTGATAGCCGCTCGATCCGACAAGATCGTTGATGACGAGCCTGCCGATGTCGCCCTGCCCCTGGAAAATGTCCGAATGGATGCCGTCGCGCGTGCCGCGCACGCCTTCGACACGGATATTGTTCAGGGTGACATTGGGGCTGTGGCCATTGCGGCTGGCGACCGCGATCGCATCGCCTTCGCCATCGAGCAGGATGTTGAGGTTGGAGACCGTCACCGAACCGGTCTGCGCCTTGAACTGCAACCGGGCGCTCGTCTCGCCCCCGCCGTCGATCACGACATGGCGTCCGCCCTTCACCACCACGGGCCCGAACCATCCGCCGATCGGCGCGCTGATCTTCGCATCCTCGCCCGGGCCAAGCTCACGGAAGCGGTTCGCCCAGGCGTTGCGATCAGACACCGCCGCGGACGCGGGCCGATCGGCGAGGCGATTGGCCGCCAGTGCCAGCGCCGCCGTCGCGCCCAGACCAACCGTCACCAGCTGCCAGCGTGCGATCATCATCGACGCTCCGGCAATGCGAGCCCGGCGCGGATCGCGGGGCCCAGCCGGCCGACGATCAGTTCGGAGCCCTGCGCGGTCATATGGCCATAGTCGAACTGGAGTGGGACGCCGGGCTTCGCCCAGACGTCGCACGCGGGACGGCACACCGCGCGCAGCGGCGAGACATAAGGCAGCCCCGCCTTCGCGAAAGCCTGTTCGAAGCTGCGGTCGACGGCCGAAATCTCGGTGACACGGTGCTTGGCGATCGGCTCGCCAAAATCGATATTGCGGGCCAGCACGCGCGGCAGCGCAACGTCATATTCGTTGATCGGCCCCGAGATGACGACATGCGGCACAAATCGCCGCACCCAGCGCGCGGTCTTCTCCGCCGCAGCGGCCTCGTCCGCCGACCAGCGCGCCGAGATGATCACCCCGTCGAGCTTGTTGCCGGAGATGAAGTGGTTGAAGATATAGCGCATCAGCTCGACGCAGCGCGCCTGGCCGCGCCCGTCGACCACCGGCTTGCAGCCCGAGGCGGTGGCCTGCAGGATGTGCGCGTCGGGCAGCGCGGCGACCAGGCCCGGATAAAAATGGGCACCGTGGCTGTCGCCGATCAGCAGGATATTGGGCCTGTCGGCGGCAAGCGACAGGCATTTCGCCTGATCGAAATTGTCGAACGCCGCCTGCGACGCCAGGAAGCAGGTGCCCGAGCGCATCCCTTCGCTCTGCCCGCCCGAATCGAGATAGGTGAGTATGTTTTTCGCGGCGGGCGAGATCGGCCAGAGCGCCGTACTGACGCGCGCCATGCCGAGCGCGAGGCCCGCACCCAGCAGCATCACCGCCACGCCGCCGATGATCACCTTTCGGGGATCGTTAAGCCGGCCGCGCCGGCGGAAGGGCTGTTCGACGAGGAAATAGGAGAGCGTCGCCATCAGGATGCTCGCCATGAACAGCCAGCCGCGATCGGACAGCGTCAGCCGGTGGTCGAAGCTCTTGTAGAAGACGATCAGCGGCCAGTGCCACAGATAGAGCGAATAGGAGATCAGCCCGATGAAGCGCATCGGCCCGGTCGCCAGCATCCTGCCCACTGCGGTTCGGTGGCCGACCCCGCCATGGATGACGAGCGCCGAGCCGAGACAGGGCAGCAACGCCGCCGGGCCGGGAAAGGGCGTGGTCCGATCGTAGAAGTAGACCGCCGCAATGATCATCGCGAGGCCGAGCAGCGTCTCGATATTGGCGATCAGCGCCGAACGGATCTGCGGAAAAGCGCCCATTGCCAGCAACGACCCCAGCGCCAGTTCCCAGGTGCGATACTGGACGAGATAGAAGGCCGCGCTCATGTCGGTCGACACCCGCCACCAGGACAGGATGAAACTGACGATCGCGATGCCGGCGACGAGGCGGATACGGTTCACCGGCGTCAGCCGCCGGCTGAAGAAGAGCAGCAGCGGGAAGAAGATGTAGAATTGCTCCTCCACCGACAGCGACCAGGTGTGGAGCAGCGGATTGGAGTCCAGCCCGCCGTCGAAATAGCCCGCCGACGAATAGAAGACGATGTTCGAGACGAAGAATATCGACGCGACCGTGGTCAGCGCCAGCCCGCGCGTCTCATCCGCGAACAGCGTCACGAAGGCGGCAAGCATCACCGCCAGATAGACGACGAACAGCGCCGGAAAGATGCGCTTGATCCGTCGCTTGTAGAACTCGCTCAGCCGCTTTGCGTAGCTGCCCTCGGTGACCAGCAGCGCACCCGTGATCAGATATCCCGAGATCACGAAGAATATGTCGACCCCGACGAACCCGCCGGAAAGGACGCTGGTGCCAAGGTGGAAGACAACGACGGCCAGCACCGCGACCGTGCGCAGGCCATCGATGTCCGCGCGGTAACCCGCGACCTTCACCCCTGCGCTGCTGGCATCGGGGACGGTCGCTTCGGATCGTGGACTGGCGATATTAAGCACGGGCGACGCGCCGGAAATGCGCGGTCGAAGGTCCGATATCGACCTTTGAGGCAAGCGCCACCGCCATGATCACCATCAGCGAGATCGAATTGGCGAAGTTGATCGCGCGCTGTTCGCCCAGGCCCTGCACCGCATAGCCGATCATGATCGCAACGAGCGCGGCATGCGCCTGAGACCGGTAGACCACCGCCTTGTAGAGCCCGGCGCCTATCCCGACGCCCAGGAAGATCAGATAGGTGAGCAGCCCGAACACGCCCATATCGGCGGCCGTCGCCAGATAAGCCTGGTGGGCCGAGGAGGCGGCCGTGATATATTCCTCATGATGGCGATAACCGACGCCCAGCAGTGGGTTCTGCTGGAACAGGTCGATCGCCTCGCGCCATGCCTGAGCACGCCCGGTACCGCCCGACTCGAGCCCCCGACGCGGATCGTCGACCATGAAGACCCTGGTCAGCAGGATCGGCATGGTGAACAGCAGCACCACGCTGGCCGCGATCCCGCCCAGCCACATCCAGAGCCGGCCGAAGAGGCTGGAGCGATGATAGGCGAGGATGATCAGGAACAGGCCACCGACCAGCGCTGCGGCCATCGCGGTGCGGTTCTGGCCGAGCAGCAGGACGGTCACATCGATCGCCAGCAGCACGAGGAACAGCCAGCGATGCCGGGTGACGCTGGCGGCGAGCAGGCCATAGGCGCACACCGAGCCCCAGAAATTGGGGCCGACCCGTCCCATGAAGCGGCCGTACAGGAAATTGCCGTCGATCAGCGCGATCAGCGCGGCGAAGGCATGCATCACGGCATAGGCGATCAGCAGGTTACGGATGAACGCCTCGTCGCGGACCTCGGCCGAAGCGAGCACCACCGCGAGGGTCAGGACGAAGATGCCGAGCAGCGGCTTGGCAAGATCGCCCATCTCATCGGTGCCGAGCAGGCTGATCGTGATCATGCCCAGGATCAGCATCGACAGCGCGAACATCGGCAGCGCCTGGGCAAGCCGCAATCGCGACCAGATCATCGTCGCCAGCGCCGGGATGATCCCCATCGCGATCAGCAGCAATGTCGTCAGCTGCTGGACCGGGGTTTCGAAGCGGGTATCGACCGAGCCATATTGCCACACCGGCAGGCGTGGCGGGGTGCCGAAGAACAGGATGAGCGGGCTGATTCCCAGCCACAGGCCCCACAGGCCGCCGTTGAACAGCCAGCCCGCCGCCCCCCCGGGCCGACGGATCGCCGGCCCGGGGCCCAGGAGTTCGGGGAATTTAGGCGACAACTTCAGTCTCTTGGCGCTTGAGCCTGAAGAACAGCGCGAGCTCCGCCACAATCGCCGCACCGAATGCCGCGAAGGCCGCGAGCAGGATGCCGAGCGCGAGGGTGAGCGCCACGTTCGGCGACGACGCGCCCAGCGAGGGCACCGCGCGGCTGATGACGCGCGCATCAGCCGTCTGCATGCCGATCTCGACACCGGTTTCGTTGTAGCGGCTCAGATAGGACTGGTACAAGGTCACGAGACCGCTGACCTGGCGCTCGAGTGCGGCGAGCCGGGCGGTGGCGGCGGTGTTGGCGCCGAACTGGCCCTGCACCGTCGACAGGCTCGACTGGTTCGAGCCTGCGCGCTGCCGCGCCGCCGTTGCGGTCGCCCGCGCCGCTTCGCGTGCCGCGCTGATCGATCGGCCGATCTCCTGGTTGAGCAGCGCGTTCACCTCGCTGCGCTGCTGGTTAACCTGCTGAACCAGCGGATGATCGGGGCCGTAGCGGGCGTTGATCTGGGCGGCCTGCGCCTCGATCGTCGCCGCCTGCGCGCGGATCGCCTGGACGGCGGGAGAGGCCTGCGCCGCCGGTGCGGCCGCGCCGCGCTGCCGCTGGGCCGCCGCGAGCAGCGCCTGCTGTTCGGCGGCCTGCGCGCGCGCGGCGGCGAGCTGTTCGTTGAGCCCGGCGATCGCCAGCGAGCTGTTGCCCGGATCCATCGCCGACGCCAGCCCGGTGCGCTGCTTATAAGCCAGCAGCCGCGCCTCGGCGCTTGCCAGTTGCGAACGGAGTTCGACCAGACGATCACGGATCTTGCGGTTGACCTCGGAGGTTGCGCTGTCTTTCACGTCGATCTGGTTGATGATGTAGCGCTGCGCATATTGGTTCGCGATCCGCGCCGCCAGAGCGGGATCGTCGCCCGTCCAACTGATCTGGATCGCATAGCTGGTGCCGACGCGCTGGGCCTTCAGACCGCCCAGCAGCCGATCGGTCATCGCGCGCGCGGCATCGTCCGGATTGCCGCTGCCGGCCAGCAATTCCTTGATCGAATGGAGCATGCCGCCCTGCGGCGCGACGAAGGCCGCGTTGCGATCGAGGCGAAGATCGCTGCCGACCTGTTCGGCCAGCGAGCGCGACTGGATCATCTGCAGCTCGGTCTCGACGACCGTCGCGTCAGGTTCGAGCCCCGACATCACCGGAGCGCTCGCGACCGCCTCCTGCTTGCGCGGATCGATCAGAACCATCGATTTGCCCGTATAGGCGCGCGGCGCAAACAGCAGATAGAGCAGGACTAAAATCATCACCCCGCCCGCAACCTTCGCCATCAGGGCCGATCGCTCGGTAAGGAAGGTCAGCATATAGCCCGGCTGGACAAATCGGCCTCGAAAGGCCGCCTGCCCCGCGAGCGGTTCGAGATCGGCAATCATGGGCGCGTTTCCTCCCTAACCGGACGTTTGTCTGAAATATCGCAAGGGCGCCCCCTCACCCCGAAAGCCTTCCATAGAAATCGAGCAGATTCTTGCGCTGGCTGGACCAGCTATATCGGGTCTCCACCGCCTCCCGCCCTTCATTCCCCATGGCGAGACGGGTTGCCGGATGGGCCTGAAGCCAGGTGATGCGGTCGACCGCCTCGTCGAGGCATGCAGGGTCGACCGTGAAGCCGCACTCGGCGCCTTCGACAATGGCCCGCCAGTTGGGAAAGTCGGACACGATCATAGGCAGGCCGGCTGCCATATATTCGAAGAATTTGGTCAGTTCCTTCTCGTAATAATGTTCGCTGTAGGGAAAGATGGACAGTCCGGCCGTCCATGGCTGCTTGAGCGCTTCGACCATTCGGTCCGATACATAATAGTCGACACCTTCGAGAATGATCGTCGACACTGCATGTTCCGGCCGCGTCGACCGGACCTCCCAGGAAATATCGCCCTGCTCGTTCATCACCCCGATCCGAGCGTCGCCAGAGGCGCGCCGGATGGCATCGGCGGTGGCCTGCGACATATTGCCGCAGAAGTGGATCAGGCAGCCCGGGATCAGGCTGGCCAGCCGTGCATGAAGCTCGGCGCCGCGACTGATCGTGGTGCTGCCGGCATAGATCAGCCGGACCTGGCTGAGCGTCTGCGCCGCCCGATCGACCGAGCGCAGTGCCTCCGATCGTTCCAGATGCGGATAGTTGAGCACTCTTACCGATTTGGGAAAGCTGCGCGCATAATAGCGTTCCGCGATGACGATGTGGAACAGCCTGGCCGCCAGCCAGGCCAGCCCCTGCCAGCCACGCGCGACGACGCCGCGCAGCGGCCTGGGGATCCAGCTGCGCACGCCGGCGGCCTGCGCGAAATCCTCATGGACGTCGTAAACGACTGTTTTCCCTAGCAGGCGCAGCAAAAATCCCCACGGGATCAGTTCGGGATCATGGAGATGGTAGATCTGCGCCCTGGTCGCGAGCGCGCGACGAAATACCTGGTACGCCGTTACGGTCACGCGCTCCAGCCGGTTGCGGGGCGGTTTGACCGCGACGATGTGGACCCCGTCGCGAATCTCGTCGGTCGCATTGCGCACCACGAAATGCACCGCATAACCGGCATGGACGAGGCTTCGGCACTCGCGCTGAAAAATCCGGTTATCAACCGCCTGATGATGGGAACTCAGGTGGGCTACGCGGCATTTCACCATCGCATGTCCTTCTTCGCTGACGCGCCCCCCGGACTTCGGGAACGCTATGGTGGAGCGGAACGCACCAGCAAGCGTTTTGCCGCAGTGCGGTAGAAATTCATGCCATGCCGCATCCCGCATGGGTGCTTCGCCAGCTGGAACTGCTATATCCTCCACGGAACGGTACCTTGCTGGTGCCAGCGTCGGGGGGCGGACAGAAAAGGGAGACACCGTGAAACTCCGACCCCTTCTAGCGTCGCTGCTCGCGCTGCAGCTTGGCCTGGCCGGCTGCACCGAAACCGGCGGACTGCCGCTCGAAACCGCCACTGCGCTGCCGGCTTCAGACAGCAGTTACCGGGTTGGTCCCGGCGACATCCTGCGCATCACGACCTATATGGAGCCCGACCTGACCAACGAGTTTCTGGTGCTCCCGAACGGACGGCTGGCCTTTCCGCTGACTGGGGAGATCGACGTCGCCGGCAGGACGCCCGACGAAATCCGCCTTCTGCTCGAACAGCGGCTGGGCGGCGGGATGGTGCGCCAGCCCAAGGTCGCGGTGAACATCGCCGAATATCGGCCGATCCACATATTGGGCGAGGTCGCCAAGCCGGGTCGCTACCCGTTCGAGGCGAACATGACCCTGCAGCGCGCGGTGGCGGTAGCCGGGGGCTATACGGTCCGCGCCAACAGCCGCCAGCTCATCCTCCACCGCGACGGTGACGATCTTAACCGACGGATTCCGGTCGACCGGCGCACCCAGTTCACCGTCCGTCCGGGCGACGTGCTGACCGTTCCGAAGCGCTATTTCTAGACTATCGTGCGGCGGCTCCTCGAACCGATCGCCCGCCGACGGGACAGGATCGTCGCGATCGGCGATCAGGCGCTGGTGGGCGTTGCGAACTTCGCGGCGATGGCCGCTTTCGCCCGGCTGCTGACGCGCGACGATTTCGCCGCGATCGGCGTCGCAGTGGCGATCCATTACGTGATCTTCGGTTTCCACCGCGCCGCGATCGTCATGCCCTATATATTGAGCGCCAAGGACCGCTTCGACCCGCAACCCCGCAGCGCCTGGGCCTGGCTGGCGATGCGCGCGTCGCTGCTGGCAGCATTGCTGCTGTGCCTGGCGGCGGTGGGACTTGCCTTTTCGGGCGTATCGGCCTTCGCCACGAAATGCCTGCTCTTCGCGGCGATCCAGTCGCCCGCGCTGCTGCTGATGGAGTTCGCCAAGCGCTGGCTTTACCAGCACCAGCGCCCCGGCGCGGTGCTGATCAGCTCGCTGTGCGGCTTCCTGCTGACGATCGCCGGGCTTACCGCCCTGGCCCTGGGCGCCCGCTCACCGCTTCTCGCCCCGGCGATCCTGGCGATCAGCGCGCTGACGGTGGCGCTGGTCGCGTTCGTGCAATGCCGGCCCGGCCGTGACGGCCTGCCCGTCCGCGCCGCCACACTGATCGGGCGGCGGCGCAGCTTCACGCTTTGGCAGAGCCTCGCGCACATTCCCTATATCCTCTACAATAACGGCTATACGCTGCTGCTGGCGCTGTTCACCGGCCCGACGACGATCGCGGGCTATACCGCGCTGCGCACCCTGCTCTCGCCTGCGGTCAGCCTGATCAGCGCGGTCGATGCGACCGACAAGCTGCGCGCCGTCGCCGCCTTCAACGAAGGCGGTCCCGCGGCCGCGAAACGGTCTGCCGACCGGACCCGCCGGCTGTTGCTGATGCTGGGCGGGCCCTTCCTGCTTGCCGCCGCGATCTTCGCCGGGCCCTATCAGGCATTCGTGCTGGGCCCCGATTATCATCACCCGGTTGAGATGGCCGTGCTCGCCGTCTATTGCCTGCTGCTGAGCGTGAACCAGCCGTTCGAGACGTTCCTCATCGTCCAGGAGAAGGCGCGTCTATTGATGTTTTCACGTTGCCTGAGCGCCGCGCTGGCCGTGGCCGGCCTTGCCCTGCTCGGTCCACGCCATGGCCTGCTCGGCGCGGCGATCGCGCTGCTGATCGCACAGAGCTGCAATCTAGCCGCCTTATGGTTGCTGAGCCGGCAGCAGCTTCGATATTCTCGACCCGAAGCGCAACAAGACGTAGCGGTCGTCATATGAGATGGATGCCGCCGCAAGGCGCTCGAACAATACGCAACAAGGAAGTTTTATGCGATTAGCGATCATCGGTACCGGCTATGTCGGCCTTGTCTCCGGAGCCTGTTTTTCCGAATTCGGGCATGACGTGACCTGCGTCGACATCAACGAAGCGACGATCGCGAAGCTGAAAAACGGGGAGATCCCGATCTTCGAACCGGGTCTCGACGAACTGGTCAAGCGCAACAGCCGCTTCGGGCGGCTGAAGTTCACCAGCGACATCAAGGAAGGCGTCAAGGACGCCGAGGCGGTGTTCATCGCGGTCGGCACCCCGTCGCGGCGCGGCGACGGCCATGCCGACCTGTCCTATGTCTATGCCGCCGCGCAGGAAGTCGCGGAATCGGTGACTCGGCCCTGTGTGATCGTCACCAAGTCGACCGTTCCGGTCGGCACCGCCAAGCAGGTCGAATCGATCGTCAGGAAGACGCGTCCCGAACTGGCGATCGAGGTGGCCTCCAATCCCGAATTCCTGCGCGAGGGTTCGGCGATCGAGGATTTCATGCGGCCCGACCGCGTCGTCTGCGGCGTATCGAACGAGGCGACGCAGCAGGTATTGCGCGACATCTATCGCCCGCTCTCGCTGCGCGAAGTGCCGATCCTGTTCGTCGAGTGCGAGACCTCCGAAATGATCAAATATGCCGCCAACGCCTTTCTGGCGGTCAAGATCACCTTCATCAACGAAATCGCCGACCTGTGCGAAAAGACCGGCGCGAACGTCCAGAACGTCGCGCGCGGCATCGGCATGGACAACCGGATCGGCAGCAAATTCCTCCATCCCGGCCCCGGCTATGGCGGCTCCTGTTTCCCGAAGGACACGACCGCGCTGCTCAAGACCGCCGAGGATTATGAAACCGGGATGCAGATCGTGAAGGCGGCGGTCGACGTGAACAACCAGCGCAAGCGGATGATGGGGCGGCGCGTGATCGCGGCGGCGGGCGGGTCGGTCGAGGACAAGAAGATCGCGTTGCTCGGCCTTACCTTCAAGCCGAACACCGACGACATGCGCGACTCCCCGAGCATCGACATCATCCGGGTGCTTCAGGACAATGGCGCGACGGTCAGCGCATTCGACCCCGAAGGCCGGCACCAGGCCGAAGCGATGCTCGAAAATGTCGCGTTCGCCGACGATGCCTATGGCACGATGGAGGGCGCCGACGTGCTGGTGATCGTCACCGAGTGGAACGAGTTCCGCGCGCTCGACCTCGACCGCGTCAAACAGCTGCTCAAGACGCCCACCATCGTCGATCTGCGCAACATCTATCGCCCCGAACAGATGCGCGCCGCGGGCTTCGAATATACGTCGATAGGCCGGCCATGAAATGATCATGGCGGCGTGCAGACGCGACATGCGCGCCTGGCGATCGCGATGGCTGGTCGGCGGATGGACCGTCGCCATCGCGGCGACCGCGACCCCGGCGACGGCGCAGGCCCAGATCCTGCGCCCGCCGCCGGTGTCGGCGCAGGTGCAGAGCGTCGCTGATCAGCCGCGACCCGAATGGGAACCGCTCGGCATCCCGCTGGGGCCCCTGCTCGTCCATCCGTCGATCGAATTAGGCTTGCTCGGCAAGACCAATGTCCGTGCGACCGACACCGGCAAGCGCTCCGATCTCGCCGGCGTCGCCACCGCCCGGCTGGCGGCGGAGACCGGCTGGGGCCGCCATTATCTCGGCGCCGAGGGCTATGCCCGGCGGACCGAATATGCCGCGCTGAAAGACGAGAGCCGCTCCGAGTTCGGCATGATGATGCGCGGCCGCTACGACGTTTCCGCGACCTCCAACCTCAATGCGATCGCGCAGTTCGACCGGCTCACCCAGCCGCGCGAGGACATCAACGCGCCCGACAATGCCCGCATACCGGGACAGGTCGATCGCTATCGCGGCAATCTTTCCTGGCAGTTCGACAACGGCCTGGCCCTGGTCGATGCCGATCTCACCATCGACCGGCGCAGCTATCGTTCCACCACCGACTTCAACGGCGCCATCATCGACCAGACAACGCGCGACTTCACCCGTTATCAGGGGTCGCTCAAGCTTGGCTATGCGATCTCGGGCTCGACGTCGCTGCTGGTCGCCGGAAGCGTCAACAAGCGCGTCTTCGACGAACTTTCGGGCACGATCAATCGCGGATCTTCGGGCGGGACGATCGAGGCGGGCCTGCTGTGGCGGCCCAGCAGCCTGCTGTCGGCCGAGGTGCGCGCGGGCTACCTGACCCAGAGGTTCCGCGCGCCGCAGCTCAACGACGCGCGGGGATTGAGCTTCAACAGCCGGATCGTCTGGAACGCGCTGCCGCTGACCAGCTTTCGCCTCGAAGCAAGCCGCAAGGTCAGCGAGTCGAGCGCATCGACGATCGAGGGCCAGTTGCTGACGACCGCAACCTTCGGCGTCGACCGCGAGATCCTGCCCAATGTCATCGCTTCGGCCGAAGCAAGCTATGAACGGCTCAAATATATCGGCATCAGCCGTCATTCGACGCAGCGCAGCGTAGGTCTAAAAGCCCGTTACCTGCTCAGCCGGCTCACCATGGTCGATCTTTCGGTTCAGCACGTAAAGCGCACGGCTACGGCGCCAGGCGACCGTTTTTCGGGACAGCAGGCCATGCTGGGGATCCGATTCACGCTCTGAGCGTCTTGACCGCATGGCAGTGCCGGGCCGACGATATGCGGCACCGCAGCATGATGAGGATATCGCGATGCTGACCTTGCTGACGCTCGCATCGGCGCTGCTGCTGTTCCTGTTCGTCCATCCCTATCTCAGCTACCCGCTGAGCCTGCTCGGCTTCCGCGCACGGCCGACAGCCATCGGCCTCGGCCCGCGGCCGCGGTCGGTCGCGCTTTTGTTCGCCGCCTATAATGAGGAACGCGCGCTCCCCGCCAAGCTGGCGAACATCGCCGAGATCAAGGCGCGCCATCCCGAGATCGACGTGATCGCCTATTCGGACATGAGCGCCGACCGCACGCTCGAAATGCTCCACGCGCGTCCCGACCTGCTGCGCGTCGTGCCAAGCAGCGAACGGACCGGCAAGGCCACGGGCATGCGCCACATGGTCGCCTCGACCAATGCCGAGATCTGCATCTTCACCGACGCGAACGTCATCCTCGATCCCGACGCGATCGACCGGTTGCTCGATCATTTCACCGATCCCGAGGTTGGCGGGGTGGCGGGGACGCTGCGCTATATCAATGACGGCGAAAGCCTGACCGCCGAGGTCAGCGGGCTCTATTGGCGGCTCGAGGAATGGATCAAGCGGCGGGAGTCGCGCTGCGGATCGATCATGGGCGCCGACGGGTCGATCTTCGCGACCCGCCGCGCGCTTTACCCGGTCGTCCCGCCGCATCTGCTCGACGACATGACCGTGTCTATGAGCACGATCTTCGCGGGCTACCGGCTGATTCACGCCGACGATGTCATCGCCTATGAAAAGAACGCGACCGCCGCGAGCGACGAATTCCGCCGCAAGCGCCGCATCGCGTGCCGCGCGTTCAATACCCATCGCCATCTCTGGCCACAGATCACCCGAAGCTTCGCGCCCGCCGACATCTATAAATATGTCTCGCACAAGCTGCTGCGCTGGATGGGGCTGCCGATCCTGATCCTGGCGGCGCTGTGCGCGACCGGTGGGCTGCTGATCGCGGGTGAACCGCTCTGGGCGCTGGGAGTATGGGTGCTCGCGGGCGTGGCGCTCCTGCTCGCGCGCGCGCATGTCCGCCCGTTCAGCCAGATCGCCGAGATCCTATGGTCGATCAGCGCGATCTTCGTCGGCCTCACCGACAGCTGGCGCGGCCAGACCTATCAGACCTGGGCGCCTGCGAAATCGCGGGATTAGGGTCTGGACCCGAGGGTTCAGATCGCGCGGATGCCGTAGAAAATCACCGCCCACAGCGCCGCCGCAGACCCCGCGATGATCGCGACGCGGACCGGCCGCGACCATTTGCCGCTGCGTTCGGGAAGTTCGGAATAGGGCACACGCTCAGGCGCCGCACGCGCGGCATCGGCCTGCCCGGGGCTATCCTTGCTGCCGGCGATCACATCCATGACTCGACCCACGGCCTTTCCGGCACTTATATCGTCTGGCATCAGCCAATAATCCCCTGATCCGGCCTCTCCGCACGATTTGCATAATTTCGTGCCATGCGTTTCGGTGCGCCGCGTACCCAGCCCCGGATCGCCACTTCACCGTCGCAACATGCGCATCGTGAATAAACCCCGGCCACCTGATCAACAAGCGATTTCGCGCGCCTCGCCGTTACGGGAAAGCCCCATATCGGAGGAGATCGGCCGCCTGAACCTCGGCTGTCGTGCGCGTTCAGGCTGCTCTCAGGCCCGGCCCGTTAGACAGGGCTCACAACGCCGGAACTGGCTAGGAGAGTATCGATGCGTATCAAAACCGTCCTGATCGCTGCCGCCGCGATGGCCGCCGCTGCGATCCCCACCATCGCCCCGGCGCAGAGCGTCAGCCTGAGCATCTCGAGCGGCTATGGCGGCGGCTATTATGGTTCGCCCTACGGCTATGGCCATGATCGCAGCTATTATAATCATCCGAGCCGCTATTATCGCTACGATCGCGATGATCGTCGCGACTGGGATCGCCGCCGCTGGGATCGCAAGCACGACCGGCATTCGCACAAGCGCGACCGGCATGACCGCCACGACCGCGATGATCGCCACGACCGCTGGGATCGCTGAGTGAACGAGGGGCGTCGGAAAACCGGCGCCCCTTCGCTTACCTGCCCCAGGGACCGCCCGCGCAATAGGAATTGCGGGTGGGCTATCGCAGCTTGCGGAAGCGGTAGAGGAAGCGGTTGGTCTTGCCGCGCACCGCGGGGTCGAACACCAGCTTCGAGCCGTCATCCGCCGGGTTGGCGAGCAGCGGGCTTTCGGCCTCAAGCCTGAAGCCGGCGGCGGCGAAATCGGCCTTCACCGTCGCCGGGTCGATCCGGTGCAGTTTGTCGACGATCGCGCGGGTTTCGCCCGCCGGTCCGACATGATCGATCACGCCCACGACGCCACCCGGTTTCACCGCCGCATGGAGCGCCTTGAGGAACGCCTTGGGATCGGTGCGCGGAATCTGGAAGCGCGCCGATTCCCAATAGAGGTCATGATAGTTGAGGCTGAGCATGACGAAGTCGAAGCGGCGGCCGCCGGCCGAAAAATCCTCGAACGGATAACGGACGAACTCGATATCGCGGCGCCGGTCGGTCAGCGCTTTCCACACCTTCTGTTCGGCCGGGTCATTGTAGAATTGTGCCGGCTCGAACGCGGTCACCTTCCCTCTGGCCCCGACCGCGTTGGTCATCACCTCCGCCCAATAGCCCGAGCCGGTCATGATGTCGGCGGCGGTCATGCCGGGCCTTAGCCCAAGGAAGCCGAGCACCTCGGCCGGCCTGCGCCCCTCGTCGAGCGCGACCGCATCGGCCGGCCGCCCCGACGTGGCGACCGCCGCCTTGAGATAGGCGGGCGCTCCCGCATGAGCAGTACCGCCGAACATCAGCGCCGCACCGGCAAGCGCGGGGACGATCATCTTGAAATACATCCGAGTCTCCCTTCCGAGCGCGCCATGGTGGACCGCCGCGGTCACCGCCTCAACCGTGCGCGATGCCGATCGTCGATCGAGCAGGATGTTCATCGAAAACCGGTCCCCGGCCGTCACGGCGTTTTCGCCTCACCCTTCGGGCAGGACTTGTCCGGGCCTGGGAAGCAGTGGGTCGTGAGCCTAGTATAGCTCCAGTTCATAGCTTCGCAGCGTCTCGCCAAGCAGCCGCGCATAGCTGCCCTCATAGTGGCGGCCCCCACAGGCCCCCGTCTGGAAGACGCGGATCGACAGCGCTTCAGGCAGCAACCGCAGGGTACAGCCGTCGTCGGGCGGCAGCGGCAGACCATTGCCGTCGCCCATGACCGATACCATGAATCGTGGCCCGTCCCACAGCGCGGCCCGGTCGTTGTCTATGGTGACGATGTTCGCGCCGGGAAGCCGGGCGGGATCATAGATGCGCACCCGGTAGCCGTTGGCGCGACCGGGGTGGAGCAGCAGCTTCATCCCTCCGGGCGCGCGATAGACACCCGAATGGACATAGGCGCCGCTTTCGACATCATCGACCCTGCGCCGCATCTCGTCGCGGATGCAGGCGAGATCGCCGATCACGCAATCATCCTCGATCGCCGCTTCGAGCGTTTCGATCGTACGGAACGCGGTCAACCACTCCTGCTGATCGCGGCGGACATAGTCGGCGATCGCACCATTCCACATCGCGAGCGCGCGACCATAGGCAGAGGTGATCCGCTGGTCATAGCCGAGCATCTCGGGATCCGAGCAGATCGTCGCGTCGAGCCTTGTTGCGGCACTTGAACAATCGATCGATCGCGCCTGCGCAGTCCCGGTGAACGCCAACACGAACAGCGCGGCAAACAGGGCGGTGGCGGTCTTCATGGGCAGGCTCCCATCTGGACGAGGGTTCGTATTGCTCCGATCGGGTGGACTATGCGGTGATCAAAAGCACAACGGTTCGCGCGCCTGACGATGGTGCCCCGGAGCGGCGCGCCTGGCAGGCCGCCCTGCCCCCGCCCGGGATTTCATTTTCCCGACGGCGGCTTATGATGGCATCCGGACCCCCAGGGGGGCGGGCAGCAAGACAGGGTTTTCATGGCGATATTGTCAGGCGGATCGTCCGAAGCCATCCGGATGGATCGACTCGATCTGGGCGACCTGATCGACGGCGACACGATCATCAGGTCGAGCACCACGCTTCAGCTCGACAATGGCGGAGGAAATGTCGACACCTTCAGGGGGATCGCGTTTCTCTACGGCGGCATGGACGTGCCCGAAACCGACCGGCTGGTCGCCGGCACCCTCTTCGCGTTCAACCGCTCGGCGGCCGGCGAAACGATCCTGGACATCACCGGCCTGAATTTCAGGGTCCACAAATTCGTGGAGTTTGCGCGCGCGAACAATGACACCGCCGCGTTCACGATCGCCTTTGCCGACAATGATATCATGCGCGGCACCGCGTTCGACGATGTCCTCAACGGCTATGCGGGCGCCGATGACCTGTTGGGCGGCGCGGGCGCGGACACGCTGCGCGGGGGCGCGGGCAACGATCATCTCTATGGCCTGTCGTTCGCTGATGGATCTGGTGACCGGCCCGATGGCAATGACTCGATCTCGGGCGAAGACGGCAACGACTATCTGCAGGGCGACGCCGGCAACGACACGCTCGACGGCGGCACGGGCGCCGACCGTATCGAGGGCGGACGAAACGAGGATGTGATCCGCGGCGGCGCAGGCAATGACAGCCTTAACGGCAATCTCGGCAACGACAGCATCGATGGCGGCGATGGCAACGATATCCTCCGGGGCGGTCAGGGCAATGACACGCTGGCGGGCGCCTTCGGAGCAGACACGCTGAGCGGCGATATGGGTGCCGATGTCCTGCGGGGCGCGGCGGGAGCCGACATCTTCGTATTCACCAGCGGTTCGACGCCGCTTGGCGACCCGGGGCTGGACATGATCGCCGATTTTGAGAACGGGTTCGATCGGTTCGATATCGGTTTCAACGTCAACGCGGTGCTGCAGGGTTCCCGTCAGACCAGCCTATCCACCGCTCAGAAGGCGGCGCAGCTATTGTTCGACGAACGGGCCGGGACTGGCGAGGTCGCCGTTTTCACGGTCGGCCGTGACATCTATCTGTTCTTCTCCGGCACGGGCGGCAACGAGGTGGATTCGGCGATCCAGCTGAGCGGCTTCACCCAGGCGACGGGAATCGGTACGAACGACTTCGTCTGACGTCGGGTCCGCGCAGCGCTTCCGCGTCACCGCATCAGCCTCTAGAAGATCGCCATGACGACCGAATCCCAGGCCGCCGAGCGGCTCGCCTTTCTTGCCGCTGAGATCGCGCGGCACAATGCGCTCTACCATGGCGAGGATGCGCCCGAGATTTCGGACGCCGACTATGACGCGCTGATGCGCGAAAATGCTGCACTGGAAGCGGACTATCCGCACCTGATGCGCGCGGATTCGCCATCGCGGCTGGTGGGTGCCGCGCCATCCGGGCATCTCGCCAAGGTCCCCCATGCACAGGCGATGCTCAGCCTCGACAATGCCTTCGCCGATGAGGATGTGATCGAGTTCGTCGCCCGGGTGCGGCGCTATCTCAACCTCGATGAGAATGAACCCGTCGTGCTGACCGCCGAGCCCAAGATCGACGGCCTGTCCTGCTCGCTGCGCTATGAAAAGGGCGTGCTGGTGCTGGCCGCGACGCGCGGCGACGGTTCGGTGGGTGAGGATGTCACCGCCAATGTCCGCACCATCGACGACATCCCGGATCGATTGACCGGCGAAGTCCCTGCCGTCTTCGAGGTCCGCGGCGAAGTCTATATGGCGAAGCAGGATTTCGCGGCGCTCAATGCTCGCCTGCTCGCCGACGCCGAGGACCCCGGCAAGGCACGCCAGTTCGCCAACCCGCGCAACGCCGCCGCCGGATCGCTTCGCCAGAAGGACCCGTCGGTCACCGCCGCGCGCCCGCTGCGCTTCCTGGCGCATGGCTGGGGCGAAGCGTCGGCGCTGCCGGCCGACACGCAGAAGGGCGTGATGGACGCGATTGCGGCATGGGGCCTGCCGGTTTCGGACGATCTCGTCCGCGTCGCGGGGGATGGCCCGGCGCTGTCGCATTATCGCGGGATCGAGGCGCGCCGCGCCGATCTGCCGTTCGACATTGACGGCGTAGTCTACAAGGTCGACCGGCTCGATTGGCAGAAGCGTCTTGGCTTCGTAGCCCGGGCGCCGCGCTGGGCCATCGCGCACAAATTCCCGGCCGAACAGGCGCAGACGCTGCTGGGTGCGATCGACATTCAGGTCGGCCGGACCGGCAAGCTGACCCCGGTCGCCCGGCTCGAACCGGTCACCGTCGGCGGCGTCGTCGTCACCAACGCGACGCTCCACAATGCCGACGAGATCGGTCGTCTGGGGGTATGGCCGGGCGACCGGGTGGTCGTGCAGCGCGCGGGCGATGTCATCCCGCAGATCGTCGACAATCTGTCGCGCGACGAGGCGCGTGGACCCTGGCCCTTCCCGCAGTCCTGCCCCGAATGCGGATCGGCGGCCGAGCGCGAACCCGGCGAGGTCGATTATCGCTGCACCGGCGGGCTGATCTGCCCCGCGCAGCGGGTCGAGCGACTGCGCCATTTCGTATCGCGCCATGCGCTCGACATCGAGGGGCTGGGCATCGTCCATATCGAGAGCTTCTTTCGCGATGCGCTGGTGCAGGCGCCCGCCGACATCTTCCGCCTGACAAAGGATATATTGCTCGGCCGCGAACGCTGGGCCGAACTGTCCGCCGCCAACCTGATCGCGGCGATCGATGCGAAGCGCAATCCGCCGCTCGACCGCTTCCTGTTCGCGCTCGGCATCCGCCATGTCGGCGAAGTCACCGCGCGCGATCTCGCCCGCCGCTATCGCAGCTGGGACGCGCTCAAGGCGATGATCGACCGGGCGATCATGGCCCGCGATGCGGCGGTGCAGGCGGTTGGCGAGAGCGATGAGAAGTTCGCGGTGCGCGTGGCGAAAGAGCTGGCAGCGATCGTCGAGACTCCCGGCGTCGGCCCTGAGGTCGCGATCGCGCTGATCGATTTCTTCGCCGAACCGCATAACGCCGACGCGGTCGCCGACCTGCTGACCCAGTTGCAACCCGCCGACGTGATCCATGAGACCCGCGCGTCCGAGGTGAGCGGCAAGACCGTGGTGTTCACCGGCACATTGGAAACCATGTCGCGTGACGAGGCCAAGGCGCAGGCCGAGGCGCTGGGCGCAAAGGTCGCGGGGTCGGTGTCGGCGAAGACCGATCTGGTCGTTGCCGGGCCGGGCGCGGGATCGAAGCTCAAGAAAGCCGCCGAACTCGGTGTCGCCGTCACCGACGAAGCCGGCTGGGCCGACATCGTCGCGAGGGCGCAATAGCATGGTCAGCATGAACCCGGTCTATGCCGCGCTGCCGACGACGATCTTCGAGAAGATGTCGGCCATCGCCCGCGAGACCGGCGCGATCAACCTCGGCCAGGGCTTCCCCGACGCGCCCGGCCCCGAAGATGTCCGCCGCGCCGCCGCCGACGCGCTTATGAACGGCTATAATCAATATCCCCCGATGCTGGGAATCCCCGAGCTGCGCCGTGCAGTGGCCGATCATTACCGCGAACATCATGGGCTCGATGCCGACTGGCAATCCGAGGTGGTCGTGACATCGGGCGCCACCGAAGCGATCTCTGCGGCGATCCTGAGCCTGGTGTCCGAGGGCGACGAGGTGGTGCTCATCCAGCCGCTTTACGACGCCTACCTGCCGATGGTGCGCCGCGCGGGCGGGATAGCGAAACTGATCCGGCTGGAGCCGCCCGCCTGGACGCTCGACGCGGCGGCGCTCGATGCCGCGATCAGCGAACGGACCCGGCTGATCATCTTCAACAACCCGGCCAATCCGACCGGCAAGATGTACGATCGCGCGACGCTGGAGCTGATCGCCGAGCGTTGCGTGAGACATGACATCGTCGCGCTGTGCGACGAGGTTTGGGAGCATGTCATTTTCGACGGCGAGCATATTCCGCTGATCACCCTGCCCGGCATGCGCGATCGGACCGTTAAGATCGGCTCGGCGGGCAAGATTTTTGCGCTGACCGGCTGGAAGGTCGGCTGGATCGTCGCCGGCAAGGCGCTCGCGGCGCAGGTCGCGCGGGCGCATCAGTTCATGACCTTCACCACACCGCCCAATCTGCAGACCGCGGCGGCGCAGGGGCTGGGCAAGCCAGGGTCATGGTTCGAGGCGATGCGCGCCGGCTTCGCGCGCTCGCGCGACCGGCTGATCGCCGGGCTTGAGCGCGGCGGTTATGCGGTGCTGCCGAGCCAGGCGACCTGGTTCGTCTCGGTCGACCTGACCGCATCTGGAATCGACCTTGACGACGTGACCTTCGCCGACCGCATGGCACTGGAGGGTGGGGTCGTGACGATCCCGGTCTCGGCGTTTTTCGAGGAGGCGCCGGTCACGAACATCGTGCGGCTCTGCTATTGCAAGGAGGACGCGGTGCTGGACGAAGCGATCGCGCGGCTGGCGGCGATGCGGGAGAGGCTTGCTTCCTAAATCCTCCCTGTCGCGCAGCGATGGGGAGGGGGACCGCGCGAAGCGTGGTGGAGGGGTTTCAACCTCTCCACCAGCGATGGTTTCAACCGGGGATACCCCTCCACCACCCTACGGGCGGTCCCCCTCCCCATGCTTCGCATAGGGAGGATTTTTAAGAGTTACCGTCCGCCGCCGAAGCGACGAACCGCGCCCTTGTGCGCGCCGGGCGCGCCCTTCGGGCGGGCATAGTTGCGCTTGGGCTGGCCGGCGCGTTCGCCACCGCCGTCATGGCGACGACGATCGCCCTGCGGCGCCGGCGTGCTCGGCACGGGCTTGGGCAGCTTGGCTTTTTCCGAGATGAAATTCTCGGGCAGCGGCTGGATCTCGAGCTGAATCTTGGTCAGCCGTTCGATCGCCTTGAGATAGGGCCGCTCGTCGTCCGCCACAAAGGCGATCGCGATCCCTGCCGCGCCGGCACGCGCGGTGCGGCCGATGCGGTGGACATATTGCTCGGCGACATTGGGCAGCTCGTAGTTGAACACATGGCTGACCCCGCCGACGTCGATGCCGCGCGCGGCGATGTCGGTCGCGACGAGGATGCGGACCTCGCCGGTGCGAAACATGCCCAGCGCGCGCTCACGCTGCGGCTGGCTCTTGTTGCCGTGGATCGCCTCGGCGGCGATGCCGGCGGCGCGCAGATTCTTCACGATCCGGTCGGCGCCATGCTTGGTGCGCGAGAAGACCAGCGCGCGATCGATCGGCTCGGAGCGGATGCGCAGGGTGAGCAGCGCCTGCTTCTCGGTCGGGTTGCAGAAGGTGGCATATTGCTCGACCCGCTCGGCGGTGGTCGCGGCGGGCGCGACCGACACCTTGGCGGGGTTGGTCAGGAAACGGTCGCCCAGTTCGGCGATCGCCTTGGGCATCGTCGCCGAGAAGAACAGCGACTGGCGCTTCTTCGGAAGCAGCTGATCGATGCGCTTGAGCGCATGGATGAAGCCCAGGTCGAGCATCTGGTCGGCCTCGTCGAGAACGAATATCTCGACGAACTTCAGGCTCAGCGCGCGCTGGTCGATCAGGTCGAGCAGGCGGCCGGGGGTGGCGACGAGGACGTCGACGCCGCGCGACAGCTGGCGGATCTGCTTGTTGATCGGCACGCCGCCGAACACGGTGGCGACGCTCA
This sequence comes from uncultured Sphingomonas sp., assembly GCA_947085315.1. Classification (GTDB taxonomy): domain Bacteria; phylum Pseudomonadota; class Alphaproteobacteria; order Sphingomonadales; family Sphingomonadaceae; genus Rhizorhabdus. Next base: position 80,287 of record CAMTVW010000011.1, on the reverse strand, counting down.
GGCGCAGGAACTTGCCGTACTGGACGAAGCTCTCGGCGATCTGGCTGGCCAGCTCGCGCGTCGGGGCGAGAACGAGCATGCGGCAGCCCTGCGGCGGCGTATGCTTGAGGTTCTCGGTCAGGTAATGCAGCGAGGGCAGCGCGAACGCCGCCGTCTTGCCGGTGCCGGTCTGCGCGATGCCGCACAGGTCGCGGCCTTCGAGCAGTGGCGGGATGGCCTGCGACTGGATCGGGGTGGGAATGTCGTAGCCCTTGGCGGCAAGCGCGCGCTGCAGGGGCTCGATGAGACCGAGTTCGGAAAATTTGGTCACAGATGGTCTTTCGCAAAAAATTGCGGGCGCACGGATAGGTCCATGCGACAGCGGGTTCACATGACGACCCGCGTGAATTGGGAAGCCTCAGCTTGGTTTTGCGTCTTTGCGGGCCCGAGCCGGCCTGTCCCTTGGAATGGACAGGAGATCACGCTGCTCATCGGCCAAATGCTGCAAAACAGCATCGACGCAAGGCGGCATATGATCCATCTTCGTGGCAAATACAAGGCGGGATCGAAATATGTACGGAAAATGGCGGAATCCGGGGCTCGCGCTCCTGCTCCTGATGGCGGCCTCCCCTGCCCCGGCGGCATTGAGCAACAGCGAAAGGGCGATGATCCGCACCGTCGATGCCGAATATGGCCGGATGGTCGACCTGCTCGAACGGCTAGTCAATGTGAACTCTGGCTCGCGCAACCTGCCCGGGGTGACGAAGGTCGGCGAGATGATGCGCGCCGAGCTCGAACCGCTCGGCTTCACGGTCCGCTGGATCCCGATGGAGGCGACCGGCCGCGCGGGCCATATCGTCGCCACCCACAAGGGCAATGGCAAGGGCAAGCGCCTGCTGCTGATCGGCCATCTCGACACGGTGTTCGAGCCCGACAGCCCGTTTCAGCGCTGGACGCTCAAGGGCGGCAACAAGGCCGAAGGCCCCGGCGCGGGTGACGACAAGGGCGGCATGGTGGTGATGCTTGCCGCGCTGCGCGCGATGAAGGCGGCGGGCACGCTCAATGCCGCCGACATAGAGATCGTGCTGACCGGCGATGAGGAGGATTCGGGCGAGCCGATCGAACTGGCCCGCGCCGACCTGATCGCAGCGGGCCGGCGGGCCGACGTCGCGCTCGACTATGAAGGGCTGTCGCGGGAAGACGGCCGCGACATGGGATCGATCGCGCGGCGTTCGTCGTCGAGCTGGGTGGTGACGACGACTGGCAAGAGCGGCCATTCGAGCCGCATCTTCAGCGACGGCGTCGGCTATGGCGCGATCTATGAACTGGCACGGATCATCGACCGTTTCCGCCGCGAGCTGCCCGAGGCCAACCTGACCTATAATGTCGGCCTGATCTCGGGCGGATCGACCCGGGCGACCGACGCCGACGGCATCCGCGCGAGCGCGACCGGCAAGACCAACATCATCGCAGGCGTCGCGGAGGCGCGCGGCGACCTGCGCACGCTGTCCGACGAACAGACCGCACGCACCCGCGCGAAGATGGCGGCGATCGTCGCCGATCACCTGCCCGGCACCGGCGCCGAAATCGCGTTCGACAAGGGCGGCTACCCGGCGATGGCGCCGACAGTGGGCAACCGCGCGATCCTCGACCGGCTCAACATCGTCAACCGCGACCTGGGGCTGCCCGAAATGCCGCCGCTCGACCCGCTGAAGCGCGGCGCGGGCGACATCAGTTTCGTCGCGAAGGATGTCGACGGCTATGTCGGGATGGGGCCGTACAGCACGGGCGATCACGCGCCGGGCGAGACGGTCGACCTTACGAGCATCCCGCTGCAGGCGAAGCGTGCGGCGATTTTGATGTCGCGGTTGAGCGGAGAGAGGCGGGGCCGCTAATCGTCGCCCCGGCGGAGGCCGGGGCCGCTAAAGATCAAGCAAATCCCGAGGAGGCTGGCGGCCCCGGCCTCCGCCGGGGCGACGGCAAGCTCAAAAATCCGGTTTCTCATAATGTTCGGGCGGGCCGACCAGCTCCATCCGGTCCGCCAGGATGGTGCGCAGCGAGCGGCGCGATTTCATCCCCGCATACCAGTTGCGCGTCTCCTCATGCCCGCGCCAGTCGATCCCGCCGAGATAGTCGGCGACCGAGAGATGCGCGGCGCAGGCGAGGTCGGCGAGGCTGAGCAGCGGGCCGCCGATCCAGCGGCGGCTGCCGACCAGATAGTCGACATAATCGAGATGATCGTTGCCCGCCTTCATCGCCTGACGCAGCACCCCGGCATCGGGCGACGCGCGGTGGACGATCCGCTTGAGCGCACGCTCATGGAGCAGCGGTCCGACGACGTCGGCATAGAATTTCTCGTCGAAATAGGCGACCAGCCGCCTGATCTCGCCGCGCGCGGCGGCGTTGCCGGGGATCATCGGCACCGGCTCGACCGTCTCCTCGAGATATTCGGAGATCGCGCAGCTGTGGATCAGGGTGGTTCCCGTCGCGGGATCGACCAGCACCGGGGTCTGGCCGACCGGATTCAGGTCGAGAAACTCGTCGCGCCGCAGCCAGGGCGACTCGCGCACCAGATCATAGGCAATGCCCTTCTCCTCCATGAGGAGCCGGACCTTGCGTGAAAAGGGACAGAGCGGGAATTGGTAAAGCTGCCACATCGAACGCGCAGACTAGAGCGCGGCGACAAATATGTCAGCAGGGGGAGTGAAAAAAGCTGGCTCCCCCTCCCTGCCAAGGGAGGGGGTTGGGGGGTGGGTCGGTCCAGCGATGGGCAGGCTGGTTTGCCGCATCAGACGGCGTAACCCACCCCTGACCCAGTTTCAGGTAAACAGTCTCCCAGACTGTTTAGGTCATGCCGGGGGCATGACCTACCTGAAGCTCTTGGCAGGGAGGGGGATATTCACTCCGCCGCGACAACCTCCTCGACCGCATCGCTCAGCGGATATTCGAGCCGGTTGACCATCTCCTTCGGGCAGACCTGCCAGATGCGCAGCCGCCAGCGATCCCAGTCGTCGAGGACGGTGTGCGCCCATTTGCTGTCGGTGCGCTCGGCATGTTCGGCGATCAGCGCCTTGCAGCGCATCTCCCAGCGCAGCGACGCGAAGCGCTGCCAGATGATGCTGTCGGGGTTGGCATTGCGCTCGAAATCGCCATGCTCGTCGAGCATGAACGCCATGCCCCCGGTCATCCCCGCGCCGAAATTGGCGCCGACCCGGCCGAGGATCACCGCGATCCCCCCGGTCATATATTCGCAGCCATTGGCGCCGCAGCCCTCGACCACAACCGTCGCGCCCGAGTTGCGCACCGCGAAGCGCTCGCCCGCCTGCCCCGCCGCGAACAGCTTGCCCGCCGTCGCGCCGTAGAGGACGGTGTTGCCGATGATCGTGTTCGACCTGGTTTCGAGCGGCGACGACACCATCGGGCGGACCGCGATGATCGCCCCCGACAGACCCTTGCCGACATAATCGTTGGCGTCGCCGAACACTTCCAGGGTGATACCCTTGACCGCGAAGGCGCCGAGCGACTGCCCCGCGCTGCCGCGCAACCGGATATGGACATGGCCGTCGGCAAGCGAGGACATGCCGAAACGCTGGGTGATCTCGGCCGAGAAGCGCGTGCCGACCGCGCGGTGGGTGTTCCGCACCGTATAGGTGAGCTGCATCTTCTCGCGCCGCTCGAACACCGCCTTGGCGTCCTGGATCATCTGCGCGTCGAGGCTGTCGGGCACCTCGTTGCGGAAGGTCGGGATGTCGAAACGGCGCTTGTGGTTCGGCGCGTCGACCTTGGCGAGGACCGGGTTGAGATCGAGATCGTCGAGATGCTCGGCGCCGCGGCTGACCTGGCGAAGCAGCTCGGTACGGCCGATCACCTCGTCCAATGAGCGCACCCCCAGCTTGGCGAGGATTTCGCGCACTTCTTCGGCCATGAAGGTCATCAGGTTGATCACCTTTTCGGGCGTGCCGACGAACTTCTTGCGCAGCGCTTCGTCCTGCGTGCAGACCCCGACCGGGCAGGTGTTCGAATGGCACTGCCGCACCATGATGCAGCCCATCGCCACCAGCGACAGCGTGCCGATTCCGAACTCTTCCGCGCCGAGAATCGCGGCGATGACGATGTCGCGCCCGGTCTTCAGCCCGCCATCGGTGCGCAGCTTCACCCGGTGACGCAGCCCGTTGAGCGTCAGCACCTGATTGGTCTCGCTGAGCCCCATTTCCCATGGGGTGCCCGCGAATTTGACCGATGTCTGGGGCGAGGCGCCGGTGCCGCCGACATGGCCGGCGACCAGGATGACGTCGGCATGCGCCTTCGCGACGCCGGCCGCGACGGTGCCGATCCCCGCCGAACTGACCAGCTTCACGCAGACCCGCGCGCGCGGGTTGATCTGCTTGAGGTCGTAGATCAGCTGCGCCAGATCCTCGATCGAATAGATGTCGTGATGCGGCGGCGGCGAGATCAGCGTCACGCCGGGGGTCGAATGGCGCAGCTTCGCGATCATCTCGGTCACCTTGAAGCCGGGCAGCTGCCCGCCCTCGCCCGGCTTGGCGCCCTGCGCGACCTTGATCTCCAGCTCCTCGGCGGCCCCGAGATATTCGGCGGTGACGCCGAAGCGGCCCGAAGCGACCTGCTTGATCACCGAATTGGCGTTGTCGCCGTTCGCATAGGGCGTGTAGCGGCGCTTGTCCTCGCCGCCCTCGCCCGACACCGCCTTGGCGCCGATCCGGTTCATCGCGATCGCGAGCGTCTCATGCGCCTCGGGGCTGAGCGCACCCAGCGACATGCCGGGAGTCACGAAGCGCTTTCGGATCTCGGTGATCGGCTCGACCGAGTCGATCGCGATCCCCTCGCGCGCCCAGTTGAACTCGAGCAGGTCACGCAGATAGATTGGCGGCAGATCGCGCACCCCGCGCGAGAATTGCAGATAGGTCGAATAGCTGTCGGTCGCGACCGAGCTTTGCAGCAGGTGCATCAGCTGCGCCGAATAGGCATGCGCCTCCCCGCCCGCGCGCTGCTTGTAGAAGCCGCCGACCGGCAGCGCCACGACGACATCGTCGAACGCCGCTTCGTGCCGCAGGATCAGGTTGTGCTGGAGCGAATTATAGCCTTCGCCCGAAATCTTCGCCGGCATGCCGGGGAAGAAGTCGTTGACCAGCGCGCGGCTGAGCCCGACCGCTTCGAAATTATAGCCGCCGCGATAGCTGGAGATCACCGCGATCCCCATCTTCGACATGATCTTGAGCAGCCCGTCGTCGATCGCCTTGCGGTGCCGCTTCAGGCACTCGGCCAGAGCGCGATCGCCGAACAGGCCGCGGCCATGGCGGTCGGCGATCGCGGCTTCGGCCAGATAGGCGTTCACCGTGGTCGCGCCGACTCCGATCAGCACCGCATAATAATGGGTGTCGAGGCATTCGGACGAGCGGACGTTGACCGACGCGTAGGAGCGCAGCCCCTTGCGGACGAGATGGGTGTGGACCGCCGCGGCGGCAAGCACCATCGCGATCGCGACCCGGCCCGGTCCGACATGCTCGTCGGTCAGGAACAGTTCGGCCTTGCCCTCGCGCACCGCCGTCTCGGCCTCGGCGCGGACGCGGGTGATCGCCTGGCGCAGCGCGTCGGGCCCGCCATCGACGTCGAAGGTACAGTCGATCTCGGCCGCCTGCGCGCCGAAATGCTCCTTCAGCGCCTGCCAGTCGCGGCAATGGAGCACCGGGCTTTCGAGCACCAGCACGTCGGCCTGCTGCCCCTCATTGTCGAGGATGTTGGCAAGGTTGCCGAAGCGCGTCTTCAGGCTCATCACCCGCGTTTCGCGCAAACTGTCGATCGGCGGGTTGGTGACCTGGCTGAAATTCTGCCGGAAGAAATGGCTGATCAGCCGGGGCTTGTCCGATATCACCGCGAGCGGCGTATCGTCGCCCATCGATCCGATCGCCTCCTTGGCCTCCTCGACCTGGGGCGCCAGGATCAGCTCCATGTCCTCCAGCGTCTGCCCGGCCGCGACCTGACGGCGCAGCAGCTCGGCGCGCGGCCAGCGCGGGATCATGTCCTCGGCGGGCGCGGGCAGGTCGCTGAGCGTGCGGAAACCGCTCACCCACTCGCCATAGGGCTTTTCGGCGGCGATCCGATCCTTGATCTCGGCGTCGTTGTAGAGCTTGCCCTCTTCCAGATCGATCGCGATCATCTGCCCCGGCCCCATCCGGCCCTTGGCGATGATCGTGCTTTCGGGGACGACGACCATCCCGGTTTCGGACCCGACGATCAGCAGATTGTCGGCGGTGCGCGTGGTGCGCAGCGGGCGCAGCGCGTTGCGGTCGACCCCAGCGACGACCCAGCGGCCATCGGTCATCGCCAGCGCGGCGGGGCCGTCCCACGGCTCCATCACCGATCCGAAATAGCTGTACATCGCCCGGCGAGGTGCCGGCATGTCGGTGCTGTTCTGCCAGGCTTCGGGAACGAGCATCAGCTTCGCGGTCGGCGCGTCGCGGCCCGAACGGCAGATCGTCTCGAACACCGCGTCCAATGCCGCCGTGTCCGATGCGCCCGCCGGGATCAGCGGCTTGATCTCGTCCGAATGCTCGCCGAACGCGAGGCTCGCCATCTTGATCTCGTGGCTCTTCATCCAGTTCTTGTTGCCGCGGATCGTGTTGATCTCGCCGTTGTGCGCAAGCGTGCGGAACGGCTGCGCCAGCCACCATTGCGGGAAGGTGTTGGTCGAATAGCGCTGATGGAAGATCGCGACCCGGCTGACGAAGCGCTCGTCCTTCAGGTCGGGATAGAAGACCGACAGCTCCTCGGCGAGGAACAGCCCCTTGTAGATGATCGAGCGCGCCGACAGCGAGCAGATGTAGAAGCCCTGGATCTGCGCCTCGACCACCTTGCGCTCGATGCGCCGGCGGATCAGGTAGAGATTCTTCTCGAACTCCTCGAGGCTCATCTCGTCGGGCATCGGCCCGGCGATCATGATCTGCTCGATCTCGGGGCGGGTCAGCAGCGCCTTCTCGCCGATCACCGAGACGTCGACCGGCACCTGGCGCCAGCCATAGATGGTGTAACCGAAATCGATGATCTCGCTCTCGACGATCGTCCGGCAGGTCTCCTGCGCGTTAAGGTCGGTACGCGGCAGGAACACCATGCCCACAGCGAGCCGGTTCGGGCGCGGCTTGTGCCCGGCATATTCGATCGCATCGTCGAAGAAGCGGATCGGCAGGTCGACATGGATCCCCGCGCCATCGCCGGTCTTGCCATCGGCATCGACCGCGCCGCGGTGCCACACCGCCTTCAGCGCATCGATCGCGGCGGCGACCACGCGCCGCGACGGTTTCCCGTCGGTCGCGGCGACGAGGCCGACGCCGCAGGCATCGCCCTCATATTCCGGCCGGTACATGCCGTCGCGGGCAAGCCGCTCGCGTTCGGCGGCCATCCATTCGGAATCGCCATGAATCATCGCGCTGACATTTCTGGGATCGGTCATGCCGCCACCTTCTCGGCCTTCGCCTTGTTCTTCGCCTTCAGATAGGCGTGCATCCGCTCCGCCACGTCACGGCCGTCGCGGATCGCCCAGACGACGAGGCTCGCGCCGCGCACGATGTCGCCCGCGGCGAACACACCATCGATCGAGGTCTGCATCGTCTTGTGGTCGACCCGGATCGTGCCCCAGCGCGTCACCGACAATTCGGGCGATCCAAAGGCGCGCGGGAGGTCCTCGGGGTCGAAGCCGAGCGCCTTGATCACCAGATCGGCATCGACCCGGAACTCGCTGCCCGGATCGGGCTCGGGGGTGCGGCGGCCCGAGACGTCGGGCTCGCCGAGCCGCATCCGGATCGCGCGCACGCCGCTGACGCTGTCGCCGCCGGCCTCGAAACCTTCTGGTGCGGAAAGCCAGACGAATTCGACGCCTTCCTCCTCGGCATTCTTCGTCTCGCGCTGCGAGCCCGGCATGTTGGCGCGGTCGCGGCGGTAGAGGCATTTGACCGAAGCCGCGCCCTGACGGATCGCGGTACGCACACAGTCCATCGCAGTGTCGCCGCCGCCGATCACCACGACATGCTTGCCACGCGCGTCGAGCAGCCCGGTATCGAACGCCGCGACATCGTCGCCAAAGCCCTTGCGGTTCGACGCGGTCAGATAGTCGAGCGCCTCGACCACGCCGGTCGAGCCGACCCCCGGCGCCTTGATCGCGCGCGGCTTGTACACCCCGGTCGCGATCAGCACCGCGTCATGGCGGCCGCGCAGTTCGGCGAGCGAGGCGTCGCGCCCGACCTCGAAGCCTTGATGAAAAACGATGCCCGAATCGATCAGCCGCTGGACGCGGCGCATGACGATCGGCTTTTCCAGCTTGAAGCCGGGGATGCCATAAGTGAGCAGCCCGCCGGCGCGGTCGTGCTGGTCATAGACATGGACGTCATAGCCGCGCGCGCGCATCAGTTCGGCGACGGTCAGCCCCGCCGGACCCGCGCCGATCACGCCGACCGACTGGCCGCGCGCCGGGCCGACGAGCACGGGTTCGACCCAGCCATTCTCCCAGGCGGTGTCGGTGATATATTTTTCGACCGATCCGATCGTCACCGCGCCATGGCCGGAGAATTCGATCACGCAATTGCCCTCGCACAGCCGGTCCTGCGGGCAGATCCGGCCGCAGATCTCGGGCATGGTCGAGGTCGCGTTCGACAGCTCATAGGCTTCGCGCAGCCGGCCCTCGGTGGTCAGGCGCAGCCAGTCGGGAATATGATTGTGCAGCGGGCAGTGCGTCGAACAATAAGGCACCCCGCACTGCGAACAGCGCGATGCCTGCTCCTCCGCCTTCGCATCGGGATAGATCGGCGAAATCTCCGCGAAATCGGCGACCCGCGCGTCCGGATTCCGTTTGGGAGGGAACGCCTGCCCCACATCGACGAACTTCAACATAGGCTCTTCAGCCATCGAACTGCCCTCCGCTCAGAAGGCGCATTTCTCATGATTGCAACGCCGAGTCACGCGCATTTCGCGCAATGAGTAAGTGTTCCTTACCTTTTTTCTGTGGAAATCGCCATGGATGATAGCTCACTGTCCATATGCCAGCATAATTAAGCCCGATTCGGTCCTTTTAAAATCAAGTCGAGTCAACGAGCTAGGCGCGCCGCCGGCCAGCGCCGGGTCAGCGCCGCGAAACAGATTTTGGGAAGATGTGGCAGGCGCGCGACGCACGCCGCGCCGCGCGATCACGCTGCGAGCAGCTGTTCGATCCGGTCGAGTTCGCGCGTGAACGCGAAGCAGAGCTGATCGCGCTCCTCACTGTTGGGTAGCCACGACACCAAATGGGGAAACAGGATTCGGTTATATCGCAGCGTCGCCTCGTCCCATGGCGCCGCGGCGTTCGCGGCCCTGGCGCGCTCGATCAGCGCGGCGGCATCGGCCCTGATTTCGTCGGGATCGAACATCATGGCGGCGGGACGCTCCACTTCGCCCCAGTCCATGCCAAGCTGTGAGTCGCCCATGCCCCTCTTCTATGGTTTTCGGCCGCCGCCGCGCAAGCGTCGATCGCCGGGTCGGGCGGGCAGCACGACATAAGGGGACTGGCGCTTACGGCTTGGAGCGGGCAGAAAAACCGGATGTCCTCCGATAGCTTCAAGCCTTTGCTCGATCGCGAGTTTTTGAAAGCGGAGCTCCATTACGAGTTTGATGACTACAAGCGATCCGATGCCGACGGCGCGCTGAGGACGCGGCTGATCGACTGGGCGGCGCGCAAGGTGACGCGCGAAACCCAGGCCGAGGGCTCGTTCGTGCAACGCTTCTTCGTCGAATGCTGGGGCTATCGCGACGACGGGACCGGCGCTGAACATTTCCAGCTATGGCCCAAATTTCCGATCGCCGGCGCCGGTCAGACCGGAAACAGAGGCGAAGCCGATCTTGCGGTGGGTCATTTCGGTGGCGATTCGAAACCCATTCCACAGATCGTCTGCGAGTTCAAAGACGTCAAATCGGGCCTCGATTCGCCGCAGCACCGCAAGGGCAACAGCCGCTCACCGGTCTATCAGGCGCGCGATTATCTGTGGAATGCACGTCGCGCGCTGTTCGGCAACGAGCCGGTTCAGCCCCGCTTCGCGGTCGTCACCGACATGAACGAGTTCCGGCTATATTGGTGGGACCATTTCCCCGATCGCTATCTGCGTTTCGCGATCACCGGTGGCGACCTGTTCAATCGGCCGACGCTGCTGGGCGATGACGAGGAGGCGCTGTTCGACCGCTTCCTGTTCAGCCGACTGTTTCGGCCCGACATGCTCCTCAGCCAGGCAGGGCGCACCCCGCTTGAGCGGCTGATCGAAAGGCAAGGCAAGGCCGAACAGCGGCTGGAGGGCGAATTCTACGACCATTACCGCGCCTATCGCGAGGTTCTGATCAACCTGATCACGCACCAGCGGCCTGCAGGCATGACCAAAAGCGGTGCGGTACGGCTGGCGCAGAAGCTGCTCGACCGGCTGATCTTCGTCATGTTCGCCGAGGATATGGGGGGGCGCGTCGGCTTTCCGGCGGGCGCGTTGCAGGAAGAGCTGAAGCGCCAGAGCCAGGATCAGTTCCTGGAGCCAGAGGGGGACGAGGTCTGGCGGCGGCTGCTGCGCATCTTCGCGACGATGGACAGCGGCGGGCCGTTGGGCGCGACGATGATCCACCGGTTCAACGGCGGATTGTTCGCCTCCGATCCGGCGATCGACCGTCTCAGCCTGCCCAACCGGATATTCGTCCGCTTCGGCCAGGCGCAGAACGAAAACAGCATTGCCGAGCATAAGCAGACCCTGTTCTTCCTGTCCGCCACTTATAATTTCGCGCGCGTGGGGGACGCGAAGAACAGCATCGGGCTGTACACGCTCGGCCATATTTTCGAGCAGTCGATCGTCGAACTCGAAAAGCTCGAGGCCGATGCCGATGGGCGCACCTCGCTGGCCGATGTCACGAAGCGCAAGCGCGACGGCGTCTTCTACACACCCGAATGGGTCGTGCGGCGGATCATCGAGGAGACCGTCGATCCCCTGTTCGCCCGCTGGAAGGCGGAGGCCGGCTGGCCCGAGGCCGGGGAGCCCTCGCGGGCGGCGGCGGGCGCTTATTGGGATCGACTGCGGCGCATTCGAATCCTTGACCCGGCCTGCGGCTCCGGCGCGTTTCTGATCGTCGCGCTGAAGGCGCTGGAGCGCGAATTCGCGGTAGCCGCGTTGGCCGCCAGGACGGCGGGAGCGATCGACCAGCTGCCCGAGGAAGCCACGATCACCGAAATGATCCTGGCCAACAATCTGTTCGGTGTGGATATCAACGCCGCTTCCGTCGAGATCACCAAACTCTCGCTCTGGCTGCATACGGCGCTGCCGAACCAGCCGCTTTCGGGGCTCGACACGACGATCAGGTGCGGCAACAGCCTCATCGACAAGCGCTTCTACAACAAGCGCGACATCCTCGATGCGGACGAACGCGACCGGATCAACACCTTCGAATGGGAGGGCGATTTCGCGCCCGGCAGCTTCGACGCGGTGATCGGCAACCCGCCCTATGTGAAGCTCCAGAATTTCGTGAAGGTGCATCCGGACATGGCGGCATGGCTGGTGTCCGGATCGAGCGGGGCGGCGCCCTATATTTCAACCGCGAAGGGCAGTTTCGACCTTTACGTGCCCTTCATCGAAAAGGGACTGGCGCTGCTGAACGAAGGCGGCCGGATGGGCTATATCGCGCCCAGCCTGTGGCCGACGCTCGAATATGGCGCAGGGCTGCGCGGGCTGGTGGCGCACGGCCGCCATCTTGAGAAGTGGATCGATTTCCGATCATTTCAGCTGTTCGAGGACGCGACCGTCTATACCGCGATCCAGATCTTCTCGAAGGCGCCGGTCGATGCGATCGGGCTGGCGTTCGTCGGCGATGGCGATGTGAGCAGGATCGATTGGGCCGACCCGGACATGATGCTGCGCTATGCCGATATCACGCGGCCGCTCGACCCCTGGCTGATCGCCCCCGCACCGGTCCGGACGATGATCGAACGCCTCGGACGCCAGGGGCGCCGGCTGGACCAGCCGGAAAATAGCAAAGCGATCATCGTCGGCATCCAGACCAGCGCCGACCATATCTTCCACCTCCAGCGACGCGGGCCGGGCCGATACAGCTATACGCCGCAGGAGCGGCGCCTGGTCAACGGCAAGGCAAGGCTGGTGAAACTTCCGGCGGTGGCGGTCGATATCGAGGATGCGGTGATGAAACCGCTGATATCGGGCGCCGAGGCCAAGCGCTTCATCGCACCCGCGACGTCCACCTATCTGCTCTTCCCCTATCGCGTCGACGCCGGTGGCGCGCAGCTGTGGACCGCCGCCGACATGGCAACACGCTTTCCCAAAGCCTGGGCCTATCTGAAAGGTTTTGAGGCGGAATTGCGCACGCGCGAGGGTGGGAAGTTCGACGATGACGGCTGGTACCGGATGGGCCGGACCCAGAATCTCGACAAGCAGGAGCAGCCCAAGCTGCTGGTGCCGCGCCTGGTGACGCGGCTCGGCTGCTTCGTTGACGATGGGGGGCGCTTCTATTGCGACAATGTCGATGTCGGCGGGGTCGTCCCGGCCAGGCCGGACGACTTGTGGTATCTGGCCGGCATACTCAACGCGCCGGTTTCCGCGACGATCTTCGACTGGCTCTCCAAGCCCTTTCGCGGTGCCTATAAGTCGGCGAACAAACAGTTCATCGCGCCGTTGCCGATCCCCACCCCTGATCGCGCGAGCCGCGCCGGCATTTCAGCGCTGGCGAAGCGGCTGCAACAGCGCCGGACCGCACAGGTTGCGGAACGATCGCGGCTCGATGAGCGGCTGGCCGCGACGGCGCGCGAGCGCTGGCCGCTGGAGAAGCTTCTGCCCGGAATCCGCGACGTGAACGCGATCGAAGCGGCAACACCCCGGAGCATCCCGGCCGCCGATCGCCAGCGCTGGATCGACGACCAGCGCAATGCCGACGAGGAAGCCGCGCTCGCCGGGATCGACGGGCTGTTCAGGCTCGATTCCGCGCTGAGCATATCGCTTGCTGACGGCAAGCTGGCCTTCCTCATCGACGAACAGGAAGCGGCGCGGGTCTTCGTAAGCGCGGCACAAGGCGCGCTGATCGCCGCACAATGGCGCGCGGTGGCGCTCGATTTTCAGCCGCGCGGAAGGGAAGATGCCCGTCGCCTGATCGACCGGCTGCGCCATGTCGCGACCACCGCCGATCCGGCGATCGGCGAACAGATCGTTGCGATCGGCGAGGCGCTTGCCGGGCTCAGCGCAGTGATCGCCGACGAAGAGGCGCAGTTGCACGAACTGACCTGCTGGATATTCGGACTGACCCCCGCCGAACGCCAGCTGGTTGAAGCAGGCCGCGTCGCCTAGAGTTTGTTCAACTGACGTGGAATCGCGGTGCCGGCCCGCTCCCCGCCGTTTCAGCTTCGCTGAAACAGTCTCTGGACCAATCGCGCCGCGCGCGTCACCGCATCACTAGCCAGATCAATGCGATACTGCCCACGACGATGCGATACCAGGCGAACGGCGCAAAGCCATGGCGCGTCACCACGTTCAGGAACCATTTGATCACCAGCATCGCGACGATGAACGAGACGACGAAGCCGATCGCGATCGCCATCGCCTGTGCATCGCCCAGATCGTCGCGCGCTTTCCACAGCGCGAGCGCGGTCGCGCCCACCATCGTCGGGATCGCCAGAAAGAAGCTATATTCGGCCGCGGTGCGCCGCTCCACGCCCAGCGTCAGCGCGCCCATGATCGTCGCGCCCGAGCGGCTGACCCCGGGGATCATCGACAGGCACTGGATGACGCCGATGCCGAAAGCGGTGCGCAGCGGCATGCCCTCGACGCTGTCGCAGGTCGGCGTCTTCACCAGCCGCTCGATCACGAGGATCGCGACCCCGCCAACGATCAGCGCCACCGCGACGGTCATCGGCGAATTGAGCATCGCCTTGATCGCGCCATAGGCAGCCGCCCCGATCGCCGCCGACGGCAGAAAACCGACCAGCACGTTGCGGGTGAAGCGGATCGCTTGCGCGTCGCGCTGCCAGAGCCCCGCCAGCACGGTCGCGAACCGCTGCCGATAGAGCACCACGACCGCGAGGATCGCGCCGAGCTGGATGACGATGTCGAAGGTTTCAGTGCCCTGCGGTACCTGCATCACCTCGCCCGCCAGGATCAGGTGCCCGGTTGACGAAACCGGCAGGAACTCGGTCAGCCCCTCGACGATGCCGAGGAGGACGATGGCCAGCAGCGACATTTCCATGATCGTGGTCAGGCCGCAGGCTTGGTGGCGGGGGCGAAACGGCCATGCGGGCGGTACCGGACCAGCCAGGCGGGCGCCACCGCCTCCATCGGGGTGGCCGCAATGCCGAACGCCTCAAGGCCCTTCGCGCCCGGCGCGACGACATTGTCGGACTGGAGCATCAGCCACTGGTCGCGCGTGATCGGCGCGCCCGGGAGGAACCCGGCGACGCTGGCCAGGATGCCGCCGATCGCGTCGGGCACCGGCACAAAGGTCGGGCTGTGCCCGGTCGCGGTGGCGAGCCAGCGGTTGAGCCCTTCCATCGTCACCACTTCGGGCCCGCCCAGTTCATAGAGCTTGCCGCCATGGACGGCGGGATCGAGCGCCGCGGCCGCAATCGCGCGCGCGACGTCGGCAACCCAGACCGGCTGGAACCGCACCGCGCCGCGCAGCACCGGCACGAACGGCATCGCCTGCATAGCAGCGAAGCGGTTGAGGAAACCGTCCTCCTCGCCGAACACGACCGAGGGGCGCAGGATGGTCGCGCCCGGGAAGGCCGCGCGCACCGCCGCTTCGCCCTCGCCCTTGCTGCGGCCGTACGCCGACGGCGATTCGGGATCGGCGCCGATCGCCGAAACATGGACCAGCGCCGCTACCCCGGCCGCGCGCGCGGCCGCGGCGACATTGGCCGCGCCCTGGCGATGGATCGCGTCGAAATCGCCCTTGAGGATACCGACCAGATTGACCACCGCATCGGCGCCCGCAACCGCGCGTTCGATCGTCGCCGGCTTCGTCACGCTGGCGGGCACGAATTGCGTCTGGCCCAGATTGCCGAGCGGCTTCACGAGCCGGGCGTCCGAGGGATCGCGCCCGGCGATGCGCACCCGCGCACCCGCCTTGAGCAATTCCTGCGCCACATAGCGCCCCAGAAATCCACCCCCGCCGAACAGCGTGACAAGACGGCTCATCCTCAGATTCCCTTGATGTTCAGATGGACTCCGCATTGCCCTGCAGCGGCGTGCTTTACAAGGCGGTTGACAACCCCTCGGCCGCGCCGCTATCCGCCCGGCCTCCGCTCCGAATGCCCAGGTGGTGGAATTGGTAGACGCGCTGGCTTCAGGTGCCAGTGGCCGCAAGGCCGTGGAGGTTCGAGTCCTCTCCTGGGCACCATTCCCTTCCAAGCCGTTGGAAGAGCAGGAAGATACCGGAAGATAGGATTTCTCACCTCCATCGGCCTCCTGCGGAGCGATTCCGACCGAAACATTGCCGTCTGTAACGAGGCGGCGAGCTGATGGGTTTGCCCGCTTGCAGGGTCAGCCGGGGCGGGCCCCGCCGGAAGCCCGGTCGACATCGACGATTCTGCCATCGAGCATCGACACACGCACATCGGCCGCCGCCGCAACCGCGAGATCATGAGTCACGCAAACCACCGCACGCCCCTGGTCATGTGCCAGCCCACGGAAGGCTTCGACGACGCGCGCGCTGTTCTGGCTGTCGAGGTTGCCGGTCGGCTCGTCGCCCAGAATCAGAGCTGGATCATTTGCCAGCGCCCGAGCGATGGCAACGCGCTGGCGTTCGCCGCCGGACAGGCGATCCGGCGTCTTGCCGGCTTTCCCGTCCACGCCCTGGTCACTCAGGAGCGATAGCGCCCGGGCCTGCGCGGCGGGTTTGTCGAGCCTCCCGAGGCGCCGGATCGGCAGCATGACATTTTCAAGCACCGTAAATTCGGGCAGCAGGAAATGAAACTGGAAGACAAAGCCGAACCGCTCGAGCCGGAGCCGCGCGCGGGCGTCACCGTCGAGCGCGCTCACATCATCGCCATCGAGCAGCACCGTCCCGCTCGTCGGCCGGTCGATCAAGCCGAGCAGATAGAGCAGCGACGACTTGCCGCAACCTGAAGGGCCGACGATGGCGGTGAAGGTGCCAGCTTCGATGGCGAGGCTGACATCGGAGACGAGCGTCACGGGCGGATCGCCCGGCAGCCGCCGTTCCAGGCTTCCGGCCTCGAGCAATACAGTCATGCGGCACCGCGCAGGATATCGACCGGGTCCACACGCGCGGCCTTGCGCGCCGGAAGCCATGCCGCCAGCGCTCCAGCCAGCAGCGAGGCTCCGGCCGCAATCGCATATTGGCGCACACCCCGATCAAGCGGCAGATGCTCGATTTCCCCGGCAATCGGGAATTTGAGCGAAGTCAGGATCGCCATCAGCCCATAGCCGAGCACCCAGCCCAACAGCACGCCCACGATCGCCAGGATCAGCCCTTCGGTGACGAAGATCAGTTGCAGGTCGAGCTCGGAAAAGCCGATCGAGCGCAGGATCGCGATGTCGCGCCGCTTGTCGGAGACGCTGTTCGAGACGACCGTGTATATGCCGAAGCTCGCGACCAGCAGGATCGCCGAGACGACGCTGTACATGATCACGTTGCGGGTCACGAGCAACGACAGGATATCGGCCGATCGCTCCTGCCAGCTTTGCGCCTTGTAACCGAACCGGGCCTCGATCTGGGCAGCGACCTTCTGGGCCATTTGGGGGTCGGAAAGACGAATTCCGATCCGGTTGATGACGAACGGTCGACCGAGCAGCGACTGCGCCTCGCGAAGCAGCATATACCCAAAGGATGGACCGAGCTGGGACTGACCCCGCTTGAACAGGCCGACAATACGTAACGAGCGGGTCGAGCCCGACGCGGAGGTGGCGGCGACAATATCGCCGACGCCGATGCCCAGACGCTCGGCAAGATCCTCTCCGACGATGATGCCGCCCTGCACGCTTTCGAGGTCGCGGAGATGGCCGACGCGCAGATTGTCTTCGATCGTGCTGATCTTCGTCTCGATATCCGGTTCGACACCGACGATCGACAGCGCCTCTTCACGACCGGCCAGCCGGAGCGTGATCCCGCCGGTGAGGCTCGGCGAGCCGAGTGCGCCCGGAACGGCGTTTGCGGTGGCCAGGATCGCGGGCCAGCCTCTGAGGCCGCGCACCTCCATGCGGACCTTGTAGCCGCGCAAGGCGGCGACGCCGCCTCGCATGGCGCGAACACCGGGTTGCGGCGGACGGCTGCGCAACTCGTCGGATACTATGATATGGGGCGCCGCGTCGATAAGCTGACGGATGAAGTCGTTCTGGCTGCCGATCATCAGCGCGGATACGGCGAGGAAAAAGCCGACCCCGACCGCCACGCCGCTGACCGCTACCAGCGTCTGCCTGCGCCTTCGCGCGATATGCTTCAACGCGATGTCGAGCAACAAACTCCACCGTGCGCGCATCATGCCGGCCGGGCGCGAACGCGGTCGCCTTCCGTCAGGTCGGATGGCGGGTCGGCGATGATCAGGTCGCCGGAGCGCACGCCCGATCGAATCTCCGTGCTCGTGCCATCGACGAGGCCCGTTCGGACCGTCCGGCGGTGGACTCGTCCCGCTTCGACGATCCAAATATGGCCCGCCGACACGGCGAGCGATGGGACGAGCACGGCTTGCTCGACCCTGCCCGTCACGATGTTGACCTCCAATGTGAGCCCCATCGGCAGCACCGGCGCCCGATCGAGCGCCAACCGCACGCGAAAGGCCCGCTGGCTGGGGTCGCCGCCGGGCGTCAGCGCCCGAACATGACCACGCAGAACCCGGCCAGGCCACGCGTCGCTCGACATGAGCGCCTGCTGACCGACGCGGACGCGCGGTATGTCGCGTTCATCGACCGTCGCGGTGACCCGGATGCGCGCCGGATCGCCGAGCAGCATCAGCGTGCGCGCGGGCGTGGCAAGCTCGCCCGGTTCGACATCCCGCTTGAGTATGATTCCATCGATGCCTGCGCGGATGATATTCTGACCCACATGCGCCAGGGCCGTCCGTTCGGCGGCGCGCGCGGCATCCGCCGCGGTAACGGCTGCATCGCGTGCAGCGCGCGTGACCCATCCCTGCGCAAACAAGGTGGTGATACGGCGCTCGGCCAGAGCGCTGCCGCGGCTCTGCGCCCTCGCTTGCGCAAGGAGGCCGCGCTGATCCTCGTCGTCGAGAATGAGAAGCGGCTGCCCCCGCCGAACCCGATCACCCTCGTCGACCAGCACGCGGATCACCGGAGCCGTCAGCCGTGCCGCGACCGAAACCGGCTGATCGGCCTCCACGAAGCCGGTCGCATAGACGAGTTCGACGGCCGGTCCGGTCCGCGCGCGCGCGATTGCGAGCTCACGCGGCTGAACCCGCCAGACGAGATAGCCGCCGATCAACGCGGCGATGACAACCGACAGCCAAAGCCAGTTCCGTGCCTTGCTCATGGGAGGCCGCTAGCGCCCGTGCGGGCTTGGCGAAGGGGGATCGTCCCGCATGTCACTACTGCGCCGGAACGAGATTGGCGGGCGGGGCCCGCGAAGCTTTGGCGACTTCATTCGGCATCGACCGCGACGCCTCGAAACGGCGTGCGAGAAAAGCCGGGACGCTGTCGGGATTGAGGCTGATACTGTCGATCCCCTTCTCGACGAGCCAGTCGGCGAACGCCGGCTTGTCGGACGGTCCCTGCCCGCATAGACCACAGGGGAGATCATGGCGGTGGGCACCCGTGATGACCTCCTCGATCAGCCGGAGCACCGCGGGGTCCTGCTCGTCGAAATCGGCGGCAAGGATCGCCGAATCGCGGTCCACCCCGAGCGTGAGCTGGGTCAGATCGTTCGAGCCGATCGAAAAGCCGTCGAACAGCTCCGCAAAGGCGTCGATCGAGAGCGCGTTGCTCGGAATCTCGGCCATCGCATAGATCTTCAGTCCGTTGACGCTGCTCCTTACGAGCCCGTTTTGCGCCATTGCCGCCAAAACGCGTCTGCCCTCCTCAACACGTCGGCAAAACGGGATCATGACGACGACGTTGTCGAGCCCCATGTCGTCGCGGACCCGCGCAAGCGCGCGGCATTCGAGAGCAAAGGCCGGTGCATAGTCCGGGTGAACATAGCGCGAGGCACCGCGGAAGCCGATCATCGGATTGTCCTCCGACGCCTCGAAATCGGCACCACCCAGCAAAGCATGATATTCGTTGGTCTTGAAGTCGGAGGTCCGCACCACGACGGGGCGCGGATAGAAAGCGGCGGCTATCACAGCCACCCCCTCGGCGAGCCGCTGCACGAAATAGTCGGCACCGTCGCGATATCCGGACGTCAGCTTCTGGATCCTTCGCCGGACAGCAGGGTCGGTCACCCGCCCGGGCGCGACCAGCGCCATCGGATGCACGCCGATCGACTGGGTGATGATGAACTCGATCCGGGCAAGGCCGACGCCGTCGACCGGCAGGGCTGCCGTCCGGAACGCCTTCGCCGGATCGGCGACATTGACGAGAATCTTCGGCCGATCGGGCCGGTCACCGCGAATTGCGATCGGCTCCGCGACGAATGGCAGGCGCCCCTTGCGAATGCGGCCGGCCTCGCCTTCGGCACATGACACCGTCACCAGGTCACCATCGGCCAGTTTTGTACGCGCGTCGGCCACGCCGACGATGGCCGGGATGCCAAGCTCGCGGGCGATGATGGCGGCATGGCAGGTTCGGCCACCATGCTCGGTAACGATCGCGGCCGCGCGCCGCATCACCGGCTCCCAATCGGGCGAGGTGGTTTCCGCAACAAGCACGTCACCCGGCCGAACGGTTTCGAGACCCTTGATGTCCCGAACAATGCGAACCGGCCCCGCCGCGATACGCTCGCCGACAGCCTGTCCGACGGCGATGACCGGTCCGTCGCCCTGCAGGCGATAGCGCAGCGCTTCGGCGGCGATGGCCACGCCGTGCACCGTCTCGGGCCGTGCCTGAATGATATATAGGCGGCCCGTCCGGCCGTCCTTGGCCCATTCGATATCCATCGGCGTATCCTGCCCGGCGCGACGGCTGTAATGTGCCTCGATCGCGATCGCTTTCTCAGCGAGCGACAGGATTTCGGCATCGTCGAGGCATGGCACATGCCGGGCCGCAAGGCGCGGACTGACCGTCCGGACCCCGCCTGGCCCGCGGATCATCCGCACCTGCTTCGCACCGATCTTGTGCCGAAGCACGCAACGATGGCCCTTGTTGAAGGTCGGTTTGTGAACGAGGAATTCGTCCGGATCGGCGATGCCCTGGACGATGGTTTCGCCCAGGCCGAGCACTCCCGTCACCATGACGACATCCCGGCAACCGCTTTCGGTGTCGAGCGTGAAGATCACGCCCGACGCGGCCGCGCTGGCATCGACCATGAGCTGGACCGCCACCGAGAGGGCGACCTTGTCATGGGCGAAGCCCTTGGTGATGCGATAGGAGATGGCGCGCTCGGTGAACAGCGACGACAGGCAGCGGCGAATGACCGATTCCAGCGCTCGCTCGCCGCGTATGTTGAGAAAGCTTTCGTGCAGGCCGGCGAAGGATGCACCGGGAAGATCTTCGGCGGTCGCGCTGCTCCGCACCGCAACCGCGACCGCTCGCCCGCCACCCAGGCGCCGATACGCCCCCGCGATCGCGGCGGAAAGACCGTCGGGCCAGGCCGCGCCTTCGACCATGGCGCGAAGTCTCCGGGACGCGTCCGCCCCAGCCGCGGAACTCGACCATTCGGTTTCGGCGAAAATCTTCGCCATGGGACCCGCCAATCCGTTCGCCTCGATGATTTCGCGATATGCCGTGGCGGTGATCGCGAAGCCGTCGGGTACCGACGTTTGCTCCGAAAGAGCGTGACGTAACTCACCCAGCGACGCCGTTTTCCCGCCAACAAGGCCGACATCGCCAAGACCGATCTCATCGAATGTCCGAAGCCACCGGCCGGCTGTTTCCTCGCGCATCGCTTGATAACCTCTTCCAGAGTGTCCCGAGCCTAAGCCATGGGCAGACCGGCACTATTCGTAGCTGTACGTAGCCCTCCGCTCGTGGCGGCCTTGTTTGAAGAGGCATCGGACCCGGGAAGCCGCGCCTCAGCCTCCAGGACTCACCATTGAGCAGCGGCCGACGGAAGATCGCTGGATCCTCGACCGCCGAGTTCACCGACCGTCAGGCGTGCTTCTCGGCAGCTGGCCGGTTAGCCTGGTGGCATTTACGGATAGAAGATGATCACGCTGGCGCTCATGCCTCTGCAATGAACAAAAGGATCATGTGTGTGGTCGCGCTCTTGCTCGGCGTTGCTCCAACCGGCTGCGTGAACGCCCCCGAGTCCGCGTCCCATCTCTATTCGGCGCGCGAACTCACCGAGCACAGGTGCGGCGGCTGTCATGCGGTCACCATGACCGACACCAGCCCCAGGCCGGATGCGCCGCCCCTGCGCGACCTGTTCATGCGCTATCCCATTTATGCCCTGGGCGAGGCTCTTTCGAGGGGTATCGAGGTAGGCCACCGCGACATGCCGCGCTTCACGCTCGACCCAGACGAGACTGCGGCGATAATTTCCTATCTCGATAGCCTCAACCCTTGTGCGAAACCCTCTTCGGACGATGCGGCGATGGAGCGATGCTTCGGGAGGTTGTAATGGTCGCGCACATGACAGCGATGGTGATCGATGCGCCCGGGAAGCCACTGCGGCTGCGCGAAAGCGAAGTGCCCGAGCCAGGCAGCAGGGAGCTTCTCATCGCGGTGACGGCGTGCGGCGTGTGCCGCACCGATCTGCATGTCGCCGACGGGGAAATTCCAGCACATTATCCCATCGTTCCCGGACACGAAATCGTGGGACGGGTCGTCGCCGTCGGCAAGGAGGTGTCCGGCTTCGCGATCGGTGATCGGGTCGGTGTACCCTGGTTGGGCCATAGCTGCGGCAGCTGCGCATATTGCAAGTCCGGTCGCGAAAATCTGTGCGATTTCCCGGAGTTTACCGGAGCGACCCGCGACGGCGGCTATGCTACGCACGTCGTCGCGGACGCGCATTTCTGTTTCGTTCTGCCGTCACGCTTTTCCGACATCGAAGCGGCGCCGCTGCTCTGCGCTGGACTGATCGGTTGGCGGGCCCTTCGCTTGGCCGGTGATGCACCGCACATAGGACTCTACGGCTTCGGGGCCGCAGCGCACATCGTCGCTCAGGTCGCGCTGGCACAAGGCCGACAGGTCAGCGCTTTTACCCGCGAGGCCGACATGGACGCTCAGGCTTTTGCGACATCCCTCGGGTGCAGCTGGGTCGGCGCGTCGACGCAAAAGCCTGGCGAGCCCCTCGACGCCGCCCTGATCTTCGCCCCGGTCGGCGATCTCGTGCCCCTTGCTTTGAAAGCGGTCCGCAAAGGCGGCCGAGTGGTCTGTGCGGGCATACACATGAGCGACATTCCTGCCTTCCCCTATGCCGATCTCTGGCAAGAACGGCAGATCATGTCTGTCGCCAATCTGACCCGCGAGGACGGGGAATCCTTCTTTGCCGCGATCGAGAACATCCCGCTCAGGATCATCACCCAGGCATTCCCGCTAGCAGAAGCCAATGTGGCGCTGGAACGTCTGCGGTCGGGCAAAATCAGCGGCGCCGCAGTACTGATCCCTCCAACATTCGTATAGTTACGCCGTCGTGAGCGGCATTGCCGACGAGGATAGGACGGGCAGGCATGGCGACGCTCGCAGAAGATATGGCCAAGGCTCGCCGCTGATCAGGCCTCGTCGTCTGCGGCCCGGTCGCACTTGCGCGTCGCGCGGACCGCGTGGCAGCCCGAAGGGCAGCCCTGGTCATCGTCGTGCGAGGAGCTTCGCCGCATCGGGATCGGCATATCGATCGCTCGCGACGAACCGCAGATCGCACCGGGCAGGACGATGGTCTGTGCCTGCGCCGGAGGGTGCGACAGCAACAGCAACGCCGCGATCGCCGGTGTGGCGGCAATACATCGCAGGCTATACGGCATGGCTGAACTTACCCGTGCTATAACCCCGGTGGCGATCGAAGCAGCTCGCGATCGCCCGCGCATAGGGCAGTCCCGCCGGCATGATCCGAAGCGATGTGGGGCGACAACGGATCAGGCCCCGGTCGATGAACGGCTCCAGCATTGGCCGGACCCGGCGCAAGCGATCCTCGCTGACCCGCGCTTCACCCGAGCATAGCAGCGATTCGATCACCTGGCCCCGCCACCGGTCGTCCTCATGCCGCTCGACGCCGCGACGGCCCGCCAGCTGATGGGCACCGACCAGCATGCGATATCGGCCGGCCATCTTTTCGTTCTGCACGATCAGATGCGGAAACTCGCTGATCGCGCTTGCGCCGATCCCGAGCGTGACTTCGCAGGGATCGTCGGTGAAGCCCTGAAAATTGCGGTGCAACCGACCCTGGGCGGCGGCGACCGCGAGCGGATCTTCCGGCCTGGCGAAATGGTCGAAGCCGATCGCGCGGAAGCCCGCGCCCGTCAGCAATTTATATCCGAGCGACGCCTGCTCGAACCGGCGGTGCGCATCGGGCAGCGCGCCGCTGTCGATGCGCTTCTGACGCGGGATCATGCCAGGCAGATGGGCATAGCCGAACAGGGCGATGCGATCGGGGGCAAGCCGGATGGCTTCGGACAGCGTCTCGCCGAGCTCGGCCAGATGCTGATGCGGCAATCCGTACATGAGGTCGAAATTGAGCGACTTGACGCCCGCCGCGCGCAGCCGGGTCACCGCATCTTCGATCATCGCCAGGGGCTGAACCCGCCCGATGGCCTGCTGGATATGCGGGACGAGGGTTTGTACGCCGAGACTCGCCCGCCTGACCCGGGTCTGACGGATCACGTCATACCAGGCGTCGTCCAGGCTGCGGGGATCGAGTTCGATCGAAAGTTCGGCGTCGGCCGCGTTCAGTTCGGTGACCAGACGGTCGAGCAGCCGGACAAAGGCGATCGGTGCGATCGCATTGGGGCTGCCCCCGCCAAAGGCGATCCGCCTGACCCTGCCGCGCCCGCTGAGATGGCGCGCGACGAGGTGGATCTCATCGTACAACGCCTCAAGATAGGTCGACACGCGCTCACTGCGATTGGCAGCCCCGGTGTTGCAGCCGCAGTACCAGCATATTTCCCGGCAATAGGGGATATGGACATAGAGCGAGATGTCGGTTCCCGCCCCGACCGCTTCAAGCGCAGCCGCCTGATCGGCGATCCCGACCGAATCGGTGAACTCGGCGGCGGTCGGATAGCTCGTGTAGCGCGGCACCGGCCGGTCGAGCAGATCTGAATAATAAGGCCACATGCGATTGTGATGCGCCAGGGAACGATGTCATGCCTTGATGCAGGTCAACGCGAAGCTTGGCATCGGTCAATGTCGAGCCCGGGCAGCCCGCCTAAGTCCCCGAACATCAAGACGATGAAAGGGACGTTGTGATGTACCGCAAAATTATGATCGCACTGCTGGCCTCTGCCGGTGTGGCCGCGCCGGCCTGTGCCGCTCAGGGAGATGTGCTGATCCGCCTGCGCGGGATCGTCGTCGCGCCCATTGAAAGCTCGAGCGGGATCACCCCGACCTTTCCCACCGAGAAGGTCAAGGTCAGCAACAGCGTGATGCCCGAAATCGACTTCACCTATATGCTGACCCCCCGGATCGGCGCCGAGCTGATCCTGGCGACGACCCGGCATCATGCCAGCGGCAAGACCGGCACGACGGGCACCATCGGCAAGCTCGCCTCGACCTGGGTGCTGCCGCCGACGCTGACGCTCCAATATCACTTTGCGCCCGAGGGTGCTGTGCGGCCCTATGTCGGGGCCGGCGTGAACTACACGATATTCTATTCCGAAAAAGCCTCGAAGGGCCTGGTCGCCGCTGTCGGCAAGACCGGTGTTCGGATGAAATCGAGCTTCGGCTATGCCCTTCAGGCCGGCGTCGATGTCCCCCTGAGCGATCGGACCTTCGTCAACTTCGATGTCAAATATGTCGATATGGACACGTCCACCCGCCTCGCGACGACCGCGATCGGAACCCAGCGGCTGCGGGTCCATCTCGACCCGCTGATCGTCGGCATCGGCTTTGGCATGCGCTTCTGAGGAGCCCTTCCCTTCCGCTCCTCCTCCTAAGGGGAAGGCGTTCCGCCTTCCCCTTTTTTTTGCCCATCGCAGGTGAATGGCCGGCCATGAGCCCGGTACCGCTACGATCGGTCTAGAGTTTGTTCCACTGACGTGGAATCGCGGTTCCGGCCCGCTCCCCCGCTGGTCACGGGACGGACAGGGCCCTTCGCAGGGCCATCGCCCTCGTCGTCGATCAGGATGCGCTCGCCGGCGCCTTCAAGGTCGTCAAACTGACCGTGAGACAACGACCACATGAATGCAGCGAGCCCGCTCAGGCCCAGCAGCAGCGCAATCGGAATGAGGACGCCGATCCCGCTCATCGTGCGCACCGCGTAAGCCGCAGCGCATTGGCCACGACGATGATCGAGGATGTCGACATCGCGACCGCCGCGATCAACGGGGTCACCATGCCCAATAGCGCGAGCGGAATGGCCAGAACATTATAGCCGATCGCCATCGCGAAATTCTGGCGGACGATCCGCATCGTGCGGTGCGCGGCGGCAACCGCGATCGGCACCGGAAGCAGGCTGTCGCCCAGGAAGACGATGTCGGCGGCGTTCTGACCGACGTCGCTCGCCGAGGACGGGGCGATCGAGACATGCCCGGCGGCAAGCGCGGGGCCGTCGTTGAGACCGTCACCGACCATCAGCACCCGATGCCCGGCACCCGTCAGGCGATGGATCGCCTGCAGCTTGTCGGCCGGCGTCATGCCGACGACCGCCGAGACGTGCAGATCGGCCGCGATCGCGGCGACCGCGTCCCGCCGGTCGCCGGAGAGGATCACCGGGTCCATCGCCATGCGCGACATCCGCGCGACCGCCTCGACGGCGTCGGGCCGGAGCCGGTCGGCAAAGCACAGCAGATGCGGCGCGCGACCCTCGACCTCGAAGGCGCAGCTCAGCATATCGCCCCCGGCCGTCGGCGCGCCGATCCAGTCAGGCCGCCCCAGGCGAACGCGCGCGCCCTGCGCCTGCGCTTCCATGCCGAAACCGGGAAGCTCACGCAGGTTCGAAACCGCCGCCGGCTCGACACCTTGCTGCTCGAGCGCCCGCGCCAGACTCCGCGAGAGCGGATGTCCGCTCGCGCGGGCGAGGGCGAGGGCAAGCGAGCGCTCGGCACCGTCGAGCCCGGACGCGCCGGCCAGCTCAGGCCGACCGAGCGTCAGCGTGCCGGTCTTGTCGAAACACACCCGATCGGCCTCGGCGAGCCGCTCGAGAGCCGATCCATCCTTCACCAGCAGCCCTCGCCGCATCAGCGCGCCCGAGGCGACGACCTGCGCGACCGGGACCGCAAGGCCAAGCGCGCAGGGGCAGGTCACGATCAGCACCGCGACCGCGATCAACAGCGACTCGTGCCATCCCGCGCCCGCGATCATCCAGCCGACAAACGCTGCCGCCGCCAGGCTATGGACCGCAGGCGCATAATAACGCGCCGCGCGGTCTGCGATCCGGACATAGCGCGACCGCCCCTGCCCCGCCGCCTCCATCAGCCGCGCCATGCCGGCGATCGCGGTATCGGGGCCGGTCGCGGTCACCCGCACGGTGAGCGGCCCGGTGAGGTTGAGCGCACCTGCGATGATCGCGCTGCCCCGCTCGACCGCCTCGGCGCGGCTTTCGCCGGTGATCAGCGACATGTCGACGCTGCTCTCGCCCGCCTCGATGATGCCGTCGGCGGCGAAGCGCTCGCCCGCGCTGACCATGAGCCGCATGCCCGGCGTCATGCTGTCGGCGCTCAACCATCGCGATGCGCCGTCGGCGAGCACCACCATTCCGCCCGGCGCCGTCTGCCGCAGCAATGCGCCCGCGCCGTCGCGGGCACGATCGCGCATCGCGCTGTCGAGAAAACGGCCCGCGAGCAGGAAGAAGATCAGCGATACCGCGCCGTCGAAATAGGCGTGCGGGCCGCCGGTGATCGTCTCGTAGAGACTGAGCGCGGTCGCCAGCAGCACCCCGATCGAGATCGGAACGTCCATATTGGTGCGGCCATGCCGCAGCGCCCGCCAGGCCGATCGAAAGAAGGGCTGGCCCGCATAGGCGACGGTCGGCATCGCGATCAGCGCGGAGAGCCAGTGAAAGAGCTGCCGGGTCGCCCCTTCGGCGCCCGACCAGACGGACACCGACAGCAGCATGATGTTCATGGCCGCGAAGCCCGCGACGCCGAGCGCCTTGAGCAGCTGGCGGCTCTCGCGGCGGTTGGCCAGATCGTCATCGCGCACCAGCACCGGTTCGGCGGCAAATCCCAGCGAGCCCAGCGCCGTCCGCAGCGATGGCACGTCGACGCCGCTGTCATGATCGATCGCCACCCGCTTCGCCGTCAGATTGACGCGGGCGCCAATCACCCCCGGCACCGCGCCCAGTCCCTGTTCGATCTTCGCGATGCAGGACGCGCAGCGCACACCCGGCAGGCTGAACTCGCTATGCTTGACCGGAGCGTTCACGCAGCCACCTCATCGACAAAATTCTTGACGCGCTCGCCCTTCCGCACGCCGATCTCAAGGCGCCACCGACCCGCAGGCAGTAGCTCGGCCGATCGGAACCGGCCGGGGGCCACCTGCTGGAAATGCAGGGTTATTGACGGAGCGCGCCCCAGCGGATGGATCGCGGTCGCCTCGATCGTCGCTCCCGGAGCGCCCACGAGTGCAATGACGGCGCGATCGCCCTCGCGCGTTGCCGTCAGGCTCCACCCGAGCGCCGACTGCGCCCGTGCCTCGTCGAGCCAGCCGTTGAACTTCTGGCCGGCGACATAACTGTTATCGACCACCGTGCCGCCGAACGTCCGCACGGCAAATGTCGCCATGACGAGGTTGACGCCTACGACGACGACAAAGAAGCCGACCGTGAGCGCGAGCATGTGGAACCCGCTGAACTGTCGCGTCATGATGATGTCTCCGGTCGGTCGAACCGCGCTTCGTCCTGCGCCTTGTCGTTGCCGCCATCGGCGGCGGTCAGGAGGAATCGGAAGGCCTGCTTCGCCTCGCCTGCGGCCGGCGCGCGCACATAGATGCGGCGCTCATCGACCTGGTCGGGCGCGACGGTGAACTCGAGGACGCGCGTGGCGGCACTCGCATCGCTGAGCGAATCCCACATGAGCCCCTGGTCGAGCCCCTCGACCGCGATCCGAAGGCGGCGCGGCCGCGATTCCATGTTGCGGACCTTGATCGTGTAGGCGTTGCGGACCGCGCCGCCCGACAGTTGCACCCATAGCGGGTTGCGGTCATGCGCGATGGTGAGATCGAGCCGGGTTCGCGCGCCCAGCGCGAATATCATCGTCAGTCCGATCGCGCCCCAGATCGCAAAGTAGATCAGCGTGCGCGGACGCAACAGCGTGCGGCGAACCGGGACTGGCGGCGCGCCGGCCGCCTCCGCCTTGCAATCCTCCAGCGTCGCATAGTCGATCAATCCCCGGGGACGGTCGACCTTCGCCATCACCTGGTCGCACGCGTCGATGCACAACGCGCAGGTGATGCACGCGAATTGTGCGCCGTCGCGGATGTCGATGCCGACCGGGCACACCTGCACGCAGGCCTGGCAATCGATGCAGTCCCCGCTGTCCTCGCTGCGCTTGACCCCATGGCTGCGCGGCTCGCCGCGCCAGTCCTTATAGGTGACGATCAACGAGCGCTCGTCGAGCATCGCGCCCTGGATGCGCGGCCAGGGGCACATATAGATGCACACCTGTTCACGCATGAAGCCGCCGAACACATAGGTCGTCGCGGTCAGGATCGCGATCGTCGCATAGGCCACCGAAGCCGCCTCGCCATGAACAAGGTCCCGGGCAAGCGTCGGCGCGTCGGCGAAATAGAAGACCCAGGCGCCGCCCGTCACCAGACCGACGATCAGCCAGCTCGCATGCTTGAGCGTGCGGCGTCCGATCTTTGACGCGCTCCACGGCGCATGCTTGAGCCTGAGCTGGGCATTGCGGTCGCCGTCGATGGCCCGCTCGATATGGAGGAACAGGTCGGTCCAGACCGTCTGGGGACAGGCATAGCCGCACCACGCCCGGCCGACTGTCGTCGTGACCAGGAACAGCCCGATCCCGGCCATCACGAGCAGGCCGGCCACATAATAGAATTCATGCGGCCAGATCTCGATCGCGAAGAAGAAGAAGCGGCGGTGCGCGAGATCGACCAGCACCGCCTGGTCCGGGGCATAAGGGCCGCGGTCCCAGCGAAGCCAGGGGGTGAGGTAATAGATTGCGAGCGTCACCGCCATGACGCCCCATTTGAGGCGACGGTAGAAGCCGTCGATCGCACGGGGAAAAATGTCCGTCCGGCCCGCATAGAGCATGGGCCGCTTTGCCGGCAGTCCGGACGGACGCGCGGTCACTCGCCGCCGCCGAGCGAATGGATATAGGCGGTCAGCATGTTGATCGTCGCGGGGTCAAGCTTGTTGCCCCAGGCTGGCATCACGCCGTACCGCGAATTGGTCACCGTCGCGGTCAGCGCTTCGCGGTCGCCGCCGAACAGCCAGATCGCATCGGCCAGATTGGGAGCCCCGAACTGGCGGCCGCCCCTGGCATCATTGCCATGACATATCGCGCAATTGGCGGCGTAGAGGACCGCGCCGCGCCTGGCCGACGTGCCGGCCTTTTCCTGGCGCGAGACGGCCCGGACGAGGGACACCACGTCCTCGATCTCCGCGGGCTTCAATATCCCATCGCGCCCGAATGCCGGCATCTGCGACATCCGGGTGGCATCGTCGGCCGGCTCACGGATGCCGTGCACCAGCGTTTGATGGACCTCGGCGCGGCTGCCACCCCACAACCAGTCATCATCATTGAGATTGGGATAGCCCTTCGCCCCCGCCGCACCCGAACCGTGGCATGCGGCGCAGTTGATCTTGAAGGCGGCGCGGCCACCTTCGACCGCTGCGTGCATCAGCGGCGAGCGCGGATCGAGCGTCGTGATATCGACCCTGGCGAGCGCCGCAAGCGTGGACGCGCGCGCGGCCTGGGCCTTCGCGGTTTCCTGAGCGAGCTGGCCATGGCTGGTCCAGCCCAGCGTGCCCCCGGTCGCGCTTTCGAGCAGCGGGATCGCCGGGTAGGCGATGCAATAGCCGATGGCGAAGATGATGCAGGCATAGAAGGTCCACAGCCACCAGCGGGGCATCGGATTGTCGAGCTCCTGAATGCCGTCCCATTCGTGGCCCATGGTGGGCACGCCGGTTACGTCGTCGATCTTTCGTTCAGTCATCGCGGGGGCCTTCGTCTCGGAAGGGGATCATGCTGGCGTCAAGATGGCGCGCGCGCGCCGAGGGGCGCAGCGCGAACCAGAGCGCCAGAAGAAAGACAAGCACGAGAAACAGCATGCCCCACGTGTCGGCGGCGTGCCGGAGCATTTCGTAGGTCATCGCGGTTTCTCCACCGGCTCGGCCGCCCTGGTATCGACCAGCGTGCCCAGCATCTGCAGATAGGCGACGAGCGCATCCATCTCGGTCACCCGCTTGGGATCGCCATCGAAGTCGCGCGCCTGCGCCTTGGGATAGCGCGCCTTCACACCGGCGGAATCGGCCTCGGGATCGGCCTGCGCCAGAGCATCCTCGATCGCCTTGGCGATGTCGGCGTCGGTATAAGGCACCCCGGTCCAGCTCAGCGCGCGCAGATGCCCGTCAAGATTGCGGACATCGAGATCACGCTCCTTGAGGAAGGCATAGGGCGGCATGATCGAGGCCGGGACGACCGCGCGCGGATCGACCAGATGCTGGACGTGCCATTCGTCCGAATAGCGACCGCCGACGCGCGCAAGATCGGGTCCGGTACGCTTCGAGCCCCATTGGAACGGATGGTCGTACATGCTCTCGGCCGCCAGGCTGTAATGGCCGTAGCGTTCGACCTCGTCGCGGAACGGCCGGATCATCTGGCTGTGGCAGTTATAACAGCCTTCGCGAATGTAGATGTTGCGGCCTGCCAGCTCGAGCGGCGTGTAGGGTCGCATCCCCTGAACTTTCTCGACCGTCGAATCGATCCAGAACAGCGGGGCGATCTCGACGATCCCCCCGATCGCGACCGTGACGAGCGCGAGCACGAGCAGCAGGGTAACGTTCCGCTCGATCCTGCCATGGTCGAAGATTTTGATGGCCATCGGGGGCGTCCTTCAAGCAGCCCGGGGCTGGATCGGATGATCCAGCGCCTGGTTGTAGGGAGTGGAGGTCAGCGGCGCCTCGTCACGCAGCCGACCGCGAATGGTCTGGTAGACATTCCACGCCATGATCACCGATCCGGTGAGGTAGAGCAGACCGCCCGCCGCACGGATCAGATAATAGGGCTTCATCGCGGCAACGACGTCGATGAACGCGTAGACGAGATAGCCGTCCTGCCCATATTCGCGCCACATCAGGCCCTGCATGATGCCCGCGACCCACATCGACGACACGTAGAGGACG
The DNA here is from genome assembly GCA_947085315.1 of uncultured Sphingomonas sp. GTDB lineage: Bacteria > Pseudomonadota > Alphaproteobacteria > Sphingomonadales > Sphingomonadaceae > Rhizorhabdus. Next base: position 48,784 of record CAMTVW010000011.1, on the reverse strand, counting down.
ATACCGAGGGTCGCGGTCCAGAAATGCCAGTTGACCATGCGCAGCGAGTAGAGCCGCTCGCGGCCCCACAGGCGCGGCGCGAGGAAATAGATGGTGGCGAAGGTGATCATGCCGTTCCAGCCGAGCGCGCCGCTATGGACATGTCCGATCGTCCAGTCGGTATAGTGCGACAGCGAGTTCACGGCCTTGATCGACATCATCGGCCCCTCGAAGGTGCTCATGCCGTAAAAGGCCAGCGCCAGCACCATCATCCGGATGATCGGGTCGGTGCGAACCTTGTCCCACGCGCCATTGAGCGTCATCAGCCCGTTGATCATGCCGCCCCAGCTGGGCATCCACAGCATGACCGAGAACACCATGCCCAGCGTCTGCGCCCAGTCGGGCAGCGCGGTATAATGAAGATGGTGGGGACCGGCCCAGATGTAGAGGAAGATCAGCGACCAGAAATGGACGATCGACAGCCGGTAGCTGAACACCGGCCGTTCGGCCTGTTTGGGCACGAAATAATACATCATGCCAAGGAAGCCCGCGGTCAGGAAGAAGCCGACCGCGTTATGACCGTACCACCATTGGGTGAGCGCATCCTGGACCCCGGCAAAAGCCGAGTAGCTCTTCGAGCCCACCAGGCTGACCGGGATCGTCAGATTGTTGACGAGATGCAGCATCGCGATCGTGACGATGAACGACAGGTAGAACCAGTTGGCGACGTAAATATGCGGCTCGTTGCGCTTGACGATCGTGCCCAGATAGACCGCCAGATAGCTGACCCAGACAATCGTCAGCCAGATATCGGCATACCATTCGGGTTCGGCATATTCGCGCCCCTCGGTGATGCCGAGGAGGTAGCCGGTAGCGGCCATCACGATAAACAGCTGATACCCCCAGAACACGAAATCGGCGAGCCTGGGAAAGGCGAGGCGCGCGCGGCAGGTGCGCTGCACCACCCAGAAGCTCGACGCGATCAGCGCGTTCCCGCCAAACGCGAAGATCACCGCCGACGTGTGCAGCGGCCGCAGCCGGCCGAACGTCGTATATTCGAGGCCAAGGTTGAGTTGGGGGAAGGCGAGCTGAAGCGCGATATAAAGGCCAACCAGAAGGCCGGCGAGCCCCCAGAATACGGTAGCGATAACGCCGAGGCGGATGACATCGTCATGGTAGCCGCTCGGCTTCGCGCGCGTCACGAGCCCAAGCGCAGCGTCATAGTCGGTCCGCGCCAGCATCACGACGAGCCCGATCAATGCGGCAACCGCCAATATGCACATCTGGGCCGCAAACCCCGTATCGGCGGCGTAGGCCGCCCCGGCGACCGCGGCCAGCATGGCCAGCAGCCATGCGCCAGACTTGATCATCACTGTGTCCATCGTCACTCTCACCTGGTCGATTGGGGCCCGCCATGCGCTGCGGGGCGGAGTCGCGCTTTGCGCCGGATCAAAAAATTCAGCCGTTCGCGATCCGGACGAGACCGTCGCGGTCGAGCAGGCGAACCCGACGGCCACCCGGCAGTTCGATCAGCCCGGTGCGCTCGAACTTAGTCATCGTCCGGCTCACCGTTTCGATGGCAAGCCCCAGCAGGTCACCCATTTGCTGGCGGCTGAGCGGCAGCGACACGGGTTCGCCGGGCTCGACGACGCACCGGTCGAACATCTCAAGCAAGAGGCTCGCTACCCGTTCGGTCGCTGACAGCCGGCCGAGCAGCAGCATCCAGTGGCGCGCCCGATCGAGCTCGTCGAGCGTCCGTCGCAGCAAGGCCTGCTCGATGCCGCCATGCGAGCCCGCGAAGTTGTCGAAGGCACCGCGCCGGAACACGCAGACCTGGGCATCGGTCAGCGCGGTGACGCTCTGATGGCTGTCCTTGCCGAACGGCCGGCCGATGAAATCCGACGGAAAGACAATCCCGACGATCTGCTCGCGGCCATCCCCGGTCACCGTCGACAGCTTGAGCATGCCGGTGAGCACATTGCCGACGAGCACCGACTCGTCGCCCTCCCAGAGCAGCGTCTGGCCCGCACGCAAATGAACCTTGCGCCCCATCCTTCCGAACTCGGCCAGCGCGTCGGGGTCGAGCGAACCGCAGATCGCCATGGCGCGCACCGCGCAGTCCTCGCAGCGGCCGCCAGCTTCGGACGGCACCGGGTCAGGTTGCGATATCATTTGCTGCACCATGAAAAGTGAAACCCCCGCGTCGATGGTCCCTGTTCGGGTCCGTTGGGCCGCTTTTCCGGTCTTCGCCCGCGTGCCGATATACGGATATGTACGAACGTCCCGCGCCTCCGCGCCTCGCGCCGCGCCAGACATTGCGCGCGATCCTGCGCCCGCTCGCGGAGGCCGTTGGCGCGGCATCCCCAAAAAATTGATTGGTTTGACAAAAGTCAAAGCAGCGATCGCCGATCCGTGACCATCTCCGGGGTGAGAGGACAAAATGAACAGAATTCGCTCAATCAGTTCAATCCCGCCCGAACGTCGCAGCGACGATCGGATCGGGCCGGCGCGGCTCCGGTGCGTCAGCTTCGACGCCGCCGACCTTTCCGGCGCGGCGCGATTTTTTGCGGCGCTCGGGCTTGTCCCGACTGCCGATGCCGGGACGGCGTGGACTGTTCGGGGAAGCGATCAGCCCTGCATTTCGCTGACCGGCGGTAGCCGCAAGCAGCTGAAGCGCCTGACCTTCTCATGCTCGATCCGGGATCTCGCCATGTTGCGCGAACGGGCCGTAGGTGCGGGTCGGCCGCCGGTTCGCGAAATGCGCGACCAACAGCTCGTGCTTTGCGGACCCGATGACGTTGAAGTCGAACTTGTCGCCGAAGCCGCCGCGCCCCTTGCGACGCCCGGCCATGACGACGCCTTGATACTCTCTCCCTCGCCGCTCCGGAATGAGGCGCCGAGCGCCGAGCCGCTCGCCCTGTCGCACGCGGCCATCTTCGTGACCGACGTCGATGCTGCGCTGGCATTCTATGTCGACATGATCGGCCTGCGCCTGTCGGACCGCTGCGGCGCGGACCTGGCTTTCCTGCACAGCCCGCACGGCAGCGGTCATCATGTCCTGGCACTTGTGCGATCGGACGGTCCGGGCCTGCACCATTACAGCTTCGAAATGGGCACGCTCGACGCCGTAGGCCTGCGCGCGTCCCATATGCGCGAGAGCGGCTATGCCGATGGCTGGGGGATGGGCCGCCACGTGCTGGGTTCCAACTTCTTCCATTATGTGCGCGATCCCTGGGGCAGCCATGCCGAGCTGACCACCGGCCTCGATTTCATTGCCGCCGACGCCGACTGGGTCGCGCGCGACCATGTTGCGCATGATGCCTTCTATCTCTGGGGTCCGGCTCCGCCCGCCGGATTCATCGACAATCCCGAAACCCTGAAACCCGCAAGGCCCGTGGCGGCCTGAAAGGTCGCGCGAACTGGAAAGGAATGATGATGGCAACCGCATTCAAGATCGATCCGACCGACACCGGCTCAACCACCGGCTATAACGATGCGGCCGAACGCGAGCTGGTCGGACGCGCGCGGGAACTGCAGCCGCTGCTGCTGAAGCATGCACCGCAGAACGATCTTGACGGCCGGCTGGCGCCCGAAGTGTTCGACGCGCTGACCGATGCCGGTTTCTGGGCGATGGCCGCTCCGCGCCGCTGGGGCGGATTTGGAACCAGCGCGCGGGCCATGGCACTGGTCGGCGCGGAACTGGCAAAAGGCGACCCCTCGGTCGGCTGGGTCTATACGGTGCTGCACGGTACGACCTGGGTCGCCAGCCTCGGCCCCGACGCGCTGCAGGAAGCGATTTTCGGATCGGGCAGCGAGCATCCTGTAATCTGCGGCATCGCCAATCCGCCGGGAACGATGGAAGAGGTTGACGGCGGTTATGTCGTCAACGGCCGCTGGCCCTATGCTTCGGGCTCGCTGCACGCCTCCTGGGCACAGCTTGGCGTCAACATCCGCAAGCCCGACGGAACCATCGAGCATGGCGGCTTCGCCTATCTGCGCGCCGGCGACTATACCGTCGAGAATAGCTGGCACATGCTGGGCATGAAGGGCACCGGATCGAACACGATCGTCGCGAAGGATGTGTTCATCCCGCGGGCGCAATTCTACCATGTGGCGAAGCTCGGCATCGGCGGCCACGAACCCGGGAAGCGTCATGTCGGCGAGCCGTCGGACTTCTGGCCGTTCATGCCGTTCCTGCGCGCGACGGCCCATGCCGTCGTAGCGGGCGCCGCCGGCGCGATCCTGGAGCGGGTCGCTGACGCATCCCAGAAACGCCCGATCGTCTATACCAGCTATGCCCGGCAGGCCGAAGCCGTGATGGCGCAGGGCCAGTTCGGCGAAGCCGCTGCGCGGATCGCCGCCGCCGAAGCACTGACGCTCAAGAACTGCGACCTGATCGATCAGGTCGGCCTGACGCGCATCCCGCTGACCCCGGCGCAGCGCGCCCAGAGCAAGGGCGAAGGGTCGCTCGCCGTCGATCTGCTCGCGCAGGCGGTCGACCAGCTGATGTTCCTCGCCGGATCGAGCGCCTTTGCGGACAGCAACCCGATCCAGCGCTTCTATCGCGATGCGGTCTTCGCGATGCGGCACACCGCGAACCTTCCATATGTCGGCTACGAAATCTTCGGGAAATCGCTGCTCGGGATCGAGCCGAACATCGCCCACCCCGACTTCATCTGAACCATCACCTGCTTAGGAGAGGAGCCCCGCCATGCGTATCGATCGCCTCAACCAGTTCGTCACCGATCCGGTCTCGCACCTGATCGACCTCGAAAACCGCGAAGTGTCCGTTGCCGCGCTTCATGATCCCGATCTGTACGAACTGGAGCTGGAACGCATCTTCGCCAAGGCATGGCTGATGATCGCCCATGAAAGCGAAATTCCAAAGGTCGGCGACTATGTGGTGCGGCTGATGGGGGAGGATCAGGTGATCGTCGCGCGCGCCGCCGATGGCCAGGTCCATGTCTCGCTTAACGTCTGCCCGCACCGCGCGATGCATGTCTGCACCGCTGACTCGGGCAATGCGCGCGTGCACAAGTGCATCTATCACGGCTGGGCGTTCCGCCCCGACGGCAGCTTCATCGGCGCGCCGATCGAGAAGGAGAAGATGCATGGCGAAATCAAGAGCAAGGATCAGCTAGGCCTCAAGAAGGCCCGGGTGCAGCTGCTCGGCGGGCTCGTCTTCGCGACCTGGGATCAGGATGGCCCCACGCTCGACGAATATCTCGGCGACATGAAATTCTACTATGACATGCTGTTCTGCCGGACCGACAAAGGCCTCGAAGTGCTTGGCCCCCCGCAGCGGCTGACCATCGACGCCAACTGGAAGACCGCCGGCGAACAGTCTGCCTGCGACGGTTTCCATACGCTGACGCTCCATCAATCGCTCCTCGAAGGCGGCGCGATGGCCGGCGAGGCGAACACCGAGCATGAAAGTGCCCCCGCCATGTACGGCGTCAACGTTTCCGGTAACGGCCATTCGCTGCGCTGCATCCCCGCGGACACGTCCTGGGCCATGATGGCGGGCAAGACGACGCCGGGCATGTCGGACGACGAGCGGCTCGCGCTGATGCCGCCGCCCGGCATCACGCCCGAACTGCTGCCGCAGGTTCGCAGGAACCTGACCGCCGAACAGATGCATGTCTTCGCCAAGGCCCCGCCGGTCGTCGGCGGCATGTTTCCGAACGTCAACCTGCTCTTCATCTACAGCCCGCTGCGCGACGGCACGCTGGGATCGGCGATGGTGATGCACACGATCAATCCCAAGGGACCGCATCAGTTCGAGTGGGTGACCTATTTCTTCGCCGAAAAGGACACGCCCGAGGATGTGAAGGTCATGATGCGTGCGGCCGCCACTCAGGGCACCGGCACATCGGGCGCGATCGAGCAGGACGACAGCGACACCTGGCCGCACATGTCCGAAGCGGCGCGCGGCGTGATCGGACGGACCGAGACGCTGAAATATCAGGCGATCCTGGGCGAAAATCGTCCCGCCGACTGGCCCGACAAGGCAAAGGTCTATTCGGGCTTCAGCAAGGACGATGCCCAGTGGAACTGGTGGCTGGCCTATCACGAAATGATGACCCGCTAACCCCTGATCGATGAGAGGAACATACCATGTCGATTTCGACCGAAATGCAGCCCGCCTCGACCAGCACCACCCTGACCGAGGTGGACTATGGGTCCGCCATCCACAATCGGATCACCGGCTGGATGATCCGCGAGGCGCGCCTGCTCGACCATCGCCGGCTTGACGAATGGGCGACCTATCTTGCCGAGGATCTGATTTACAAGGCGCCGGTGCGACTGACCCGCCGGGTACAGCAGTTCGACAGCGAATTTGGCAGCACCGGCCATTTCGACGACGACTATGCGTCGATGCTGGCGCGCGTCCAGCGCTTCACCGGCACGCGGAGCGCATGGTCGGAGGACCCGGCATCGCGCGTCCGCCGCTTCGTCACCAACATCAGCGTGTGGGAAACCGACACGCCCGACGAATATGAAGTGTCCAGCTATCTCCTCCTGACGCGCAACCGCGCCGATGCGCGCGACTACAAGCAGCTCAGCGCGGAGCGGAACGACCGGCTGCGCTGGAACGGTGAACGCTTCCTGCTCGCCCGGCGAACGATCCTGGTCGATCAGGTCGTGCTGGGAATGCCCAACTTCGCCATCTTTCTCTGACCAATCCGTACATCGGAAAACTTCCGGAGAGTGCTGCCATGGCAACCGCCTTCACGCTTGATCACACCATCCCGCCCCATGTTCCGCAAGACCTCATCCGGGACTGGCCCTTCGTGTTCGGAGAGACGTATCGGGGCGACCCGTTCAGGGATCTGGTCACGCCGATCAGCAGCTATCCGCCGGTATTCTACGCGCCCAACGCCTATCCGGGCAATGGTCCGGCCTGGGTGGTACGGCGCTCGTCCGATCTCGCCGCCATCTACCGCGACAATGTCAATTTCTCGAACATGGGCTTCGCGCCATTCGCCAAACTGATCGGCGAGAATTGGTACAATGTGCCGGCGGAGATGGATCCGCCCAAGCACGGCCGCTACCGTTCGATGATATTCCCGCTGTTCACGCCGAAGGCCGTACGCTCGCTGGAAGGCAAGGTGCTCGACTATGCCCGGCTCTACATAGACCGGTTCAAGGACCAGGGCCGATGTGAATTCATGCGGGATTTCGCTTTCGAATTCCCGATCAAGGTCATCCTCGATCTCATCGGCCTGCCCCAGGACATGACAAAGCAGTTTCTCGAATGGGAAACGGGCCTGTTGCACGGCAAGGATCTGAACGAGATTGCGGTCGCCACCCGCAAGGTCGTGGACTATCTGCGCGCTGAAATCGCCGAGCGCAGGCGCAATCCGCGCGAAGACCTCATCACCTTCGGCATCAATGCCGAGGTCGACGGCGAACGGATGACCGAGGACGAGGTGCTGGGCTTTGCCTTCAACCTTTTCATCGGCGGCCTCGATACCGTATCGACGAACCTGGGCCTCCACTTCTGGCACCTTGCCACCCATCAGGACGACCAGGCCTATCTCCGCCGGAATCCGGACGCCATCCCCGATGCGATCGAGGAGATGCTGCGGGCCTACCCGGCGGTCACGACCTTCCGCACCTGCGTCAACGAGGTCGAAGTGGCTGGCGTGACGATGAAGCCGGGCGACAAGGTGGCGATGTCGACGACGCTGGCCGGGCGCGATCCGGAGATGTGGGACAAGCCCGATCAGGTGATCCTGTCACGCAAGCCGCAGCATCTGACCTTCGCACATGGGCCGCATCTGTGCATCGGCATGAATCTGGCGCGGCGCGAACTTGCCGTCGCAATTCGGGAATTTCTGCTTGCCGTGCCCCAGTTCCAGCTGGAGCCGGGCACCGAGATGGAGTTTCATCTGGGGATGATCCAGCCACTTGCGTTGCCACTTGTCTGGGCGCGATGACCGCACGTTGAGGAGACTTGGCCATGGGCTATGACGTGATCGATCCGCTCGACAAGATGGCGAGCGACTACAAGCTGGTGAGCGATACATATTCGGGAAAGGCGCCGGCCTGTCCCTATGCCATGCTGGCCACGAAGCGCAGCGAAAGCCCCTTGATGGCCGGGGACATACTGGCTGAATATAATATCCCCAGCCAGGCGGACTTCATGCGATCGGGCCGGCCGATCGTGACGCTGTTTCGGTACGCCGACGTGCATGCGGTCCTGAAGGACCCGGTCAACTGGCAGAGCCATATCCTGAGCGAAGGTTTCGGCGCCGCGGTCGAGAGCATGTTGTTCACCGCGATGGACGGCGAGGTGCACGACGCCTACCGCGCGCTGATCCAGAAGCCATTCCAGCGACCGCGCGTGCGCGGGCTGATCGATACGATGATCGCACCGATCATTCGCGACGAATATGTCGCGGCGCTGCGCCCGCTGGGCAAGACCGACCTTGTCCGCGACTTCGCCCTGCCCTTTCCGCTGCGGGTCGCCTATGCGTTCCTCGGCTTTCCCGATGATCCCGCAACGGTGCAGCAGCTCGCCGGCTGGGCGCTGCAGGTTCTCGCCGGCCCGCAATTCGATCCGGAGGTCGCCAGGGTTACTGTACCGGCGTCGATCGCGGCGGGGCAGAACATGTACGACACAATTCTTCCGATCGTCGCACAGCGGCGCAAGGCGGGCGACGACCATGACGATGTCATCGGCTTCATGATGCGCACCGATCTGGACGGCAAACGCTTCACTGACGAGGAAATCACGGCCTTTGTCCGCATGCTGCTGCTGGCAGCGGGCGAAACGACGAGTCGAAGCTTTGCGAACATGATGGTGCAGTTGCTCGATCGGCCTGACGTGATGGACGCGCTGCGCAACGATCGCCGCCTCATTCCCAAGGCCGTGACCGAAACGATGCGACGCGATCCCACCGCCGCAGCGCTCGCCAGAGTGGCGGCGAAGGATATGGAGATAGAGGGCGTCGTCATCCCGGCCGGCACCGCGGTCTCGCTCTCGATCGCCGCCGCCAATCGCGATCCGGCAGTGTACGAACGGCCTGACGATCTCTGGCTGCAGCGGCCGATGCGGCCGCTGCTGAGCTTCGGCTTCGGTCCCCATATCTGTATGGGCATGCACCTGGCGATCGCGGAGATGGAGGTCGCGCTCGACGCGCTGCTCGATCTGCCCGATCTGCGCCTCGACCCGGACATGCCCCGGTCGCAGATCCGCGGACTCAACCTGCGCGGGCCAGACGCGATCCACGTGATCTGGTCGCCGTCCCCGTGAAGGGCCCGGCCCGAAGCAGCGAAAGATCAGCCGGATAGCAGTCCGCGGGTTCGGACGCAGGGTCTCCGTACCATTACTTATGGCCCGATCGGCCGGCTCCGGCGATCAGTGAATCATGATGTCGGTATCATCCCAACTGGCCTGCGCCACGCTCGTCATCTTGTTCACCGTACTCACGCACCTGTCCGGTCTCGCTGTTCTGCTGGCGTTGCTGCGCCGGCATAAGCGTATGAAAAATCGGTTCCTGACCGCGGTGGGCAACGCGTTCGTGGTGATCGGCGCGGCCTTTGGCCTCTTTGCGCTCCATACCGTGGAAATCTGGGCATGGGCATTCGTCTATCGCTATCTTGGGCTGCTACCCGACTTTGAACAGGCGCTCTATTTCTCCACGTCGACCTATGTGACCATCGGATATGGTGATGTCGTCCTGCCGGTCGGCAGTCGCATTTTCGGTGCGATCGAAGGTGCGAACGGCATCATCCTGCTTGGCTGGTCGACGGCCTTCTTCTTCGGCATCGTCGATCGCCTCAAATTGCTTGAACGCGAACTGACCAGGGTTTGACACCTGATCCATGGCGCTTGGAGTCTGTTTCCGCGAAGCTGAAGCGACGGTGGAACAAGCTCTAGCCCAATTGCAGCACCAGCCCCGAGATCAGCGGCGCGATGACCGACGCAACCGATACGGCGCTGGTCGGGCCAGGAATTGAATCGGTCGATCGTATCCGATCCAGCCCACTCGCCAGAAGGTGAGAGATCACGGTCCGGGAAGCGATGCAGTGCGTTACCACCGCCTCGACCCGCGTTGCTCCCGCGTTACGCGCCTCGTCGACGCACGCCATCATCGTCCCTCCGGTCGACAACAGATCATCGACGATGATGGCCGGCCGGCCGCGCAGTCGGGCCGCATCCGGCAGCGTCAGTGCGACCGCACGATCTCCGCTCCGTCGCTTTTCGCCCACCATCCACGCCAGATCCAGCCGGCCGGCGAGCGCCGCGACCCACGCCCGGGATTCGCTATCGGGTCCGATAAGCACCGTGTCCGCCGCGCGATCGACCTTGATCATCTCGGCCAGCGCGGGCGCAGCGGCAACCGCTCTGGTCGGAATGGCGGGCATGATGTCCGCAAGGCCGGCAATCCGGTGCAGATGAGGGTCGACCGTGACGACGGCATCGAACCTTTCTGCAAGCAGTGATCCGACAACCCGCTGGCTGACCGCCTCGCCGCGCCGGAAGGCCATGTCCTGTCGCATATAGGCAAGGTAGGGCGCTATGAGCACGACCTGGCGTGCTCCCCCATCGCGCAGCGCAGCCGCCGCCAGCATGACCTCGACCAGCTTGCGGTTAGGATGATCGAGCGACCGGTACAGCATCGCGACAGGCGCGATCATTGCGTCGGGCGCTCGCACCAGGCTTTCGCCGTCCGGAAAATGCCTGACGATCACGTCATGGCATGCGACACCAAGCTGGTCTGCCAGACGCCTCGCAGGGACGCGGGTCTCGCGAAAGCAATAGAGCGCGATATCGCTCATTGGACGTCATAGCCGGGCGAACCATCCGACAGGCCGCGTGCGAAGCCCAGCCCGGTATCCGAACAGGCATGGATCCGATAGAGCGGCTCACCCTGCCGCACCGGCTCCCCAACCTTGCGGAGCAGGTCGATTCCGGCGGTCTTGTCCATCGGCGCACCCGCCAGCCGGGCGATCCGCGCAATCAGGTGGCAATCGATCGCCGCCACGGTGCCCGAGGCCGGCGAGAGAACCTCATGGCGGCACCGACCGGGCTCAAGCGGCTCCGTGGCGGCGCCCTGCGCCGCGATCAGACGCTGCATGGTGTCGAGCGCCTGGCCCGAATCCAGGATCTTCTTCGCCACCGCATAGCCCGAACCGCCGGTTAGCGCGGGATCGAAATCGAGCACATGCCCGGCCAGCACCAGAGCGCGTTCACGCAGGTCCTCCGGGGCCTGCTCCTCGTTGCGAAGCACCGCCATGACGTCCCGCGCCTCCAGCACCGGTCCAACGCCACGCCCGATGGGCTGCGACCCATCGGTCAACACGACGTCGATCACCAGCCCGACACTGCCGGCGACATATTCGAACAGCTTGCGCAGGCGGATAGCCTCGCTGGACGAGCGGACTTTCGCTGTCGGGCCGACGGGAATGTCGATCACCAGATGCGTGGCCCCGGCGGACAGCTTCTTCGACAGGATCGAGGCAACCATCTGGTCGAACGTATCGATCCGCAGCGGGCGTTCGACCGAGATGAGGATATCGTCCGCAGGCGAGAGATTGACCCGCCCGCCCCATGCAAGGACACCGTTTTCCTCAGCGACGATCGCCTGCAGGCGCTCGGTCGACAGGTCGACGCTCGCAAGGACTTCCATCGTGTCGGCGGTTCCGGACGGCGAAGTGATCGCACGCGACGACGTTTTGGGCATGATCAGGCCATGCGCCGCCACGATCGGCACGACGATCATCGACGTACGGTTTCCCGGTATGCCACCGATGCAGTGCTTGTCGACGATCAGCGGCGACGGCCATTTGAGTTGCCCGCCCACGCCCGCCATCGCGCGGGTCAGGGCCAGCGTTTCCGGGGTGGTCATGAAGCCCGCGCAAGCGACGAGGAACGCGCCGATTTCCATCGGCGAATAGCGAAAGGCGGCAATGTCCCGGATGATGGCGGTGATGTCGGCATTGTCCAGCACCTCTCCCTGAATCTTGCGGCGGACGGCCTCAAGGCTCTCGGGTGGTGTGGCCTGGGCGATGGTGACGTTGGCGCCTTCGGGCAGACCAAGCCGGCGGAAAGCCTGCTCGCCCAACCCTATCTCGCCGGGCGACAGCAACGCACCATCGTCGACGATCGCAAGCGTCGCCAGGATGCCGCAGGCGCCCTGTGCGACTTCGATCTTGCGAAGCGCCTGATATTGCTCGGCACCATAGCCATCATTCTGGCGTAACAGGAAAGCCATATTCTCTGGCTGGGTATCGATCGCAATTCGCCGGATTTTGAACGCGGGCATCCGGTTCCTTTCGGTTTGACCATGCGGACCGATCGCCCGAGGCCGCCGACCGCGACATTCGTAAACTTCCCTATCCCTGCCCGGTCCTGCTACCGAGCCGCCTGACGCGAGGCGGGCCTGCGTCGCCGGAAAGTCATCTGCCAAGCCCGGCGGCAAAGGCGATCCGCAGCGCATCGGACAGGCTTCGCACCTCCAGTTTTACCATCAGATTGGCGCGATGCACCTCCACGGTTCGCGGCGAGATTTGGAGATCATAGGCAATCGTCTTGTTCGGAAAACCTCGCGCAAGGCCTTCGAGCACCTCGCGCTCCCTGGCCGTCAGCTTGCCCAGCATGACGACCGCCTCGGCCGCTCTCTCCTCCTGGTCGGCCGACTTTTCGAGCCGCGCATAGGCGGCGTCGATCGCACCCAGCAATATCGCTTTCTCGAACGGCTTCTCGATGAAGTCGACCGCGCCCGCCTTCATCGCACGAACCGCGATCGAAACATCGCCATGTCCGGTCAATATGATGACCGGCATCGTTATGCCGCGATCGATGAGCGCCTGCTGCACCTCCAGCCCGTCCATCTCGGGCATGCGGACATCGAGCAGGATGCAGCCGGTCTCGACATGACGAACGTCCTTCAGGAACGCGACCCCCGATTCCCAGGTCTCCACCGCAAAGCCGGCAGTCGACAGCATGAATCGGGCGGAGCGGCGGATCGACTCCTCGTCGTCGACAATATGAACCAAGCGTCGGTCAGCCATGATCATTCTCCGGTTCAATCCTGATCAGCGTGAAGTGAAAGAGCGTGCCGCCGCCCGGGCGGGGCTCCGACCAGATCCGGCCATCATTGGCCTCGACAATGGTACGACAGATCGACAGGCCGAGCCCCATGCCCTGGGGCTTGGTGCTGTTGAAGGCACGAAACAGGTCTGCTGCGATTTCGGGCGCGAGCCCCGGGCCCGTATCCCCGACCGTGACGCGCACGCCGTCAGCGCCATCCAGCCTGGTTTCGATCACCAGCTGCCGGGGATTCGATTCCGACATCGCTTCAATGGCGTTCCGCATCAGATTGATCAGAACCTGCTGGACCTGGATACGATCGACAAAAACCAACGTCGCGGATGGATCGAGGTTGAAGCTGACGTCGACACCTTTTCCTCGCGCACCGATCAAGCCGAGCTTGGCCGCTTCGTCGATCAGGGTCGGCAGGTTTTCCACAGCTTTTTCGATATCGCCCTTGGCGACGAACTCGCGCAGGCGGCGCACGATCTGCCCTGCCCGCATCGCCTCGGCCGCGGTTTCGACCAGCGCCTCGCGAATGATCGAGAGGTCGGCCGACGCCGGATCATCGAGCAGATCCCGAGCGGTTTCCACATAGTTCATCACCGCCGTGATCGGTTGGTTCAGTTCATGCGCAAGCGTCGAAGCCATCGTTCCCATGGCACTGACACGGGCGGCGTGGATCAGCCCGGACCGGAGATCTTCGATGCGCTCTTCGGTCGCGTGCTTCTCGGTCAGATCACGGACAAAGCCGGTAAAGACCGGCTCCCCGCCGGATTCGGCCTCACCTACCGAAAGCTCCATCGGAAAGGTCGTTCCGTCACGCCGCTGGCCGACCACGGTGCGCCCGATGCCGATGATGTGCCGTTCGGCCGTTCGCGCATAGCGCGCCAGATAGCCGTCATGTTGCTCGCGATAGGGCGCGGGCATGAGGCGGCTGACGTTGGAGCCGAATATCTCCTTCTCGGTATAGCCGAACAGGCGCTCCGCCGCGGCACTGAACGAGATGATCCGGCCGCGCGCGTCGATCACGACCATCGCGTCGGGCACGGTCGAGAGGATCGAGCGCATCTGCCCGGCGCTGGCGCGCAGGCGGCTGTCGGCGGCGCGCTGTTCGGTGACGTCACGAATCACCTTGCCGAAACCGCGCAGTTCGCCGGACTCATCGTAGAGCGCGGTCAGCGAGACATCGGCCAGGAACCGCGAGCCGTCCTTGCGCAGCCGCCAATCCTCCTGCCGAAACACGCCCTCGCGCCGGGCGCGTTCCAGATCTTGCTCCGGCCGCCCCTGGGCGACCTCGTCAGGCGGGTAGAAGATGGCGCTGCTCTGCCCGATCACCTCAGCCTCGGTCCAGCCCTTCAGCCGCTCCACGCCCTTGTTCCATATCGTTATGCGCCCGTCCGGATCGAGCATGTAGATCGCATAGTCCGCAGCGCCGTCGATCAGGAGGTTGAGTTCATCCGCGCTTTCGGTGTCCGCCCTGGAGCGCCGAACCTCCCGCTCGACATTTTGCGCAGCGCGTAATGTCGATCGCGCCAGGCGGCGCGCAAGCCCGATCGCGAGCGACGCGGCAACGAGGAAGATCAGCAGATCGGCAAGAGCGCCGCTATCCGTCATCGAACCGGCGAAGAGCATTTGCACGACAATTATCGACAACAGCGTCGCCGCCGCCGCAGGGGTCGGCCCGCCCAGCAGCCCGGTGACAAGCACGGCGATAATGAACAGCAGATAGCCCGCGCTCGCGCCGGGCCCGGGCCCCGCCGCAAACCGGACCAGCGCTGCCAGCACAACTGCGCCCAGCGCGACCGCATAGCCCGACAGAACGGTGCGCCTCCCTTCCAATGCCAATCTCCGCCCCGTCACGGCCATAAATAGTGGGTCTGGACCCTAACCCCGGTCATGCGCTGCATCACATAGGCCCTTCACCGTCGCCCGTATATGGGTGGACCGACCATGCCTTTGCCGATCATCAGGCTCAGGTGATCCCAGTAATTCTACGCATGGCCGGTCGCGGCCTTCATCACCCGTAAGATCGAAGGCAGCCGGCCTGCGCCGCGAGCGCCTCTTGGGGGATTTACGAATAGCGGGAACGTCCCTCATCCGGTGAGGATGGGCCGTGAAACGCCTTGATTTCGGCGCCTTCGAGGAACTGTTCCATGTCGATCCGTCATCTTTCCCGGCTCTTCGCGCCCACCAGCATCGTGCTCATTGGTGCTTCGTCGCGTGATCGGTCGCTCGGACGGATCGTGCTGGAAAACCTGATCGCGGGAGAGTTTGCCGGAGCGATCTACGCGGTCAATCCGCATCGGGTGGACCTGCCGGGGACGACATGGTCACCCGCCATATCGTCTCTCCCCGCCGCGCCCGATCTTGCGATTGTGATGACGCCCGCCGCCACGGTGCCCGGCGTGATTGACGAACTCGGACGGCTCGGGACCAGGGTCGTCGTCGTGCTGACCAGCGGCGTCGATGTCGCAAGCGGCCTGCGGCCGGCGATGCTCGAAGCCGCCCATCACCATGACATGCGCATCGTGGGTCCAAATTGCCTCGGCGTGCTCATGCCGCACGCCAGGCTCAACGCATCCTTCGCGCACCTCTCTGCGAAGCCTGGCCGGCTTGGGCTGATCTCGCAAAGCGGAGCGCTGGTAACCGCCATCCTCGACTGGGCAGCGCCACGTGACATTGGTTTTTCCGGCATTGTCTCGGCGGGGGACATGGCCGACGTCGACATTGGCGATCTGATCGACCTTTTTGCGACCGATCCCCACACCGATGCCATCCTGCTCTATATCGAAGGCATAACCGACGCGGCCAAGTTCATGTCGGCGGCACGGGCCGCGGCACGCGGCAAGCCGATCATCGCCATCAAGGCCGGGCGGACTCCGGAAAGCCGCAAGGCGGCCCTGTCCCACAGCGGCGCAATGGCAGGATCCTATGACGTGTACCGCGCCGCATTCGAGCGGGCCGGAATCATCACCGTCGACAATCTCTCCGACCTGTTCGACGCCGCCGAAATACTCTGCAAACTGCCTCCGCTCAGCGGAAGCAACCTGGCGATCGTGACGAATGGCGGGGGCGCCGGCGTGCTCGCGCTCGATGCCCTGACGCAGCATGGGGGGCGGTTGGCCGACCTGTCCGCGCCGAGCATCGCAGCGCTCGCAGCGGCACTGCCGGCGACATGGTCACATGCCAATCCGGTAGACATCATGGGTGACGCCGGTCCGGATCGATACCGCTCGGCGATCGCCACCTTGTGGGCCGACGAGGGAAATGATGCGATCCTCGTGGTCTATTGCCCTACCGCACTCGCATCTTCGACCGAGATCGCGGAGGCGGTCGTTGCCGAAGTGCGCGCGCTGCGCCAGTCCGGCCGGGTGAAACCCGTCATCGCCTGCTGGCTGGGCGGCGGCGGCTGTGATGGCGCACGCGCGATCTTTTCGGCGAACGGCATTCCGCTGTTCGACGCACCGGAAGATGCGGTTCGCGGATTCGGATATCTGCTCGCTGCCGCAACGGCCCGAACCGCTCTTACCGAAACCCTGCTTCCCCGTCCGCAGACGCCACCGAACCGGAAAGAGGCCGCACGGATCATCGCCCGGGCAAGGACGGCTGGACGAACGCAGCTGAACGAGATCGAAGCCAAGGGGCTCGTCGCCGCCTATGGCGTTCCCGTCGTGCAAACCCATTTCAGCCCGACGGCGGCAGGCGTCGTCGATGCCTGCGCCGGAATGATCGGGCCGTTCGCCGTCAAGATCGTCTCGTCCGACATCGTGCATAAGTCTGACGTCGGCGGCGTGGCGCTGGGCCTTTGCGATCCCGCGATGGCCGCGACCCGCGCAGCCGCCATGGGCGAGCGTATCGCGCGCGAGCATCCCGCGTTCAGGATCGAGGGTTTCGCGGTCGAACGCATGAGCGTGCGGCCGCATAGCATCGAACTGCTGCTGGGCATCGCCAATGATCCGACATTTGGTCCGGTGCTGCTGTTCGGCGCCGGAGGCAAGGCGGTTGAGGCGATCGACGATATCGCCATGGCATTGCCGCCTATCAACATCGACCAGGCCCGAGCGCTCGTCGGAAAGACGCGGATCGCACGTCTGCTGCGCGGCTACCGCGATCAGCGCGCAACCGACCTGACGGCCCTCGCGGAAGCGCTTGTCGCCCTGTCGGACCTCGTGACCGACTGGCCGGATATCGCGGAACTGGACATCAATCCGCTTCAGGTCGACACCGACGGCGTCATCTGCGTCGACGCCCGCGTGGTGCTCACCGCCGATGCCGGGCCGCCATCGCGCATGGTCATTCAGCCGGTGCCGGTCGAATGGGCCGCCGATCTGACGACGCGCCTCGGCGTTGCCATCCATGTCAGGCCGGTCGTACCGGCAGACGAATCAGCGCTCGCCGCGTTCTTCACCCAGGTGACTCCGGATGACCTGCGCTTTCGCTTTCTGTCGAGCTTGAGCGAGGTCGACCATGCCCATCTGACGATGATGACCCATGTCGACTATCGCCGCACGATCAGCTTCGTGGCGATCGAACCGCAGGGGGCGATTGTCGCCGCCGCGCTTCTAGCCGCCGATGCCGACCGCTCACGCGCCGAACTGGCCATGTCCACACGCGCCGACTGGAAGGGTCGCGGGGTCAGCTATGTGCTTATGCAGCACATGCTGCGCTACGCTGAGGCCCAGGGGATCGCGGTCCTCGAGGCGGTCGAACTCGCCGACCATGACGAAGCGTTGCGCATGGAGCGCGAACTTGGCTTCAGGGTACTCGCCTGTCCCGACGATCCCGCGCTCAGAATCGTGACTTGGCAGGGCACGCCTGCGGCGGCGGCTTAGGATCATGCCCAAGCATATCGCCAGGCGCATCCTGATCATCGACGCTCACCCCGATCGCAGCCCGCGGCATCTCGACCATGCGCTGGCACGCGCTTACGAAGCCGGCGCCGAAGGGCGCGCTCATGAAGTACGACGGCTGATGCTGAGCGAGATGGCCATTCCCATCCTGCGGTCGAGACATGACTGGGAAGACGAGCCGCTGCCCGCGGCGCTGGTTTCCGCGCAGCAGTCGATCGCCTGGGCTGATCACATCGTGATCATTTTCCCCCTGTGGCTCGGCGACATGCCGGCTTTGCTGAAGGCCTTTCTCGAACAGGTGCTGCGCCCCGGCTTTGCCTTTGACTATCGCGAAGGGAAAATCCCGACAAAGGCGCTGAAGGGGCGAACCGCCAGAATTGTCGTGACGATGGGCATGCCGGGCCTGATCTATCGACTCTATTTCCGCGCGCTCGCCGTCCGCCTGTTGAAGCGCAACATCCTCCATTTCGTCGGAATCCGCCCGGTCGGAACGACCATCTTCGGCGGTGTCGAGACAGCCGGAGCCCGGAATGCCGATCATCTGCGCCATATGGTGCGGCTCGGCGAGCGAGCGGCCTGATCGCCGGCTTCGCCCCTGCCGGAGTCCGCGATGCTATTCGGTGGGGATTGGCGTCTCTGCGGCCGCTACGGCGGCCTCCTCGCGGAGTGCCGTACGGAACTGTTCGAGCCGGTCGCGATACCCTTCGGCATCGCCATATTCGGCGAAGTGAATATAGCGTTGGTGCGGATCGCTAACCTTCAGAGCATGCTTGATCGGGCACCAATATTGTTCCGTCCGGCTCGATATCTCGCGGACATAGGCGACCACGCCATTGGCATAGCTGCAGTAACTGCAGTTCAGCATTTCGATCCAGTTGAGATAAGTGAGCTGGGTCCTGTCGCGGCTGATGTAATCGGCCCGCCGAACGCGTGGAATCCGATACGCCCTGAAACAGATCGCCTGGTAGATCGAGGCCCAAATGTCGACGAGCGCGATCGGCAGGATCAACGAATAGATAACCGGCGCGGTGAGGACCGCCGCCGCCGAGGATCTCGCCAGGAAGCGGCCGACCGAAAGCCGGAGCCTTTGATGTTCATTGACCAGTCCCTGTTCAAAGCTGACGAGGCCCGCCTTGATCGACCAGCCCAGGGCAATGCGGCGGCGTTCGATCTCCCGGTCGAGCTCGGCCTGTAGCCGCACAATCTCATGGGCGATCTGCTCGATACGCGCTGTCATCGCTGCTCTCCCTTCAAGCCGTGATGATCACCTTGAGCGCGTGGCTCTCGGCCGCGCGGTCGAAGGTGTCGTAGGCTTCAAGGATATGATCGAGCGTGAAGCGATGCGTGATCAACCGCGCGGGGTCGATCTTGTGCGCCGCGACGGTCTTCAACAGCATCGGCGTGCTCGACGTATCGACGAGGCGCGTGGTGATCGTGATGTTGCGCGACCAGAGCCGGTCGAGGTGGAGAACGGCCTGCGTGCCATGCACGCCGATATTGGCGATGACGCCGCCCGGCGCCACCAGATCCTGGCATAGTTCGAACGTCGCAGCGACGCCGACGGCCTCGATGACGGTGTCGGCGCCGCGACCCGCGGTGAGCGCCATGACTGCGGCCACAGAGTCGGTTCGGGCGTTGTTGATCAGATCCGTTGCGCCGAACTGCCCGGCAATCTGAAGGCGATTATCGTCCAGATCGATCATGATGATCCTGGCGGGCGAATATAATTGCGCTGTCAACAGTGCCGCGAGACCGATCGGCCCGGCTCCCACGATGGCGACGGTCTTGCCCGGCGCCACCATGCCATTGAGAGCGCCGCATTCGAAACCGGTCGGCAGAACATCGGAAAGCATCACCAGCGCGTCTTCGTCGGCGCCGGCGGGTAACGGATACAGGCTCGTATCGGCATGCGGAATGCGGACATATTCCGCCTGGGTTCCGTCAATGAGATTGCCGAGCAGCCAGCCTCCGGTTTCGCAGTGCGAGTACATGGCCCGGCGGCAATAGTCACAGCGGCCACAGGATGTGATGCAGGAGATGAGGACATGATCTCCCGGCTTGAACACGCCGACGCCGCCGCCGACAGAGTCGACGATGCCGACGCCTTCATGCCCGAGGATGCGGCCTGGGCTGCAGGTCGCGACATCACCTTTCAGGATGTGCAGGTCGGTGCCGCAGATCGTCGTGCGTGTCATGCGGACAATCGCATCGCCGGTCGCCTGAAGCTCCGGCTTGGGACGATTGTCGAGCGATTTCTGGCCCGGGCCATGATAAACGAGCGCCTTCATTCCCGCTTCCTCCGTCTCGGTGAACAGCTGTGGATCAGATGGCTGAAGCGTCCGATTCGCGCTGTCGGTAATGCTACTTAGGACCGCGCGGCGGACGTCAGGATTGCGCCGGCGAACCGCTTGAAGGCGCAGATATGCCATCATGTGGCTTGCGGATGCTCGCGCACAGTTTCTGCGCCGCCTTCTCCACCTGGTAGAGATGCTCGTCCACCAACCGTGGCTGCAATCCTTCGACTATCGACGAAAAATGAACGTGATCCGAAGACGTGAGCGAAAAGGCCCGCTCCAGATATTTGTCGAACACGACCCTGAGCGACATCCACGCGCCCTGTTCTTCAAGCCACTGCTTGCTGGTTCCCGACGAACTGAAGCTCAACAGTTTCGCGCCGGTCAGCAGCGGATGGGTCGAGCGTTCGCGAACCCGCGTGAAGGAAAAGCCGGCGCCGATAACGCGATCGACATAGCCCTTGAGCATTGCCGGCGGCAGACCGAACCAGATCGGATAGATGAATATGAACGCTTCACATCCCCCGAGAATCGACAGCTCCTCGGCGACATCGCCTGCCAGCATGAAATCCTTGGCCGTGGGGCGTTCGTCCGCCTTCAGCACAGGGTCGAAATGCATGCGGTAAAGGTCGCGCAGGATCACCTCATGCCCCATCGCCTCTACCGTCCGCACATATCGTTCGGCTATCGCCGCGTTGAAGCTTTTCGGATCTGGATGACAGAGGATGACGGCATGTCGCGGACGCCGTGTGGAATCGATCGTTATCATCTCCGCGCTCCCGGATTGAACCAATCGGAACAGGCTAGGCGCGGAGCTCCCGGTTTGCCGTTGGGAATGGTACGTAGATCACGGCAATGCCGGACCCCTGATCGCCGGGTCATCGCGATGAAGCGTCGAGGCGGGCCGTGGCAAGCATGCCGACAGACCGACACGCGACCCTTTCAGCGCGCCTTGGCTTTGGGAATGACCGACGGATAGATATCCCGATAGATCACCACGCCGTCCGGGGCGGACGGATCGGCCTCAGCCGTGAGATATACCACATAGACCGGTATCGGCGTCGGCAGCTTAATTGTCTTTGTCGTGCCCATTATGAGCGCAAGGTCCAGTTCCTGAGCGCGCTCTTCGCCGAGCAGCGTCCGCGCCAGCGCATCAGGTTGATCGGTCCGGATGCACCCATGGGACAATGCCCGGGTGTCGCGCGCGAACAGATCGCGCGTGGGCGTGTCGTGGATGTAGACGCCATAAGGGTTCGGCATCTCCAGTTTCAATTTTCCCAGCGCATTGCCGGGTCCGGGTTTCTGGCGAACCACGAGCTTGCCCTGCGCATCGGTGGTCGCGACGAAGCCCCTGCGAGCGGCCTCCCTGGGGTTGGTGCGAACGAGCTTGCCGATGCTCTCATCGACGATGCTGCAGGGCACATTCCACCAGGGATTGGCGGTAGCGCCGGTCACCATCGCCCGAAACAGCGGCGTCCGGGTGCCGGGCTTGCCGACAATCACCTTATGGCTGGCAATCACCCGACCGTTCTCGATCAGGTCAAGCCGATAAGCCGGCACATTGACCCACAGATATTTCCGGCCGAATTGCCTGGGCAGCGCACGCCACCGGTCGAGATTGGCCTCGATGACCGCACAATTGCGCATCGCCGTCCGGCACGCGGCCAATGCGCCGCGAAGTCCTGCATAGTCGCGCCCCTCCGGTAGCAGTTTGGCGTAGCTGCCGCGAACGCTGTGCGATGCCTTCACGGCCTCGAGCCACGGAAGATAATCGACAATCTGACGCGAGAAATGCCATCCGCGCCGGGCACTCAACCTTAGCTGCCCCTCATAAAAATCGCGCGCGAGAGCGAGCGCCACCGCATCGGCGCGGGCAATCATCGCTGCATCGTCCTGGCCGGCGGCCCGCTGCACCGCGGCGCTGTCATAGCCGGCCCCGTTCAGCCCCTCCAGACCGGCGTCGCTGATCACGCCCAGCAGCGCCTGGGCATTTTCCCGATCCCATGGCGCCGCAGCGCCCTCGGCCCTGGCCCCCGACGCCGACAGAAATGCGCCCAGAACCAGGACAAGAAGGCGAGACCGAAGGCTCATCCGGATGATCAATGCGCCAGCAGCAGCGGAACCGGGCTGTCGGTGAGCATCTTGCGCGAAACGCCGCCGAAGATGGCTTCGCGCGCACGCGAATGGCCGAAGCCGCCCATCACCACATAATCGATTTCACGTTCGCCGACGACGCGGAGGATCACATCCTCCGCGACATCCCGGCCCGGCAGTTCGCGGACAACCAGCGCGTGGATGCCGTGCCGTGACAACAGCGCTGCGGCCTCCTGCGCGGGGGGTTTGTCGGAACCGTCGAAAACCTCCAGGATCGTGACATGCGACGCCAGCGCGAGGAGCGGCACCGCTGCCTGGAGCGCTGCGTCCGCTTCCCGGGAGCCGTTCCACGCGACCAGCGCACGGCCGGTAGCATTGAACCCGGTCATCGTTTCCGGCACCGCCAATATCGGTTTACCCGATTTGAGGATCAGCTCTCCGGCCACGGAACGCATATCCAGAAACGCCTCGATCCGCCGATTGACGACGATCAGTTCGTGAAGGATGGCCGCCCGCTCCAGGCAGGATGCGATGTCGCCGGTGGCATCGATCCAGCTCCAGCTGACCCCTTCCCTGGCAAGCCGGGGCTGCAATTTCTCGCGATTCTCAGCTTCGCGCGCACGCTCGTCGGCGAGGAGCATCGCAGTCGCGGTCCCGCCCCAGTAATCGCCACCGACCGTATCGGGAAACATCGCCACATCGATGCAGCTAAGGTGGCCGCCAAGCGCACGGGTAATATCAAGCGCAGCCTGCACGCGGGCTTCCTGACCGACATCGTCGTGCACAAGCAGAAGAATATTTTTCATGATCGCCTCCTTCGCTCCCGGTTGCGGGATGAAGGACGCTAGGATTGGCAGCCGCGCCGCAATATTAGTGAGTATACGGATGCCACCTTCGTAAACTTACGAATGTCGGCAAACCGATGGAGTCGCGACTGGTCAATTGTCTCTGCTGAGGAGGATCTGACATGGTGGGCTATACGGATGAACATCTGGATCGGGAGGTGGGTGATCAATATCGCCCGTCCTGGTTCTGGTTTGTCGGCGCCGGCGCGGCTCTGACAGTGCTCGGTGCGCTGGCTTTCGGCCATCTCGCCGTGTCCTCGATTGTCAGCACGTTCATCATCGGGCTCTTCATGCTCCTCGGTGGATGGCTTGGCCTGGCCCACGCGATCGGGATCCGGCATCCCGACAAGCATCATTTCTGGATGTTCAGCGCATTCTTCTACAGCACTGCCGGCTTTTTGATCCTGGTCGAACCGCTTGTGGGCTTGCGGGTGCTGACCTTGGGCGTCGCGGTGGCGCTGGGCCTGTCGGGCATCAGCAGGCTGGTCGTCGGCGCGCAATTGCAGGGGACCGCGATACTGGTCTCAGGTGCCTCCTCACTCATCGCGGCAGCGGTGATCGGTATCGACTGGCCGCGGGATTCGCTGTGGGTCATCGGCTTCATCGTTGCGATCGATCTGATCGCGCAGGGCGTGTCTCTCACCATCACGGGCATGACGCTTCACCTGTCGGCCAGGCACCGGGCTGCCTGACCGGCTTTGGGATACGGCATGGTCGGGGCCGCCGATCGTGAAAATGCGATGGAGAGGGACATGGCTGACGAAATCGAAATCACCTTCCACGGTGCCGCGCAGACGGTAACCGGTTCGTGCATGGAAGTGGTGCACGGGAAGTATCGCATTCTGATCGATTGCGGCCTGTTTCAGGGATCGCGCGGCCTCGAGCATCTGAACCACGAACCGTTCCGCTTTCAGCCGGACAAGCTCGATGCGGTCATCCTGACGCACGCCCATATCGACCATAGCGGCCTGTTGCCTCGCCTCGCGGCGCAGGGGTTCACGGGACCGATATGGTGCACCGAACCGACCCAGGATCTTCTCCACTATATGCTGGCCGATGCCGCGCGCCTGCAGGAAGGCGATGCCGCGCGTCGCAACCGACGGGCAGATCGCGCCGATGAGCCCCCGGTCGAACCGCTGTACACCGTCGCCGATGCGGACCTTGCCCTGGGCATGATGCGGCAGGTGCCCTTGAATATTTGGTTCGAGCCGGTTGCGGGGCTGCGCGCCCGGCTTTGGAATGCAGGCCATATTCTGGGCGCCGCGTCGGTCGAACTCGGCGTGGGCGAGATGACCGTGCTGTTCGCCGGCGATCTGGGGCCGGACGTGAAAAGCCTCGAAACTCCACCGGAGGCACCCGCTGGCGTCGACCATGTAATCTGCGAATCGACCTATGGCGATCGTGACCGGCAGGATGTCAGTCCCGAGCAGCGTCTGGCGATACTGGCATCCGAAGTAGGGGCGGCCATCGAACGCGGTGGCAACCTTATCATCCCCGCCTTCGCGGTCGAGCGAACGCAGGAGTTGCTGCTCGATCTCGCCACGCTGTTCGATCGCGGGGTACTGGCCACGCGGCCCATTTTCATCGATTCCCCATTGGCCAGCCGCGCGACATCGGTCTTCGCCAAACATGGACCGCCAGATACCGGCGACGGGGCGGTATTCCGTAACAGTGCCTTCCATTATGTCGAAACCAGCACCGAATCGATGAGCCTGAACCAGATGTCGGGTGCGATCATTCTGGCGGGGTCGGGCATGTGCGAGGGCGGCCGCGTACGGCATCACCTGGTTCACAACCTGCCGCGTCGCGAGTCCACCGTGCTTTTTGTCGGCTACCAGGCGCAGGGATCGCTGGGCCGGACCATCGCCGAAGGCGCGAAGCGAGTCCGGATATCGGGTCGCGATATCGCGGTGCGCGCGACGATCCGTCGCATCGACAGCTATTCGGCCCACGCCGATCGAAGCGACCTTGTCCACTGGATCGAATCCCGCCGACCGATACGGGGCAGCCTCTTCCTTACCCATGGCGAAGGCGAGGCCCTTGCCTCGCTGAAAAGCGCGTTCGACAAGACCGAGAATACACTCATTCCCGCGATCGGCGAGCGGTACAGGCTGCGCGCCGGCGAAGCCGCAACGCGGCTTTGCACCGGGATCGATGGAATCCAGCAGGTCATCTCGGGCGACTGGCAGAACGACTATGCGGATTTCGCGGTCAATCTGAAACGCGACCTTCAGCGCATTTCCAACGAGTCTGCGCGGAAAGATGCCATCCGCCAGATGCGCAGAATTATCGACGATCTCGCGGCCCATCGCGACCGCCACGTCGCTGCGGGCCGCGGGCGTCATTCCGGGCCGGCGCGCCGTGCCCGCCGCTGACCCGGCCGAGAGGCCACCGCGGATCGGCGGTGACCACAGGCTGTCGACCACCCCGGCCCCATCCGGACTGATCGAGCACCGATCCAATATCTTGCTGCACGAGCGTCATGGCTGACGCGACCGTGAACATGCTGCAGCTGCTGGCCTATTCGCTCGCGCTGGGCCTGCTGATCGGCCTGGAGCGCGGGTGGAGCACGCGGGAGGAAGCGCCTGGTTCGCGCGTCGCGGGTCTGCGCACCTTCGGCGTTCTCGGGCTTGTCGGGGGCGTTGCCGGTATGCTTCCGCCCGAAGTATCGGCGATTGCCGTACTGGCGACATCGGCGATCCTGATAATGGGTTATTTCCGGCAAAGCGGCCGCCCGGATCGGCTCAGCGCCACCAGCAGCATCGTCGGCGTCACGACGATGCTGCTCGGCATGGCATCGACAAAGGGCTATGCGACCGAAGCGGTTGCGGCCGCCGCGATGCTTGCGCTGGTATTGTCGTTGCGCGACTCGCTCCACGGCTGGCTGCGCGGCCTGACCGCGGCCGAAGTCCGTTCGGCGCTTCGCTTTGCCATCATCGCCCTCGTCATTCTTCCACTGGCGCCCGATCGCCAGATGGGACCGATGAACGCGTTGAACCCGCACAAGCTCTGGCTGGTGGTCGTGCTCGTCTCGGGCCTCTCCTTTGCCGGCTATCTAGCGGTCCGTCGGGTTCGCCCCTCGCACGGCCTGCTGATGACCGCGCTCCTGGGGTCAATTGTATCGTCGACCGCCGTGACGGCGGCCTTCGCCCGCCGCCTCGGCACGGGCGAAGGCGATCGCGAGGCGTTGATCGCCGGTATCGCGATTGCATCCGGGGCGATGTTTGGCCGGGTGCTGCTCCTGACGGCAATCCTCGCGCCGGCGGCCCTGCCGTCGCTGGCGCTGATCACCCTGCCCGCGCTGCTGATCAGCCTTGCCGGCGGGCTGCGTGCGTGGAAGCGAAGCGTGGCCGGCTCCGATGCAGGGATGGTGTTGATCGAAAACCCATTGGAGGTCGGGGTCGCCCTCGGCCTCGCCGGGCTCGTCGCGCTCATTTCGATAGCCAGCCAGTGGGCGCTGCGGCAGTTCGGACATGGCGGACTGGCGACGGTCCTGCTGATCACCGGCTTTGCGGATGTCGATGCGGCGATTCTCGCGTTCGCCAACATGCCGGATATGGCGCTGCCTGGCCGCCTTGCCGGCATCGTTCTCGCCGGCCCCGTGCTGTTGAACATGGTGTTGAAGTCGGCCATCTGCGTAGCCCTGGCTCCATCCTCGAACGGGGTTCGCGCCGCCCTGCCGCTGACGCTCAGCGCATTGGCGGGAGGATGCGTCACGCTGCTGCTGCTGTTCGGATGATCGGGGCCATCCGCCACTTCGTAGTGTTACCAATATCGAGAAAGTCGCAGCGGCCATATCCGCTCCGGTAAAGGAGCGGCAAGATGATCAAGACTATCCTGCTTCCGTTGCTGAGCCATCCCGACGCGACACCCGACTGGGCCATCGCCACCGCCGACGAACTGGCCGTTCGGCTCGACGCCAGGCTCTGCGCCATGACGTCGGTCATCCACATTCCGGATGTATCGAACGCTCTCGCGCGCAGGCTGACCTCCGCCAACGCCGCCATAGCCTGGGAGAACCACGCGAGCCGGGCGAACGCCGATGCGGTCGAGCGGCGTTTTTCAGCCATTACGGGATCGGCGGAACCGGCCCGCCAGAGCGAGGTCGAATCGAGCAACTTCTTTGTGAACGCTGAGCCGATTGCCGCGCATGCGCGGCTGTTCGATCTGTCGATCGTCCCCGTTTACGATCATCCGGACACGCGCTCGATCGCCGAGGCACTCATCTTCGCATCGGGGCGGCCGACCCTTCTGCTCCCGCAGACCAATATGCCGATCTGGCGGCACGTCATGGTCGCGTGGAATGGAAGCCGCGAGGCCGCACGCGCGCTGGCCGCTGCCATTCCGTTGTGCCGGATCGCGGACACGGTGCGCATCGTGACGATCGCCGGCGACAAGGACCTGTCCGAGGATCTTTCACCCGATGCGGTGAAGCAATATCTGCACCATCACGGCGTCGTCTGCGACTGTGATGAAATCGCCGCCAACGGCAAGGATGCGGGGGAGGCGCTGCTGGCGCATGCCGCCGCGGCCGGAGCGAGCCTGCTGGTGATGGGTGCCTTTGGACACTCACCGATGCGCGAATTTGTATTTGGCGGTGCGACGGCGACGATATTGGGCAATGTCGAACTCCCCGTGCTTCTGTCCCATTGACCGAAATTGGAACGACCGTCGGCGGCGAAGCGAACCAGCCGCTCCTTCCGTCCGGCGCTTCCGAACGCCCGGAGCTGATCGATGCTTCGCGTCCGGCGCAGCCGGGTCCCAATCGGCTGCGCGTCTTCCTGAACAGCCTTGGCCCCGGCCTTGTCACCGGCGCCGCCGACGACGATCCGAGTGGAATCGGTACACATAGTCAGGTCGGTGCTCAGTTCGGCTATGGTCTCGCCTGGACGTTCGTTCTCAGCTTTCCGCTCATGGTGGCCATACAGCAGGTTGCGGCCGACATCGGACGGGTCACCGGAGCCGGGATAGCCCGCAATGTTCGACGCCATTTTCCCCGCCCGCTGCTCTGGAGCATCGTTTCCTGCCTGCTCATCGCCAACGTCATAAATCTGGGCGCCGATCTCAGCGCGATGGGTGCGTCGCTCGTATTGCTCATTGGCGGCAATGCCGCGCTCTACACCGTGCTTTTCGGCATCGTCTGTGTCGTGCTGGAAGTCGCGGTGAGCTACCCTCGTTACGCCTCGATCCTCAAATGGACGACGCTGTCGCTGTTCACCTATGTCGCTGTGGTCGCCGTCGCGAACGTCCCATGGCGACAGGCGCTTACGGCACTCCTGGTGCCCGAAATCGAATGGAACAGCGCCTATGCGACCGCCCTCGTCGCGATCCTGGGCACCACCATCAGTCCCTATCTCTTCTTCTGGCAGGCCGGGCAGGAGGTCGAGGAGCAGCACCGGCATCACGCCAAGCCATTGTGCATAACGCCGAGCATGGCTGCACCCGAACTGTCGCGTATCCGGATCGACACCCTCGTCGGCATGGCCTTCAGCACGCTCATATCGCTGGCCATCGTGTTCGCGACCGCGGCCACGCTCCACGCTCACGGCGTTCTGGATATCACGACATCGGCACAGGCCGCCGAGGCATTGCGCCCCGTCGCCGGGGATTTTGCCTTTGCGATGTTCGCGCTCGGCATTATCGGAACCGGCCTGCTCGCCGTTCCGATATTGGCGGGTTCGGCCGCCTACGCGGTTACCGAGATGGTGGGTATCGCCGGCAGCCTGAACGCCAAACCGCTCGACGCCCGGCTCTTCTACGCTACGATTGCGATCACCACCCTGGCCGGCGCGTCACTAAACCTGTTGGGTATCGATCCCGTGCGTGCCCTTTACTGGGCCGCGGTCGTGAACGGCGTATTGGCGGCGCCTGTCATGACGGTAATGATGCTGATCGCCGGCAACCCCCGCGCTATGGGGCGATTGACGCTGTCGCGGCGCGCCTTGCTGCTCGGCTGGGGGGCGACGGCGGTGATGTTCGCGGCGACGATCATCTTCTTCACCTTCCTGCTTCTGCCCTGAACGCCGGCGTCGCCCCTATCTGCAGTGGGCTGGCTAATTTGCCTTTGCCGGCTTCGGACCGATGCTGTTCAGATAGGCGATGAACCGGTTGATGTCGGCGGGTTCCCAAGGGTCCGACGGCATATCGGGATGGCCGACGGTGATACCTTCGGCCAGCGCCTCGTCGAGCGTCTCGACGGGATAGCGATATGCCAGTGATCGAAACGGCGGGGCGGCGGCGAGCGGGCTGGGGCCGGTTTTTCCAGTCGCGTGGCAGGCGCCGCACCGCTTCACGGCCAGCGCATGCCCTTCGCGGGCGAGCCTGTCGGCGTGAGCGGGTGCTGCCTGCGACAGGATGACGCAGATCAGGCCGACTGCCGATATCCTGGATCGCGTGAAGGTCATGGCACATCTCTCTCAATCAAAGGCTGTTGCACTCCGATGCTCTTTCGCCGCCGCATCGGCAAAGGCAACCGGCAATTGCGAGGAACGCTAGGCCTTCGGGATCTCGCCGGGCATTGGGGATCTTACGGATCGGGGCCCTCCCCGTCACGGCGCGAACGAACGCGGCGGCGATGCGCCGATAAACCGCACCGACGTCCGCATCCCTTACGACAGATAGCCTGCCGCGGGTTCGTCAGCAGCTGCGTGTCCGGAGATTTACGTAACGACGCCGTCCGGCTCCCGCGTCAAATCTCAGCCATCACAGCACGATTTTATGACAAACCGGATTGGAAGCATGATGAGTGAAAACGGCCATGATCTGCACGCCCTGTTTCCCGCGCAGCGGGAAATCCTTCACACGCTGAAGCTCAACAGCGCCCACTATCGCCAGCTTGCCGACCGGCATCATGCGCTTGCCCAGGAAATCACGCGGATCGAAGCGGGGACGGAGCCCGCCTCGGACGATCGGCTCGAAGGACTGAAGAAGCAGCGGCTTGGCCTGCTTGATGAGATCGCCGCATTGATTGCGGAAAGGCTCGATGCGTGAAACCCGACCTCGATCGCACCCGGCAGCGGCTCACCGCACGGCTCGCCGAACTTCACGCCCGGGTCGGCCGCATCGAGGAAGAGCAGCGCCAGCCCCTGGACGATGATTTCGCCGAGCAGGCCGTTGCCCGCGAGGATGATGAGGCGCTCGATGCTATCGAACGCTCGGCCCTGACCGAAATTGCGCAGACGCGGCAGGCGCTGGCCCGACTCGACGCGGGCGAATATGGCCTGTGCATCGCCTGCGGAGCAGCGATCGCCCCCGAACGCCTCGACGCCCTGCCGGCCGCGCTACAATGCATGAGCTGTGCGGGCGGTGGCACCGGCAAAGCCATCTGACGACAGGCGAAGCGCCGCCTTCGGCATGCCGCGCGAACCCGATCAGTCGTCGGCAGAGCGACGTGGCGAATGCCCGAATGACGAGTTTTGAAAGGATTTCCCCATGAAGGGATTTGTCAGCAATATTGAACAGCTGACGGAGGTCAATACCGACTTCCGCCGCGTTCTCTACACGGGTGCCAGCCTTCAGCTCGTTGTCATGGCGATCCCGCCCGGCGATGAAATCGGCGAGGAAGTCCATGAGGATCGCGATCAGTTCTTTCGCATCGAAAGCGGCGAGGGCCAGGTCTGGATCGACGGGGTCTGCCACTTCGTGAAGGCCGACGACGGGATCATCGTCCCGCAAGGTGCGCGCCATAACGTCATCAGCCGGGGCGCCGAGCCGCTGCGCCTCTATACGATCTACGGCCCTCCCGAGCATCTCGACGCAACGATCCACGCAACGCGCGCCGTCGCCGATGCTGCTCATGAGCATTTCGACGGAAAGACCACCGAATAGCGACAATCACGCTAATCGAAAGGGGCGGCGTGCGTTGCGCACACCGCCCCGATCGCAGATGCGGGCCGTGACGATCAGAAGCGCTTCGTCACCTCGATGCCGAAGGTCCGGGGGTCGCCATAGTTGGCGTTGACCACCCCGAACGAGCCGCGCAGATCATAGACCTGGATGATGTACTTCTTGTCAAAGACGTTACGCATATAGCCGGCGACCGTCACGTCCGCGCTGTCGATCTTGACCTCGATCCGGCCGTTGACGAGCGCGAAATCGCGCTGGATGATCGGGATCGCGCTCGCGATGTTCACGTTCGTGTCGTCCTGCCAATAGACGTCACCCGAGAAGGACACCTCACCGAAGCTGACCGGGAACGTGTAGCCAAGCCCGCCGCTCGCGGTCCATTTCGGGATCTGGAAGTCTTCGCCCGAACGGTCGACCGGTGCCTGGGTCACCGGGTTGAGATCGATGAACTCCTTGAACTTCGCGTCGATCAGACCCACCGCGGCGTTGAACTGCAGCCGATCGGTGATGCGCCCCGAGGCTTCGGCTTCGAAACCCTGGATCCTGGCCTTTGCCGCATTGGCGACGCGGGTGACGGTGGTGCCGTTCGGCAGGCCGAACAGACGAGACTTCTGGATGTCCTTATAATCGTCGTAATAGCCCGCGACGTTGAAGCGGATCGGCCGGTTGAACAGATTGCTGAACTTCAGCCCGACTTCATATTCCTGGACGGTCTCGGGCTTGAACGGGAGGAACGAGTCCGCGGTCGTGTTACCCTGGGCGTTCTGGCCGCCGCTGCGGAAGCCCCGAGCGACCTTGGCATAGCCGAAGATGCTGTCCGAAAGCTCATGGTCGACCGAGAGCAGCCACGACGCCGCCGAGAAGGTGTCCTTGAATTCGCGGCCGCAGCCTAGCGTCGCCGGAACCGCCGCATTGGCCGCAGCGGCGCCTTCGGCGGGCACGCGGCATACGGTGGTCACGCCGCCGAGAATGCCGCGGTTGAACGCCCTTACGCCACGCTCATCCCATGAATAGCGATAGCCGGCGGTGACCCGTGTCCGGTCGGTGATCTTGTAGTTCGCCTGTGCGAACACCGCCAGATTGCGGTTCCGGGCGTCATAATCATTGATCGAGATCGTGCCGGGCGGCAGGCCCGGTGCCAGCAGCAGATTGGCGAAGCTCTTCGTACGCGAGCTTTCATGGCCCTTCTCGTCGCCGGCATAGACGCCCACCACGAAGTCCAGAGCGCCGAACTTGCCCTGAAGCTGCAGTTCCTGGCTCAGATAATGCGCGCTGGCGGCCTGGACCGTGTCGCCGATGCTGTAGAGGGTACCGTCGAGATCGGTGCCGTTGATCGAGTCAAAATCATAATAGCCGGTGATCGAATGGATATCGAGATTGTCGGTCAGATTGAATACCGCATCGAGACCGAACGTATAGGAACGGAATCGCGCGAAATTGTCGATATTGCTGGTGGTGTCGAAGATGTGGCCGCCGATCTGGCGGTCCAGGCCCGCCAGCGCGGCGGGGATCAGGGCCTGAGCCGCAGGCGTGGCAAGCGCGGATGGAGCGAAGTTCACGCCGCCGGTTTGGGCCGCGACCTGCAGGATGCCGAGCCCGGTGGTCCCGCGAGCGATCAGCTTGTGGCTGGCGCCGGCGTGACGGATCCGCGAATAGCTGGCCAACGCGACGATCTGGGCGCGCTCGCCGTCAAAGCCCAGCTTGCCGCGGATCAGCGTCTTGTTTTCGTCCGACAGGGGCCGGCCTGCATTATCCTGGCCGAAGCCGTCGCGCTTGGAGCGCTGCCCCACCAGCCGCAACCCGACGTCCTGCCCTAGCGGAAGGTTGATGATCCCCTGAAGCTGCCGGGCGTCCCAACTGCCGTAGGAGGCCTTGACCGATCCTTCGAGCGTATCGGTCGGGTTCTTGGTGAAGATGCTGACCGCGCCGCCCGTGGTGTTGCGGCCATAAAGCGTGCCTTGCGGACCGCGAACGACCTCGACACGGTCGACATCGACAAAGGCGTCGCCCAGGCCGAAGCTGCGGGGGTTGTAGAGACCGTCAATATATACCCCCACCGCCGGATCGACGACGAGCAGCACATTATTCTGCTTCTGCCCGCGCATCGACAGCTGGACGGTGACGGGACTGACCGCCAGCCGCTGGATATAAAGGTTCGGCGCGATATGCTGGAGATCCTCGATCCGCACGACCGCGCGGTCCTCCAGGATTTCGCCGGTCGCCACGGTGACCGCCACCGGCACCTTCTGCAGGCTCTCGGACACGCGCCGCGCGGTTACCAGGATTTCGCCTGAATCGACGACGGCATCGGGCTGAGCCTGTGGCGTCGTGCCACCGGCCCGATCCTGTGCGCTGGCCGGAGCGGCAATGCTCGCGAGCGAGATGACAAGTCCGATGCTGATGGCATCCGCGGCAAATCGACGAAACCTGGGCATCATTTCCCCCCTAGTGATTTGGTGTCATTATTATTGCTGGTCCGCGCCGGCCCGCCGCATGTCGCGGAGAAGCCTGCCCGAACCATGGCAAGGCGCTGAATGACGTTGATCGAAGAGCGCCTGATGGCGACGAACCCCTCCCCTCAGGTCGGCTTGGGCCAACCTCATTCATTGCTTCATTTATAATCTATCGGTTCATAGACAAAATGCAATAGCTATCTACAGAATTGCGAACCATGGCGGATTCCGAAGCGTCACCGCCTCAGCCGGCGCGCGACGACCGGCGACAGCGGTCGCCCGGCCCGGCACGCCGAGCCGGGAACAGTCCCGCCATTATCGAAAATTCAATGCCCGAAGGCGGTCCGATCAGGACCGCTGGAGCGATTCGGCCTTCGCCGATGCGCGCTCGGCCGGCGGTACATCGGTGAACTGGTCGATGATGCTCGCGGTACCCTCGATATAAATCTTGCGCATCGCCTCGACCGCCTTGTCCGCGTCACGTGCCAGCACCGCGTCGAGAAACGGACTCCCCGGCGTATACAGGTCGGGCTTGCTGTCGACCGAAGGGATGCACAATAGCTGATAACGCTCGGTATGCGCGTAGAGCAGGCTGCGGATCCACTTCAGCCAGGGATTGTTGACGGCCGACACGAAGGTGGTGTGGAACTGGGCATGCGCCTGAAGGAACTCCTTCATCGCATGTTCGGATTTATGTGCTTCGGCGCGGCGGCGCGCGGCGCGGTGGCTGGCCGCCAGGACGTCGGCCTCCCAGTCGATCCCGCCGAGTTCGATCGCTTCGCGGACGCAGATCTCGTCGAGCTTGAGCCGGGCTTCAGTCAGCGACTTCAGCCCCTCCAGCGAGATTTCCGACGCGACGAACCCGCGATTTGGCTCCGCCTCGACGAAGCCTTCGGCCATCATGCGCGACAGCGCTTCACGCACCGCACCCTGACCAACATTGAGATCCTGACAGATCTTGGAGATATTGATCTTCTGGCCTGGCAGAAAATTCGACGCGATGAGATTCTCTCTGATATTCAGATAAACCTTGGCCGTGACGTTCTGCTGCTCTGACGGAGAGTCCATAGCTTCGGGATTCCATATACAGGCGGGGCGGACACGCGAAATTACCGCGTGATTAGAGATTATCGCGTGGAATCGCTCAAAAAGCAACTCCCATGCTGCGGCGCGGCAAGCGCAATCCCCTTTTTCCGGGCTGATATGCCACTAGAACGGTCACTCCCCTTTATAGAATATATGAAATAATATTCCATATACATTCTCTTGCATTGTAAAGCGATTGCCATACAACCGGGCAGAATCGGCGTTGCGATCACTCTATCCTGATCGCCTCCATGCGCGCGTCCGGCCCCCGTGCCGCGGCGCCTGGACGACGCCGAATGGAGGGGAATTGATATGGCAAGACATAAGCTGCTGGCTCTTACCAATGCCGTGGAGGGCAAGGAGAAGGAGTTCGACACCTGGTATGACGGCCATCTTCAGGATGTGCTTGCTTGGCCCGGTGTCATCTCCGCTCAGAAGTTCCGGGTGAAGGTAGCGGGCAATGCGCACAAGTGGACGACGATGGCGCTCTATGACGTCGAGACCGACGATCCCGAGGGGCTCCAGGCCGAGATGGGCGCCGTGGCCGGCACCGATGTAATGCCCACCACCGACACCTGCGACATGGGAACGATCTCTCTGATGATCCTGACGCCCGCGACCGAGCAGTTCTGGAAAGATCAGGCCGACGCCGGCTGAACCGACGGGATGACGCCCATGACCAGCACAGAGCACGCCGCCCGCACCGCAGCGACCCGGGCGGTCGTCAACCCCATCGTCGAAGGGATGCACCGCAGCGACTTTCAGCCGCTGCTCGACGCCATGCATGACGACGCCTGCTACTGGGTGATCGGGACCACCAAATTCTCGGGCACTTTCAAGGGCAAGCAGACCTTCATCGAGGAATCGGTGATCCCGTCGACAGCCAATATGGTACTGCCCTTCACCGGCAAGATCAGCGACGTGATCGTCGACGGCAACAAGGCCGCGATGCTGATGACCGGCCATATGATGACGAAGGACGGCCGTCCTTACGACAATACCTACTGCATCATCTACACCGTCGAGAACGACCGGATCGTCGATGTCCGCGAATATTGCGACACCGATCTCGTCGTGCGGACCCATAGCTGACAACGCCGAATGCACCCGCAAAAGGAGAAGAAATGACCGATTCTGCCGTCGATGCCGCCCGCGCTCGCCGACTGGATGAGGCCGCCGTCGATGTCTTGTTCCGCAAGGCACGGACGCGCAACGGTTGGCTCGATACCCCGCTCGACGAGGGCGAGCTGAAGGCTATCTACGATCTTCAGAAATGGGGCGCTACCACCGCCAACACCACGCCGGCGCGCTTCGCATTCGTGACGACGCCGGAGGCGAAGGAACGGCTGCGCCCGCTGTTGCTGGGGACCAATGTCGACAAGACGATGTCCGCCCCCTGCTGCGTGATCGTCGCCTATGACACGCGCTTCTACGAATATATGCCGCAGCTTTTCCCCGGCCGCGAGATGCGGTCGATGTTCGAGGGGAATGACGCGCTGATCGCCGACGTCGCGCATCGCTCGTCCACGCTCCAGGGCGCCTATCTGATGATCGCGGCACGCGCGCTTGGCCTCGACTGCGGGCCGATGTCGGGCTTCGACGCAGCTGGCGTCGATCAGGAATTCTTTCCCGACGGCCGCTGGAAATCGAACTTCCTCTGCAATATCGGCTATGGTTCGGACGAAGATCTGTTCGACCGGAATCCGCGGCTGGAATTCGATCAGGCCTGCGTCGTCCTGTGATCGGTCCGGACATCCGCTCCACACGGAACTGAACGGCGTCGGGAGGAGCAGATATGAACGGCCTCGCAATGGAACAGACATCGGGCGAGCGACCGCGATCCACCGTCGGGCGCTACCGCTGGTATGTGCTGTCGGTCCTGATCGCGGTGCAGGCCAGCCATACCCTCGATCGGACGATCATCGCGCTCGTGCTCGAGCCGGTAAAGCGCGAGTTCGGGCTGTCGGACCAGCAGCTCGGGATGCTCGCGGGCGTCGTCTATGGGATCGCATTCGGGATCGCGAGCATCCCCGTCGGGATGCTCGCGGACCGCATCAGCAGACGGAATTTGCTGGCAATCCTGCTGTCGCTGTGGAGCGGCTTCACCCTGCTGTGCGGCTTCGCATCCAGCTATGTCGGGCTGCTGCTCGGCCGCAGCGCGGTCGGCGCCGCGGAATCGGGCGGCGCACCAAGCTCGATTTCGCTGCTGTCCGACTATTTCGGGCCGGGCGAGCGGTCCACCGCGATCAGCATCTGGTATATGAGCACCGGCCTGGGCGCGGCGCTCTCCTTCATCGGCGGCGCTTATGCGGTTCAGACCTTCGGCTGGCGCGCGGGCTTCTTCATTGCCGGCGTACCGGGCCTGCTGATCGCTATTCTGTTGTGGCTTACGGTGCGCGAACCGGTGCGCGGTACGCAGGATGCCGCGCCGACCACCCCTGCCCCCTCGCGCGCCGGCTTTGGTCAGCTCGCCCGGTCGCCGGGGCTGCTGCACGTCGCGGCCGGGATCACCCTCGCCGCGATCAGCGCAGCCAGCTCGTCGGCCTGGGTCGCCTCTTTCTTCATCCGGACGCACGGACTGTCGCTGTCGCAGGCCGGGGTGATCGCGGCGATCGCCTTCGGGCTGTTCGGCTCGGTCGGCGGCCTGCTCACCGGCCTGCTTGTCGACCGCGGCAATCGCCGGGCGGGGGTTGCGCTCGCCCGCCCCGCCCTGTTCAGCGCGGTGACTCCCATATTTGCCGCCGGCTTTGGTTTCGCCGCGGTTCTCGCGCCAGCGCTCTGGCCGGCGCTGATCCTGTTCGTGGTCTATGCCTTCTTCCAGAACGCGCATAACGGCTCGGCCAACGGCCTGCTCGCGACGCTGGCCGGCCCCACGCTGCGCGGCACCGCTGCCGGTACCTTGCAGCTGGGCACCAATCTGGCCGGCTACGGCCTCGGCCCCTTCCTGGTCGGCTTCATCAGCCAGCGGCTGACCCATCCCAACGCGCTCGGCTGGGGGCTGGTCGTCGCCTTGTGTTTCAACCTTTGGGCCTCGGCGCACTTCCTGCTCGCCGCCCGTTCGATCAAGGCCGCACGCCTATGACCACCATCGCGCCTGCCCGCCCGGCCTATCCCGATCATGTTCCACCCGAACTGATCATGCCCTTCCCGCTGACCCCCAGGAAGGTGCAGACCGTCAATCCCTATGTCGAGATCATCCCGGCGCTCCACCGCGGTCCGCCGATATTCTACGCCACCGACGTCTTCCCCGGTCGTCTGCCCGGCTGGGTGGTGCGGCGCGCCGAAGACCTGCGGACGATCTATGCAGACACCGACAATTTTCGCAAACGCGGCAATACGGGCTTCGCGGCCGGCATCGGCGAAAGTTGGGACGTGATCCCCACCGAGCTCGATCCGCCGGAGCATACCGCGTTCCGAAGCGCGCTGAACCCGGTGTTCTCGCCAAAGCGGATGGGTGCGCTGGATGAGAAGGTGCGCCAGCGGGCGCGCGATTACATCGCCCGCTTCCGCGATCGCGGCGCGTGCGAGTTCGTAAAGGAATTCGCGGTCCCCTTCCCGGTTTCGATCTTCATCGACCTGCTCGGGCTGCCGCAGGAGGATATGGAGCAGCTGCTCGAATGGGAATTCTCGCTGCTTCACACCGACGACGCCGAGGATCGCGTACGCGGCACCCGGGCGGTAAAGGCCTATCTGCTCGATGCGATCGATCAGCGCACCCGCCGTCCGGGCGATGATCTGATCAGCACCGCGCTCCAGCTCGAAGTCGATGGCCGCAAATGGTCCCCCGAAGAGGTCTTCGGCCATTGCTTCAATCTGTACATCGGCGGGCTGGACACGGTATCCGCCAATATCGGCCTGCATTTCCATCATCTGGCGACCCACCCTGAGGATCAGCAGCGTCTGCGCGACCAGCCGGCCACGATCGTGCCCGCGATCGAGGAACTGCTGCGCGCCTATGCGGCGGTGACGACATTCCGGATCTGCGACCGGGAGGTTACCCTCCACGGCGTGACGATGAAGCCCGGCGACCGTGTCGCCATGTCGACCCCGCTGGGATCGAACGATCCCGAGATGTTCGCCGCGCCGTCCCGGGTCGACTTCGGCCGCAAGCCGTCACATCTGACCTTCGGCTTCGGTCCC
This sequence comes from uncultured Sphingomonas sp., assembly GCA_947085315.1. Taxonomy (GTDB): domain Bacteria; phylum Pseudomonadota; class Alphaproteobacteria; order Sphingomonadales; family Sphingomonadaceae; genus Rhizorhabdus. Next base: position 10,150 of record CAMTVW010000011.1, on the reverse strand, counting down.
CATCGCTGCATCGGCGCCCATCTCGCGCGACGCGAGCTCCAGATCGCGCTGCAGGAGATGTTCGCCGCACTGCCGCCCTTCCGGGTCGAGCCGGGCTATGCGGTGCCGTTCTACCTGAGCAATATCATCCATGTCGACGCGCTGCCGCTGGTCTGGGATCGCGGCTGAGCACCCTCAATCGAGCGCGATGACACGCCCTTCGTCCGATGACCGGCCCACCGCGTCGAGCAGCAGCTTGCGCCGCGCGGCATAGGCGAAATCGGGTGCCGGAATCGTTCCGCTGCGGATCGCCCGGGCGAATGCCGCATATTGGCCGGCAAGGTTGAGGGGGGGGCCCGAGAGTGGCTCGCCAAGGTCGATATCGTCGACCGCCGTCGCGATCTCGACCGGAGCCTCGCCCTGTTGGCGCCCGATCCACAGCCTCGGCTGGCCGACCTGGACCCCGCTGTCGCTCACCGCGAGGAGATAGCCCTCGCTGCCGTTGATCTCCCAGCGCAGTTCCTCATGGGTCGGTGATCCCGCCCGCAGGTGAAGCGTCGCCACCGCGCCCGAAGCGAGCCGGCCGGTAACGACCACCTGATCGGGCGCGTCCTTCGGGATGATCTCGCCGGTCTCGATGATCCGCGTCGTCGTGCGGCGCGCCACCAGCTGCGCTGATAGGCTGGCGAACTCGCCCAGGCACAGCGCGATCGTGTCCAGCGCATGGCCGGCGGTAACCGTGAAGGGCGTCGCGCCCTGCCCGCTGTCGGCGCCATAGGCATAGGCCTGCGGAACCTCGGCACCCCAGCCATAAGGCTCGGAGCCCGCGAAGCTGGTCGATAATATCTCGCCGATCACGCCCGACGCCACCATCGCGCGGATGCGAGCGATCACTGGCGACGCATGGCCCTGCAGCCCGACCATCGCCATCACCCCGCGTTCGGCGGCCAGTGCCGCCAGCGCGGCGCTCTGGGCGCTGCCCAGGCCGAGCGGCCATTCGCAATAGACATGCTTGCCCGCCGCGATCGCGCGCTCGACAAGATCATATTGGAAAGCCGCGCGCACGCAGATACTGACCAGTTCGACCTCGGGGCAATCGATCAGGTCCTGCGGATCGCCGAACGCAAGGCGCGCGCCATACATGTCGGCCGCCGCCCGCGCCGAGCGCTCGGACCGCGTCGCCACCGCCACCAGGTCGCAGCATCGTAACGCGCGCAGCGCCGGCAGATGCGCGATGTTGCTCCAGCCGATATCGGTGCTTGCGCCGATCAGCCCGACGCGGACCGGAGGGTCAACCGCCATGCGCACCGGCGACGTCGATCACCGCGCGGCCGCGCAGCGTGCCCCGGGCCAGCGCGTCGAAGGCTTCGGCGATCTGGTCGAAGCCGAACCGCTCGGTTTCGATCTGGACGCGCCCGCTGCGGCCCAGCGCGACCACGTCGGCGAGCTCTCGGTTGGTGAAGCCCAGCGTGAGCCGGTAATCGCAGCCCGGCGCCGACTGGCCCCATCCAAAGGGTATCGAGGCAAGGTTGATCCCCGGAACGACAACCTTGCCGCCCGGCTGAACCACCCGCGTCGCCAGTGCCAGCGTGTCGTCGCTCCCCACAAAGTCGAGCACCGCCGCAATGCCCCTCCCGCCGGTGGCAGCGAGGATTTTATCTCCCGCGTCCGCACCGGCCTCGATCGTCTGCGCTGCACCCATCGATCGCGCGACGCTCAGCCGTATCGGATTGCTGTCGACGACGACCGTGCTCGATCCTGCCAGCAGGCCAAGATACTGGATTGCGAAGCTCCCCAGACCGCCGGCGCCGATCACCAGACACTGTTCGCCCGGCGTCAATACCGGCATTGCGACCTGCACCGCATGATAGGCGGTCGCCCCGGCACAGGCGAGCGGCGCCACCGCGCGCGGATCGCTGTCGCCCAACTTCACCAGATCGCGCTGCGGCGCGACCATATATTCGGCGAACCCCCCGTCGAGGCCGATCCCACGCACCTTCATCGTCATCATCCGCGACGACATGTTGACCTGCCCGGTGCAATAATTGTCCCGCCCGCCGATGCAGGGCGTGCAATGCCCGCATGAGGTTGAACTGGACGCGAGCACCGCATCGCCGGGCGCCAGCGCGACGACACCCGCGCCGACCCGCTCCACCCAGCCGGTGACTTCATGGCCCAATGTAAACGGCGGATCGAAGGGCAGCATGCCGGGCGGAGCGTGCAGCAGATGAAGATCGCTGCCGCACACGCCAACCGCCGCAACCCGGATCAGCACCTCGTTCGGCCCCGGCTCGGGGACAGGCGTCTCGACATATTCAGGAGGCCTGCCCCATTCGAGCAGCCGGTAGGCTCGCATCCCTCTCATCCTTTTCATCTGTTTTCAGCCGGCACCTGCGCGTCGGTGGCGATCAGTCCGGACGGCGCACCTTCAGGATATCGGCGATGTCGGAACCATCGGCGATGTCGGCCTGATAGCTGAAATCGCCCGCCTTCTGCCGCTCGATCAGCGCCAGCGCGCGCTTGCGATAATGGAGGCCCGCAGCGTCGAACCGGGTGCTGCAATCGCCCCGCACGACCTGTCCCAGATAGCGCGGGTTCTGCGGATTGAGCACCGACTCGTCCTGCGCCGCGATCGTCGACGCCGTCCGAGGCCATGCCTGGGCATAGGCGCGGTTGGTCGTTTGCTGGATGCCGAAACAATAATTGGCGCGCGTCAGCGTCCGCGACTCGGGCGTGTTGGACTGCATCAGCGGAATCGACGGCGCGTCACTATAGTGGGTGTGGAGGAAGCATATCCCGCTACGGATGAAGACATGCGTATAGGCTTCCTGATCCTGGTAGCGTGCGGTGACGCCCAGCACGTCGCGTTGATAATCCGATGTCGGCCGCTTGCGGATCGTGCGGATCATGGTGACGGTTTCAGAGGTCGATTCGAAACGGATGCTGTCTTCCTCGGCGCTTTCGGCACTGCCCGCATAAGATCCGTGGATGAAATCGACATGGGTCAGGTCGAGGATATTCTCCAGCACGAGCTCATAGGTGCAGTGGAAATAGTTCACGCCCCAGGAATAGCGCGGCTGCGAACGGTGCAGCGGCAGGAAGGGGATGTCCGGCAACAGCGCCGGATCGGCGCTGGCGGCCGCCCCGTACCAGACCCAGATATGGCCATATCGCTCGGTAACCGGATAGGCCTCGACGAAGCCGGTCCGGCGCGCTTCGGGCACCGTCGGCCCGTGGCTGGCCGCGCGCACCCCGGCCTCGTCACGCCAGATATGGAAGGGCTGCGAGTGGACGAAGCGCACGATCGGCCCGTGATTGAGCTCGGGCGCGTGCGCCACCGGAAACCATGCGTCGCGCAGCGCGAAGGTGCCTGGCTCCCACGGAGCGGCGGCAGGCCCCGCATCGCGGTGCGAGGGGCGTTCTGCAATCATCGAGTCAGGCATCGAGCAGTTCCTCGGTCATCGCCGGCACGGCAAGGTCGCCGGCTTCGGCGGACGGACGTTCAGCGAAAAGATGGGCCGACGCATAGCGGACCACGCGGCTGATCTGCGCCGCATCGAGCGTGGTACGCGCCCGGATCGGCAGGCTGCGGGAAGCCGAGATCGGCCCGCCCCGCCAAAGCGTGCGGGTGAGGTACCTGCTCGTCGGGGAGGCACACAGGGTTATCGCGCTCAGCGGCTCACCCTGCATCGTCCGCAGCTCGACCGTCGCGAAGCGGCCCGCGCGGCTGGCTGCGACGTCGACCGCCAGCGGAAAATCCGCGATCGCGCGTTTGCTCCGGTTCGTATGCCACCTCGCGGCGAAGCTCTGCACGATCCTGCTGTCGTCGATCACCGGATCGCCGAACCGGTGATCGTCGAGCAGCGTCACCCCGGCAATATCGATAACGCTGGACGGCGCGTCGACCAGCAGGTCGAAAAAGCCACGATAGGGAAAGGCGAGCAGCTGGGATTTCTCCCAGCGCACCTCGGCGATCGGCGCGGGAATGGCCGGGGAAGCTCCGGGCGCCCCCTCGCCATCCAGACAATCGACCAGAATGAAGCCCGCCTCTTCGCGCACCGGAAAGGCGCGCACCCGGTAGGTCTTCGGGATGGCTTCGCTGGCCGACAGGTTCGGGATGCTCCGGCATGCCCCCGTCGTCCCGTCATAGCGCCAGCCATGATAGGGGCATTCGATCAGCCCCGCATCGGTCACCTTGCCCAGCGACAGCGGCGCACGGCGGTGGGCGCAACGATCGGTCAACGCCGCCACATGTCCCGCTCCGTCGCGGAACAACACGATCTCAAGCCCATGGACCACCGCAGCATAGGGGCGCCCGGCCAGAACCTCGCTTGCCAACGCTACCGGCCACCACCCTTGCGGAATCATATATATATCCTCTTCACGTATATAATGAGCGTAAAGGCGGGAGCTGGTCAAGCGCTGCTTGGGTAGGAAAAATCAGCTGGCATTCGAGGGAATGGCCAATGCGAGCGGATTTCCCATGGACAATTTCATATACGATTAAAATAATTGTGGATTATTTCGACGGCGCCTCTACGCTATGCGGCGAGGGGATGCGATGACACAAACCGAAGACCAACTTCGCAAGCTGATCGACGAAAATGCAGTCCGACAGGTAATCTATCGATATGCCCGCGGGATCGATCGGCGCGATCTGGCGCTGGTCCGAAGCTGCTACCATGCCGATGCCGTCGACGAACACGGCCCGTATAGTGGCGATGTCGATGGCTTCATCGCCTGGGTCGCCGCGGGTTTCGCGTCGGGGCGCCTGCAATCCAGCTTCCATCATGTCGGCAACATCCTCATCGAGGTCGAAGGCGATACGGCCCGGGCCGAAACCTATTGCACCGCGACGCACCGCATCATCGAAGAGGGCGAACTGCGCGACTTCATCATCGACGTCCGCTCGCTCGATGACTTTCGCAGGCGCGATGGCGAGTGGCGGATCGCGCGGCGTCGGATCGTCTATGAAAACGCCGGACGCACCCTGCCGGTTTCGGACGCGGGCCGTGGCCCCGCGCCGGGGCTGGCGTTCGGCTTTCTGGACGACCCTTCGGCCGGCTGGATCGGAGCGGTGAAGTGAACGAGCGGCGAAGTGGAGGCCATGACCGATGAGCCCATATGATGAGAGCGATCAGGTCCGGGTGGTGATGAACCGCATCGTGGAGGGCATGCACAGCGGCGATTTCCAGCCGATGGTCGACGCGCTCGACGATGATGTCCGCTACTGGATTCTCGGTACGACGCCCTTTTCCGGCACCTTCACCAGCAAGGCAGATTATTTCGCCTTCGCCGCCAGGACAATGGAGGACAAGGAAGGTCCGTTCACCGGCAAGGTGAGCCAGCTCCTGGTCGACGGTAACAAGGCGGTGATGCTGATGGACGGCCATATCCGCAAGAAGGACGGCGGCGAATATGCCAACACCTATGCGATGGTCTTCACCTTCGCGAACGGCAAGATCGTCGACGCCCGCGAATATTGCGACACCGACCTGATGATCAGGGCGCACAGCTAGTGCGGAGAGACATTCCGTTCGGACCGGGCCGAAAATGACCACAGGAGAAGACAACACCTCCCCCGATCGCGACATGGAGGAGCTTGCGCGCGAATTTCGCGAGGCGCTGGCGCAGGGCGAGGCGGCCGAACATGCGCTGTTCCGCCGCCGCTTCGCGGCGCGGGTCACCACGACGCACAACCCCGTCCAGGAGTCCGATGGCATGCGCGACAGCGATGAGGTGCTCAACCATTTCGAGCGACAGGCCCGGGCGACGGCGAAGATTTTCCCTCACGGACGCCAGATCATCCGCCATGCCGTCAAGGTGCTCGATAAGGCGCGATTGCTGGTCACCAGCCTCAAGCGCGGCGTGATGGAGAACGGCACCGTCATCGAGACATCCTCGGCGATCACCTACACCGTCGAAGAGGGCCGCATCACCCGACGGGATTCCGACGAAGCCGACGCGCGCGAAAGCCTCGCCTTCGTCCGCGCGCTCGTCGGCGCGGGTTTCGAATATCCCGGGGCCGAGGAAGCCGAGCGCCGGCTGCTCGCCAGGATCGCCGCCGAACAAGGCGAAGCGATCGCGGCGCAGTGGCGCCTCGCCGGGGAGAAGCAGCTTTGACCGACATTCTCTGGCTGGGCGCCGCCGGCGCCGATCAGGTCGACGCGGTCGGCGGCAAGGCGGCCCGTCTGTCCTCGCTCGTCGGTCAGGGCCTGCCCGTCCCCACCGGCTTCGCCGTTACCACCGACGCCTATGCCCGCTTCTTCGCGCTGAACGACCTCGATAGCAAAAGCGCCGCCGCCGAGCGTGCGGCAGACCTCGACAAGGCCGCCGACGCGCTGCGCGATGCGATCATCGCAGGCGCACTCCCCGACGAGATCGCCGCGCAGATCCGTCGGGCTTACGCGGTCCTCGGTGAAGATTGTGCCGTCGCGGTGCGCTCGTCGGGCACCGCCGAGGATCTTGCCGATGCGTCCTTCGCCGGCATCTATGCGACCGAGCTCAACATCCGGGGTATCGACGCCCTGCTCGACGCCGTCCGCCGCTGCTGGGCGTCGATGTGGACGGCGGGCGCGATCAAATATCGGCGCGATCTGGGCGCCGAGGGTCCGCCGCCACGCATCGCGGTGCTCGTCCAGGAGATGATACCGGCCGATGTCGCCGGGGTCGCCTTCATCGGCAATCCGTTGACCGCCCGCGCCGACGAGATCGTCGTCAACGCCAGTTGGGGGCTGGGCGAGTCGGTGGTCTCGGGTGCGGTCGAGCCCGACGAGTTCGTGCTCGATCTCGACTCCCTGAAGGTCAAGCATCGCCGTCAGGGCGCCAAGGAAACACGTATCGACGGCACGCGCGAAGGCAGCGGGGTCGAAGCAGCTTCAGGTTCGCCGGACGGCTACTGCCTGTCCGATGCCCAGCTGCGCGAACTGGGCGAGCTCAGCCGCAAAGTCAGCCGAATGGCCGGCGGGCTGCCGCAGGATATCGAATGGGCGATTTCCGGGGACACACTCTCGCTGCTCCAGGCGCGCCCCGTCACCGGCGTGGCATTCACCTGGAACGAGGATCTTGACCGCTGGCAGAGCGCGCCGGAGGATGATCAGGCGATCTGGACCCGCGCCTTCGCCGACGAGTTCTGGAATGGCGGCGTCACCCCTCTCTTTTACTCGGTGCGCGGACAGGAAGCCGATCTGGCCCATCGCGCCGCCTGGCGATCGTGGAAGGTGAAGGGCGGCGATGTGATCCGCCGCTGGAAATATTTCGGCGGCACGATCTACTATAACAGCGCGATCGACGAGACGTTCGTGTCCCAGCTCTACCCGACCTGGCTTCGGCCCGGCGCGCTGGGCTATGTCCATCCGTCGCGGCGCGATCAGGTTCTCAATGCCCCGTTCAGCTGGTTTCCGCTCCTGCGTGCCTTCCTGCGCGTGCAGTTCCGCCAGCCGCGCCGGAGCCTCGGGCGATGGATCGGCAGTTCCTATGCACTGATCGCCGCGCAGACCGAGGCCGCCCGAGGACCCGGCAGCGAAGCGCTGCAAGCGCTTTCGGACGACCAGCTCAAGCGGCAGACCGACCGGCAGATCGAGGTCTTCGTCGAGGCGCTCGATCTCCAGCTGACCGGCAACTATCTCTATCTCCTGCCCGCGCTCACGCTGCTCGGGCTGGTCATGGCCAAATGGTACAAGGGCGACAACGCCTTCGCGATGCAGGACATCATCAGCGGCCTGCCCAAGCGCAATGTGATCGCCGAGGAAAATACCGACCTGCACGAAATGGTGCTGGCCCTCCGGCAATCGCCGCGCCTGCTGGCACTGTTCGAACAGCATAGGGGCGCGGATTTCCTGCGCCAGCTGCCGGCCTCCGACGAAGGCCGCGCCTTCCTGGCACGCTATGAAGCCTTTCAGGCGCGCTACGGCCATCGCGGCCATCAGGATCGTGACATCTATTTCGCGCGCCGCAGCGAGGATGTGATGATCAACGATCGCGCGCTCCGCCTGCTCCTGACGGTAGGTGGCGGGGAGCATCCGCATCTGGTCGAGGAACGGCTGGTGGCGCGCCGCGAACAGGCGACCCGCGAGGTCGAGGAGCGGATTCGCGACCTTCCCTGGGGCCGGCTGAAGCTCGCCACCTTCCGCCGCCTGCTGTCGACGATCCACGAGCATCTGATCCTGCGAGAGGACACCCGCGATCATTCGGACCGGATCACCATGTCGAAGAAGCGGTGCCTCGCCGAAATCGGGCGCCGGCTCGTCGAGCGCGGAGTGCTCGAACGGGAGCGCGACTATTTCTTCCTGTCGAAGCAGGAGCTGTTCGACCTTCTCGACGGCGACGACCGCATCGCGCTGGCGCGATCGAAGGTGCGGTCGCGCGGCGATGTCTTCGACCGCTTCCTCGCACAGGACGCCATCCCGCCGCTCTACCTGAAGGGCGACAGGCCGCTGGCGGAGCCGTCAGGGGACGCCGCCGGTGACGGGCTCTCGGGCACTCCGATCAACCGCGGCAGCTATAGCGGGCCCGCGCGCGTCGTGCCGTCGCTCGACCAGATCGGCCGTATCGTCGAGGGCGATATCCTGGTCTGCACCGCCACCGATCCGGGCTGGTCGCCGGTCTTCCTGGTGATCAAGGGGCTGGTGATGGAAACCGGCGGCCTGCTCTCGCACGGCTCCTCACTCGCCCGCGAATATGGCATCCCCGCCATCGCGCTGCCGGGGGCGATGAAGCTGATCGAGGACGGCGCGACGATCACCGTCGACGGCGACGCCGGGACCATCACGATCGTGCCGGCGGGCGCCGCCGTCGCCGGCGGGCAGGAGACCCTGTCGGCGACACCCTGAGCGGCGACTACAGCCTTATCAGCAGCTTGCCCTTGTTCTCGCCGCGATACAGCCGGGCGATGGCATCGGGGCAGGATTCGATCCCGGCCAGGATATGCTCGCTATATTTGAGCGTCCCCGCGCGCACCCCTTCGGCGAGTTCGCTGACCGCGCCTTCATATTCGGCCTGATGGTCAAAGACCACGAAGCCCTTCATGCTCGCCCGCTTGACCAGCAGATGGCGTTCGGGGCGCGGCCCTGTCGGCCATTCGGTCCAGCTGCTGATCGCTGCGGTCCCGCAGATCACCACCCGCGCGCCCAGCGCGAGGTGCGGCAGCACCGCGTCGCTGATCGGCCCCGAGGTATTGTCGAAATAGACGTTCACCCCGTCGGGACAGGCCACCGCGATCGCCGCGCCCAGATCGGGCGCATGATAGTCGATCGCTTCATCATAGCCGAACTGCTCGATGCACATCCGTACCTTGTCCGGCCCGCCCGCAATGCCGACGGTGCGGCACCCCATCGATTTGGCGATCTGCCCCACCGCCGATCCCACGCCGCCCGCGGCGGTCGATACCACCACTGTCTCGCCGGCTTGCGGCCGGCCGACCTTGCGCAGCGCGAGCAGCGCGGTCACCCCATTGATCCCCAGCAGCCCCAGCGCCAGAGTCGCGGGCAGGTCGCTCTCGCTGATCCTGCGCACCACCGCGCCGGCCGGCACGGTCGCATAATCCTGCCAGCCGAACCATCCGGCCACCGCCGTACCGACCGGCCAGGCCGGATCGCGCGATTCGACGATCTCGCCCACCGCCAGCGACCGCATCACCGCACCGATCGCCACCGGCGCCGCATAGTTGCCCGGGTCCGCGATCCAGCCGCGCATCGCCGGCTCGACCGAGAGATACTGGTTCCGCACGACGATCTCGCCCTCTCCGGGCGCTGCGATCACGCCCGCGACGATCTCGAAATCATCGGCCTGCGGGATGTTGCCGGTGCGCGCCTTCAGCCGCACCTGGCGATTGGAACGGTCGGAGCCCAAGCTGATTCCCCTTTGCGCGACGGACCGGGGGGGAATTAGCGGCTTCCGGGATCAAACCCAAGCATTGCGGGTTCGCATCACCATCGGTGCATTCAGAAAGGCGGAACCCTACTGCCTGATGTCGCTCGCCTAAATCTCGTTGGCGCGCGCGAATCTGGCAATATGTTCGCCGGCGCGAAAAGCCAGCGCCTCGATGGTCTGGGTCGGCTGGCCGCGGCCCGACGTCACCATGCTCGAACCGTCGCACAGGAACAGGTTCCGCACATCGTGCGTGCGGTGATATTTGTCGATCACCGACGTGGCCGGATCGTTGCCCATCCGG